>BEHM01000013.1 GCA_002923315.1 bacterium HR10
TCCCTCCATGATGGCGATCACCGAGTTCGTCGTCCCAAGATCAATGCCCACTGCCTTGGCCATGGTCCCTCCCTCCTCTGCGAGATTTCACCAGCTGTCCGCCCTCTCAGCGAGAGGCCCGAGTCCGCCGTCCGCGACGGGCCTGCGGCCTCTCCAGCTCCGGCAGCTCGAAAGGAATCTTCCCTTCGTTCAGCTCTCTCATCGCCTGGTTGATGGCCCACGCCAACCCCTGGCTCTCCGGATGCTTCACCAGCTGCTTGGCGCGTTTGGCCACAACCGAACAGATCAAGTAGCGACTGTCAAACTTCGAGAGGGCTTCCTCAGCCAATTTCACCCGCGTCGTCATTGCCCTTCTCCCCTCCTGGCCGTGAAATTTCGAAAGGGCCCATTCCGAACCCCCTTCACGCACCAGGAGATTATAGCACTACGCGCACACCCTGCCTACGTTCAAATATCCGCTGCGGAGCTAAAAGCCCAAAGCCGAGCTTTTAGCCGAATCCTATAATAAAATATGAGTCCGTGCATGTCAAGTATCGCCACCAAACATCCCGCATCCCTTCGGTTCAATAGAGAAGATACCGGTGACGAGAAACTTGACAAAGCAAGACTCATATATTAGCATACGCTTCGGAAGTATTTCAGCGCGCATATCTTGAGGAAAGCCGATGGGGTGAAGAAGCGGAAAGAGAAAGGCTACACGATCAGCGCCGTATCTGAGGCGTATGGGATTCACCCGCAGACTCTGCGCCTATATGAGCGGCATGGCCTGTTGAAACCATCGCGCTCAAAGGGGAACACGCGATACTATTCAGAGCAGGATTTGCAGCGATTGGAATTCATTTTGACGCTCACGCGCGAGTTGGGGGTGAATCTGGCGGGGGTCGAGATCATCCTCAACATGCGCGACAAGATGGATGCCATGCAGCGGGAGATCCAGCGGTTCTTGGAGTTCCTGCGGATGGAGCTGGGAGAGCGCTTGGTCTCACAGGTGACGGAGAAGTTCGCTCTGGTTCCGTTCAGCTATGGGGCGCTTCTGCGTGCGCCCTCCGCGAAGGCGGAGGACGAGCGCGATGTCCCGTTCACATATATTGAGGAAACCTCATGGGAATCCACAGACCACGGATGAAGGAGGTGAACGCCTATTAGCAAAGAGGACATGATTCCCGTCGATGGAACGGTCGTGGAGGCGTTGCCCAATGCGACCTTCCGCGTGAAGCTCGATGGAGACGGTCATGAAGTGCTCGCCCATCTCTCTGGGAAGATGCGGAAGAACTATATCCGCGTTCTTCCGGGAGATCGCGTTCGCGTGGAACTCTCCCCCTATGACCTGACGCGGGGACGGATCACCTACCGCTACAGCAAATAGCGCGCGCTCGCGTCCGGACGTGGCGTCTCCCGGTGAGGGAGGTCTCTGAAGATGGCGATCGCTCGTCGCCCGCTATTGGTTCCCGGCGGCTTCACATCCGGCTTGACACATGCGGGCGTCGTGTGATACGAATACCGCCTGGCGCGGGGAGAAACCGGCTTGGAGGAAAGGCGGGGTGGTTGTTCAGAAAGAGCTGAAGGAAGCGCGGCGGAATCAGATCCTCTTCTTCGCTAAGCACGTCTTCTCGCAAAAGGGCTATCACAACGCCAGCGTCTCCGACATCATCGAGAGCGCCGGGATTGCGCGCGGCACGTTTTATCTCTATTTCACGAGCAAGCGTGACATCTTCGATAGCCTCCTGGAGGAGGTCCTCAAAGAGTTGCGCCAGCGGATCAAGCCGATTGATCTCAACCCGGGCGCGCCGGATCCTCTGGAGCAGGTCAAAGCGAACATCGGTCGCGTTCTGGAATTTCTGGTTCGAGACCCGGAACTGACCAAGATTCTCCTCCATCAGGCGGCGGGCTTGGACGAACGCTCGGCGGCCGTCTTGCAAGCCTTTTATGACCGCGTCCTCTCGCTCATTGAGCGTTCATTGGAACACGGCATTCGCATGGGCCTGGTGCGCCCCTGTCAAACGCGCATCGTCGCCTCCTGCATCTTGGGGACGATGAAAGAAGTGGCGGATCAACTGACGACGCGTCGCGAGGACATGCCTCCGCTGGAGACCGTCGTCGAGGAGCTCTTCAACTTCGGCTTGCGAGGAGTCTTCGCTCGCTCGGCCACATCGTGAATTTTTTTTTTGCCTCCCCACTAGACTGACATGTCAGTCTAGTGGGGATTCGACGGAGGGGGGAACGCCTATGGAGACGATCACGAGGATCAACCATTACACGGCCTACCGACCGCGTCCCTTCACGCGCGAGGAGCGCGCGACGGTGACGATCCTCTTCGGAGGGCTGACGTGGAAGCATGAGCGGTTGATTCAAGGGGTGATGCACAACTTGGGCTACAAGGCCCAGCCGCTCCCGAACATCACGCGGGCGGACCTGGACGCGGGGAAGGAGCTGATTGACGTCGGCGCGTGTTGTCCGACGATCTTCACGACGGGGAATCTGGTGAACTTCCTCAAGTCGGAGATGGCCGCGCACGGTCGAGATGAGGTCGTGAAGCGGTATGTCTTCTTGACCGCGGGGGCATGCGGTCCGTGCCGCTTCGGTCAGTATCATGAATCGTACACGATGGCGCTCGATGGGCTCGGATTGCGAGACTTCCGCCTCTTTCTCCTGGCGCAGAACCAGCTGGACCAAGGGGCGACCCATGGTGGGGGGTTGGAGATCAACCTCCCGCTGAGTTTGGGGCTCGTCTGGGCTATCCTGTGCGCCGATGTGTTGACTGATCTGGAGTACATGACGCGCCCGTATGAGGTCATTCCCGGAGAGACGGATCGCGTTCTGAGGGAGAGCATCGAGTATCTCTACGACGTTTTTCGGAATCGGCCTCAGGCGAAGCTCCGAGGGGGGAAGCTGAAGATCTTCGCCTGGCACGTCCTGACAGATTACTTCACCGATGCCCTGCGCGAGGTCAGGAGGCGATGGGCGAGCATTCGGGTGGATCGGCTCCGGGTCAAACCGAAGGTGAAGATCACCGGCGAGTTCTGGCTCCAGACGCACGAGGGGGAAGGTAATTACAACATCAAGCGCTGGCTCGAACAGGAAGGCGCCGAGGTTATCCCGCCGCCGATCGCCGTCTGGCTCGACTATCTGCTGCACTCGCCGATCACCTCCGAAGAATGGAAGGGCGCCGAGCGCGATCGCAAGAAGATCGCGCTCATCCGCGCGTTGGAGCACATCTATCATTTCGTCTACAATCGCTTTCGCAAGGCGCTTGGAGGTCTCCCTTATGAACTTCCCGATCAGGAGGAGCTCAAGCAGTTGGCGAAGCCCTTCTATCACTACGAGCTGCGGGGCGGGGAGGGACACATGCTCGTGGGGAAAGCGCTCTACGCCTATCGGCACAAGAAGGCGCATATGATTTGCGAGCTATCGCCCTATTCCTGCATGCCGAACACGATGTCCATCGGAGCGATGGCCAATGTGCTCGGGCGCTATCCGGATCTGCTCTACGCGCCGATCGAGGTGAAAGGCGATGCGGAGGTGCACGCGCTCTCCCGATGCCAGATGATCTTGACCGAGGCCAAGCGACGCGCGCAGGCGGAATTCGAGGAGGTGCTCGCCAAGACCGGCCTCACCCTGGAGGCGATTCGGCGCTACGAAGAGCGGCATCCGGAGGTCCAACGCAGCACCTATCGCATCCCTCACTACGGATACGCGGGCACGGCGGCGAACTACATCATCCATTTGGCGCGGAAGATGGGGCGCTCGGTCGCCGCGTGATGAAGACAGTTCGGTGAGGAGGGGAGGCGATGATCTGTGGCATTGATGTCGGCAGCACGACGTGCAAGTATGTCTTGGCCTCGTCCGAGGGCGAGCTTCTCGCCCACGCCTATGAGCGACACAACACGCGGCAAGCGGAGAAGGTCCTCGAATTCCTCACCCGCTTGGAGCGCGAGCATGGACTGACACCGGGGCGGGATCGCATCTTCTTCACGGGTTCCGGCGCGGGGCTGATCGCCGCGCTCGTGGGCGCCCGGGTTGTCCAGGAAGTCGTCGCCGTGGCGGCGGCTGTCGAGCGCTTGCATCCGGCCGTTCGATTCGTCAGCGAGATCGGCGGCGAGGACATGAAGACGATCTTCTTCACCGGCGATGGGCAGTCCAAGAGCAAGCAGGTCCTCATGCAGAGTGCGTGCTCGGGCGGCACCGGCACGTTCATTGAGAAGACGGCGCGGAAACTGCAGATCCCTCTGGAACGCCTCGCGGAGATGCGCTACGAGGGGTATCCGCTCCACAAGATCAGCAGCAAATGTGGCATCTTCGCCGAAGCGGATGCCAACACGCTGCTCAAGGCGGGCGTCCCCGTCGAAGAGATCATCGCCTCGCTCTTTGAGGCCGTCGTCTATCAGAATCTGGCGACGCTCACGCGCGGCAATACGCCGATGCCCGAAGTCTTGCTGCTGGGCGGACCGAACCTCTTCTTCAAGGGACTGCAGGAGGCGTGGCGCCATCACCTGACCAAGATCTGGAAGGAGCGTAAGGTCCCACTGCCGGAGGATCGCGATCCGGCCTCGCTCATCTGCGTCCCCAAAGATGCGCTCTACTATGCAGCCCTCGGATGCATCGAGATCGCGCGGCGCGAACCGGAAGAGACGGGGATCTACCAGGGCACGGAGAAGCTCCGATGGTGGATCGAGGAGGGACAGTATGAGGAGAAGAAGCGGGAGGGGCGAAAGGGATTGTGGACGACGCCGGAGGAATTAGAGGCGTTCGCGCGCGCGTATGGGAATGGGACTAATGGCCGGGCCGCTGCGCGGCTCGCGC
Source organism: bacterium HR10 (assembly GCA_002923315.1). Taxonomy (GTDB): domain Bacteria; phylum Acidobacteriota; class Blastocatellia; order HR10; family HR10; genus HR10. The sequence goes on from BEHM01000013.1 coordinate 4,801, forward strand.
TCCGGCGCGCGGCGCCCGACCTCTCGCGCGTGATCCTCGGCTGTGATTTCGGCTCGACCACGGCCAAGGCCGTGTGCCTCTCCCCGGAGAAAGAGCTGGTCTTCTCGTGCTATGCCCTCAGTCGAGGCAACCCCATTGAGGATGCGAAGGCGCTCTTTCGCCAGATTCGCGAGGCGATCGGCGAGGGGGAGGTTCTGGCCGTCGGCATCACCGGCTATGGGAAAGACCTGCTCAAGGAGATCATCGGCGCCGACTGCGCCATTGTGGAGACGATCGCGCATGCCACGGCCGGCCTCTATTTCTTCCCCGATGCCGATTGCATCTGCGATGTCGGCGGCGTGGACGTCAAGATCATGATCCTCAAAAACGGCACGGTCTCGGACTTCCGGCTCAATTCGCAATGCTCCTCGGGCAACGGCGCCTTCCTTCAGGGGGTGGCGGAGCGCTTCGGGATCCCGCTTGATCAAATCGCCGACTACGCCTTTCGCGCGCAGGCGATGCCGCAATTGACGATGGGCTGTGGCGTCTTCCTGCAAAGCGATATCGTCAACCAGCAGCGCAAGGGCTGGCAGGCGGAGGAGATTCTCGCCGGGCTCTGCGCCATTCTCCCGCTGAACGTGTGGATTTACGCGGGGGGGCTGAACAATCTCGCGCAGATCGGTCGGAAATTCATCCTGCAGGGAGGGACCCACAAGAACCTGGCCGTCGTCAAAGCGCAGGTGGACTTCATCAAGTCGAAGGTCCCGGATGCTGAGATCGTCGTCCATCCCTATTCGGGCGAGGCGGGTGCGATCGGCGCGGCGCTGCTGGCCCACGAATGGTGGGAGCGCGGCGGGCGCACGCGATTCCGCGGCTTCGATGTCATCGAGAGCCTCACCTACAAGACGACGACCTCTCCCGACACGGTCTGCAAGTGGTGTCCGGTGAATTGCCAGCGCAGTTTCATTGATGTGGAACTGCCGGGCGGGAAGGGGCGTCCCTGGAGCAAAGTCCCTCTCCCTGAAGGGTGGGAGCGAGTGATCGTCAACAACTCCTGCCCCAAGGGGCTTGTGGAAGACGTCAACGAGATGAAGGTCATCAAGGCCGAATTGGAGAAGACCAAAGATGCGTATCCCAATATTGCGGACCTGGTTCGGAAAGAGGGCTTCCGGCGCATCCCCCACGCGGTCTGAGGACGCGCGTCCGGACCGCTCGCACCTTCGGGTGGGGATCCCGAAGGTCCTCAACATCTGGAGCACGCATCAATTCTGGGTGGGATTTCTGACGGCTCTGGGGATCGCCCCGGAGAACATCGTCTTCAGCTCGGACACCTCCGAGGAGCAATATCGCGAGTACGGCAAGGGGCGCGGCACGGTGGATTGCTGTTACCCGGTCAAATGCATGAGCGGGCACTATGGGGAGCTGATCTTCGGGCAGAAGAAGAAGATCGACATCCTGCTGAGCCCGATGATCTACTCCCTCCCCTCCTTCCTGCGCGGGCATGTGCTCGATACCCTCACCTGCACGCGCGTGATGGCCGGACCGGAGAACATCAAGGCGGGTTTCCTCAAAGAGCGCGACGTCTTCGCCGAGAATGGGATTCGCTATGTCTCGCCGTTTGTCTCACTCGGAGAGCCGCAGAAGGTCCCGAAGCAACTCTATCTGGCGCTGAAGGACGTGCTCGATCTGAGTGAAGACGAGACGGCGCGCGCCGTCGAGGCGGGATACCGCGCCCTGGAAGCCTTCAATCAGAAGATGCGGCAGAAGAGTCGGGAGATCCTCACCTGGTGCGCGCGCCACGATCACCCGTGCATCCTCGTGCTGGCGCGCCCGTATCACATGGACCCCGGCATCGGACACGAGATCGAGGCCGAACTGCAGGCGCACGGCTTCCCGATCCTCTGGATGCAGTACTTCCCCATTGACGATGACCTCATGCAGTGGCTCTTCGGCGAAGAGATTCGCGCTGGGCGGATCAAGAGTCCCTTCGATATCTCGGACGTGTGGCCCTCCTCCTACAGCAGCAACACGAACGAGATCCTCTGGGGGGCGAAAGTCGCGGCCCGCTTCCCGTGGATCACGTGCGTCCTCCGATTCTCCAGCTACGAATGCGGGATGGATCAGCCGACCTACACGCCGACGCAGAAGATCGTCGAGGCCTCGGGCACGCTCTATTTCAAGTTCGGCGATCTGGATGCGACCAAGCCGGCCGGCAGCATCAAGATTCGCGTCGAGACGATCGTGCACTACGTCGGGAAATATTCGCCCGACATCATCCGGCGCAAGCTCGCTGCACTGCCGCCCGGCTGTCCGCTTCTCGAAGAGACGACGCCGGAGAGCGCGCCGCTGGCGGCTTGACGATCACGATCTCACCCGCACCCGATAGACGAGTTTAGCCTCAGCGCCGCGCGCAACAGGGACGGTGAAGCGAATGGCGAAAGCCCCCGCCCGCTCCCAGGGGAAGGTCGAATGCATGACTTCCCAGTCTCCCCCGACGGCTTCGAGGACCGTGATGGTGATGTCTTCATCCTTGCGATTCCGGAGGAGCAGCTCGTACTCAGATTCGTAGACGTCGCGACCGATCCGCTGGAACGCCGTCTGCCGGCGCTCGGCGATCACATCGAAAGCTCTCCCCACGGTCACCCGCACCCACTCATCGCGAGGGACGTGCGCGATGCGATCTTCGCCGAGGAATTGCGGGCCTGCCTGCGGATCCCTCTTGTACACCCGTACGATGCCGGCCGGCAGCGGAAGCCCCAGGCCCGCGTCCTTCGCGTTCTTGAAACTGAGCGTCACGCGCACGGGCTCCCGGATCGGCTGTCCGGGCTCGATCGGTTGGCGATAATAATATGCCTGTCCGGTCACCACGTATTCCTTCCGCAAGGTCACCCCGCGAGCGGCGGCCAGAGCCAGCTGCTTCGTCTCATTTTGTTCGAGCGTCACCGGGCGATCGAACGTGTAGAGGTGGTACTCGAAGATCTCCTGCTCCCGCGCCTCGGGCTGTTGAACCTGCGCCTCGCGAGCGAGCGCGTACACCTCGACGCTGCGCGGACGCGATGGGCCGACGCGCTGAATCTCGCCGGCCAGTAGCCGCAGCTCAGCTTGACGGAAGGCGATGCCACTTTGGTTGGTGACCGTCGCCCAGGCGCTCAGATCGGCCGCGCGTTCGGCCTCGTCCACCATCAGGACGTAATGCGCTTCCCATCGAAGACCGCCGGCCAGATAGGACAACTCCACCTCGCGCTCGCTCCCAGCTTCGTTTCTCACGGTCCAGATGAGCGCCGGCTGAGCCCCTAATCCCTCCGGGATGGAGGGGAAGCGGATCTCTGCGATCGCCGGGTGAATGACGACCTCATCGCCGATCTTCCACACAGCCTGGCCATCGCGGTAGGCGAGCAGCACGGCTTTGACTGGGACCAATTGTTCCACACCGTTCGCCATGAGGCGGCGCACGAGCGTCAGCTCTTTCCCCACTGACCGTTCGAGCAACCGCTCGGGCTTGAGGACATCGTGCGCGTACTCCTGCTCCAGCACCACGAAGGGACCCTCGCGATCACGTACCGTCACGACGACGGTCGCCGGATCCAGCGTGCTGGCGATGTCCTGAACGTGAATGCGCACGACCCCGCGCGGCAGGCGCAGACGGCGCACCTCGCGCACGAGGCCGACGTCGTTGCTGTAGATGGTCAGCGTGACGCGCTGCCGATCCTCCTGCGTCATGGCGACGCTCTGAGAGAGGGCGAGGGGGGATGGAACCCTCCCCACCGAAGCGCAGAGTACGCCGACACCGAGAAGACGAGACCATGGATGCTCTCTCATCGTTCCCTCCTCCTCGAGCCTCATGCCCATAGGGATGTTCGGAACCGGGCGCCCGTTGTCCGCCTCGGCCGCGCTCGAGGTGAGTGCGTCCACACCGACGGCGCGATCCGCCACGAGGGAGGCTGAGGTGCCGCGCGTGCTCTGCGTCTCATCTGAATCGCCCGTGGCGCCTCGACTTCAGGAAGGGATTCGGCTAGTTTCCTTCTGCTGGAGGCCGTGCGGAGGGCGAAGGCGATGGGCGTGCCTCTCTTTCAGGTTGATGCGTTCGCGGAGGTGCCGTTCTCGGGCAATCCCGCAGCCGTGTGCGTTCTCTCGCAGCCCGCCGATGAGGCGTGGATGCAGCACGTCGCGCGAGAGATGAACCTCTCGGAGACGGCCTTCCTCTGGCCGAGCGAAGAGGGGTTTCAGCTCCGGTGGTTCACGCCCATCACCGAAGTCGAGCTGTGCGGCCATGCGACGCTGGCGAGCGCGCACGTCCTCTGGACCGAGGGGTATGTCCGATCGGACGAGCCGATTCGCTTCGCGACGCGCAGCGGTGTGCTCGCGGCCATACGCCATGGCGAATGGATCGAGCTGGATTTCCCGGCGACGCCGGCTGAACCGGCCGCAGCTCCCCCTGCCCTGCTGGAGGGATTAAACGTGACGCCGGTTTTCGTGGGGCGGAGCCGATTCGATTACCTCGTGGAGGTCGAATCCGAGGATGCAGTGCGACGGCTCGCTCCGAACCTCGCCGTTCTGGAGACGATCCCGACGCGCGGCATCATCGTCACGAGTCGAGCGACCACGCCACCGTTTGATGTCGTCTCTCGCTTTTTTGCCCCGCGCGTTGGTGTCCCCGAGGATCCGGTCACGGGATCAGCGCACTGTTGCCTGGGGCCATTCTGGAGCCGGCGATTGGGGCGAACGGAGCTTCTCGCCTACCAGGCCTCCCCGCGTGGAGGCATCATTCGCGTTCGCGTAGCGGGCGAGCGCGTGCATCTGGGCGGGCGCGCTGTCACCGTATGGCGCGGAGAACTGCTGTGGTGAGCACTCACGATGCACAGGAGCACCCGGGATGAACCCGGTGCGCACATGATCGTCTGTGGAGGGCATGAAGATGCGACTGAGCGATCTCTTCCTCACCGAGTTGCAGCAAGAAGCTCAAACGACGCGAAAGCTTCTGGAGCGAGTGCCGGAAGCGGCCCTCACCTGGGCTCCGCACGAGAAGTCCATGACGTTGGGGCGATTGGCCGGACACCTGGCGGAGTTGCCCGGTCTGGTGGAAGCGATCGTGACCCAGCCGGAATTCGACTTCGTGACGGCCGGATTCACGCCCTATGTGGCGACGAATGTCGCCGAGCTGCTTCGCGTCTACGATGAGAACATCCGCCGAGCGGAAGCGGCTTTGAAGGGGCCGAGCGACGAGCATCTGCTCGCCTCATGGCGACTTCTTCGCGGCGGGCAAGTGCTCTATGAGATGCCGCGCTTGTCCTTCCTCCGCACGCTCGTCCTCAATCACAGCGTTCACCATCGCGGGCAGCTCTCGGTCTATCTCCGGATGCAGAACGTCCCGCTGCCGTGGATCTACGGGCCGACGGCCGATGAGCCCCGGACGTGAATCCGGGGAGTGAGATCGGCGCGCCACGCGCAGCAGTGTGAGGGATCGCCTCATCGAGACGGCGATTTCGTCGGAGGGGAAGCGCCCCTTTTGAGGGCATAATACCCGGCGCGCGTTCGCGCCGTGAGCGGCCCGCGCTCTTTATCCGAGAGGACCTCGACGCGAACGGTCCGCCAGCTCCCGTCGCGCTCGGGAGAGCTCGGATAGTAGCCGATGGCATATTGCGTGCGCAGCTCCCGCGCGATGGTGCTGGCGATGGTGTCCAATTCGTCCAGGCTCTGCGGGAAGAAGGCGCGCCCGCCGGATTCGCGGGCCAAGTCTTCCAGAAGCTTGCGCGCTTTCTTCTCCTGGCCGCTCAGGCGGCGGCTCTCCGTCTGCCGGAAGATCGCGGCCTCGCCCAGGCCCTCGGTGAATCCGACGGTATAGACCTGCACGTCGGACCCGCGCAACCGCTCGAGCACCTGCTCCCGCGTGTAGTAACTGTTGCGTTCCTCCCCATCGGTGATGACGACGATCGCCTTGCGCCGATGCTTGCCGTATTTCTGCGCATGCTCGACCGAGAGATAGATGGCGTCTAAGAGGGCCGTCTGCCCGCTCGCGATCAGATTATCGAGGGCATCGTGAATGAGGGCGACATCCTGCGTGAAGTCCTCCAGCAACTCCGCTTCTCCCTTGAATGCCACCAGAAAATACTCGTCCTCAGGATGGCTCTGGCGCATGAGGCTCTTGGCGGCGGCGATGACCCGAGTGAGCTTGCGCCGCATGCTGCCGCTGGTATCGAGCACCAGGCCGAGGCTCACCGGCGTCTCCTCCCGACTGAAGAAGGCGATCTCCTGACGCACGCCGTTCTCATAGACGAGGAACCGATCCTTCTCCAGATCGGCGACCACGTGATTTCGGCGATCCACGACGGTGACGTCGAGGACGACCAGCTCGGCCGTCAGGGCGACGACATCTCCGGCCTCCTCGCCGCGCGGCTGAGGCTGTGGTCTCTGAGGAGGGGCCTGCTGCGGCCACACTGCGAGGCTCGCGCCGATCCAGAGAACGAGCGCCGCTGCGAATCCCCCCCCGCGCGACAGCCAGCGCTCCGCGCGGAGGGGCCGCTTCTTCGCCTCGCCGCTCACGCTCGAATCATTGTGGCGGAATCGCATAATACCCCTCGCGCGCTCGAACGGTCAGCCGGGGGAGTCCGCGCGGGGGATTGACGCGCACGCGAATGCGGCGCCACTCACCCTCGCGCGAGGCGTTGGTCGGATAGAAGCCGAGGCTGTACTGGTGGCGCAGCTCGAGCGCAATGCGGGTGAGCACATCATCGAGTTCGACGGGCGTATCGGGGAAGAACGCTCGTCCTCCGGTGAGCGAGGTGATCTCCTCCAGGATCGAGCGCCCGAGCGCCTCGTTGGAGGTCGCCCGCTCGTTCAAACCGAAGATGCCGATGGCGTAAATCTGCACCTCGGATTCTTTCACCAGCTCGCGCAATTGGCCGTAGGTGTATCGCGAGGAATTGTCTTGCCCATCGCTGATGATGAGCACGGCCTTGCGCGCGTGCTTGCCCTGCCGCACCTTCTCGATCCCGAGATACGCGGCATCATAGAGGGCCGTGCGGCCCTCGGGCGCGATCAGCATCAATTTGGACATGATCGTCTCGGCACTCGTGGTGAAGTCCTGAACCAGCTGCACCTCGTGATTGAAGGCGATGACGAAGAATTCATCATCGGGGTGACTGGTGTCCAGGAACCGCCGCAAAGCCGTGCGAGCCCGAGTGATCTTCTCCCGCATGCTCCCAGAGACATCGAAGACGATACCGATCGAGATGGGTGCGTCCTCCTCGCTGAAGAAGACGATCTCTTGCTTCACCTTCTCGTCGTAGATCTCGAAGTGCTCTTTCCGAAGCCCGGTGACGAATCGGTCGTAGGGGTCCATGACCGTGACGGGGACGATGACGAGATTGGCGCCGAGCCGAACGGCCGGGACCTGCTCGGCCGAGGTGCGCTGGCTCCGCGCGCCGACGTCCTGCGCGAAGGCGAAAAGACCGGCTGGAGTGCCCATAGCCATCAGGAGCCACAGGATGAGGAGCGATGGGACGCCGACACCCGATCGGAGGAGAAAGCCAAGAGCGGCGCGCAGGGTGTGCCTCATCTCTCCTCTCCCCTTCTCTCACGTGCGATCAATCGGCGTCACCGGCCGCCTTCCCCCCCGGCGCGACGATTGACCCGAAGGGTATTTTAGCACGCCTCCCCTCGACTGACCATCCGCGCGCGGATCACTCCTGCCAGAGATTCTCGAAGCGCGTGAACTCCTTCACGAAGGCGAGCTGCACGCTGCCTGTAGGCCCATTGCGCTGCTTCCCGATGATGATCTCAGCGATGCCCTCATTCTCCTCGGTCGGATGATACATCTCCTCGCGGTAGACGAACAGGACGACGTCGGCATCCTGTTCGATGGAGCCGCTATCCCGCAGATCCGAGAGCTGCGGGCGGTGGCTCGTGCGCGTCTCGGGCGCGCGCGAGAGTTGGCTGACGGCCAAAAGAGGCACGTTCAAATCCTTGGCGATCTGCTTCAGCTCGCGCGAGATGTGGGAGACCTCCTGCTGACGGTTCTCGAAACGCCCGCGCGTCGTCATCATCTGGAGATAGTCCACGATGAGCAGATCCAGGCCCTTCTCGTGCTTGAGGCGTCGGGCCTTGGCGCGCAACTCCAGCGCTGTCATAGCGGGCGTATCGTCAATGAAGATCCGGCATTCGGCCAGGCGACCGAGCGCTTCGGCCAAGCGTCCCCACTCCTCCCGGCTCAGGAATCCCCCGCGAAAGCGGTGCAGATTGATCCGCGCGGCCGAACACAACATGCGCTGCACCAGCTGCTCCTTGCTCATCTCGAGGCTGGCGATCCCCACGACGTATCCCTTCTCGGCGACGTTCTGAGCGATCGAGAGGGCGAAGCTCGTCTTCCCCGAACTCGGTCGTCCGGCGACGACGATCATATCGCCGGGCTGCAACCCCGAGGTCATCTGATCCAGATCCGTGAATCCCGTCGGCAGCCCTGTGATCATCTGCGGCCGACCGGCCATCTGCTCGACCGCATCCAGTTGCCGCCGCGCGATCTCGCCGATGCCGACGAATCCTCGCGTCAGACGCTCTTCGGCGATGCGCAGGATCGTGGCTTGCGCGCGATCCAGGACGTCTTCCGGATCCTCTGGCGCGGCGAGGCAATCGGTGACGATCTGATGAGCCGCGCGGATCAATTTTCTGAGCAGCGATTTCTCCCGAATGATGCGGACGTAATGCTCGACGTTCTGAAGCTGCGGCAATCCGCTCATCAACGCGGCGATCGTCGCCACGCCGCCGACCTGTTCCAGCTCGCCCGCGGCCTCCAGCTCCTCCCGCAGCGTGATCGGATCCACCGGACGCCCCTTCTCGTAGAGGGCGATCATCTTCTCGAAGATGCGCCGATGCGCCTCCACATAGAAGTCATCGCGATCGAGCACCCCCAGCACTTGGCTGAGCGCCGCATTATCCAGCAAGATGAGGCCGAGGATCGAGCGCTCGGTCTCGGCCGAGTGCGGCAGCGAGCGATCCAGCAGCTCTTCGTACACTCCCGACATGAGCCGACGTTCCGGCAGTGGGATTATAGCGCGAGGGGGCGATGCGCAAAAGGCTCTCCCGTAGACAAAGGCGGAGCCTTCGCCGTATGATTATACGTCGCATCGGGAGACCCGGTGCCGATGGCGCGAGTATGAAACCGGTGATCTTGGACGTCTCACCGTCGGCGGGCGTTGAGGGCGGTGAGGTGATCATCACATGTCGGAATTTGGACACGAGCCGATTCGGACGCTTTCGCGTCCTTTTCGGCGACGTGGAGGGGCGCATCATTGGCGCCTCGCCCCACCGCGTGACGGTGGCTGTCCCGGGTGAGGCCGGGCGAGAACCGCAGCCGGTCCCTCTGGTGATCGAAGTCAACGGCGAGCGCAGCCCGAGCGTCCCTTTCCTCGTCGGCCGCTTGATCGCCACTGAACTGCATCCGGTGACCAACCCCGCCTACGACATCGAGAGCGGGTACATCTACGTCACCTACAGCGGCAGTCGCGGGCAGAAGGTCCCCTGCTCGATCTACCGCATCTCGCCTTTGGGGGAGAAGAGCGAATTCCTGCACGACATCATGAACGCGACGGCCATCGCCTTCGATCGCGAGGGGATGATGTTCGTGACGAGCCGATATGACGGCACGGTCTATCGGATCTCGCCCTTCAAGGAGGCGGAGCCATTTGCGCGCGACTTGGGCATCGCGACGGGTTTGGCCTTCGATCGTCACGGTCGCATGTTCGTCGGCGATCGCAGTGGGACGATCTTCACCGTGAATGAGATCGGCGAGGCGAAGCCCTTCGTCGAACTGGAGCCGAGCGTCTCCGCATATCATCTGGCATTCGGCCCGGACGATCATCTCTACGTGACGGGGCCGACGGCTTCCAGCAATGAATCTGTTTATCGGATCTCGCCCGAAGGCGAGGTGAACGCCTTCTTCACCGGACTCGGGCGACCGCAGGGGCTCGCCTTCGATGTGGAGGGGAATCTCTACGTGGCGGCCAGTTGGCGGGGGCGTCGGGGGATTGTCAAGATCACGCCGCGAGGGGAGGCGAGCCTCTTCGTGGCGGGAAAGACGCTGGTCGGACTGGCCTTCGACGATGCGGGCCACATGATCCTGGCGAGCACGCAAGGGGAGATCTATCTGCTCCCCATCGGGATCCGGGGGTATCTGCTCGAGCTATGGTGAACCCAAAGGGACGGCGAGAAAAGGAGTGAAGGACCTTGCTGGAACGAAGCCTGGGCGATTTCATCCTCTGGTTCGTCGTCTTCCTCTTCTCTCTCTCGCTGCATGAGGCAGCGCATGCGTGGACGGCGAACCGCTTCGGAGATTACACGGCCTATTATCTGGGGCGGGTGACGCTCAATCCGGCCGCGCACGTGGACCTGTTCGGGACCATTCTCTTCCCGATCTTCAGCTTCTTCTCGGGCGTGCCGTTGATCGGCTGGGCGAAGCCGGTTCCGGTGAATCCCCTGCATCTGCGGGAGACGCGGAAGCATCACATTTTGGTCTCGCTGGCCGGTCCGGGGAGCAATCTGCTGCTGGCCGGAGGCTTCCTCGCGCTCATTCTGCTTCTGGGCACCAACTGGGAGGCGATGGCGCGGGCGCTCGGGCAGTTCTTCGTCCCGCTGGGGAAGATGCTGCTCATCGGCCTCATCCTCAACGTCGCCTTGGCGGTCTTCAACCTGATCCCGATCCCGCCGCTGGATGGGCATTGGGTTCTGTATCATCTGCTGCCGGAGGGCGCGGCCGATGTGCTGGATCAGATCCGTCCCCTGGGCATCTTCCTGCTGTACGGGTTGATGCTGCTGGGTGTGCTGCGGCTCGTCTTCGCCCCCGTCTTCTGGATGATCACGACCATCCGGCCGGTAACCGAACTGTATCTCCTCGTGCACTGAAGGAGGCGATATGCCGCGCGTGGTGAGCGGAATGCGACCGACGGGAAAGTTGCACCTCGGGCATCTGGAGGGCGCGCTGAAGAATTGGAATCGGCTTCAGCACGAATACGACTGCTTCTTCTTCGTCGCCGATTGGCATGCGCTCACGACCGATTATGCGGATCCCTCGCAGATTCGCCCGAACACGCTGCTGATGGTCGGGGATTGGCTCGCGGCGGGATTGGATCCGAATCGGGCGACGCTCTTCGTCCAATCCCTCGTGCCGGAGCATGCCGAGCTGCATCTGCTGCTGTCCTGCGTGACGCCGCTCGGGTGGCTGGAGCGCGTCCCGACCTATAAGGAGCAGCGGGAGAACATCCGGGACAAGGACTTGGGGAACTACGCCTTCCTCGGCTATCCGGTCTTGCAAGCGGCGGACATCCTGATCTATCAGGCGCATTTCGTCCCGGTGGGGGAAGATCAGGTACCGCACATCGAGCTGACGCGCGAGATCGCGCGGCGATTCAACAAGCTCTATGGGGAGGTCTTCCCGGAGCCGCAAGCGCTCCTGACGCAGGCTCCGCGATTGCCCGGCACCGATGGCCGGAAGATGAGCAAGAGCTACGGGAACGACATCCGCCTGACCGATCCCCCCGACGTCATGTGGGAGAAGCTGCGGACGATGGTGACCGATCCGGCCCGCGTGCGGCGGACGGATCCGGGGAATCCGGACGTATGCCCCGTCTACACGTTGCACCGGGTCTTCAGCCCACCGGAGCATCAGCAACAGGTGAACGTGGAGTGCCGCCGGGCTGGGATCGGGTGTGTGGAGTGCAAGCGCCTCCTCTACGAGAACCTGCGCGAGCGGCTCGCCCCGATCGCCGACAAGAGCGCGTATTATGAGAGCCGCCCTGAAGAGGTGCGCGAGTTGTTGATCGAGGGATCGCGTCGAGCCCGTCAGCGCGCCGCTCAGACGATGGAATGCGTGCGCGCGGCCATGCGAATAGCGGTGTAACGGAGGCCATGGTGCGCGAGGGCGAGTGGCCGGACCAAGGCGAGGAGATCCCTCTCCACGAGCGAGAGTCGGAGCGCGTCTCCTCCGCCCGTTACACGGTCAAACTCGAGGTCTTCGAAGGCCCGCTCGACCTTCTGCTCCATCTCATCAAGCAGGAGCGGGTGAGCATCTACGACATCCCCATCGCGCGCATCACCGAGCAATATCTCGACTATCTGCGCCGTATGGAGGCGCTGGATTTGACGATCGCGAGCGAGTATCTGGTCATGGCGGCGACGCTGATCTACATCAAGTCGAAGATGCTGCTGCCGGCACCAGCACGCGCGGCGGATGAGGCGGAAGAGGAGGATCCGCGGCGGGAGCTCGTCCGACGCCTCCTCGAATACCAGAAGTACAAGGCGGCGGCTGAACTCCTCTGGTCGAGAGCCGAGCGGGAGCAGGCCACCTTCACGCGCGGGCGATTGGAGACGGACGAGGCGAATCCCGAGGTGAACGCCACGGTGTTCGATCTCTTCCGCGCGTTCCAACGGGCGATGGAGCGGCTCAAGGAGCGGCGAGAGCTGGTGATCGCTCGTGAGCAGATCACGCTGGCCGAGAAGATCGCCGAGCTGCGCGCGCTCTTTCGGGAGCGGGAGCGCGTGGACATCACGGCGCTCTTCGAAACGGCGCGCTCGCGGCGCGAATTGCTGATCCTCTTTCTGGCCGTGCTAGAATTAGTACGCATCGCGCTCATTCGACTTGTGCAGACGGAGCGGTTCGGTCGCATCCTGGCGCTCCGGACCTCCGACGTGGACCCGGAGGCGGATGCGGCCGGATGACGCGGGATGACCATGCGGGCTGAGGAGTTGAAGCCGATCCTGGAGGCCCTGATCTTCACGGCCTCAGAGCCGATCACCGAGGAGGAGCTGGCGCAGATCCTGCCGGAGGCGGATCGGGCGACTCTGGCGGCGGCCCTGGAGGCGCTGCGGCGCGACTATGAGGCCGAAGGACGCGGATTGGAGCTGCGGCGGATCGCCGGGGGGTATCGGATCTGCACGCGCCCGGAGCATCACGAGTATATCCGGCGATACCTGAAGACCCGCCCTTCGGCCCGCCTCTCGATGGCGGCCCTGGAGACGCTGGCCGTCATCGCGTACAGACAACCGATCACGCTGCCGGAGATTCAGGAGATTCGAGGCGTCAACTCCGCGCGCGCGGTGCGAACGCTCCTGGAGAAACGGCTCATCGAGCCGAAGGGGCGAAAGCCGGTCGTCGGTCGTCCGATCCTCTACGGCACCTCGCGAGAGTTCCTGATCCAATTCGGACTCAATGACCTGAGCGAGCTGCCGACGATCGAGGACTTCGAGGAACTGACCGAGGGAGCCTCAGCCTCATGAACGGATATGGAAGTGCGCCTGCAAAAGCTGATCGCGGAGGCAGGGATCGCCTCTCGGCGAAAGGCTGAGGAGTTGATCCGTCTGGGCTTGGTGACCGTCAACGGACAAGTCGTCACGAAGCTGGGGGCGAAGGCTGATCCCGAACGGGATCACATCAAGGTCCAGGGGAAGCTCATCAACCCGCTCCTGCGCTCGCGCAAGAAGGTCTATATTCTGCTCAACAAACCGAAGGGATATCTCTCGAGCCTCTTCGATCCGCAGGGGCGACCGCTGGTGACGAAGCTGCTGCCGCCACTTCCGGCGCGCGTGCACCCGGTGGGGCGTTTGGACTTCAACACGGAAGGGTTGCTGCTGCTGACTAATGACGGGGAGTTCACCCACCTGATCACCTCGGCGAAGTTCCGCATCCCCAAGGTCTACCACGTGAAGGTCAAAGGCATCCCGGATGAGAAGGCGATCAAGCGCCTGCAGCGCGGCGTCGTCATTGATGGCAAGCGCACGGCTCCATGCGAGATCATCGAGATCGAGCGGACTCGGACGAATGCCTGGTATGCTGTGACGCTCTATCAAGGGCTCAGCCGCCAGATTCGCAAGATGTTCGATCTGATCGGCCACTCCGTCATCAAGCTGCGGCGGGTGGCGATCGGATTTCTCACCGACGAAGGGCTGAAGCCGGGCATGTGGCGATACCTGACGCCGGAGGAAGTCCGCCGGTTCTTCGCCGTGCGCGAGGGGAAACAGATCACGCCGGTCGTCCCCCTGAAGGTGCGACGAACGGAGAGGTGAGCATATGACCGAACGCCATCGAGAGCGCTCCGCGGACATGGCCCCGCCCTCGCGCGGTGCGGACGATCGCGCCCCGGTATCCCCGACTGGGCCCCTGACCTTGCGCCAACGGGTTGAGGAGCTACGCGCATTAGAAGCGCGCTTGCGCCTGGGCGGGGGTCCGGAGAAGATCGCGCGCCAGCATCAGCAGGGTAAGCTGACGGCGCGCGAGCGCATTGAGCGATTGCTGGACCCGGGCAGCGATTTCCTGGAGATCGGTCTCCTGGTCGCCTACGATCAATACGGCGGGGAAGCGCCGGCGGCGGGCGTCGTCACCGGCATCGGCTTCGTTCACGGTCGTCCGATCGTCATTGTCGCCAACGACGCGACGGTCAAAGCGGGCGCCTGGTGGCCGGAGACGATCAAGAAGATCCTGCGCATGCAGGAGATCGCCATGCGCAATCGCGTCCCGATCGTCTACCTGGTGGATTCGGCGGGCGTCAACTTGCCGTATCAAAGCGGTGTCTTCCCCGGACAGTATGGCGCCGGACGCATCTTCTACTACAACTCGATCATGCGGCGGTATTTGAAGGTCCCGCAGATCGCGGCCGTCATGGGACCGTGCATTGCGGGCGGCGCCTACCTGCCGGCCCTGAGCGACGTGATCCTCATGGTCGAGAAGACGTCGTTCATGGGGCTGGGCGGTCCGAACCTCGTCAAAGGGGCGACCGGTCAAACCGTGGAGAGCGAGACGCTCGGCGGCGCGTGGGTGCATAATGCCGTGAGCGGCGTCGCGCACTACCGCACCAAGGATGACGACGCGTGCCTGGCGAAGATTCGCGAGCTCATCGCGCTGCTCCCGACTCCTCCGCCGCCGCGAGTGCCGATCGTTGAGCCCCGTCCCCCACTTCACCCACCGGAGGAGATCTACGACATCCTGCCCGCCGATCACCGACAAGCCTACGACATGTATCAAATCCTCGTGCGGCTCTTCGATGGCGGCGAGATCACCGAGTTTCAGGCCGACTACGCGCGCGAGATGATCTGCGGATATGCCCGCATCGAGGGCATCCCCGTCGGCTTCCTCGCGAATCAGCGAGGGCTCATTAAGAACCCGAAAGGGGGACCGCCGCGCCTGGGCGGGATCCTCTACACCGAGAGCGCGGAGAAGTCGGCCTACTTCATCGAGACGTGCAATCGCGAGGGGGTGCCCATTCTCTTCATCCAGGACGTCTCCGGCTTCATGGTCGGTCCTGAGGCCGAGCAGAGTGGGATCATTCGCGCCGGCGCGCGCATGGTCGAGGCCATGGCGACGGCGACCGTCCCCCGCTTGGTCCTCACCATCAATCACGCCAGCGGGGCGGGCTACTACGCGATGGCCGGCCAGGGCTTCGATCCCGATTTCATCTTCACCTGGCCGACCGGTCGCATGGGCGTGATGGAAGGGGACACGGCCATCTACGCCGTGCTCGGTCCGCAGTTGGAGCGCGCGAAGGAGACGGGGCAGATGAGCGACGAGCTTCGCGCCGCCATTCAGCGCATGCACGCCGAATATGAGCAGACGCTCGACGCGCGCTTCGCGGCTGCGCGCGGGTTCGTGGACGCCATCATCACGCCGGAGGAGACGCGGCGCGTCCTGGCGCTGGCGCTGCGCGTGACGTTCCACAATCCGGGCCCACACATCGGTCCCTTCCACATCCCATCGCTGGAGTGACGCCACCACGATGCGCGACGATCTCGAGCCTCGGCCTCCCACGGGCAAGCCCTTTGATGCCGTCGGCTTCGGCCTGAACGCCGTGGATCATCTGATCACGGTCCCGCACTACCCGCCCTTCAACACGAAGGTGCAACTCCGCGAATACGTCGTGCGACCTGGCGGCCAAGTGGCGACGGCGATGGTGGCGCTGGCGCGATTGGGCTGTCGCACGCGCTACATCGGCAAGGTCGGCGATGATGAGTTCGGACGGCTGCAATTGCGCTCGCTCGCCGAAGCGGGCGTGGAGCACTCCCAGGTGAAGGTCGTCCCCGGGGCCACGAGCCAACTGGCCTTCATCCTCATTGACGAGCCGAGTGGCGAGCGGACGATCATCTGGGGGCGTGATCCTCGCCTGATCATGCGCCCAGAAGAATTGGATCGCGAAGCCATCACTTCAGGACGCGTCCTGCACCTGGACGGACACGATGTCGCCGCTGCCATTCAAGCCGCTCGATGGGCGCGCGAAGCCGGCATTCCCGTCGTCATTGACGTGGACAATTTCTACCCGGGGGTCGAAGAGCTATTGCCGCTGGTGGATTATCTGATCACGTCGGCGGAGTTCCCGAAGCGATTCCTGGGCATCGCCGAGCCCGAGGAGGCGCTGCGCGCGCTCAAGCGTCGGTACCAAAACCCCTTCGTCGCCATCACGCTCGGCGATCAGGGGGCGATCGCTTACTGTCACGGTGTCTTCATCCACTCGCCGGCCTTTCGCGTCCCCTGCCGGGATACGACGGGCGCGGGCGACGCCTTCCGCGGCGGATTCATCTACGGACTCCTGAACGGCTTGAGCGTGACCGAGACCCTGCGCTTCGCCAACGCCGTCGCGGGATTGAACTGTCGCGGTGTGGGCGCGCGCGGGGGACTGCCGACGCTCGCTGAAGTCCAGGAGCTGCTCCGCACGCAGTGAGTCAGCGCGCGTCATGAATCGAACGATTCACCTGGCCGTGATCTCCCCGGAATTCCCCGCGCCGCTCACCAGTGGGGGGAGGAAGCGCACGTTCCATCTGCTTCGCGCGCTGGCGCGCGCCGGGCCTGTGGACCTCATCACGTTCTCGGAGCGCCCGGAGGCCGAGCCGACATCCCTCGTGCACCCCCTCTGTCAGCGTCTGGACATCATCCGTCTGCCGACGCATTCGCCGAAGCTCTTCCCCTTCCTTTGCCGCAATCTCCGACGCGCCGCGCAGGGCGTGAATCCCCTGATTGATCGCTTCTCGGAGGACGCTGTGCGCGAAGCCGTAGAGCGCGACCTGCAGCATCAGGCCTACGATGTCATCATCCTGGAACATTCCTGGATCGCGCATTACATCCCGATGGCGCGCCGGTGGCAGCCGCACGCCAAGATCATCCTCGATTGCCACAACATCGAGTCCGATCTCTGGCACCAGTACTACGAGCGCCCGCGGAAGTTCTGGCACAAGCCGGCGGCCTATCGGTTCTGGCGATCGGCGCTCGAGCAAGAACGGGCCTACCTTCCACGCGCTGATCAGGTCTGGGTCGTCTCAGAAACAGATGCCCGCCGCGCTCGCGCGCTCGCTCCCTCGGCCCGTCTTCGCGTGATTCCCAATGGGACGACGCCGGTGGAAATGTGGGGGCGACCCGCCCATCCGCCGATCATCGGATTCCTCGGCTCCCTGATGTATCCTCCGAATGAAAGCGGCCTGCGATTCTTCCTGGATCGCATCTGGCCGAAGATTCGAGAAGCCGCGCCCGACGTGCGGATGATGGTCATCGGCCGGCCGACGCCCGCCCTCCTTCGGCGCGCGCGCGCGGATGAGCGCTTGCTCGTCGTCGGCGAGGTCACGGACATCACGCCGTATCTTCAGCAGTGGACGCTCATGGTCGTCCCTCTGCTTCACGGGGGCGGAACGCGAATGAAGATCCTCGACGCGTGGGCGCATGGGATCGCCGTCGTCTCCACGAGCCGAGGGGCCGAAGGTCTTTGCGCTGCGCCCGGCGAAGGGCTCTGGATCGCGGATTCCCCGCAGGAGTTCGCTGAGGCCGTCCTCCACCTCCTCCGCGATGAGGCGGAACGTCTGCGCCTCGCTCGCCGAGGATACGAACTGGTGAGGCGCTGCTACAGTTGGGACGTGATCGCCGAACGCGCGCTCGATGCCCTCACTTCGCTTCTCGCCGAAGACGCCGCTCCGCCCGAGAAGCCGCCCGGCGTGGGCCGGAATTCGGGGATTCGCGCCGACGATCGCTCGCCGAACGAGCTGTCCTCCGAGTGATCGGGATCGGGGCCGATTCATGAATGACGTAGGAGCAGCAGGTCCCGCCGCTGGCGATGTGATTGACGCGCGTCACCTCGACGCCGAGCAATTCCCGAAAGAACGCCAGCTCCGTGCGGCATGGCTGCGGATAGGCGCGCGCGACGTGGGCGATGGCGCAATTATGCTCGGTGAGGACGTATCCTCTCTCCGTCTTCTGCCATCGCGCCATGTATCCGTTCTCGCTCATGATGCGCGCGACCTCGGCCACGCGCTCCTCGAGCGTCTTCCCCTCAAGGCGTGGCGCGTAGGTCGCGATCCATCGTTCCTTCCGCCGTTCGAACAGCTCATCCACGCGCTCCATGCCCTCACGAGCCGCCACGCACTCCAGCAAATCCAAAACCAGGTGATGATACCCCTTCGGGAAGAGCGCCTCCGCCTCCTCGGTGAGCTTATAGACGTAGGTCGGGCGCCCCATCGGACGACGCTCGATCTCGATCCGCACCAGGGCCGCGTTCTCGAGCGCCAGCAGATGTCGCCGCACGCCCATCGGCGTGATGTTCAAGGCCGCGGCCATCTCCTCGACCGTCGCGCGCCCGCGCCGCTTGAGCAGATCGAGGATCTGACGTCGCGTCGAATCTTTGATCCACCGGTCCGTCTGGATCTCATTGATCTCGCGGAGTTCGAGCACCATGTCTCTCCTCTCATCCGTTCACCGCGGAAAGCTCCCTCGGCTCTCCTCGCACGCCTTTCCCGCGCGGTCCCCCAATCACCACGCCCCCATTATACGCCAATCCTCCCCGTTCTACCAGGAGCCCGCTTGCTTTCCCACATCGCCTGACGCCCCCCGAGCGGGAGCGCGAGCGCGCCATAAGAGCATCAGCGCCAGACTCGCACCGCAGAGATCAATCCCCCAGTCTCGAATCGAGCCCGTCCGTACAGGCGAGAGGCTCTGCCGATATTCGTCCACAGCCGCCACGAGGGCGACTCCGAGCAAGATGCGCCCCCCCTGATGAAGGAGCACCTCTCGAGCGCCTCCCTCCAGACGAAACCGCCCGCTCACGGCGCGGGCGTAGAGCGCCGCCAGAATGGCATACTCGACGGCATGAGCGAGCTTCCGCAACCCCAGATGCAGCGCCTCGAGTGTCTCCGGATCAGCCGAAGGGAAGACGATACGAAGCAGCGGCAGGAGCACGCGAGAGGTCTGTGCCGCCGCCAACGCATCCGAAGAGAAGCCCAGGACCACGCCCGTCCAGATCACGGCCGGAAGCCATCGCCGGACAAGCGCCCGCAGACGCGAAGCTCCTTCCACCGATGTTCCGTGAGGGAGCTCAGGCACCCCAGGCGATCTACAGATCGCCTGGGGATCCCGCGCGGTGCGCCTCCTTGTCACGAAGCCCTCCTTCTGGATTCCGGCATCCCCACCAGGACGAAATCCACCAGATGATGATCCACATCCACGCGCGCGACGCGCACGCGCACGACATCGCCCAAGCGAAATCGTCGTCTCCCTCGCCTCCCCACAAGAGCGTACCGCCGTGGATCGAAGTCGTACCGATCGTCCGTGAGCGTCGAGATATGCACCAAGCCCTCGATGAAGACCTCCTCCAACTCCACGTAGAACCCATATTCCTTCACGCTGACGATGATCCCCTCATATTCCTGGCCGACCCGCTCAGCCATGAAACGCGCTCGCTTCCACGCGAGGATCTCGCGCTCGGCCTCATCCGCGAGGCGCTCGCGCTCGGTGCACTGTTCGGCGATCCGTTCCAGAGCCTCCCGCTCCTTCGGACGCACGGACGCCCTCGGTCGCGCCAGAGCGCGCCGGAGCAACCGATGAACGACCAGATCGGGATAGCGACGGATGGGCGAGGTGAAGTGCGTGTAGTGCTCCAGGGCGAGACCGAAATGGCCCCGATTCTCCGTCGAGTAGATGGCCGGTCGAAACGACCGCAACATCATCAGCGAGAGGACGCGGCCCTCGCGCCGCTTGGCGAATTGCTGCACGAGATGCTGGAAATCTCGCGGCGTGCGAAGGCCCTGGCGCGGGATTGAGAAGCCGAGCGCTTTCACGAGGGCGAGGAACTCCCGCACGCGCTCCGCCTCCGGCGGCTCGTGGACGCGATAAATCATGGGCATCGGCCCTCGCGCCAGATGTCGGGCGACCGTCTCATTGGCCAGAATCATGAACTCCTCGATCATACGATGCGCGAGGTTCCGCTCCGCGCGGATGATCCCACCGATCCGTCCCTCATCGTCGAAGAGCACGACCGGCTCCGGAAGATCGAACGTGATGGCGCCGCGCTTGTGCCGCCGCTCGATCAAAATCTCTCCCAACTCGGCCATCGTCCTCAGGGCGTCGGCGATGTGCGCGAAGGACGCTTCGGCACTCAGCTCGAGCCTGCCACTCGGACGCAATGCCTCAATGCGCCCACTGAGCAGCTCGTTGACGAAGGTATAGGTCAACCGCGCCTGACTCCGGATCAGGCTCGGACACAACTCGTACGCCAGCACGTCCCCACGCCGGTTGATCTTCATGAGAACGGAGAGCGCCACGCGATCCACTCCGGGTTTGAGCGAACAGAGGTCTTCCGAGAGCCTCTCCGGCAGCATGGGCAGGACGCGATCCGGGAAATAGACCGACGTGCCGCGCTCGCGAGCTTCGATGTCGAGCGCGCTCCCCTCCGGCACATAGGTGCTCACGTCGGCGATGTGGACGCCCAGCAGGAACGATCCATCCGGCAAGCGCTCGACGCTCACGGCATCATCGAAATCCCGAGCGGATTCCCCATCAATGGTCACCGTCACCCATCCGCGGAAATCGCGCCGCTTCAGCTCGTCCCGCGCGAGGCGCTCTCGCCACAGAGCGCGATCGTGGACCGAATCGGGGAGCGCCGCCGCCTCTCGGAGCGCGCTCTCGGAGAAGCGGTACGGAAGCCGATACTTGCGAATGACGATCTCTTCATCCAGGCCGGGATCGCCATCCCTCCCGAGGATCTCGACGATGCGCCCGACCGGTGGATGGTGCGCCGTGGGGGGACGAAGGAGCTCGACCGCGACGATCTGTCCGTCCTCCGCCTCCAGGGCCTCCCCCGGCGCGATCTCGATCTCGTACAAGAAGCGCTCATCGAGCGGGAGTACATACCCCGCATACGGCGCGCGCATGAAGCGCCCGACCACGATCGCTTGAGCGCGCTCCAGGATTTTCTCCACGCGCCCCTCCCAGGTGCAGTGAGCGCGCGCCGGAGCCTCCGCCGGCAATCGCCCGAGCACGCGCACGAGCACGCGATCTCCGTGAAGAGCCGTCCCCGCGGACGATTCACGCACGTGGATGTCCCCATACTTCTGACGAGCGCGCTCTCCCTCGGGCGCCACCAGGAGGAACCCTCGCCGATGTCGCTTCAACGTTCCCACCACGAAGATCGCACGTGGAGAACGGATGTAGCGCCGCCCACGTCGGAGGAGCGCGCCCAGCATTACAAGCTCTCGCACCAGACGGGCCACTTCGCGTCTGGGGATTCTCGGAAAGCCCGTCGAGAGCTGACGGGCCAACTCCTGCAGCGTCCATCCTCGCGGCGACCGTCGAGGGCGCCTGCTCCGTCCGGGCGATGCCCGCTCCAGTATGTCCAACAGCTCCGCGTACACGCGCCACGTCATGCCGAGGCTCCGGGCGAGCGCCATAGTGCGGCGAACCTTTAGTGTGACAGATTCCCCCGATTCTGGCAAAGCTGACCGGAGCGCCCGAGCCTCTCGGGAGGGAACGCCTCAAGGGCCTCGCGCGGGACGATCCGCTGTCGCCGGAGCGAGGCGGCATCCCCTTGAGGCGGTGGCGGTTAGAGGAACCACAACATCTTGTGATCTTTTCTCTTGACAAGCCAGGATATTGTGCTTACACTAGGGGCCGTCGCGCCGGAGCAGAAGCGGGTCGACCGGCGCCGCGATCAAAGGAAGAACATTCAGGAGAATGGGGGGATTTCTCCCCCGGAGGCCCTCGGGCTGCGCGGGCGGGATTGTGCCCCGGCTGATGCGAGGACCGATCCTTCAAAGCTGTGCGCGAGGAACGACGAGGAAAGGAGGACGCGACCTATGCAGAGGCGGGAGGAGATCAGCGGCGTGTCTCTCGGATATGCTGGTGAAGTGTGGCTTCGACGATTCTTCACGCGCCCGGGCGTCCATCCCTTCGACGAAGTCGCCTGGGAGCGCCGAACCGCGCGGATTCTCGGCGGCGACGGCGCAGTCGTCTTCGAGCAAACGAACGTCGAGTTCCCGGCATTCTGGTCGCAACTGGCCACGGACATCGTCGCACAGAAGTATTTCCGCGGGCGACTCGGCTCTCCCGAACGCGAATCCAGCGTGCGCCAACTGATCGGCCGCGTCGTCAACACGCTCACCGAATGGGGGATCAAGGACGGGTACTTCGCGTCCGTCGAGGTCGCGGAGACCTTTCGTGCGGAACTGACCTACCTCTTGCTGCATCAGATGGCCTCGTTCAACAGCCCCGTGTGGTTCAACGTCGGTGTGGAGCCGCAGCCGCAATGCTCGGCGTGCTTCATCCTCTCCATCGAGGACAACATGGACTCCATCCTGGAATGGTACAAGACCGAGGGCAAGATCTTTCAGGGGGGATCGGGATCGGGGATCAACCTCTCCCCCTTGCGCTCCTCGAAGGAATATCTCTCGAAAGGAGGACGAGCATCGGGCCCCGTCTCTTTCATGCGCGGAGCGGACGCGATCGCGGGGACGATCAAAAGCGGGGGGAAGACGCGGCGGGCGGCCAAGATGGTCGTGCTCAATGTGGACCATCCCGACATCCTCGAATTCATCTGGTGCAAGGCGAAGGAGGAGCGCAAGGCCTATGCCCTGGCCGAAGCCGGATACGACATGTCCTCACTCGATTCCGAAGGCTGGATCTCCATCCAATATCAGAACGCCAATAACTCTGTGCGCGTGACGGATGAGTTCATGCGGGCGGTGCTCGGGGATCGCGAGTGGCCGCTGCGCGCCGTCACCACGGGGGAGGTCCTGGAGGTGCACCGTGCGCGGGACATCTTGCGGCAGATCGCGCAAGCGGCCTGGGAGTGCGGCGATCCGGGCCTGCAGTTCGACACGACGATCAACGACTGGCATACGTGTCCCAACAGCGGACGGATCAACGCGAGCAATCCCTGCTCGGAGTACATGCATCTGGACGACAGCGCGTGCAATCTGGCGAGCCTCAATCTCCTCAAATTCCTCACTCCGGATGGAGAGTTCGACATCGAGGCCTTTCGGCATGCGGTCTCGGTCATGATCTTGGCGCAGGAGATCATCGTCGGGAATTCGAGCTACCCGACGCCGAAGATCGCCCACAACGCCACCGCGTTTCGCCAATTGGGCCTGGGCTACGCCAACCTCGGTGCCCTGCTCATGTCGCGGGGTCTCCCCTACGATTCCGAGGCGGGGAGAGCCTATGCGGCGGCGATCACGGCGCTCATGACCGGGCAGGCGTACCTGACCTCGGCGCGCATCGCCGAGCGCATGGGGCCCTTCGCCGGATTCGCGCTCAATCGCGAGCCCATGCTGCGCGTCATTCGCAAGCATCGCGACAGCCTCGCCCGGATTGACGCGCGGTTGGTCCCACAGGATCTGCTGGAGGCCGCGCACGAGGTGTGGGAGGAAGCCCTGCGCCTGGGCCAAATCTATGGATACCGCAACGCGCAGGTGACGGTGCTCGCCCCCACGGGGACGATCTCCTTCATGATGGATTGCGACACGACGGGGATCGAGCCCGACATCGCACTGGTCAAGTACAAGAAGCTCGTCGGCGGCGGCGTCATCAAGATCGTCAATCAAACGGTCCCGCGAGCGCTCCGCCGATTGGGATACGAGGAGGGGCAGATCCGCGAGATCATGGCCTATCTCGAAGAGCACGGGACGATCGAGGGCGCCCCGCACCTGCGGGAAGAGCACCTGCCGGTCTTCGACTGCGCGTTCCGCCCGGCCAATGGTCGGCGTTCGATCCACTACATGGGCCACGTGAAGATGATGGCCGCCGTGCAACCGTTCTTGAGCGGCGCTATCAGCAAGACGTGTAATCTCCCGCATGACATCACCGTGGAGGAGATCGAGCAGCTCTTCATTGACGCGTGGAAGATGGGACTCAAAGCCATCGCCATTTACCGCGATGGCTCCAAACGCACGCAACCGCTCTCGACGGGCGCGGGGGAGAAAGAGCGCTCCAAAGAGGCCGCCGCTCCATCGGGAGAACCGCGCGTCGAATCCGCCGTCGAAGCGCCTCGCCGTCCGATTCGACGTCGGCTGCCGGACACGCGTCGAGCGATCACGCACCACTTCACCATCACGACGCAAGACGGATCGGTCCACGATGGATACATCACCGTCGGCATGTACGAAGACGGAAGCCCGGGCGAGATCTTCGTCACTGTCGCCAAGGAGGGGAGTACGATCTCCGGCTTGATGGACGCGTTCGCGACGGCGATCTCCATCGCGCTGCAGTACGGCGTGCCGCTTGAAGTGCTCGTGCGGAAGTTCAGCCACATGCGGTTCGAGCCGTCGGGCGTGACGACGAATCCGGAGATCCGCGTGGCGAAGTCGCTCGTGGACTATATTTTCCGTTGGCTCGCCTCGCAGTTCCTGGACGCGGAGACGCAAGCGCAACTGGGCGTGTTGACGCCACAAGCACGCGCGCGACTCGCCTCGGGCACCCCAGGCGATCTACAGATCGCTTGGGGACCCCGTGCCGAAGCCTCCCCGCCGGAGGATCCAACGGAGACCTTCGGCGCGCGCGACACCTACATCAATCAGGCGGACGCCCCCGCATGTCCGGACTGCGGCGCCATCATGGTGCGGAACGGCTCCTGCTACCGCTGTTTCAATTGCGGAGGGACGACCGGATGCTCGTGAGCCCCGCCGCGAGATGAAGGCGAATGCGATCGGCATGATCCTCGCCGCCAGTGCGAGCGCGCACGGCGTCCTCTGGATCGCCACGTGGAGCGTCCTCCGGCGCGCTCAACGCGGATGGACGAAGGTGGTCATCGCACGGGCTGACATGCCGACGATGGGGCTCGCGCTCTCGCTCCTCGGATACGCCGGGTGGTGGCTCGGTTCCGCAGGGTATGCGGCGAGCCCCACCGCGTTCCCCTTTCACAGGCTCTCCTCGGCGCTCTACTTCCCGCGCGTGGGACTCGGGCTGCTCCTGCTCGGTCATGGATTGATCCTCTGGGCGACTCTCTCCTTAGGACCTTCCTTCGGCCTTCGTCCTCACATCATCGCCGAGCATCGGTTGATTCGACATGGTCCGTATCGCTTCATGCGACATCCTCTGTACACGGGGCTGCACGCTCTTTATCTGGGGACCTTCTTGCTCGTCCCCTGCGGACTCTTTCTCCTCAGCCTCATCGCCGCGCTCATTGGGAACATGCAGCGGGCGCGCGCTGAGGAATGCGCCCTCCGCGCGCGCTATGGCGATGCCTATCAGGCATATGCCCGTTCCACGGGACGATTCTTCCCCCGAGTATTCAGGGGATCAGGCGCACGAGGAACTTGAAGGCATCAGGGGCGAAGGCCATCTGCGCGTGCTGTGGAACGGCATCTGACGCCTTGCAGGGGTTCATTTCGATTCCCGCTCACGGGAGGATGCCGAGGGCATCCGCTGTCGGATGATCTCCAACATACGCTCGACGACCTGCTCCACGCTCAGCTCGGAGGAATCGAGATAGATGGCATCCTCCGCCTGGCGGAGCGGTGAGGCCGAGCGCTCGGCATCCCGGCGATCACGCTCTTCGGTCTCGCGAAGTATCTCCTCGAAAGAGACCTCCCTCCCCCGCGCGCGCTCTTGCTCGAAACGCCGTCGGGCGCGCACCTCAAGACGCGCATCGAGGAAGAATTTCACATCGGCATCGGGGAAGACCACAGTCCCCGTATCTCGCCCTTCAAGCACGACGCGCCCGCGCCGTCCCATCTCTCGCTGCTTGGCCACAATGGCGCGGCGGACGCCGAGGATCGCCGCGATGATGGAAGCGGCGCGGCTGATCTCTGGAGCGCGAATGGCATCGGTCACATCCTGACCATCAATCGCGACGCGCACGGCATCGGGATCTCCGGAGAGGGTGATGTGCACGCGCTCGGCCAGATGCGTCAGCGCCTCCTCATCATCGAGGGGGATCCCCAAACTCAACGCCTTCCACGCGAGCGCGCGGTACATGGCGCCTGTGTCCATGTAGAGATAACCGAGCCGCTTGGCCAAGAGCTTGCCCACCGTGCTCTTGCCTGACCCGGCCGGTCCATCTATGGCGATGATCCCTCTCTCCACCGGTCCGAGCCCTCACGCGCGCGCGGGGCGGAGTCGGGGCGCCTCTTGAAGAACTTCGCGAATGCGGCGGAGCGCCTCGGCGCAATCCTCGTGGCTGACGTCGTAATGCGTCACCAGGCGGACGGTCGTCGGCCCGAGGCTTCCGACCAGGACGCCTCGCGCTTTGAGCCGTCCGGCGAACTCCTCCGCCGTCCATCCGGTCGCCGCGACATCCACGATGACGATGTTCGTCTGGACCTTCTCGGGATCGAGCGCCAGCCCCGGAAGCTCGGCCAGGCCGAAGGCCAGAAGGCGCGCTTTCTCGTGATCCTCAACAAGCCGCGCGGGCATCTTCTCCAGAGCGATCAGCCCCGCCGCGGCGAGCACACCCACTTGCCGCATCCCGCCGCCGAGCATCTTCCGCACGGCGCGCGCTTCCTCGATGAAGGCGCGAGATCCGAGAATCAGCGACCCCACCGGAGCCCCGAGCCCTTTCGAGAGGCAGACCATCACCGAATCGAATGGCTCGGCCAATTCGGCCACCGATCGCGCGCACGCGACGGCGGCATTGAACACGCGCGCCCCATCCAAATGCACGGGCACGCCCCGCTCATGCGCGCGCGCGCAGATCTCGCGCGCCACTTCCAAGGGCAGGACCGTCCCTCCCGCCAGATTGTGCGTGTTCTCCAGACAGATCAATCCCGTCGGCGCGCGATAGTAGACGTTCGGACTCAAGGCCACCTCGATCGTCGGCCAATCCACGATCCCATCCCGCCCGCGCACGACGCGCGGCAGCGTCCCGGAGATCACGGCCATGGCCGCCATCTCGAAGTTGTAGATGTGGCTCTTCTCCTCCAGGATCACTTCCTGCCCCGGCCGCGTGTGCACCTTCACGCAGATCTGGTTCCCCATTGTGCCCGAGGGGACAAAGAGCGCCGCCTCTTTCTGGAAGATCTCGGCCGCGCGCTCCTGCAACCGATTCACCGTCGGGTCTTCCCCGTAGACATCGTCGCCGACCTCGGCGCGCGCCATCGCCTCGCGCATCTCCGGCGTCGGCCGCGTCACCGTATCGCTGCGCAGGTCAATGAATCGCATCCCGTCCTCCCACCAGATAGCGGGGGGTAAATGTACCCGATCTCACACGAAGACGGCAAACACCTCATTGGCCAGGACCAAACCTCGCCGCGTGAGGCGCAGCCATCCCTCGCTGATCTCGATCAGTCCGGCTTCGCCCAGCGGCGCGAGCTGATCGCCATAGAGATCGAGGACCTCCACGCCATAGCGCTCTCGAAAGGCGCGCAGATTCACCCCCGAACGTCGGCGCAGCCCGAGCATGAGGGCCTCCTCGATCCGTCGGCGCTCGGTCATGGCGATGCGCCCGGCCACCGCCTCCCCCCGCTCGCGCATGGCGGCGATATACGCCTGCGGCGTCGCGAGATTCCACCGCCGCTCTCGGAAATCGTAGGAGTGCGCGCTGCACCCGAACCCGAGATAGGGCTCGTCAGACCAATATTTCAGATTGTGCCGAGAGGCGAACCCCGGCTGACAGAAATTGGAGATCTCATACTGCTCATACCCCTCTTCCTCCGCGCGTTCCAGGAACCGATGGTACATCGCGACCGTGAGCGCCTCGTCCGGCTCCACCACGCGCCCCTGAGCTAACTGCGTCGCCAACGGCGTCCCCTCATGAACCTCCAGCATGTAGACCGAGAGATGGGTCGGTCGCAACGAGAACGCGCGATCCATCGTCCGCTCCCAGCTCGCCAGGGTCTGTCCGGGGATCCCGATGATCAGGTCCAGGTTCAGGTTCTCCATGCCAGCCGCGCGCAGCAGGGCCACCGACTCGCCGATCTGCTCCACCGTATGCCGACGCCCGAGCGCGCGAAGTTCACCTGCCTCAAAGGTCTGCGCCCCGAGGCTCACGCGATTCACCCCGAGCGCGCGAAACGCGCGGGCCTTCTCCGCTGTGATCGTCCCCGGATTCGCCTCGAGCGTGATCTCCGCCTCCGGACACACAGCGAACGTCCGACGCACGGTTTGGAGAAGCCCCCCAAGCACATCCGGGTCCAGGAGCGACGGCGTCCCCCCGCCGAAATAGATCGTGTCCACCGAGAGGGGGTCGGCGCCCGCCCGCGCGATCTCCTCCCGCAGAGCCGCGACGTAAGCCGCCATCACCTCCTGCGGGTGAACCCCGGAATCGAAATCACAATAGGCGCACTTGTACGGACAAAACGGGATGTGCACGTAGATCCCCCACGGCACCATACCCCACAGTATAGCATGGGCGGGCCGGGATCGGGTCGGCAGAAGGGGCGCAAACGATGGCAGGTGATCCTCCGGCCTCCCCGCTTGACGCCCGGTGGGAGAGGGCCTATCATTGTGGCTTGATTGTGAAGCGAGGTGAGGTGCACAGAGTGCGATCGCGACGGTCCGGGGATTCTCCTGTGTATCATCCCCGGTGCGTTCCTCTCGGGCGAGGCGCGATCCACCCACTTCGCGAGTTCTCCCCGGGATTCCACATCTTGGAATAAGGAGAAGGCGCCATGCGAGAAGTCACCGTCGGCATTGGCGGAGCGGCGGGCGATGGTCTGGATAAGACGGGGGATACCCTCGCCAAGACGGCCGCTCGGCTGGGGTTGTACGTCTACGCGTACAACAGCTATCAATCCGTCATCCGCGGCGGGCACATCTGGCTGCGGGTCCGGATCGGGGAACGGAAACTGACGTCTCATGGGGACCACCTGAACGTCCTCATCGCCCTGAACCAAGATTCGATCGAGAGACACGCGCGCGAGGTCGAATCGGGTGGAGCCGTCCTCTACAACTCCGATCGGTTGAAGCTCGATCCGACGTTGCTGCGGGATCATGTGCTCCCGGTTCCGCTGCCGGTCTCCGCGATCACGAAGCCGCTCGGGAAGGTCCCTCCGGTCATGCAGAACACGGTGGCGCTGGGCGCCCTGCTCTTTCTGATCGGCCTGGACTTCGAGACAGCAGCGGGCGTGCTCACCGACACCTTCAAGCATAAAGGGCAAGCCGTCATTGACCAGAACGTCGCCATCTTGCGCGCGGGATACGAGTATGCCAAGGAGCACTTCGTCCCGCTCGGCTACAGATGGACGTTCACTCATGTTCGTCGGCCATTCATCACTGGCAATGAGGCCTTCGCCATCGGCGCGGTGACGGCCGGATGCAAGTTCTACTCGGCGTATCCGATGACGCCCGCCTCCTCGATCCTGCACTGGATGGCCGCGCATGCCGACCGGTGCGGCATCGTCGTCAAACAGTGCGAGGATGAATTGGCCGTCGTGAATATGGCCATCGGCGCGGGATACGCGGGGGTTCGCGCCATGTGCGGGACCTCTGGCGGCGGCTTCGCCCTGATGACCGAAGCGATCGGACAGGCGGGGATGATCGAAGCTCCCGTGGTCGTCATCGAAGTGCAGCGCGGAGGCCCCTCGACGGGCCTGCCCACGAAGACCGAACAAGGCGATCTCAATCAGGTCTTCGGCGCTTCGCAAGGCGACTATCCCCGAGTCATCATCGCGCCGGGGGACGTGGCCGAGTGCTTCTCGGCAGTCGTCACGGCCTTCAATCTCGCTGAGAAGTACCAACTCCCGGTGATCATCATGAGCGACCTGTTGCTCAGCGAGCACCCGGAGACGATCGAGCCCGAGGATCTGCGCTACGATGTTCCCATCGAGCGCGGCGAGCTGGTGACCGAATGGGATGAGTCCAAAGGGAGATACAAGCGCTATGCCTTCACCCGCTCGGGCGTCTCTCCGCGAGCGCTGCCGGGGACGGAAGGGGCCATGCACACGGCGGCGACCGATGATCACGATGAGGAGGGGATTCTGATCAGCGACGTCTTCACCTCTCCGCCTGTGCGGCGCAAGATTCACGAGAAGCGGATGCGCAAGCTCGAGGCCGTCCTGCGCGAGCTGCCGCCACCGGTGCTCGAAGGCCCCGAGGACGCCGAGGTCACGCTGATCGGGTGGGGCTCGACCAAAGGCGTGATTCGAGAGGCCGTGGAGAAGCTCGCCGAGGAGGGGATTCGCGCCAATCACCTGCACATCACGTATCTCTTCCCCTTCCACGCTCGTGAGGTGGCCGAGATCTTACGCCGCTGCCGGAAGACGATCTGCGTCGAGGCCAATTACAGCGGACAGTTCGCTCGTTACCTCCGGGCGGAGACGGGCATCTCCGTGGACGCGCACATCCGCAAATATGACGGAGAGCCCTTCGAGCCGCGCTACATCGTCGAGCGGGTGAAGGCGATCCTCGACGGGCGACCGCTCAGTCTGGAGGTCACGGAAGAGGAAGCGCGCGAGATCGCGTATCACTACATTCGCACCCATCTGGACGAGGATGCGCGTCCCGGACGCATCTCCCGTCTCGAACGCGATGGATTCGAAGAGCCCATCTGGAACGTGGAGATCGTCTCCCGCGAGACGGGGCGGAAGCGGGGGCGCGTGCTCATCGGCATCGAAACCGGCTCGACCTATCGGTGGGAGCCGGAGGAAGCCGCGTCTTGAGCAAAGGAGAAGGGGGGTATGGCAACCGTCATTGAACTTCCGATCGAGACGTACGCCGGCCCGGTGGATCCCGATTGGTGTCCGGGCTGCGGCGATTTCGGCGTCCTGAAGGCTGTGAAGATGGCGGCCGGCAGGCTCGGCATCCAACCGAAGGATCTGGTGATCGTGTCCGGCATCGGCTGTTCCTCGAACCTGCCAGGCTTCATCCATGCCTATGGCGTGCACAGCCTGCATGGGCGAGCGGTCGCCGTGGCGGAAGGGATCAAGCTGGCCAACCATGCGCTGCATGTCGTCGTCACCGGGGGCGATGGAGATGGGTATGGCATTGGCGTCGGCCATTTCATCCATGCCATGCGCCGGAACATTGACATCACCTACGTCGTGATGAACAACCAAATCTACGGTCTCACCACGGGGCAGGCCTCGCCGACGACGATGAAAGAGGTGCGCACGAAATCCACGCCTCGGGGGAATCCGGAGCCGCCGATCAATCCCATCGCCCTGGCGCTCGTCTCCGGAGCGACCTACGTCGCGCGCGGCTTCTCCGGTGATCCCGATCATCTCGCGCAGTTGATCGCCGGAGGGATCGCGCATCGAGGGTTCGCGCTCATTGATGTCTTCAGCCCGTGCGTGACCTACAACAAGGTTAACACCTATCCCTGGTTCAAGCAGCGCGTCTACAAGTTAGAGGAGGAGGCCGGCTATGATCCCTCCGACGTCATGGCGGCGCTCCATAAGTCCTTCGAGTGGGGGGATCGCATCCCCATCGGTCTCTTCTACCGGGACGAGCACCCGATTTACGAGGACAGCGAACCGGCCTTGCGCCGAGGCCCTCTGGTGCGCCACCCGCTCCGGCCGGAGCGCGCTGTCTTCGAGGAGTTGATCGAAGAGTTGATGTAGCGGTGCCGACGGTTCGCGCCAACGGTGTCCGGCTCTATTACGAAGCTCACGGCGCGGGGGCCCCGCTGCTGCTGATCGCCGGGCTCGGCGTGGGGGGCTGGATCTGGTACAAACAGATCCCGGCCTTCTCCCGCCATTTTCGCACGATCGTCTTCGATCATCGCGGAATTGGAGCCTCCGAGTCTGGGGAGGCCCCACTGACGATCCGCACGCTCGCCGAGGATGCCGCTGCCCTGCTCAGGGAGCTGGGGATCGAACGGGCTCACGTCCTGGGCGCTTCCATGGGAGGATTCATCGCGCAAGAGCTCGCTCTGGCTCACCCGGAGCTCATCCACCGGCTCGTTCTCGTCTGCACGAGTTTCGGTGGCCCTCAACATGTTCCGGCGGCACCGGAGATCATCCGAGCTTTCCTCTCGCCGGAAGGCCTGAACACCGAAGAGCGCGTGCGCGCCGGTCTGCCCATCGCCTTCACCGCGCGCTTTCTGGCCGAACGCCCGGATGACGTGGAAGACCTCGTTCGGCGCCGACTCGCGCATCCCGTCTCCGAGCAGACGTTCCTCGCGCAGATTCAGGCGGTGATGGCGTTCGACGCCGCCGATCGTGTCTCCGCCATCCGCGCGCCCACGCTCATCGTCACCGGAGACGAGGACATACTGATTCCCCCGGAGAATTCACGGAACCTCGCCGCGCGAATCCCCGGTGCGCGCTTGGCGATCATCGAGGGCGCCGGACACGCGGTCTTCATCGAGCAGGCCGAAGCGTTCAACCGTCTGGTCCTCGACTTCCTGAGCGAGACGCCGTGAGCCTACGAGGGAGCGGAAGGAACCCCCCACCCCTCGGGGAAATGCGCGCGCTCCCAGAGCTTCGCGGACTTGAGGAAGACGTAATAGGCGGCGAAGCCGGAGATCACGAGCCCGGGGATTCCATCGCGAAACCCTTGCCGCAGCACGTAACTCCGCAAGAACGCCAGAAACGGGCGGACGCATAAGGCGAACCATCCGGCACGCTTCCCCTGAACGAAGGCTTCTTCGGCCGCCAGCGTCGTGTAGCGATTCAACACCTCATGATGCTCGCTCAAGCTCCGCCGCGTCAGATGCCAGAGATCCCCCTCCAGCGTCCCCACGCTCCCCTCGACGCGCACGGATTCATGGACGAAGGCGCCGACCCACCGCGCGCGATCGCGGCGATAGAGCCGAAGTTGATAATCGGGATACCATCCGCCATGATGAATCCACCGCCCGAGGTACCACGCGCGCCGCGCCACGCGATATCCATCATGGCGTGGCCCCTCGCGTTTCAACCGTTCGATCGAGCGCCGCAATTGCGGGGAGACGCGCTCATCGGCATCGAGGGAGAAGATCCACTCGCACGTGGCCTGCTGATCGGCGAAATTCTTCTGCTCGGCATAGCCGGACCAGGGGCGCACGAAGACGCGATCCGTGTACTGTCGGGCGATCTCCGCCGTACGATCCGTGCTCCGCGCATCTACGACGACGATGATCTCATCGGCCCAGGCGACCGATGCCAGCGCCTCGCCGATGCGGTCCTCCTCATTGCAGGCGATGAGCGTGGCCGAGATCTTCATAGGCAGATGGAAAGCGCACGAATGTCCATCGCGCCGAAGGCCCCGGCGTCAGGCAGTGAGGACCGAGGCCTCGGCGATGGTCTTCACCTTCCAGACTGCGCGGAGATCTTGATGTTGTACACATCCAGCGTCGTGGACATCACGCGCTGGAGATTAGCGATCGCCTTGTTGTAGTTGACCAGCGCTTGCAGCTCCTGGGCGCGCGCGGCGGCCAGGAAGTTCTGGAATTGCAGGACGAAGTAGGTCGTCGAGAGCCCAGCCTCGAACTTCCTCTGCTCCCCCTCCAACTGACGCTCACGCGCGATGCGTTCGGCGCGCGCGGCTTCGATATTCTGGCGAGCGACCTCCACCTGCTGCAAGGCGTTTCGGACCTCGACGCTGATCTGCTGGATCAACTGCCGCTCCTGGAAATCGAGGCTGCGTCGTTGCGCCAGCGCCGCCCCGAAATTCCCCTCGGCCGTTCGATTCCGCAAGGGGAAGCTGAAGGAGAGACCGAAGCTGTAAGACCGGAAGTCGTTGGAGAACGCCGTGCGCAGCGCCTTGGCCGCTCCGCCAATGAAGCGCGGCGGCACCTCGCGCGGCACGCGCTCCAAGACCGGTTCTCCCGTCTCCGGGTCCGTGACGGGATTCCCATCCTCATCCAGCTTGATGCGCGTCACCAGCGTCGGCGTCCCCGCCAAGCCGGAACTCCCATACGTGGCCACCAGGTCAATCTGCGGCCGCATCTGGTTGCGGAAGTACTTCAGGTCAATCTCATTCTGCGCCTTCCGAAAGCGCAATTGCTCCAGCTCCGGCCGATTCATCAGGGCGATCCGAATGGCGCTCTCGAAATCAATGGGCGGCGGGAGGAACTCGATGCTCTCGGTCGGGACGATGTTGGCCGACCACTCGGGCGAATTCGGATCGCCGAGGATCAGATTCTTGAGCGCGTTCTCGGCGATGGTGACCTGCCCGATGGCCGCCGTCACCTCCTGCGTCCGACGCTGAACCTCAGCCTCCGATTGCGCCAGCTCAATGGGGGCGAGCGTCCCCGCCTGCACCTGCCGCCGATTGTTCTCCAAATTCGCCTTCGCCAATTCGAGCGATTGCTGCGCGATCTCCACATTGCGAATGGCGAAGACGAGGTCCCAATACGCGTTCTGCACCTGCGTGATGATCTCGATCACGCGCTGGCGGAATTGACTGTCGGAGAGATCGAGCGCCTTCTTCGCGATCTCGATCTGCCGCCGCGTTTGATCCATGCGGAGGTTCCGCAGCAGCGGCTGGCGCAACTCGAATTGCACGGTGCTCACGAAGGAGGGGTTGAAGGCGACGGCCGAATCGCGACTCTCGATGCCCAGGAAGCGGGAGACGAAGACCTGATCGGTCGTCTGTCGCGTGTTCAGGATCTGGAAGCGCCAGTTCCCCCCGGTCGGCAGCAGTTGCTGCACCGTCAGATTGTAGGTGAGCTGCCGATTCGTGAAGGCCGGATTGTCGGCCCCAGTGGTGAAGGAGCTGGTGCTCGGCCGCGTGGCCGTCGTCCCATTGGTATCGAAGCCGAAGAGAATATCGTAAGCGCCACGCGCGGCCAGCAGGCTCCGCTCATTGGCCTGAACGGCCATGCGCTCGATCTGAATCTGATTGTTGTTCTCGAGCGCCTTCAAGATCGCATCGTGCAGGGAGAGATAGAGCAACTGATCCGGATTCACGCCGACGCGCGGCACCCGAAGCGGTTGCACGCGTTCCAAAATGACCTGGGGCCGAGGGGTCTGCGGCGTCCCCGGCGCGGACGACGGCTGCTGCGCCCACACCGTCCCCAACATCAAGACCAGGCTCCCGACCCCGGCGAACAGTCGCCGACTCATCCTATCCCGCATAGGCCTTCCCCCTTCCCGATGGGATCATGCCCGTAATTACGCTGATGCGCGCTGCGAAGTTTCAAGAGATCACGAGCCACGCGCGCGAGCGATCGCCCCCTCCACGCCGTGAGCGCGCAGAGGGACGCCCCCGCTGTCGCACAAAAGGGGAGATCCACATCCAAGACTCGCCGCTTGAGCCTCACCCGATCACCTCAGCTTGAACGCTCGCATCGCTCGTGTGCTCACGTGCATCGCGAATTCGCGCGATAGCGTATCACACCGACGCCGCGGAAGCAACCCAGGCCCTCACGCGCGCGAGATTGCGCCGATCGTCCTCCAGCGACCGCCTCGGCGTTTCGAGGATGAACGAACGAGCGGGAAAAAGCGCACCGCTGACGATCCGGCGAAAGGCCTCCGCGCCGATATGCCCCTCGCCCACGTGCCAATGCCGATCCACGCGCCCGCCGCGCGGCACGCGCGTATCGTTCAGATGCAGGACATAGACGCGCTCTATTCCGACCGTCGCCCGTATCTCGGCGAGCGTCCGAGCAAGTCCTGCCTCAGTCACCAGATCATACCCCGCGGCGAACGCATGCGCGGTGTCCACACAAACCCCGATCGGCACGTCCTCCAGCTCATCCAAGAGCGCGGCCAGATGCTCAAATCGCCATCCGATCTGATGCCCCTGACCCGCCGTGTTCTCCAGGAGAATGCGCAGAGCGCCCATTCGCATCCCCCGCACCGCCCGCCGAATCGCGCGCGCGCACAAGTTGATCCCCTCCTCCAGAGAGCGACCGCGCGCACTCCCCGGATGGACGACGAGATAATCCGCTCCCAACCGAACGGCGCGCCGGATCTCGTGCCGGAAGGCGCGAACGGATCGTTCGCGCACGGTCGGATCCACCGCCGCGAGATTGATCAGATAAGGCGCGTGAATGACGACCGGGTCGAGCCCCAACCGCTCGCGCTCTCGACGAAACGCCAACACCTCGGCCCGCGCGAGAGCGCGGGCTTCCCATCCGCGGGGATTCCGGGAGAAGAGCTGCACCGTCTGGCATCCCAGTTCGGCCGCCTCCCGCAGCGCATGGGCCAACTCTCCGGAGATCGAGGCGTGTATGCCGAGGCGAATCCCGTCCTCCGCGATCATGCCTCACCGCGCTCCAGGCAGCTGCGTGTCGCTGGCTCTTGGCCGATCCTCGGCACACGAGGGCCGCCCGAGTCAGGTCGGCACGCCCAACCGAGGAAGAACGTACCGCATGAGGAGGACATACCCGATGGCGAGAAGGACGAACGACAGAAGGTCCGTCATCCGGCTGCTCCTCTCATTGCTGTCGCGTGCCCGTGTGCTCCCTCACCTTCAGTTCCAAGGCGCGAGGACACAGCACACCCCTCTTTCGGGATCGCGCGCTCGTCGGCGCGCGGGCGGATCGCGCTCACTCCGCTGTCTCCAGCGGCCGCTTCACGCTCTGTCGCACCGTCGAGACGATCTGCTCCAGCAGCGTCCCCGGCAGGAAGACCTCCGCCACGCCCAGTGCCTTCAACTTCGGGATATCCTCCTGCGGGATGATCCCGCCGACGAAGACGACAACATCGTGCAACCCCTTCTCCCGCAGCAGCTGCATCACCCGGGGGACGAGCGTCATGTGCGCTCCGGAGAGGATGGAGAGACCAATGACATCCACATCCTCTTGGAGCGCGGCCGTGACGATCTGCTCCGGCGTCTGTCGCAACCCCGTGTAGATCACTTCCATGCCCGCATCGCGCAAGGCCCGCGCGACGACTTTGGCGCCTCGGTCATGCCCGTCCAATCCGGGCTTCGCGATGAGGACTCGAATCTTTCGTTCTCCCATAGCTCGTCGTGAGGCGAGGCCTCGGACGATGGGCTTAAAACGGCGGTTCTTGATATTCGCCGAAGACCTCCTTCAAGGCATCGCAGATCTCCCCGAGCGTCGCATACGCGCGCACGCACTCGAGGATATACGGCATCGTGTTCTCGGTGCCGCGCGCGGCCTCCTTCAAGGCCTCCAGCGCGCGCTGCACCTTCGCGTTATCCCGCCGCGCGCGCAGGCGCCGCAACCGCTCCTTCTGAATCTCCGCCACCGATTCGTCAATGTAGAGAATAGGGACCTCGACCGGCTCCTTCTCGACCACATATTCGTTGACGCCGACGATGATCTTCTCCCGCCGATCCACGGCCTGCTGATAACGATAGGCCGCCTCCTGAATCTCTTTCTGCGGGAAGCCTCGCTCGATAGCGGCGATCATCCCCCCCATGGCGTCAATCTTCTCGAAGTATTCGTAGCAGCCCTGCTCCATCTCGCTCGTCAACTTCTCGACGAAGTAGCTCCCGGCCAGGGGATCCACCGTGTTCACGACCCCCGATTCATGCGCGATGATCTGCTGCGTGCGAAGCGCGAGCATGGCCGTGAATTCCGTGGGCAGGGCCAGAGCTTCATCAAGGGCATTCGTGTGCAGGCTCTGCGTCCCTCCGAGCACCGCCGCCAGGGCTTGAATCGTCGTGCGCACGACGTTGTTGTACGGTTGCTGCGCCGTCAGACTGCATCCGGCCGTCTGCGTGTGGAACCGACACATCCAGGAGCGCGGATCGCGCGCGCCGAATCGCTCGCGCATGACGCGCGCCCAGACTTTGCGCGCCGCGCGGAACTTCGCGATCTCCTCGAAGAAGTCATTGTGGCAATTGAAGAAGAAGGAGAGCCGCGGGGCGAACTCGTCCACCTGCAATCCCGCTTGAACGCACCACTCCACATATTCAATCCCATCGCGCAAGGTGAACGCCAGCTCCTGCAACGCCGTCGCCCCCGCCTCGCGGATGTGATAGCCCGAGATCGAGATGGGATGCCAGCGCGGCACCTCCCGCGTGCAGAAGGCGATCGTGTCCACGATCAACCGCATCGAGGGCCGAGGGGGATAGATCCACTCCTTCTGCGCGATGTATTCCTTCAGGATGTCGTTCTGGATCGTCCCCGAGATCTTCTTCCAATCCGCGCCTTGCTTCTCAGCGACCACCAGATACATGGCGAAGATGACGGCCGCCGGCGCGTTGATCGTCATCGAGGTCGTCACCTCTTCGAGCGGGATGCCGTCGAAGAGGACCTCCATGTCCTCGAGGCTGGAGACAGCTACGCCACACTTCCCCACTTCACCTTCGGCCAGGGGATGATCCGAATCCAGCCCCATGAGCGTCGGCAGATCGAAGGCGACCGAGAGCCCCGTCTGCCCTTGCTCCAGGAGATACTTGAACCGCTTGTTGGTATCGAAGGCCGTGCCGAAGCCGGCGAACTGCCGCATCGTCCAGAGCTTCCCCCGATACATCGTCGGATGAATGCCGCGCGTGAACGGATACTCACCAGGGAAGCCGATATCTCGCTCGAAGTCGAGATGCTGAATGTCGAGCGGCGTATACAATCGCTGGATCGGGCGCAACGAGGTCGTCGTGAACTCCGCCGCGCGCTCGGGCAGACGCGCGAGCGTCGGCTTGAGCGTCTGCTCCTCCCATCGGGCGAGGGCTTCCTCCAGATGGCTGGTGGCTTCTCTCGTCGTCATAGATCTCCCCCTTCCTGACGTCGGAGTGTAAATGGTAGGGCAGCGCGCCAGACAGTGTCAAACGCTCGGCCAACACACGTCGCGCGCCTCAGATCCCATTCACCTGAGCAGAGCGGTGCTCTTCGAAGACGATGCGTTCCTCAAGCGAAGGTGCGTGAACCCATCGTGCCCAGGCGGCGAGCGCTCCGAAGAACAGAAAGCTCACGCCGTATTCGGCCAGCGAGAGATCGAGCCGCCCGGCTTGAACCGTCGCGAGGATGAGCCCACTCACAATGGGGAACGCGAGTATCAATGCCCCATCTCGGAAGAGAGCGCTCGCGTCGGCACGCGCCCGCGCACGGACGAGCGCATACCCCCCAGCTCCCAGGGGGAGGAGAAGGCTCGCGTGAGCGAGGATCCCGTCGAAGCGCGCGAACTTGTTCTGCATGAGGAAAGGTGAAAGCCCATGCGGATCGTGAAGGGCGAAGGGAAGCGTGACTCCCACAAGAACACCGCTGGCGAGCCCCACGAGCCCGAGCGCCGATCGCCGCCCGATCCTCTGATCCAGCAAGACGTAGACAAGAGGGATCAGGAGCAGGAAATTCACCCGCCACGCCCATGCGAGCCCCAGAAGGAGAGCCACAACCGGTCTCCACCCTGGAGGGGCGCGAAGCAACAGCCAGCAGAATGTCAGGACGGCGATGCTATTGGCCGGGAGGTCGCCACCGGTGACGATCTGCTGCAGAAGGACGGGAGAGAACAGCAGAAGGCTCCACAGCAAGAGCAGCGCCCGCCGGGTATCGTCCAGGACCTCTCGCGCGACGAGGAAGAAGATGGCCAGCCAGAAGAAGTTCTGATAGGCGCTGTTTCCCAACACGACGAAGGGGAGGGAGAGCAGGAGACCTCCGGGGAGCGGAGCGATCGGATTCCCCAAGTAGGTGGTGACGTGGTACGGGCATCGTCCTCGAAGGAGCTCTCGGACGCCGAGATTCAAGGCGTCGTCGCGATCACTCCCGCCACCGATGATCCCCGCATCGGCGATGGGATAAACGACGGAGAAGAGGATAAGGAGCACGAGCCCTGTCGCCAATGCGAGTCCGTAAGCCCAACGCCCCGGTACCAGAGCTTCCGCCTTGCGCAGGAACCGATGCGCGACGCTCCAAAATCCGAGAACCAGGAGGGCGTAGAAAAGCGTCCCCCACATCCCGGCGTATTTCTGCACCTGCCCCAGGGAGGGAACGACGAAAGCGAAGGCCACGCCGAGGGCCGCGCGCCCTTGATGACTCCACAGGCCTGTCCCCTGTCGCGGGAACATCCATGGCAGAGCCGAGCGCCACCTCATGCGCACCGTCCGCGCGGAGAGAGCCTCACGCTCCAGCGAACCGATTCGGAGCCGTTCGGATCGGACAGGTCCTCACCGATCCGAGCCCGGAGGTCGAGCAATCTACAGCTCCATCGGCATTGATCGGCAAGCCGGCTCCCCCTCCCGCCGGCCCCGCGCAGTTCGATCCCGTGGCTTCGGGACACGTTGAATTGCCGGGAGCAGGGTCTTCGGCCGAATCTGGTCCCGTGCTCGCTCCCCAGTAGTTATTCCGCGCGTCCAATGTATAGGTCCCTCCGGCGAAGTAGAGCCCCACCGCACCGGCGACGCGACAAGCAGCCAGACTCGTGCACATGATGTTGTTGTCGTTGATCACAAGTGTCGCCCCACTCGGCGCCTCCGCATCTACCACAATCCCGACACCATTATCCTGAAGGTGGTTGGCCAGGATCTTGCTTCCCGGCGAACCATCCACGCGAATCCCAGTGCCGAAATTCAGGATCGTGTTGCGCTGCACGGTGACGCCGTTACTTCCCGGATTGAGAAAGATCCCCACCGCTCCTCTCCCCAGGTCTCCTCCATCCAGGATATTCCGCTCGATCACGACCGCGCTCCCCGATGGGATATCCGAGACGATGATCCCAGCCGTCACATCGCTCCCAATGCGGTTCCCGCGTACGATCGCCTGCAGCGGCTGAGTGCCTCGACCACCAACGAAGATGGCTGCGCTCACCAACTGATTCGTGATCTGATTCCCCTGGATGAGGAACGGTCCTCCGAACTCATTCACCAAGGCGATACCGGAGAAGAGCGCCGATCGGTCGCGCCCGATGAGCCGACAATTCCGCACGGTGAGGGGACGCCCACTATCGCCGGAGAGGATGCCGTAACATCCGGGAGGAACTTCGATCGTGATTCCAATGATCTGAACGCGCCCCTGCCGACCTCGCGTATCAATGACGGCCAGATTCGGTGGGCACGTCTCCAGGGTGATCACCGCGGGGATCCCCCCATTCGCCCTCCCGATCAAGGTGACCCCACCAGGAGCCAGGGAGAAGTCCACCGCCCCCTCGACCTTCCCGATGACCAGCAGCGTATCCCCATTTCGCGACTGCGCCAAGGCCTCATTCACCGTCGCATAGGTCCGCCGCAACCGCGGGTTGTACACGCGTCCCGTTCCCTGCGGGAAGACGAATCCCGGAAGGATGAGCCCGCCGAGGATTCCCAGCACCACCAACCACGCGAACACGTTCAACCGCATGATCGTCCACCTCCTTTCCGAGAACATTCGCTCGCTGCGGCACATGCGCGCGCACACGCGCCGACGACTTCAGCTCGTCATCCGCACGATACCCAGCATGGGAATGCGGACGAGGACATGGCCTCGAAGATGGCTTCTCAAAGAGCTTCTCCCGCGACTCCGCATTACCGTCGCTATCGGGGAGTGTAGTCGAAGTGGAAAGCTCTGTCAAGCCGAGGTTAGAACCGCCGTCCGCTCGCCGTATGCGGAGCCCCCAGCGCGCATGACGTTGACAACTCGCAGGAGGGAGCATATGATTGTGAATCTGCTCTGTCGGGGCGTAGCTCAGCCTGGTGAGAGCGCACGGTTCGGGACCGTGAGGTCGGTGGTTCAAATCCACTCGCCCCGACCAGCTCTTGTCCTTATATGCGCATCGCGCGTCGCTTTTTGATCAGCGGGATTGTGCAAGGTGTGGGCTACCGATATTTCGCCCTCCGCGCGGCCGAACGCCATGGGATCGTCGGTTACGTGCGCAACCTGCAGGATGGGCGCGTGGAGGTGGTCGCCGAGGGCGAATCCGAAGCCATGGAGGCCTTCAAACGCGAATTGCATCGCGGCCCGGCCGCGGCTCGCGTGACGCAGATCGTCGAGGAGGTTCTTGAGCCGACGGGTCGCTATCACCATTTCGGCGTCGCCTATTGAGATGGCCGCCCGAGGACAGCGCGAGCGGAGTGACGTTCATGGAGAAACTCAAACGCCTGATCCGAGAGATCCCGGATTTCCCCAAACCGGGCATCCTCTTCTATGACATCACGACGCTTTTGAAAGATCCCGAGGGGTTCCGCACGACGGTGGATCTGCTCTCGGAAGCGTTCGCGGGCGAGCGCGTCGATCGCGTCGTCGGCATCGAAGCGCGCGGGTTCATCTTCGCGCCTGCTCTGGCCTATAAGCTCGGCGCCGGCTTCATCCCGATGCGCAAGTCGAATAAACTCCCGGCTCCTACTGAGAGCGTGACCTACACGCTCGAATACGGAACCGATCGCCTGGAGATTCATAAAGATGCCATCGAACCAGGCCATCGCGTCCTGATCATCGACGATCTGTTGGCGACGGGAGGGACGGCGAAAGCGGCGATCGAATTGGTGGAGAAGCTTGGCGGGCACGTCGTCGGCGCAGGGTTCGTCATCGAGCTGGAGTTCCTCAAAGGGCGCGAGCGGCTGGCTGGCTATCGTGTCGTCTCCCTGCTAAAATACCCGTCGTGACGGTGCTCCCGTAGCTCAGTTGGATAGAGCGAGCGCCTCCTAAGCGCTAGGTCGCAGGTTCGATTCCTGCCGGGAGCATTTTCTCCCACCGGCGGATGAGGACGCTCTCATTCCACAGTGACCGATTTGGCGAGGTTCCGGGGCTGATCCACATCGCAGCCGCGTCGCCGCGCGATGTGATAGGCCAGAAGTTGCAACGGGACGATGGCCAATAGCGGCAGCAGCCAGCGATGGGTCGAGGGGATAGCCAGAATCCGCGCTCCCGCCTCCTCCCGACAGGCCCGAATGGCCTCCTCATCCTCCTCATTCACCACCGCAATTGCCGGTGCACCGCGCGCCCGCACCTCCAGGAGATTAGCGAACGTCTTCTCATACAACACCCGCCCCAACTCCTCCCCCCGATCGTACGGCAACAGCACCACGACGGGCAGTCGCTCCTCCAGCAGCGCATTCACTCCATGCTTCATCTCCCCGGCCGCACACCCCTCCGCGGGAATATAGCTCAGCTCCTTCAGCTTCAATGCTCCCTCCAGCGCGATCGGATACAATACCCCCCGCCCCAGATAGAGCACATGGTGCGCCCGCCACAATCGCCGCGCCAGCTCGGCGATTTCCCCCTCCCGCTCCAAGATTCGCTCCATCCGCAGGGGCAGATGCGTCAACTCGTGCAGTCGCTCCCGCACCGCCGCCTCCGTCAGCGTCCCTCGTTGTCGCCCTAGCTCCAGCCCGAGCCGCAGCAGCATCACCATCTGGGCCACAAAGGTCTTAGTGGCCGCCACGCCAATCTCTGGCCCGGCCCGTGTTCGCATGACGGCATCGGCCTCCCGCTCCGCGCTCGATCCCGGCACGTTCGTCAGCGCCACCACGCGCGCCCCTCGTTGCTTCGCCTCCCGCACCGCCCCCAGCGTATCGGCCGTCTCCCCCGATTGCGTGATCGCCACCACCAGAGTCTTCGCGCCCACCACCGGCCGCCGATACCGAAACTCGCTCGCCACCTCCACTTCCACTCGCACCCTGGCTGCCTCCTCTATCACATACTTCCCATACAACCCCGCGTGATAACTCGTCCCGCAGCCCACCAGCACAAGCTCCTCCACATCCTCCAGCCGAATCCCCTCGTATGCGCTCGCTGTCTCT
Organism: bacterium HR10; assembly: GCA_002923315.1. Classification (GTDB taxonomy): domain Bacteria; phylum Acidobacteriota; class Blastocatellia; order HR10; family HR10; genus HR10. Next base: position 48,419 of record BEHM01000013.1, read on the forward strand.
CGCACCACGCGCGGCTGCTCGTGAATCTCCTTCAACATGAAGTGGGGATACCCCCCCTTCTCCACCCACAGCGGATCCCACCCGATCTGCTCCACCCGCAGAGGGCGCTCCCGACCCTCTCCATCCCATACTCGAACGCCATCGGGTCTGAGCTCCACCAGCTCTCCATCCTCCAGCACCCGCACCCGCCGCGTGAACGGCACAAGGGCCGCTATATCCGAAGCCACCCACGCCTCCCCTTCTCCCACGCCGATGACCAGCGGCGCTCCCCGTCTCACCCCCACCACGACCCCAGGTTCTCCTGTCCACACCAGCGCGAAGGCGAAAAGCCCCTCCAGCTGCGCTGCCGCTCGTCGCACCGCCTCCGAAAGCGAGGCCTCCCTCAGCTCCCGCTCCACCAGATGCCCGATCACCTCCGTGTCCGTCTCCGATATGAACCGATGTCCTTCTTGCTCCAACTCACGCCGCAGCGCGAGATAGTTCTCGATGATGCCGTTGTGCACCACTGCCACCTGACCGCTGCAATCCCGATGTGGATGCGCATTCTCCTCAGCCGGCCGCCCATGCGTCGCCCACCGCGTATGCCCCACGCCAAAGGTCCCCTCCACCGCGCGCCCTTCCAGCACTTCCTCCAACTGCCGCACCTTTCCCACAACCCGAACCACCTCCAATCTCCCTCGCTCATCCCCCACGGCTATCCCCGCCGAATCGTACCCTCGATACTCCAGACGCCGCAGCCCCTCCAGCAGCACGGCCATGGCCGACCGGCTTCCCGTATATCCGATGATCCCGCACATCGCTCCCTCGCCAAGCGCACACTCACTGTACCGGCAGAGACTCACCGCGTCAAGAAGGGGATCCGCGTCAGCACGTCGAAAAGAGCCGAGGGCGTCGCTCCTCCATCCGATCTCGAAGCTCGCTCTCCATGAGGTGGTGATGGTGAGCGATCACGCGCTTCAGGATCTCCTCAAGACGGACCGTTGGTCGGTACCCGATGAGCGTCCGAATCTTGGTGAGATCGGGCACGCGCCGCGGCATATCCTCGAAGTCCTCCCCGTAGATCCGATCATACGGGACGAAGACGACCTCCGACGGACTCCCGGTCAGCGCCTTGACCCGCAAGGCGACATCCACAATGCGCACCTCCTCATCGCTCCCGACGTTGAAGACCTGTCCCACAGCTTCCGGATGTTCGGCCAGCGCCACCAGAGCGCGCACCACGTCCCCCACCCAGCAGAAGCTCCGCGTCTGCCGCCCATCTCCGTGCACGGTGATCGGCTCCCCACGCAATGCCTGCCGGACGAATGTCGGAATGACCATCCCGTAACGATTCGTCTGCCGCGGCCCGACCGTATTGAACAGCCGAACGATCACCACCGGCACCCCATACATCCGCCAATACGCCAGAGCGAGGAACTCCCCCAGCGCCTTCGAGCACGCATAGCCCCATCGGGGCCGCCACGTCGCCCCCAGGACCAGATCATCGTCTTCCCGAAAGGGCACTTTCGAGGTCTTGCCGTACACTTCGCTCGTGGAGGCGAACAGCACCTTCTTCCCCCTGGCCGCCGCCATCTCCAGGACGACCTCCGTCGCGCGCACGTTCGTCTCCATAGCCCGAATGGGCTCCTCGACAACGAGCTTCACTCCGACGGCTGCCGCCAGGTGAAAGATGACGTCCGCCCACTCCACCAGCTCCGCCATGAGCCGGCGATTCAGGACCGTGTCGAGGACGAATCGGAATCGCGCCTCTGATTCCAAATGCGCGATGTTCGCCAGGCTCCCCGTCGAGAGATCATCAATGACGGTCACCACATGACCAGCGCGCAGCAATTCCTCAGCCAGATGGGAACCGATGAATCCAGCCCCTCCCGTGATCAAGCACCGCATATCGGCCTCCCTCCTTCATCAACGCGAGCAATCTTTACCGCACGGAGTCAGAGGAGAGGGCGCGCCCGAATGGCCGTTCATCGGGCGCTCTCCGTATCCGCTCCCCTCTTCGCGCCTCACGCTTCGGCGAAAGGGAACCGCTGCACTCAGCACGCTTCCCGGCATCTTCCGCGACCGCGTCAGGACGCGCCGGACGACGAAGCGCCGAGCGCGCGCCCACATCGGCGATTCCGAACCGAGTGGAAGACCTCCTCCAATTTCAGTCGAACTCTCGCCGGATCGTGAACCGCGAGATATCGCCGCCGCGCATTCTCCTGGAATTGTCGGAGCAGGGCGCGATGAGTGATCAAGACGTCGAGCCGCTCAATCAATCCCCGCACATCCCCAGGCGCGACCGTGAACCCCACCTCCGCATCGGGGAACAGCTCCGGCAACGGATCGAAGTTCGAGACGATGAGGGCGCACCGATGGGCCATCGCCTCGACGGCGGAAAGGGCGTACGTATCGGCATGTGTGGGCAACACGAAGAGATCGGCCTCTCGCATCAGCGCGAGCACGCGCTCATGAGGGAGCGGAGGATGAACTCGAATCCCCTGCGCCAGCAACGAGCTGTCCTGCTTCTTCCAATCCTCCGACGCTCGCGTCACGACCTCCAGCCGAAGATGGGGATGCTTCCGCCTCACCTGCTCGTAAGCTCGCAGCAGCTCGGGCAACCCCTTCAGGCTGGGATCGAGCCCGACAAACAGCAACCGGATGATCCCGTCCGTTTGCGAGGGTTTCCATTCGACATCTCGCGAAGGGGCGATGACCGGGACCGGAACGACGTGGACTTTCGCCTCCAGTTCGGGGCACCACCGAAGGAGACTCCGCGCCCCGGATTCCGTGGCGATCAGCAACGCGTCCGCCCGCGGACCGAAAAAGCGATAGAGGAAAACGACGTCCTCCAAGGTCCATCGCCCGCCACGTTCGTAATACGGCGGCGGCGCAATGCCCTGCGAGCTCCAGATCACGGGGACAGGCGGCTGCGGGAGCGGAAAGCAGATATGAGAGAGGATGAGATCCATGCCGCGAGCGGCGCGCCGAGGAAGAACGAGAGCGCGAGCGGCGACGTGAAGCATCTGTCGAACGCGCGCCGGCTCCCACGTTCGGGCGAGCTTCTCGCACGCCTTTCGCACAACGGCTTGCGCCCGCCGCCGCCACGATGAGGGGAGCAGGTGGAACCGGAGACGCTCATCGCTCAAGCGCATCCAGTTTCGATAGAGCGCGAGATCGCCTCCCGGTCCGTGCAGCTCCCCGGCCGTCACGTTCAGCAGAACGCGCATGGTCGGTCGTCAGAACACCTCGCGACAGAGCGCGCGAAGCACCTGCTCGTACCGACGCACGGCGAGGGATCGGTCATAAAACTGCAGAAGAGCACGGCGACCGTTGCGCCCGAGCCGCTCCCGCTCGGACGGATCGGTCCACAACGCGCGCACGGCCTCAGCGAACGCTTCCGGCCTTCCGGGCGGCACGATCACGCCGCATTCGTGGTCGCGGGCGATCCGAGCGACCTCGCTCTCAGAGCCAATAGCTGCGACAAATGGCCGACCGCTGGCCATGATCGCATAGACCTTGCTCGGCTCCACATACCCCTCCAACCCCGCCTTCAGCAGGATCACCGCCACATCGGCCGAAGCCAGCGACTCCCGCAGGCGCTCCTTCGGCTGATAGGGCAGAAAGAGGACGTGCGTCAGTCCCCGCTCCGCCGCCTCCCTCTGGAGGCGGCGCTTGCTCGCCCCATCGCCGATGATGACGATCCGTACGTCCTCGGCATCCCCAGAACGCTCGCGGAGCCGCTCGGCGCCTCGAAGGAGCGTGTCGAAATCTTGCGTGAGCCCTACATTCCCCGCATGGAGGACGACGAAGCATCGGTCCAACCCATGCGCCCGCGCGAACGCGTTCTCCTTCTCGCCCGGGATGATCGCGCGCCCATCGGCCCAATTCGGGATCACGACGACCTTCTCCTCGGGAATGCCCTTCCCGCGGAGCCGCTGCTTCATCCCCTCGCTGATGGCGATCACGCGCGCGGCTCTGGAGAGCGGCCACCGCAGGAGCGCGCTCAATCCACGAATCAGCCACGGATGCCGCAGCACCCCCAGGCGCACGGCGACTTCAGGATAGACATCCTGCACGACGACGACCAGCGGCACGCGCCGCACTGTGGCGATCGCCCACCCGACGAGCGGAAGGAGTGGAGGATCGGTCCACGTCATGAGCACGTGCGGACGCCGCACGAAGAGCCCCGCGAGCAATGCCGCGAAGAGAAATGTCGCATACATCGCCACGCGCGAAACGGCTTTCGTTCGAGAACCGCGCCACGTGCAGACGCGAAGGACGCGCACCCCCTCCAGGTCCTCGCGCGTCCAGAGCCGCCGCGCGCGCGACTCCAGCGGATGATAGGTCGGAAAGCCCGTGATCACCCACACCTCGTGCGATCGGGCTAAGTCCACGCAGAGTTCCGTCAGCAATTGCCCGGTGGCCGCGACATCGGGATGGAAATACTGGTTAAGGACAAGCAGCCTCATACGCGGCAGCCGGGACAGGGCGATGCGCGCGATACCACGCGATTGTCCGCTTCAGCCCCTCGACCAGCGACGTCTTCGCCACGAAGCCGAATTCCCGTTCGGCCCGGCGTGTATCCAGACATCGGCGGAGTTGCCCGTCGGGCTTCGAGGTGTCCCAGATGACGCGTCCGCGAAAGCCCGTCAGCTCCATGATCAGGTCGCACAGCTCGCGAATCGTGATCTCCCGACCTGATCCGATGTTGACCGGCTCGGGCTTATCGTATCGCTCGGTCGCCAACACGATGGCCTCGGCGGCGTCCTCCACGTAGAGGAATTCGCGGGAGGCGCGCCCGGTCCCCCACACGACAATATGATCCCGGCCTTCGTCCATGGCCTCAAAGCATTTTCGAATCAGCGCCGGAATGACGTGCGAGGTCTCGGGATCGAAATTATCGCGTGGCCCATAGAGATTCACCGGCAGCAGCGAGATGGCATTGAACCCATACTGCTGGCGATAGGCGTGCGCTTGTACGATGAGCATCTTCTTGGCCAGCCCATACGCCGCGTTCGTCTCCTCCGGATACCCGTTCCAGAAGTCTTCCTCGCGGAAGGGCACGGGCGTGTGCTTCGGATACGAACACACCGTCCCGACGACGACGAACTTCTCGACACCGAAGCGCCGCGCCTGTTCCATCAGTTGGATGCCCATGATGGCGTTCTCGTAGAAGAAGCGCCCAGGCTCGCGCGCGTTCGCGCCGATGCCGCCGACGCGCGCGGCCAGATGGATGATGATGTCCGGGACCGTGTCCGCGAGCAGCCTCACGATGTCCGCCTTCTCGCGCAAATCATAGACGGCGCTTCGGGGGACGAAGACGTATCGGCAGCCGCGTTCCCGCAACTTCTCCACGACGTGCGATCCGAGAAATCCGGCTCCTCCGGTGACGACCACGCGCTTATCCGCCCAGAACGACATCACCGTCCTCCTTCGCGATGAGATAGGGACCAATGGCGAGCAGGTCCATCCGCGTCCGCTGGAAACATCGAACGGCTTCCTCCGGGTGGCACACGATCGGTTCGTTCTCGTTGAACGAGGTGTTGATGAGAACAGGGACTCCGGTCAGACGCCCGAACCGAGCGAGAATCTCCCAGAAGAGGGGGTTGACCGTGCGGGAGACGGTCTGCACTCGCCCTGTTCCATCCACATGAAGCGCGGCCGGAATGAGCGCGCGCTTCTCAGGCCGCGCCGGATAGGCCAGGAGCATGAAGGGTGAGGGATGCGTCTGCTCGAAATATTCTCCCACCGCCTCCCCCAGGATGGAGGGGGCGAAGGGTCGGAAGGGCTCCCGGTGCTTGACGCGACGATTGAGGACCTCCCGCATCTCCGGACGACGCGGGTCGGCGAGGATGCTGCGATTCCCGAGCGCCCGAGGGCCGAACTCCATCCGCCCCTGAAAGAGCCCCACGATCTTCCCCGCGGCCAGCGCTCGCGCGATGACTTCGATCAATTCCTCGGTCGCCACACGTCGCGCGGCGAGTCCATGACGATGCAACACCTCCCGAAGCTCACCTTCGGACCACTCCGGCCCCCAATACGCATGCTCCATCGTGAACGCGCGCGGGCGCCGCAGCTGCTCATGCCACACGTAGAAGGCCGCGCCGAGACTCGTCCCCGCATCCGAAGCGGCCGGTTGAATGTACAGGCGCTCGAAGGGCGTGTGCCGAAGGATCTTCCCGTTGAGGACGCAATTCAACGCGACGCCGCCGGCTAAACACAAGGCCCTCACGCGCGTGCGCTCATAGAGCCGAATGAGCAGTGTGAGCAAGACCTCCTCGAGCACCGCTTGAAGCGAAGCGGCGATCTGCGCGTGCTCGGGACCAATGGGAGCCCCCGGCTCGCGCGGCGGCCCGAAGGCCTGGATCAGCTTCGCGGAATAGAGCGGGCCGAGCACGGGCGCGCCCTCATCCCACGTCATCGAGACGCCGTCCGTGTGATGGGTGAAGTAGGAGAGATCGAGTCGGTAGCCGAGGCCATCGTCCACGCGCACCAGCTGGTGGAGGCGATCCCGATGGATCGGCTCCCCATAGGCGGACAATCCCATCACCTTGTATTCGTCGCCGTAGTTGGGGAATCCGAGATACTGCGTCACCGCCGTATAGAGGATGCCCAGGGAATGAGGGAACGGCACGGTGCCCAGGATCTCCATCCGCGATCCCCGCCCAATCCCCCACATCGTGCTCACGAAGTCGCCCATGCCGTCCACCGAGAGCACAGCGGCTTCTTCCAGCCCGGACACGAAGAACGCGCTCGCCAAATGCGCGCGGTGGTGTTCGACGTAGTGCACCGACGCGCGCAGCTCGCGTGGATCTATGCCGAGTCCGAGAGCCAGCGTGGTCTTCACATCCCAAAGGCGAAAGGCGTTTTTCGCCCGACTGACGATGCGATCGAAGCGCGGGGGATGGGCGAGCAAGGCGAGCAGTTTGCGATGGAGCCGAGCGCGAGGATTCCGCGAGACGGCGATGTGCGTGATCTCCCGAGGTGTGATCCCCGCGGTCTTCAGGCAATAGGCGATGGCCTGATGCGGGAATCCCGCGACGTGCTTCACGCGCGCGAAGCGTTCCTCTTCAGCCGCCGCCACCAGCGTCCCGTCTATGACCAACGCGGCCGAAGCATCCGCATGGTACGCGTTGATGCCCAGGATGACGGTCATCGTACCTCCCCCCTCTCTTCCCCGTCCGCGGAGAGATCGCGCGGCGCCCGACGGACGATCTCCGCGTAAAGGCTTTCCAGTTGCCGCACCGGCTCATCCCAGGAGAGCGCGGCCCGCAACCGAAGCGCCTCCTCGGCGAAGCGTCGGCGCTGCGCCTCGTCCGCCAACAGGAGGCGCAAGGCGCGTTTCAAGGCCTCCTTCTCCGGCTCGATCACGATCCCGGCGCGCCCTTCGACCAGAGGAGCCACCCCGCACCGATTCGTCACGATGACGGGCGTCCCACTGGCGAGGGCCTCGACCACCACGTTGCCGAAATTCTCGTGGACAGAAGGTAAGACCATCACATCCGCATCCACGAGCGCACTCACCCGCTCGCGCCCATAGAGCGGTCCCAGCACCCGAACGGCATCCCCCAGACGCGTGCGCGCGATCGCGCGCGCGATGGCCGAACGCGTTCCGTCCCCATCGTCCGGACCGATGATCAGAAGCACATCCTCCGGCCCGCGCGCCTCGGCGAAGGCTTCGATCAGAAGCGGAATGTTCTTCTTCACCGCGAGCCGACCCAGATAGAGCACCACGCGCTGATTCTCGCCGATACCCAAGCGCGCGCGAAAGGCTCCGCGCGGCGGCAGCGGATCGAACTCCGAGAGATCGAGCCCATTTCGACGCACGACGATCTTCTCGCGGGGAATCCCCCAGGCGTGGGCCTCCCCCGCCTCCTGCACCGATGTCACGATCACGCGCGCCGCCCGCGCCAGGAGCGTGCGTCCGAAGAATCGGTCGTACGCTCGCTTCTTCCGAAGACTCCGACCGATGGGCACGAGCATCCCCATCGGCTCCACGACGTAGGGGAGACCACGTCGCCGAGCCGCCCAACAGACGACCGTCGAGAGGAAATCCCTCACGCCGTAGACGTGAATGAGATCGAACTCCGCGAGTGTGCCAAGATGCCGGAAGACGTCCGGTTGCACCCCATCCCACCGATACCGCACGACGGTGTGGAAGTAAACGACGCGAACCCCCTCCCACTGGCTCACCAGCGTTCGATCCGACAACCGCCGGGTGGCATCCAGGAGGTTCGAGGTGTAGACGGTCACCTCATGCCCGCGGCGAACCAACTCGCGCGCCAGATGAGCGACCGTCTGACTCATCCCCCCTCCGGCCAGAGCCGGATAGAAGCAGCGCGTGATCTTCAAAATGCGCATCGGAGTCTCCACCCTCGAACGGAGGGACAAGCGCCCGGCGAGGCCCACGACCACGCCCATCAGGAGGCATCACTTCCCTCAGGATCGCCGCCAGATCCCGTCGAAACTGTTCGAGCGTGAAGTCTCGCCACGCGCGCTCGCGCGCGCGCTCGCCCAGGGACTGCCGCCGAGCCTCATCCTGCAAGAGCTCGAGGATCGCCCGAGCGACCTCCTCCGGGTCGGCCGCATTGACGAGCACGCCGGTCACGCCATCGAGAACGGCTTCGGCACTCCCCCCCTCGCGACCCGCGATGGCCGGCTTGCCGAAAGCTGCCGCCTCCAGATACGCGATCCCAAAGCCTTCGCCCTCGCAGGGGTCCTCCAGCCGCGTCCGACTCGGCATCACGAAGAGATCGCAACTGCGGTAATAGGCGGGAAGCCAAGCCTCCTCCACGTTGCCCGCGAAGTGGACGGCCTCGCTGAGGCCCAGCTCGACAGCCAGCCGTTCCAAACGCGGCCGATCATCTCCGTCGCCGACGATCACGTAGACGACCTCGGACAGGACGCGTCGAACCTGAACGAGAGCGCGCATCACGACCTCGTGCCCTTTGTAGCGTCCCCGCGCCGTCAGACGACTGACGGTGAGGAGCACGCGCTTGCCGTGAAGCCCGTGCCGCTCGATCACCCGTTGCGACGAGATCGGCGAGCGAAAGAGCTCGGGATCAAGAGCCGGTGGGAGGAGCCGAATCCTCCGCGCCTCCACACCATGTCGGCGGATGAGGCGCTCGGCCGTGAAGCGGCTGACGCTGAGCACGGCGTCCGCAGCTCGGAGTGCATATGACGGCGCGCTCCCCCACACCTCGTCCCCATGCGCGAGGACGACGTACGGAATGCCCCAGATCCTTTTCATGACCGCCGCCACGCGCGCAATCCCCACATGCGTGCTGATGATGAGCGACGGCGGCCTCCGCCGCACTTCGCCAATCCCGAAGCGAACGAATGCGAGCTTCTCCCAAAAGCTCGGCGGAGCGGTCGTCCTCCAGAGGAAGAGCACGCGCACGGCCTGGGGGCCGCACAGCGCGTGAAGGCTCTCCACCACGTGCCGCGCGTACCGTTGTATCCCCCCGCGCGTCTGAGCATCCGTGGCCAAGACGAGAATGTCAGGCATTCTGCTCTCCCCCGAAGATCAGACGGTGAGCGCTTCCGACCTTCCCCCGGTCAGCTTCGGCAAGCGAAAGAGCACGCCGACGAGGAACCAGTGATAGGCATTGTTCACGTAGTTCTGGTACACGGACAGCCCCAAGAAGAAATAGGGGACGTGCAGAAGCGCCAGAAAGAGCACGAGCGCCGCGGCGAGTCCGAAGAATCGGGAGGACGCGAGCCGTCGCGCCGTGTGTCCGGCGACCCAGATCAGAGCCAGCGTCCACCACATCCAGAGCCCGACCCCGACGATCCCCCACTCCCAAATGACGGAGGCATATCCGCCCTCGACGCGATAGGGCGACCACGTCGCTCCGGAGTAGAAGTCGTCCAGACCGTAGAGATAGGTGAGCCCGAGCGAGGCCGTCCCCGTCCCATGCCCGAAGGCGCGCGATTCCCGCAGCGCCACGAGGATGTCCGTCCAGTAGACCTGAGGACGCCATGTCACTTCCGATGCCCGCGCCACGGGCGAGAGCGTCTCCGCGCAGAACCGGTAGAGGGCGACCAGACGCTCCGCGTGAAACATAGCCAATCCCGAGAGAGCGAGCATCATCCCCACCACGATCTTCCCCAGCGGGAAGGCCGATCTCCGATACCGAGCGACCCAGGACGCAAACCGCTCGCGACACGCCATCCCCACCAGGAGGAGGAGCGCCGCGCCCGCCAGTACGAGCGCGGCGCGTTGCGCGCTCACGATGAGCCCCGCGCTGATCATCCCGAACGCGATCCACACCAGATGCTCCTGACGGCGCAGCGCCGACGGCGTCCGACGCACGGCCCCCAAGAGCGTCCGCATCTTCTGACGGCCGCCTCCGGCCTCCTCTCCCTCCCTTCTCCACCCTTCTTGCTCGCCTCGAAGAGCATGCCAATAGGAGATCGCGCCCAGCCCGAGGAAGAACAGGATGAAGAGATAGTGGGCGAACCGCCCGGCGTCCACGAAAACCGACGTCGGCCGGGGGACAGCCATCTGGCTCTCCGGAGCCACGCGAATCAGTTCCAGTCGAAGCCCGGGGACGAACCCCTTCGGGTTCAGGAAATCCAATCCGATCACGGCCTGGATCACCCCGAGTCCGGAGACCACGCTTCCGAGCGCCAGAGTGAACAGAAGGAAGCGGCGCAGCCGTTCCTCGGAGTCAATATATGCATAGCCGAGATAGAGGAGCGGGACGTAGAGGAAATACATGCGCATCCCGATCACGGGCATCAGCGGATGCTCGATCTGCGGATTGAAACATTCGGCCACCGCCAGTGCGATCAGCGCGATCAGCGGCGCGCGGATCGGATTGCGAAAATCCCAAGGTCGCCGCCTCACCGCTTGAGCGAAGAGGAAGCTGACATAGGTCAGCCCGATCAACACATCCTTCGCCCCGTAGAGGATGATCCGATTGCCGAGGTACTTTCGGATCGCATCCTCCAGGACGATCCACACGAAGAAGCTCACGATGCCGAATCGCCAATCCCTCAGGATCTGCAGGCCCACCACGCCGGCCCCGACGAAGATGAAGGCGATGACCGCCGTCCTCCAATCGGCCCGGAGCAGAAGATGCGCCAGGCCGAGCCCCGCGAGCACGGCAACGGCGAAGGTCGCCGCCGAGGCTCGGATCAGGAATCCATGATGGGGAGTCGCCCGCAGCATCGCTCTGGATTCCGCGCGATGTTTCGCCACCGCCAGTAGGTCCGAATCCCGTGCCATTTCCCCAGGAACGCCGCGCGCGCCTCCTCGCGCCATGAGGAGCGAGGGGAGCGCATCATCGCCCAGAAGAGCGTCGCCACCCCCAGCGATCGCCGCTCCCCCCTCACGAAGAAGTAGAGGAGAAACGCGAGCTTCTGCAAAAGCGGCAGATGCTTCAGCATGAGATACGTGTGATTGTGACTGTAGGCGTAGATCAGCCGCGTGAGATCCTCGCGGGCTTCCTCAGGGATGGGCCGCGGAGCTTCAAAATGGTGCACGCGACACTCGGGATCAAAGAGAATGCGGTAGCCGAGTCGCCGAACTTGAAGGGCGAGATCCAACTCGAACTGAATGCCATAGCCGACGACCAGTGTGTCCACGTCCATGCGCTCAAGCAGCGCGCGTCGGATGGCGGCATTGCCGCCTTGAAATCCGACGACCGGTATCGGTCCGCGAGTGCCTCCCGACCGGTCAAATCCTCCCACGTATCGGCCATACCAGGTGAGCTGCCCGACGCGCTTCACCGGAGGTGAGATCGCCGGACGGCCATCCCGATGCGGGATGAGGCGGCCGGCGACAATCCCGACCGTCGGATCGGCGAAATGACGGCTCCCTCGCTCAATCCACTCCGGCTCCGCTGCGGCGTCATCATCTGTGATGAAGACGAGATCAATGTCCGCGCGCGCGCGAAGGACCTCGATCCCCAGCTTGAAGGCCCATACCGGACCGGGCAGCGCGACGCTCACCATCTGAATCTCCACGCCCGATCCCCGGAAGCGCTGCGAATCCTCGGATGAATGCGCACGGAGATCCAGCGAAGCAGCGTCCGTCGCCCCCATCTCCTGCGCTTCTCGGTGAAATCGGCGTACAACTGCCTTGGACTCCTCATCCTCCTCCCGCACGACGACGACGATACAGTGCGGACGATGCGTCTGATGAAGGACGGCGCGCAGGCAACGCTCTAAATATGCCGGCCGACGATATGTCGGAATGAGGACGGCTACGCGCGGAGCGCGTCGCGCTCGTCCATCCGAGGATTCCACGCACTGTTCCCCGGCCGTGTCACAAGAGCGCTCTGCGCCGAACGACGGCGGCGCCTCGCTCACTTCTGTCCGAGGAGCGAGATGGCTCTCAGCGAATTCAACCGCCATACCCGCAGATGCCGAAAGAGCAATTCTCCGACTTCGCTCCATCCCCCGACGAGGAGAACGTAGACGGCGCTCCCCAAAGCCGCTGCCGCGATCAGCTCCGCCAGGCTGGAGATGTGCGGACTGACCCCGTGCAGAACGCCGCCCACGATCCCGCCGATGATCACCGGCTTGCCCACCACCTCCCCGAACCTCAGGCGCACGCCGCGCCCTGACAAAAGCGCATTCACCCGGCGCGCGAGCCAGAACGCCGGAGGCCACACGGCGAGAGCCGAGGCCGCGGCGATGCCGGAGAAGCCCAGACGCGGCGCCAAGACCAACGCCAGTCCCACCTCCAGAGCCGTCCACGCGGCGACCGTCCTCGACGCGAGGCGAAACTGCCCCATCCCGTTCGCCAGGAAGACGAAGAGGCTCAGCAGACCGCCGCCGAGCATCCGCATGCCGAAGAGATACAGGGCCGGGAGAGCCGGCGCCCACTTCTCCGTATACAGCACGGCCACTACAGGATGCGCCAAGCCCAGCAGGAGTACGAGCATGACTACCAAGATGTTCGTCAACGCCGACACCATCCCTTCGATGATCCGACCGATCGAAGGAGACGGCGAGCGCTCCGACGATCGCGCCATGAGCGAGAATCCCACGCGCGTGAACGCGGAGGCGAAGATATAGTGGCCCACGTAAGTGAGATTTCGCGCCCACACCAGGTACCCCACAGCAGTCGGTCCGAAAATCGGTCCGGCGATCAACGGGGGCGTCTGCTCGCGAAGGAATCCGAGCAGATCCGTGAGCTGGCAATACCGCCCGCGCTTCATCACTTCCCCAAGGAACGCGCTCTTGATGCCCAAGCCGAGCGGCCAACGGGCCATGCGCACGCTCACGAGCGCGCGTCCGATGCCCGCGGCGAGTGTTCCCGCGACCAAGCTCCAGAGGCCGAATCCGCTCCACGCCAGGAGCACCGCCACTGTCGTCTGGAGCCCGCCCCCTACGAGCGCGATGACACTGAGGGTGCTATAGGCCATCCGACGCTCCAACACAGCGCTGGAGACCCGCTCCAGGGGCGCCACGATCACCAGCAGCAGAGACCAGGCCAGTGCGCGAACGAAATCCGCGCCCAGATCGAACATCTGCGCCAGGAATCGAGCGAGCCCTTGCAAAAGGAGTGCCATCGAAGCCGCTCCGATGAGCTGAACGGTGAATGCCGTTCGCCATTCGTCCGCTCGCGGCTCCTGAGGTCGTTGCACGAGCACTGTCCCCTGGCCGAAATCACTCAACACATGTGCCAGCGCGATCAGAAACAGGACGATGGCGAACGTCCCGAACTCGGTCGGGCTCAATCTCCGCGCGAGGATCACACTGCCCGCGACTTGGAAGATGAGCCCCGCCGCTTGACCGAGGGCGATCGCGATGACGCCGGTGACAGCTCTCCGGCTCAGGGAGGACGACATCATGCGAGGAGATTCACTCTGCGCGCACGTCCGATCATCGCGCGCGTGTGGCGAAGAACTCCACCGTGTGGCGCAGTCCCTCCTCGAACGAGATCCGCGGACGATAGCCGAGCTTCCGCTCGGCCTCGCTCAGATCCGCCTGCGTGTGGCGCACATCACCCGGCCGAGGAGGGGTATGCCGCGCCGGAAGCGGGCGGCCCAGGATCTGCTCCAAGTGAGCCTTCACCTCGAGCACGGAATAGCGTCGCCCGCACCCGATGTTGAAGACCTCTCCGGCGAGGCCGGGCAGCACCGCGGCTCGAAGGTTCGCATCCACGACGTTCTCCACATAGGTGAAATCCCGCGACTGATGGCCGTCGCCATGAATCTCCAGCGGCTCCCCGCGCAACGCCGCGAGGATGAAGCGCGCGATCACCGCCGCGTATTCCGAACGAGGATCCTGCCGCGGTCCGAAGACGTTGAAATATCGCAGGCTCACGGTCTCCAATCCATAGAGCTTCGTGAAGACCCGACAATAGTGCTCCCCTGCGAGCTTCGAGACGGCATACGGCGAGATCGGATGCGGCGGCTGCGATTCGCGCAACGGCAACGCCGACGCCTCGCCATACACGGATGAGGATGAAGCGAAGACGACGCGCCGCACGCCCGCTTCGCGCGCCGCCTCCAACAGAGTCACCGTCCCCAGCACGTTCACCTCCGTCGTCGTCACCGGGTCCTCGACCGAGCGCGGGACCGAACGCAGCGCCGCCTGATGCAAGACGTATTCCACATCCCGAACGGCGCGGCGCACAAGCGCCGGATCACGCACATCCCCTTCGAGGAATTCGATCTGATCCCACACCGATGCGAGATTCTCCTTCCGCCCCTCGGAGAGGTCATCAAGAACGCGCACCCGATGTCCCAACGCCACCAATCGCTCCACCAAGTGCGATCCGATGAACCCCGCGCCTCCTGTGACCAAATACGTCGCCATAGGGGGGTATCCTACACGGGTTCAGCGCTGCCGAACAAGAGCGGCTTCCTGCCCGAACAGGCTACCGCCGATCAGGCCAACGGCCTGCCACAGGCGCATTCGAGGCGCGCTCTTCATCGCCCGCGATCCAGGCGCAGGAGCACGACGAGCAGGCTCAGGAAAACGAGCCCGTTCGCCGGGACCCGCAGCCCGAAGTCCACGATGCTGTGAATCAGGATCGCGAGGATCCCCACACTCGCCCCCACGGCTGCGGGTTCCGCCGCGCGCGAGAGCGAGCGTCGTATGGTTCCCACCAAAACGCTGAGAAAGGCCGCGCCGATGAGGCCGCCCACGATCCCCGCTTCGGCGAGCAGTTGCAAGTAGTCGTTGTGCGCTTCGGCCGTGTACCGCAATCCAGGACTCGCGTCATAGCGCGGATACACAGTCGCGAAGGCCCCGAGCCCGACGCCGAAGACGGGATGATCACCGATCATCCGAAGCGTCGCTCGCCAGATCTCACCCCGAACAGTGAGCGCATCCTCGCGGAATCGCTCCAGGACGCGTTGGTGCAGGAACTCGCCTCCGATCCACATCCCTCCGCCGATCACCAGACTCATGAGCACACACGCGCGGAGGAAGGTCGAGCGGAGATGCGCTCGGTCTCTTCCTCTCCACACGAGCCAGGGCACTACCACCCACTGCAGGGCGACGAGCGTCATCCCGGCTCGCGAAGCCGCTACGCCGACGGCTGCCCCCATGACGACAAGAGCCGGCACCAACAACACTGAAGCGCCTCGACGACCCCATCCCTCTGAGAACACGCGCGCCAGTCCGAGCGGCATGATCATCTCCATCAGCGCGGAGAAATGCGCGCGATTGGCATATGGACCGAACGACGGCGATCCCGGGGAGAACGACCAGATGACCGGCCCCGTCGCAGAGAGGGCATTCAGCAGACCGAGGAAGGCCAGGACCGCGCCGTTCCCAAGAAGCGCTATCTCGAGCGTTCGAAGGCGCGCGGTGGAGCCTGCGCTGAGCATCAGCAAGCAGAAGTACGCGAGCAGGAGCACGAGCTTCGCCGTCGCCACCGCCGTCGCCGCCGGATCGCGCGTGAGCCGATTCCAGAAGAGGATCGCTCCCTCAGGCGAAGGGATGTGCTCCACGGACACGGGCAGAGGCGCGAGCTGCAATAGCGCGAGGCCGAGAAGAAGCAGCCCCCCCACATGCGCCCACGACCACGCCCATCGTCCCTCCCCCGCCACGGCGATCTTCAGAACCCACAGTAGCCACAGTCCCCCCACGCCGAACCCGAGCCCCACAAGAGCCTCCGCATGGTCGGCGCCATAGAACCAGGGAGCCAGCAGAAGCAGCAGGAGCGCCCCACCGAAGATCACGCGATCGCAGACGCGCGCGGCCATGGCCGTCAGTTCAGGACGCCTCCACTCCCGGAGCGAGGATGGGCTCTCGGATGTGCTGCCCTCCTCCCGCGCGCTCACGATCGCAGCGTCTTCAACAAGATGTGACGCCATCCCCCTCCAGATCCCCCTCACGACGTCCCCATCTCCTCCAGTCGAGCGCCCTCCCCGATGGGACGAATCGAGAACGCATCGAACCACAAGCGCCCCTTCACGAAATCGGCGAGCGCGTCCGCCGGCACGCGCCGGATCCGCAGAAGCACGAGCGACGTCTCCGGCGCAGTTCTGAAGACCTCGTGCACGAGCGTCCATCCGGTGCGACCCGCCTCTCGCGGGAGCGACCACTGAAAGAGCACGTCGTTCTCCTCAGGCACACCACGGCGTGCTCCCACGATCTCCACGACCACGCGCGGATCGCCACGCACCTCGGCTTTGTACGCGAAGCGCACTTCGTAGACCGCCGCCGGACGAAGAAGCACAAGCTGCGTGACGCCGGAGAAGCGAACGTTCTCGTGCCGGGTGAATTCGATCCGCAGCGCCCGTTCTCCCTCATAGGGCTCTTCGCGCGCGATCCTCGTCAGGACGCCCGCTTCGTCCTCGATCCGCCAATCGAAATCGCGATCGGGAACCGCGAATTCCTCGCTCATCCCCAGCATGGAGAGCGACAGCGCGGGGACCATCTCCCGAAGCGGAGCAAGTTCGAAGCCCCCATTCCAGGCGAGATCGTCCGAGCATGCCGCGCGCCCAAAGAGGCGCTGCCCCAAGGCGCACCAGAGCGCACGCGCCAGCGCATATTGTTCGGTGCCGATCCCGCGCGCGATCATGAGGCGCGCGAGCCCGAACTTCGCCTTCTCGCCCCACTCCAGATCGCGCCACAGAGAGACGGCCTCCGAGAGCGATCCCCGCGAGAGCAAGAAGGCGCACAGGCGCGCCCGAACATCCGCCTCGGGCACCAGACGGGCGAGCTGCGCGATGCGCTCCTCATGCTGGAGCAGCGCGGCGATATTGGCGACGGCCTCCGGATGGATGCGAGCCGCACGAGCGAAGGCCTCGAGCGCCCGCTCGTGCTCCCCGTGCTTCAGGAGAAAATTCGCGTAGAGCCAGTGCGGGAGGAAATACCCGGGCGCGCTGGCGATGGCCTGACGATAGGCCGCTTCCGCGCGCGCGCGATCGCCCGCGGCTTCATATCCTTGACCGAGGTGCATCCAGTTCCGATAGTCAAAAGGGCTCTCGCGCACGGCGCGCTGCAGATGCTCCAGGGCGCGCGATGGATCGAAGACCGCGGGATCATAGAGATAGCGCACGCCCAAATCAGCACGCATGGAGGAAGGGAGAAGTGGTATTCGAGCAAGTGTCGCCTCCGCGTCCTCGGCGCGCAGACTGCTCGAGCGCACAAGCACCGCGCGCACGTGGGGATATCCCCAAAGGAGCAGCAGCCCGCCGAGCGCTGCGCCAATGCCCAGACTCAGCCGCACCCACCACCGGCGAATGCGGAACGCGACCTCTTGAACCCCCGCTCTCGCCATGCCTGCGCTCACATGAGCTCGCGCACGAGCGCGATCTTCCGCTCTCGAAAGGCGCCTTCGCTTCAGGACCTACGCGAGATCCCTGCCCTCGACGATCGCCTTCGGATTCTCGATGAAAAGAGCACGAGCGACAGCTTCACCATACGCGCGGACGACGTCCTCCCACGCGCGCCGCAGCTTGGGTGGACGCGCGCGCAGACCATGCGCATCGGAAGCGACCACATGGACCAGTTCGGCCTCGATCCACCGAAGCGCTGCTCGTCGCGCTTCTTGTCCATGATCCCCCAGCAACGAGGGGGCATCCACCTGGACGCAGCACCCTTGTTCCACGAAGTGGCGCAGTCGTTCGGGTCGGCGCCGTATCGCCGAATTCCGTTCGGGATGCGCCAGGACCGGTCGAACGCCGGCGGTCAACAGCTCAAAGAAGAGCCGCTCGACACCCGGAGGAATGATCTCGGGCGGAAACTCCAGCAGCACCGACGATGTGCCGGCCAGAAGGAGCGCGCGATCCCCGTTCGCCGAGGACTGAGCGAGACGCCTCACCCAGTCTCGCACCTCGGGGACGATCCGCACCTCCGCACCCGGCAGCAGGCGCAGCCGCCCCTGAAGCGCTTGATTCAACCGCGCCAGGTGCGCGCGGATCAGCATGGGGTCGGGATTCGGAGAACGCGCCCAGAAAAAGTGCGGCGTGGCCACGGCGAGCGTGACCCCTTCGTCCGCCAGTCGAGCCCCGAGCGCGAGGGCCTCCTCCCACGTCTCCGGCCCATCATCCACGCCCGGCAGCACATGACAATGCAGATCAATCACGACGCTCCCTCCGAGGAAGAACGGTCCTCGGCGATCCCCTCGGGTCTCTCCGCGGACTCCGCGACCTCGCGGTCGGCGGCGTAGTAGTAGCGATAGTAGTAGTACGAATACCCATCCTGCGTCACATCCACGCGATTGAGGACGACGCCAAAGATGCGCGCGTTCACATCCAGGAGCGCCTGATGCGCGCGATGCACCAGCTCGCGCGGCGTCTCCCCACAGCGAATGATGAGGATCACGCCATCCACCAGCGCCGAGAGCACGAGCGTATCAGGAGTGGAGACCGGCGGCGAATCCAGGAGGATGAAATCATACCGCTCGCTCACCTGTTTCATCAGCTCGCGCATCTTGGCCGATCCGAGCAACTCGGAGGGATTGGGGGGGATCGCTCCCGCCGGGATCACGAAGAGGTTCTCCGCAGGCTGATGGACGATGACGGTCTCCAGATCGAGCGGACGCGTCAAATAGGCCGAGAGCCCGGGATGATTCTTCACGTTCAAGACCTTGTGCAAGCCGGGCTTGCGCAGGTCCCCATCAATGAGCAAGACGCGCGCGCCCATCTGCGCGAGTGAGATCGCCGTGTTGACGACCGTCGTCGTCTTCCCTTCGCCGGGCCCGCTGGAGGTGAAGAGAATCGTCCGCGGCGGATGCTCCGCGTGGGAGAGCAAGACCGAAGTCCGCAGCGTGCGAAACGCTTCGGCGAAGCTCGAGCGTTGTCGCTGGCTGATCAAAATGGGGCGCTCCTCGTCCTTCCGCCGAGGAAGGCGCGGCAGTGCCGACCACGGCCTCCGCTCCAAGCTCTCCAATGCCGGCACGAGTCCGAGGACCGGGAGACCGAGCAACCGGTCCACGTCCTCGGTGGACTTCACCGTGTTGTCCAGATACTCGACGAAGAGCGCCAGACCGATGCCGAGCAGAAGTCCGACGATCACGCTGAGGCTGATGTTGAAGAGCTTCCGGGGCCGAGCCGGACGCAGGGGGACCTCGGCCTTGTCGAGAATTTGGATGTTGGTGGTCGTCAGCGTCGAGAGCAATTTCACATCATTGAGCTTCTCGAGCAGACCCTCGTAGAGCTGGGTCGTCACCTCGACTTCGCGCTTGCGCAAGCTCAACTCGATGGCCCGCTCGTTCTGGCGCAGCGTCTCGGCGCGCTGCCGCTCCAAGGCCGCGCGCAGATCATTCTCGCGCCGCAGGGCGGCTCGGTATTCGGCCTCGATGTTGGCCACAATACGGCGCTTGGCCAGAGCCAATTGCCGCTCGGCCTCGGCGATCTGCTCCCGCACGCGAGCGACACGCGGATGCGTCGGCTGATACTCCACGTTCAGTTGCGCCAGCTCCTGACGCAGCTCGGCCAATCGGGCGTTCAACGCCTGAACCTGCGGATCGGCCAGCACCGGCGGCAAGGCGTCAATCTCCCCCTCGCGGCTGAGCCGATAGAGCGTCTCAGCGCGAATCCGATCGGTCTCGGCCTCCACCAACCGCCGGTTCAAGTCGGCCAGTCGCTCGACCGTGATCGTCTGGTTCTCGCTGAGCTGCACGATCTCGTTCTCCCGGCTATATCGGACCAGCTCCTCCTGCGCTTTCTCAGCGCGATCGCGCAAGAGGGTGAGCTGCTCCTGCAACCACTCGGTCGCCTTGCGCGTCGAATCCGAGCGCGCCTCCAGCATGTACTCGCCGTACTGCGTGAACAGTTCGTTGACGGCGCGCGCGGCCAACTGAGGATCGTGCGCGCTATAGGTGACGGCCACCACGCGCGTGTTGCGCACCAGTTCCACTTTGAGGTTCTCCAGGAAGCGATCAATCAGCAACACGCGCCGCCGGTCCGGATCGGCGACCCGCGCCGTGATGTCTGCGAACTCCGGATGCTTCTCCAGCCCGAGCGTCTCAATGACGCGACGCGCCAGCTCCCGACTCCGCAGGACGTTCTGCTGCGTCTCCAGATACTGCGCGTCGTTGGAGGAGAGATCGGCGCCGGTCTCCTTCTCCCGCGTCACCTGCACCGGCATCTGCGGATTGATGATGATCCGCCCCGTGGATTCGTACACGACCGGCAACTGGGACATGCGGATCGTCACAATGGTGACGACCACCAGCATCACACTCAGGACGATCCACCGCCGCTTCTTGATCACCCGCCAGTAGTCGAGCAGGTGGATGTCGCGTTCGCCCCCCTCCTCGAAGGCGCTCGCCGGATAGAACTTCATCACGTGTCCCGACGGCGCTCCCGGCGCATGCAGCGAGGATCGCTCCGAAGGAGTGGGCGGGAGAAAGGGTCTCTCTCCAGATTCCGCCATAATCTCCCCTCCCCTGCGCTCGATCGTCGTCTCACCGCAACAGCCAGATCAGTTGCGACGCCGCTCCCAGGCTGAAGGCGTTCAACATCGCCATCCCCACGTTGCGCATCGAGGAGGACGGGACGAAGACGATGTCGTTCGGCTCCAGCGGCACGTCCTTCACCTGATCCCGCTCCACCTTCTCCAGATCCACGACGATCTCCACTCGCTCGCTCCGCCCCGGCACATGCCGCAAGATCGTCACCTTGTTCTTCTGCGAGTGCGGACGCAGGCCGCCGGCGAGCGCGATCGCTTTGGTCAGCGTCATATCGCCGCGGATCCGAAAGGCGTTCGGATTCACGACGTTCCCCGTCACGAAGATCTGATCCGCCTCGGGCACGCTCACGATGTCCCCCGGATAGATGAGCGTGTTGACCAGGTCCCACTGTCCGCTGAGCAACTGCCGCAGATCCACGACCTCAAGGCGCGGTTCGACCTCGCCGACCGCCTCGCTCGCCGAAGCCGCGGGTCGCTTCCCCGTGCGAATGATGTGAATGGTGTTCCCCGCGTTCTCCGTGACCCCCCCAGCGGCAGCCAGCAGGTTCAACAAGCGCGTCCCGCGCACAATCTCATACCGATCCGGCTTGCGAACCGCGCCGATGACAGCCACGAACCGACTCCGCGACTCCTTCACGCGAACGACCACCTGAGGGTTTTTGAACAACGCCATGAGCTTCTCGCGAATGATGTCGGCCAATTGATGCTCCGTATATCCGGCCGCCCGGATCGGCTCCGCAAAGGGAAGGATGCGAATATACCCTTTGAGCGAGACGCGCACATCGCCGCTCAAGTCCGGTTGCTCGAAGACGCGAATCTCCAGCAGGTCTTCCGGCCCGATGATGTACTCCTCCTCTTCCTCATCCGGCAGCGGACGCTCCGGCACCTCCCGCTTCTCCTGAGACGTCCCGCGCTCGGGGGACGCCGCCGGAGCCCCTTGAGACCACGGCGTCACCCGAACGCCCCCTCCGAGACTCACCATCACCAGAAGGCTCAGCACCCACATCATCGCTCCTCCCTCCGTATTCGGGGACTGCTCGATCGTCACGGGATCACTCAAAATCCGCATCGGTTCCCCGCAATCTCCCTCCCCACCTGCGTCACCACCTCGACGATGCCTCCGGCGGCGAGATCGGCGGGCGTCGCCGCCAACACCGCCTGGTAATAGCCGAGGAAAGGTCCATCAGCGCCCGTGACGACGTTCAACACCGTCAGGCCAGGCAGCCGACTCCGAAATAAGACGCGAACGATCACAGGAGCTCCTCCAATCGGAGTCGTGCCCACAGCGACCCGTCCGACCACGCGCAGCCCCCGACCAAAGAGTTTCTCCGCACGGCATTGGATCACAAGCGGGGGCCGCTCGGTCGTCTCCGGCGCGGGCATCGGACCGGGCGCATACCCCACACGCGCGCGCTCATCCACATGCTGGAACGGCAACACGGCGATGGCGCGAGCCACCTCAGGAGGCACAGCACGCAATGCCTGGACGAACCGAGCCTCTTCATTCAAAGGACGGATCACCATCGCTCCCTCGCGCGCGAAGATCCCGTAGAGAGCATCCCTCGCCTGCGCCCCCCGCAGCATCTGACGATCTGAGGTCAGGCTCAGTCGAAGAGAACGTTCTGGTCCCTCGACCTCGATATCGTCGTGACTGCGCACCGTCGCCTCTCCGTAGAGAACGCGAAGGCGCAGCGTCGAGCCCGCGCGAGAGAGCCGCACCCGGCTCGCCGGCCCGATGAAGATCACCCCCCGACCTTCATGCAAGCGCACGAAGGCCATGCTCGACGTCGTCTCAATGTCGCTCCCGTCCAGGACCGCGCTCCCCCAAAAGGCGGGAACACCGTTGAGGCGCACAACACCATCCCCGACCATGATCACTTCGCCCAAAATCCCGCGATCCAAGGGCGACTCCCGCTCGGAAGCATCGCCGGCCAGCATCACAGGGGAGGATCCAGAGCGAGCGTTTGACTCCAGGCTTTTCGTCCCCTCACGATCGCGAGCCGTCCTGACCAGCCCCGCCGATCCAGAATCGGCCCTCACCCCCGCCAACAGGACAATCAGAAGACCTCCGACCCACAAGTGGAGCCCCAGTGTTTGAGACCATCGCCGACCGTCATACATCCGCTCGTCCCTCCGCTCACGCTTCCACGCGATCCCGAGAAAGTACGCACCCGCGATCCTCTCCCCTCACCCACGGCGCGATCTCCCGCGCGATCCTCCATCTCACAGACCTGCACACGCGCTCTCGCTGCTCGCTCCAAGACATCACCTCGCGCGCTTCGACTGCCCATGCCTCTCTCATTGGCCCGTATTGTAGGTCCGGCCTACTGCAATGTCAAGGAGATTTCCGAACAGACGCACTTCCTGCGCGAGAGGAGGACGAGAGCGCTTGGCCAGGGCTCCCAGCGTTCAGCTAAGCTTCACCCAGAGCGAAACTTAATGAGAAGCGCCGATAGCTGCAGCCCCCATCGCAGGGAGACCCGCTTTTCTCAGTTAACGGGCAATGTTGAGGTGAAACTTGAAAGCGGACGCCTCGCCCAGCTCTCCGTCCAGCAGCTCCGCCCAAGCCCCCACAGGTCTCTTGCCAGCGCCCGCGGCACGTGCTACGCTCACCGAGCGATGAAGCGTGCTCGGTCCGGCCGCTGCGCATGGATGTGCCGAAAATTCACCGCCGAGGCGAGGGCCTCGGGCTCCCCTTGCAGGAGAATGCCTCGCACAACGCGCATTCTGCTGCTCACTTGCGCGCTCATTCTCAGCGGCGCGGTTGCGCGTCCGATGCCATCGGTGACTCGCTCGAGCTCGCTTCCGCCGAGTCAGCCCCGCTATGCCCCTGACCGTCTCATCGTCGGCCTCCGACCGGATGTATCGCTGCCCACAGATTCCGTCGTCTCGGCTGGCGAGATACCGC
>BEHM01000014.1 GCA_002923315.1 bacterium HR10
ACGCAGTACACGTTCCTGAATCGGCGCGGCAACAACGCCTTCTCCAATCACAATGCCCTGAACGTGCGCGTGACGGGCAACAACGTCGGTGGATCGGGCCTGACCTTCGTGGCCAACTACACGTGGGGGCACACGATTGATAATCTCAGCTCGACCTTCAGCGAATCAGCCAACAACTTCAATCTCGGGTTGCTCGATCCGTTCGATCCCCGGCTGGATCGCGGGAATGCCGATTTCGACGTCCGCCATCGCTTTGTGATCAGCGGGATTTGGGACATTCCGTTCGCCCGCAATCTGCAAGGCGTGGCGCGGCGCGTCCTGCACGGGTGGACGATCGCTCCGATCTTCTCCGCGAGCACGGGGACGCCGTTCACCGTGTTCGACTGCACGAACGCGTTCTTCGAGGTCTGCCCGCGCATGTTCGCGACCGGACCGGTCCCGCGGACTGGACCTGACAATCCGCCGGCGGATCCGACGACACCCGGCACGTTCACCTATCTGAACTTGGCCGGTCGGTTCGATAGCAGCTACGCTCACCCGATCACAGGCACGTCGGAGTTCGGTCCGTATCCGGCGAGCATGACCGGACGGAACCTCTTCCGCGGCCCCGGCTCCTGGGTCCTCGATGTGGGGATCTATAAGACGACGACCATCACCGAGCGGTTCAGCGTGCAGTTCCGCGCCGAGTTGTATAACGCCTTCAATCACGCGAATGCGTTCGTGCTCGGCAGCGAGGCGGACGTCTCTTCGACCGAGACGATCCGAACGCAGAAGGATGGCCGCCGGAACGTGCAGTTCGCCGTGAAGCTCATCTTCTGATGAACGTGGGGCCTTCGGGGCGCTGTCACCCGAAGGCCCTTCTCCGTTCATGGCTCTGGAGAGCGGGCGAGCCCTCACCGGTCATCCGCCGGTCGCTGGTACCACACGATGTGATCTCCATCCTTGGGGCGGTCTGAGTAGACGGTCGTCGAATAGCCGATGGATCGCAGGCGCGTCACCGGGAGCTCTGGCAGAGCATTGTTCGAGAGCAAGAATCCGCCCGGTCGGAGCATCTGCTCGATGTTTTTCATCGCCAGGCTCTGTTCGACGGTGTCATAGTAGACGAAGACGTTCGTCGCGATGACGAGGTCGAACCGCTGATGGGCGGGGAGCTCCACGCGCTGAAGCACGATATTGGCGTTCACGGGGATCACGCTCCGGACGACGTCGGGACGAACGCGAAGGGCGCGCCGCCGGAGTGAGGCGAGTTCGGGGGGGACGCGAGCCGGCGTCGTGGGTGTTCCGATCGCCGTCCCGAAGCGCTCCCAGAACGAGAGGGCTTCCGGTCTCCAGGGGAGATCGGGGTCCAGGACGAGGTGAATCGTGTATCCCAGGCCGCGGTGCGCCCGCTGCCGAGCCCGCAGCAGGTGTTGAATGACGCGCTCGCTCAGATCGAGCGCATAAATGCGTAGCGCCGAGGCATCGGCCAGCTCCAGGCGGCGCAGTATATCCACAAGGGCGAAGGGCTGAAGCGTTTGGAGGGGGTAGAAGTCGAATCCCTCCTGTTTGTCCGTGAAGTCCAATCCCGGTCCGATGATGGCGACCGTGCGCACGCTTCGCGCGGGGAGGTGGCCTCGCGCATGAAGGGCCCTCAGGGCCTCCTCGAGGGCGAAGTTCGGCCACAGCGAGGTATCCAGCGAGAGCCCACGCGTGCGATAGAGGGTCGAGCGCAGGAGGAATTCCTCGGCCGGGGTCGCCATCCGCTCGGCCTCCTGCGCGGCGTGCGCGAGCGCGCGTTGTTCCTGGAGCGCGCGTGCCAATAGCAGCAGCACGTGAGCGCGCAGGCGGGGACGATCGGTCGCCGCGAGCGGATCGTAGCCCTCTCGTCGAAGGAGCTGCTGAAGGAAGAGGAGTCGCTCGTTTCTCCCCGGCGCGGCGAGCGCCCTCAGCAGGTCCTCCAAGCGTCCCCGCAGGAGCTGCCCCACGCGCTCGAAGAGCTCCTGTTCCGTCATCGCGCGATGGGCGAGCGCCTCCACATCTTTCGCCGTCACGCGGGGATGGCGAGTGAACGAGGTCCCGAAGAGGAGGAAATTGACCAGCGAGTCTTCCTCGCCGCGCACAAGGCGCGCGCGAATCCGCGCGTCGTGGCGCCGCGCCCACTCGGCCCACTTGATGGCGAATGTCGGCCCATCCAGAGCGGAGGCCAGCTCCTCGGGCACATTCGTTCGCAGGGCGCGAAGCACTGACGCCGCCTCTTCGGCCGAGAGGGCGACGACCAGCGGAGACGTCCTCGCGCGTCCGCGTTGGAGCTCGACGGGGGCCTGAGGCAGAAGCAAGAGCAGCGCGCCGAGAAGCCCGCGTCTCGCGCGAGGGGAGAGCAGCCATCGCCGTGTGCTGGGATCGCTCATCCCCGTTGAGCTTAGAGATCGCCGCTGAAGAAGTCAAGCGGGCCGTTGTTCGGGCCCCAGTGGTTCGTTTACAATTCGTCCTCTCAAGCGCGATGCGGGATCTCACGCAAACGGAGGGAGGCGCGTTGAAGAAAGTCGCGATCATCGTATCCAACGGCAGCTTCAACAACCTCTTTCAGGTGAGCACGCTCATTCGCGCGCTGACGGCCTCGTTGGAGACCTCGGTGCGCGTCTTCTTCCGCGACGAGGCCGTCGTGAAAGTGACCCGAGCGCGGATCAATGAAGTGAACCTCTCGGACATCGTTCGCCCGATGGAGGCGGAGATCCTCCGACGCCTTCGGGAGGCCGATTTCGTGGACCTGCACTCTTTCCTCCGCGACTCCAAGGAGCACGGGGACGATGTGCGATTGTTCGCGTGCACGTCCTCGATGTACATGTACGGCGTTCGAGAGGAGGACCTGATTCCGGAGATTGACGGCGCGCGTACGCTCACCGACTTCCTCTTGGAAGAGGTGAGCGATGCGGAGAAGGTCTTCACGTTTTAATCGTCGGCCCCATGAGCGAAGCGAAGAAGAGCTTTCGCATCGGCGATCTGGTGATCGGGGGGGCAGAGCTACTGATCATCGCCGGACCCTGCGTCATCGAGAGCGAGGATCACGCGCTTCGAATGGCCGAAGCGCTGACGCGCATCGTGGGGCGGCTGGGCCTCCCCTATGTCTTCAAGGCCTCGTATGACAAGGCGAATCGGTCCTCGATCCATTCGTTTCGGGGGCCGGGCCTGGACGCCGGCTTGAGGATTCTGGCGCGGATCAAGCGGGAGCTGGGCGTCCCCGTCCTCACCGATGTGCATGAGACGGCGCATGTCGGGCCGGCGAGCGAGGTCGTGGACATCTTGCAGATCCCGGCCTTTCTCTCGCGGCAGACGGACCTGATCGTCGCGGCCGCGCGCAGCGGGCGCGCCATCAACATCAAGAAGGGACAGTTCCTGGCCCCGTGGGACATGCGGTACGTGATCGAGAAAGCGACCTCCGTGGGGTGCGAGCGCATCCTCGTGACGGAGCGGGGCACGACCTTCGGCTACAACAATCTCGTCGTGGACATGCGCTCGCTGCCGATCATGCGGGCGTTCGGCTATCCGGTGATCCTGGACGTCACGCACAGCGTGCAACTGCCGGGAGGAGCCGGAGGGCGCAGTTCTGGACAATCGGAGTTCATCGAGCCTCTGGCGCGCGCGGGTGTCGCGTGCGGTGTGGACGGGGTCTTCATGGAGGTGCATGATCAGCCCGAGCGCGCGCTCTCGGACGGCCCGAATTCGCTGCCCCTGGAGCGGGTGGCGTCGCTTCTGGCAGTGCTCAAGGAGATCCATCACCTGGTTCGTTCGACCGAAGTGGCGACGACCGGCGAGTGAGACGGTAGCTTCGTGATGAACGGCGAGCAGAGCGGCGGAGCGTCGCGCTCAGAGGGAGGACAGCTCGTAGGTGTTCGGCTCCTTTCGTGCATCCCTGGAGGTGACTCATGAAGCGCCCTCTGGGAATCGGCATCCTCGTGCTCGGGTTCATGGGGAGCGCTGCGCGTCTGGCGCAGGAACCTTCAGCTCCGGCCTATCTCTCCTTGCGGGTGGAACGATATGAGGTGAGCGTTCACCTTGCGCCGGTCGAGGGGCGAGCGCACGTGCAGGCGACGCTCGTCGTCACCAATCCCTCGACGCAGACCGTAGATCGGCTCACGTTGCGGATCGGGTCGGTGGCGGAGGTCACGGAGATCAGTGTGGACGGAGCGCCGCAGTCCTTCACCTCGCGCAAGGATGAACTGACGGGATTGGTCAACTATTCTCTCGCGCTCGCGGAGCCGGTGCGCCCGGGACGGACGGTTCGGATCGCCCTCACCTACGGCGTGCATGTTGAGGAGGCGACGCCGCGCGCGGCCCTGACGCCGGAGGAGTGCGTGCTCCTGCCGGAGAGCTTCTGGCTTCCCATGATTCACACGCCGTTTCAGGTCGAGTATCGCGTGGACCTGGCGCCGTTCACGCTCAGCGTCGAGAGTCCGGTGGAACTCTTCGGTCTCTCCACGGGACGCCTGATTGCCGAGAAGACGGAGGGAGGGAAGCGCGTCACCACGTTCGAGGAGCCGATGCTCTCACAGCCGGTCTTCATCGCGCGCGATTTCGAGCGGGTGGGCGAGGACTCGGAGGGGGTGGAGTTCTATCTCCCTCGCGGGTTCACGCTCTCGCGTCCGGAGACGCTCCAGCGGATGCGCACGGAGATCGCGCGGATTCGGGAGTTTTACGCGGCGTTCTTCGGCGCTCCGATCCAGCGCCCGATTCGCGTGGTCGCCTCCAGTGAGGTCCCCGCCTACGGGGCTCCGGGCCTGGTGATCTTCGACGAGCGCGTCTTCGCCCGCGAGGTGCTCGATGAAGATGGGCTCTTCTTCCTGGCGAGCCAGCTGGCGCGGCTGTGGATGGGCGCGCGCGTGGAGATTCAGGGAGTCGGGCATGCCGTTCTGGATCAGGGGTTGCCGAATTACCTGGCCTTCCTCTACATGGAACACCGGTTTGGGGCTGTCGGTCGGCAGCGCGCCATCGAGCGCTTCCGCCGCGCCTATGCGACATTGGTGACTGGAGGGAGCGCTTATGATGTGCCCCTGCTGCGACAGACCCTGATGACACGCCAGTACTACACGAGCATCTTCAACAAGACGCCGATGGTGTTGCGGCTGATAGCGCACACGCTGGGCAGCGAGCGCTTTCATGCGTTGGTGCGTGAGTTGTTCGCTCGTCCGGGGCAGCGGCTCACCTTCGAGGAATTTCAGCGCGGCTGTCTGGCTCTGGAGGCGTCGTTGAAAGAGGTGTTCGATCACTGGTTCGCGGAGGTCGTGTTGCCCGATTTCGCCGTGGGGAAGCCGGTGGCTGAAGAGGGCGCGTGGACGGTCCAGATCGCGAATTTCGGGAGTGGGGAGGCCGCGGTCGAAGTCGAGGCCGTGACGGCGCGCGGCGAGCGCGTTCGCCAACGCGTGCGCGTTGAGGCCCAGGGGTATGGCCGAGCGCGATTCCCATTGGCCGAGGAGCCGATCTCGGTGGAGGTGGATCCAGATCAGCTTTATCTTCAAGCCGATTACACGAATGACGCCTGGCCGCGGCGTCCGTCGGTGGATCGGCTCGTGAGTCAGGGGACGTTGGCCCTGGCGCAGGGGCGGGCGTCGGAAGCGGAGACCGCGCTGCGTCAGGCGCTCGCGCAGGATCCGAATCGCCCGTTGGCGCAGGCCGCGCTCGCGCGCGCGCTCGCGCTCTTGGGGAAGACCGAGGAGGCCGAGGCGTATGCCCGAAAAGCGCTTGATCAGGAGCCGCTGACCTTGGCCGTCTATGCATGGGCGCAGATGGCCCTGGGGGAGGTCGCGCTCACGCGCGGGCAACCGGCTCAGGCTGCCGAGCACTTCCGCCAGGCGAGCTTCGCCTTCGCCGAGGACATCTCCTTGCTCATGGCCCGCGATGCGCTCATTCGCGCCGAGAGCGCGGCCCAAAAGCTTCCGGCCGTCGAGCACTCGGTTCAAGAATTCATTCGCCAACTGGATGGGGTTCTCAGCAGCGGGCGGCCGGCTGCCGTGCGCGAGATCGTCACGCCGCAGAATCTGAAGCGCTTCATCACCGGGGCGTCGTTCCTCAAGGACTGGAAGACGGAGATCCTGCGCGCGGAGGCCATTGATCGAAATCGCGTCCTCGTGGATGCTCGCATCACGGCGACGACCATCGGCGGGACGCAGGCGTCATCGCGGGCCATCTACATGCTGCGGCGAATGGGCGAGCGCTGGATTTTGGACGATATTCCGGTCTTCCTCCAGCGATGAGCGGAGATGGATGAGGCGAGGAGGTCGTCATGGATGAGGAGGTGAGGCGTCGCGCTCAAGCCATCCGGGTGGTGCTCATGGATTGCGACGGTGTGCTGACAGATGGTCGTATCGTCCTGTTGCCGGAGGGTGAGGACGTCAAGCTCTTCGATGCGCACGACGGTCAGGGGTTGAAGCTCGCCGCTCGCGCTGGACTTCGCACGGGCGTCATCACGATTCGACATTCGCGCACGTTGGAGCGGCGCGTCGCCGAGGTCTCCGTGCACCATCTCTATCAAGGGGTCGAGCGGAAGCTCGAGGCGTATGAGCGGATTCTCCGCGAGGAAGGGGCGCGCGATGAGGAGGTCGCATATATCGGGGATGACCTTCCGGACCTTCCGCCCATGAGGCGCGCGGGGTTGGCGGTGGCCGTCGCTAATGCTGTGGATGATGTCAAGCGCGTGGCCCATTACGTGACGCAGCGCGAGGGGGGACGCGGCGCCGTGCGCGAGACGATCGAATTGATCCTCAAGGCTCAGGGGAAGTGGGAGATCGTGCTCGCCGAATATCTCGCCGAAGGAGCCGCGCAGAAAGCCTGGGAAGCGGATGACCGAACGTAGCCCGGGACGAGCCGCACGCGAGCTCCTTTCTCCCTTCCGCATAAAGCCTGTGCGCGTGGGCGCCCGAACGTGGCCTGGAGCGAGCCGCAGATTTTGAGATGACGGCCTCCGCGCGAGGTCCGCGCGCGGGCTCGTCGCGCCGGGAAAGAGTGGAGTCTCGCGGCGCTTGTATTCGCTCGATCGCCCACTTCGGGGGGGTCGTGGAGAAGCGACGCCTCCGTGTGGCATGCAGCCTTCTCCCTCTTACTGGTCTCGGCCCTCGCCGGTGTGATATAAAGATGCGGGTGGGGAGGGGGGCGATGGAGATTGATCGTCAGCTTGTCGCCGACATCACCGC
The DNA here is from genome assembly GCA_002923315.1 of bacterium HR10. Classification (GTDB taxonomy): domain Bacteria; phylum Acidobacteriota; class Blastocatellia; order HR10; family HR10; genus HR10. Next base: position 7,164 of record BEHM01000014.1, read on the forward strand.
GGCGATCTTAGCCAAGCTCCGGGAGCTGGAACTGATTGAGGGACCGGGGCCGAGCGAGTGTTTTCAGCAGCAGTCCGATCTCCTGCGCGAGGCCATCGCGCTGGGGGTGGCACGATTGGGGGGGAAGCCGGAGCCGGCCGATGCGGCGCGGGATCTGGCGCGATACATTGACCATACGCTGCTTCGACCGGAGGCCACGCGCGAGGAGATCCTTCAGATCTGCGAGGAAGCGCTCAACTACGGCTTCGCCGCCGTCGTCGTCAATCCCTATTGGGTGCGCGATGTCGCCCGACGGCTTCATGGCTCACGGGTCAAGCCTTGCACGGTCGTGGGGTTCCCGTTGGGGGCGACGCTCACGGACGTGAAGGTCTATGAGGCGCGGCGCGCGATCTTCGATGGCGCGCGCGAGATTGACATGGTCATCAACATCGGCGCCTTGAAATCGGGGCAGGATGAGGTCGTCGAGCGGGATATTCGCGCCGTGGTCGAAGCCTGTCATGAGTTCGGCGTCTTGTGCAAGGTGATCATCGAGACGGCGCTGCTGACGGAGGAGGAGAAGGTGAAAGCGTGTGTGTTGGCCAAGCGCGCGGGGGCGGATTTTGTGAAGACGTCGACGGGGTTCAGTCGGGGCGGGGCGACGATCGAGGATGTGTTGCTCATGCGCCGCGTGGTCGGGCCGGAGATGGGCGTGAAGGCGGCCGGGGGCATCCGCGATGCGCAGACCGCGCGCCGCTTGCTGGAAGCGGGAGCGACGCGCCTCGGCGCGAGTGCGGGCGTGAAGATCGTGCAGGAAGCGATTCGCCCATCAGAGCAGACGTGAGCGGTCGGTCTTCCCCTTCAGGGGTTTGACAGGTCGGGGGGAGGGGCCTAAGATTTAGTCACGTCGGACGAGCGCATGTTCAGTGGGATTGTCGGACAATATGGTCGGATCGCGCGCGACGCCTTGGCTGGATGGTTGGCGAGGTATCGTTTGCACCCCAATCTGCTGACGATTGTGGGGTTGGGCGTCACCATTTACGCGGCCGTGCTCTTCGCCCTGGGGCACTTCATCGCGGCCGGTGTGGTGCTCATCGTGGCCGGAGCGTGTGATATCCTCGATGGCGCGTTGGCGCGCTTGACCCGTCAGGTGACGCGATTCGGCGCCTTCTTGGACTCGGTCCTGGATCGGTACTCGGATGTCATCATCTTCCTCGGATTGATCGTCTACTTCGCTCGCCCGACGGCCAGGCAGAGCCTCTTCTACGTCGTGCTGACGGGGATCGCGATGATCGGATCGCTCATGACGAGCTATACGCGGGCGCGGGCGGAATGTCTGATCCCGCAGTGTCGGGTGGGATTCCTGGAACGTCCGGAGCGTTTGGGGTTATTGATCATCGGGGCATTGACGGAGGTGCCAGGAGCCGAGGGGAACTATTTCCTCCATAAACTGCCGGCCGTGCTGTGGCTCATCGCGATCCTCTCGCACTGGACGGTAGCGCAGCGCATCTACTACACGTGGAAGACGACGCGAGCCCTTGAGGCGGAGGCTTCACCTTCGGCGGAAGTTCGCGTGCCGCCGCGGGCATTTTCCTCGGCCCATTCGGCTCTTGCCGGAGGAACGCGCGTGGAGAGGGAGGCGGAGCTATGAGGCGGGGTGAGGGGCACGAGAAGGCCTGTCCGAGTTGCGGACAGATGGTCGCTCAGGAGGCGATCGCGTGTCAGTGCGGGGCGCGATGGGTCACCCTCCAGCCATTGGGGTCCGAATTTCACGTGCCGCGCATGGGGCAGCCGCTGGCGGCCATGGGGATGATCGGGCTGGCGCTCGTGATCGAGAGCATCATCCTCGCGCATGAGGTTTACGTGAGTCCCTTTGTGTGGACGGAAGCGGTCGGCTCGATGCTCGTGTATCTGGCGCGGGTTTTCGTGCCGGTGGCGCTGTTGGTGATGGTCCTCGCCTATCGGGGATGGCGCCAGGCGCGACGTGACCCCCACCGATATGGAGGAGCGCGCCTGGCGCGGGTGAGCATGATCACAGCGATGCTCGTGCTCGGGGTGCATGTGGGGGTTTTCGTCACGCGCATCCCCCGAATGATCGAGAACGGTCGCCTTCGGCGGGAGGCTGCCACGCGAGCGAATCTCTACCGCTTGGCCTGGGCCATCGAGGCGTACAAGCGTCAGTATGGCCTGTATCCGCGTCGGCTCATTGACTTGCAGGAGATGGATCCGAGTCTGAAGCCGGCCGTGGATGCCTGGGGGCGCGAATTCGTCTACAATGCCATCTCGGGAGACGTGGCGGCGACGACCGCGCCGATGCCTTTCCAGCGATACCAGCTCATCTCGAAGGGGCCGGATGGGGTGCTCGGGACGGAGGATGACATCGTGCTGCGCGATGACGTCCTCTTGCATGCGGTCAAGGACGGGGAGGAGCGTAGCGCGCGGTGATGTTTCGGAAGATTCTCATCGCCAATCGGGGGGAGATCGCCGTTCGCGTGATTCGCGCTTGTCGCGAACTGGGCATCTCTCCCGTCGTCGTCTATTCGGAGGCTGATGAGCAATCGCTGCATGTTCGGTTGGCGGATGAGGCGTATCTCATCGGCCCGGCTCCCTCGGTGGAGAGTTACTTGCGCGGGGATCGCATCATTGAAGCCGCGTTGCGAGCGGGAGCCGAAGCCATTCATCCCGGATATGGATTCCTGGCCGAGAATGCGGAGTTTGCGCGCGCGGTGGAGGACGCGGGGTTGGTCTTCATCGGGCCGAACTGGCGCGCGATGGAACGCGTCGGGCAGAAGACCGAAGCGCGCGCGTTGGCGCGTTCGGCTCAGGTGCCCATTGTGCCGGGAACGGAGGAGCCGGTTCACGACCTCGCCCATGCGCACGCGATCGCCGAGCGCCTGGGGTATCCCGTGATGTTGAAAGCAGCGGCGGGGGGAGGGGGCAAAGGCATGCGCCTGGTGCGCCATCCCGAGGAGCTGCCGAGTGCGCTGGCGATGGCGCAAGCGGAAGCGCAGGCCGCCTTCAACGACCCGTCGGTGTACATCGAGAAGGCGATCGAGCGCCCGCGACACATCGAGATGCAGATTCTGGCCGATCGGTATGGGCGGGTCGTCTATCTCGGGGAGCGCGAGTGCTCCATCCAACGGCGTCATCAGAAGGTGATCGAAGAAGCCCCGGCGAGTCTGAATGATCCCGATCTGCGGCGGCGCATGGGGGAGGCGGCCGTCCGTCTCGCTCAGGCGGCCGGATATACGAATGCCGGGACGGTGGAATTCCTCGTGGATGAGGATCGCCGCTTCTACTTCCTCGAGGTGAACGCGCGCATTCAGGTCGAGCATCCGGTGACGGAGATGGTCACCGGCGTAGACCTCGTGCGCGAGCAGATTCGTCTGGCGGCGGGCGAACCTCTCCGGCTGCGGCAGGAGGAGATCGTCTTGCGAGGGTCGGCCATCGAATGTCGCATCTATGCTGAGGATCCGGAGAACGATTTCTTCCCTTCGGCGGGGCGGATCGAGCTGCTGCGCCTGCCCTCTGGACCGGGTATTCGCGTGGATAATGGCGTGTATGCCGGATGGGACGTCCCGATTCATTATGACCCGCTGCTGCTGAAACTCATCGCCTGGGGGAGCACGCGGGAGCAGGCGATCGAGCGCATGCGATGGGCTTTGGAGGAGACGACCATCGCGGGGATTCGCACGACGATCCCGCTCTATCGCGAGATCTTTCGCGATCCGGATTTCCTCGCGGGGAGGGTGGATACGGAGTATCTCTCGCGGTTCCTCGCAGCTCGCGCGGCGTCGGGGGCGATGCCCGGCGCGGACGATGATCATCTCGTCCCTGATGCGGCGCTGATCGCCGCGGCGCTCGCGGTCGCGGCCGAATCGGAATCGCACGACGTCGCCGCGACCACCCCGTCGAGTCTCTGGAAGTGGCAGGGACGGCTGTGGCGGCTCTCATCACGGCTATGAAGGTGGAGATCGAATCCGAGGCGGGGAAGCATCTGGTTGAGATCGAGCGGCGCGAGGGTCGCCTGCGTGCGCGTGTGGATGGGCGATCGTATGAGGTGAAAGTCTTTCGCCCGGAGCCGGGCATCTACACGTTCCTCGTCGGACCGCGCGTGATCGAGGTGCACGTGGAGGGGAATGCGCAGGCGGGGACGGTGAAGGCGACCGTGCGCGATCGCGTCTGGCATGTGCGGGTGGCGGATCGGCGACATCGGCGGCGAACAGGCGATTCGGGATCGGAGGGGCGCATCTCGCTCACGGCGCGCATGCCGGGGAAAGTCGTGCGCCTGTTGGCGGAGGTGGGGAGCACAGTGCACGCCGGGCAGGGCATCCTCGTCCTGGAAGCGATGAAGATGCAGAATGAGGTCAAAGCCCCGAAGTCGGGGCGTCTGGCCGAGATTCGCGTCCGGGAGGGGCAGACCGTCGGAGCGGGCGAGCTGCTCGCGGTCATCGAATGAGAGGAGATATGCCGTCGAAACCGCGTCTGGAATTTCAAGTCGGCGACGAGGTCATGTATGCTCTGGCCTCAAGCATTCGATACGGGACGGTCGTCCGCGTCATCGGCGCCGGAAATACGCAGATGGTCGAAGTCGAATTCGAGGATGGCAAACGCGAGTTGAAGAAGGCGAGCGACCGATCACTGCGATTGCTGCGACGGAAGGCGGTCGAGGAGGCGCGAACACCCATCCGCGATCGCGAGGTTGAAGAGGTACGGCGCAGCGAGACTCGTCGCCGATGAGCGCGTCTCGTCGCGGAGGGTTCAGTGCGGGGCATGCGCCGGAGGTGGACCCTCCGGACGCGCGCGCTCGCTGAGCGTGATGGCGATGTCGCTGTAGATGACGTATCCCATCAGCAGCAGGATGAGCGCCAATCCCACCGTCTGAATCTTCTCCCGCAAGGACATCGTCAGCTCCTTCCCAGCCAGGCCCATGAGCCACTCCACGCCGAGCATCAGGATGAGCCCACCGTCGAGCACGGGAATGGGGAAGAGGTTGAAGATGCCGAGGCTGAGGCTGATGAGGCTCATGACGATGAGCAGCTCTCGCCATCCGCGCTCGGCCGCTTTCCCCGAGAGATCGGCGATACGCACAGGTCCGGCGAACGTCTCGCGGACGGTCCGCTGTCCGCGAAAGACTTCAACCAGCGCCTCCAAGGTCAAACGTCCGTAGAAGAGATTTTGTCGAACGGACTCGCGCAGCGCGGGGCCCAGGCCCATGCGGACGACGCCTCTCAGCGGAGCTTCGGGCTCCGGCGCGATCCCGATGCGTCCTCGCCCACGATCGTTGAAGGGAACGACCGTCACCTGGTGCGTCTGACCCTCGCGCACGTAGGTGAGGGTCAACGCCTTCCCGGCACTGCGACCGACCACGGCCACCAGCACGGGGAAAGCGGTGATCTCCACGTCATCAATGCGAATGATCTTGTCTCCAGGGCGCAGACCCGCCGCCTCCGCCGGTGATCCCGGCTCGACGTCGGCGATGACGACGCCGTCGGTGACCGGGGGCGGGAGTATCCCGGATTCTCCGATGACGTCGAATCGGCCGCGCATGGCGTCCAGCGTGAGGGGGACGCGAAGGCGCTCTCCCTGACGCTCGACGATGACGACAACCGTTTGATTAGGCTTCACCGTGGTGAGGTCCTCGACCTCACCCCAGGTCGGATTCCGGCGTCCGTCGAACTCGACGATCACATCTCCTGGGCGCAGGCCCGCGCGTTCGGCCGGAGAGCCGGGCACGATCGCGCCGATCTGTGCCCGCTCGATCCGATAGGCCGGTCCTGGATAGCTGACCATGAAGACGGCGGCCGGGAGCAGGACGGCCAGCAGCAGATTCATCGCCGGGCCAGCCAACGCCACCACGAAGCGCTGCCACTTCGGGCGCGCCAGGAACGCCTCCGGCGGCAGCGGACCGAACCGAACATCTTCGGGATTCTCCCCGAGCATCTTCACGTAGCCGCCCAGGGGAATGGCCGAGATGCGATAATCCGTCTCCCCCCGTCGAAGGCCGAGAAGACGCGGACCGAAGCCGAGACTGAAGACTTCGACGCGGATCCGAAAGAGCTTGGCCGCCGCGAAATGGCCCAGCTCATGAACGAAGACCAGAACGCCGATGACGAAGAGGAAGATCGCAAACGTCGTCACAAATCCCCACACGTCTTCTTTCCTTCCCGCGACCGTCTAGTGTGTCACGCCAGAAGTGTACCTGACGCGGGCGCCGTTGTCCATCTCATTCCGCTTCGTGCGCCGTCGGAAGCAGTGCATTGAGCGCTCCTTGGCGGTATCCTTCCAGGTCGAGCGTCACGAACGTGAAGCCGAGCGCCTTGAAGGCTCGCACCAGACGTTCGATCATTCCGGGCTCCAGAGCGCGCCGCAGTTCCTCCGCGCCCAGCTCCAAGCGGACGAGTGCGCCATGATGGCGAACGCGGAAGATGCGGAAGCCGAGATCCCGCAAGACGTCTTCCCCGCGCTCGATCGTTCGCAGCTTCTCCCAGGTGACCGCCATCCCGTAAGGGATGCGCGAGGCCAGACAGGCCGAAGCGGGTTTGTCCCACGTGGGCAGGCCATGACGGCGCGACAGCTCGCGCACGTCGGCTTTCGTGATCCCGCACTCGATGAGCGGACTGATCACCCCGAATTCGCGCGCCGCTTGGCGCCCGGGCCGAAAATCGCCGAGATCATCGAGATTCGCCCCATCGCACACGGCGCGAAAGCCGCGCTCGCGGGCCAGTTGGGTCAACTTCTCATACAGCTCGCGCTTGCAGTAGTAGCAGCGATTGGGGGGATTCCGACGGTAGTTGGGATCGTCGAACTCCTCGGTCCGAATCAGCAGATGCGGGATCGCGAAACGGTGGGCGAAGGCGATGGCCTCCTCGCGATGGCGCGCAGCCAGACTGGGGCTGTCGGCCGTCACTGCGAGCATCCGCTCGCCGAGAACGCGCGCCGCGATGAAGGCGACATAGGCGCTGTCCACCCCACCGGAATAGGCGACGATCGCCGATCCCAGAGACCGGAACAATGTGCGAAGGCGTTCTTCCTTCCGTTCGAGATCGCTCGGCCTCGCCCCGCTCACGCCCTTCAGTATAGGGCATGCGCGGGTGCTTGATCAATGCGCGGGGATCGCGCGACAATAAGCTGCTCGATCGCCATGCGGGTGGTTCCCAAAGAGAACGGGATCGCTTCGGAGGAGGAGGGAGATGCGCATATTGGCGAACCGAGAGAGACGAGTCCTCATCGGCGCGTTGCTGCTCATCGGGGTGAGTGGTCAGATGGCAGCCATGTCGGCGCAGCCGCCGCTTCGGACGGTGAAGCAGCTTCAGCGGCGCATCGAGGAGATCCTTCAGCGGCCCGAGTTCGCGACCACGCGCTGGGGGATCCTCGTCGAGTCGTTGGATCGCGGGCGAGTGCTTGTGCAGCACGATGCGCATCAGCTCTTCACACCGGCCTCGAATGTGAAGCTCTACACGACGGCTGCGGCTTTAGTGCGTTTGGGGCCGGACTTTCGATTTCGCACCTCGGTCTACGCGCAGGCTCCGCCAGATGAGCGAGGGCATCTGGAGGGCGATGTGATCCTCTACGGGCGCGGCGATCCGAACCTCAGCACGCGAACCCTGACCGGCGGATACCTGACGCCGTTCTACAGCCTGGCCGATCAGCTGGTGCGCGCGGGGGTGCGCGAGATCTTCGGCGACATCGTGGGCGACGAGAGTTACTTCGTGGGACCGCGCTTGGGGGTCGGGTGGGAATGGGATGATCTGCAGTGGTACTACGGCGCGGAGGTGAGCGCCCTCTCGGTGGACGATAACTTCGTGGACCTGATCGTGCGGCCGGGCGAGCGCGAGGGGGAGCCCGTGCGAGTGATCCTCTCGCCGCCATCGTCCTATTTGACGATCGTGAACCGCGCCGTGACGACGGCGGTCGGAACAGCGCAGCAGATCGCGATCGAGCGCGGGCTTCAGGATAACGTGCTGGAGATTCGTGGAACGATGCCGCAGGAGAGCCTCGGGTATCGCGCCGCGATCGCCGTTCACCATCCCGCGCTGTATGCGGCCGCCCTCTTTCGGGAAGCGCTGCTGCGGCGCGGCATTCGCGTCCATGGTCGTGCCGTGGCGGTGGATTGGAAGGAACGACGCGCCCGCCCGCTCGATCTCAGTCGGATGGTCGAGCTGGCTTATGTCGAGTCTCCACCACTGCGGGAGGAGATCCGCGTGCTGAACAAGATCAGTCAGAATCTCCACGCCGAGCTGCTGCTGCGCGTCCTCGGAGCCGAGCTGAAGGGAGAAGGATCGGATGAGAAGGGGCTCGAGGTCATCTGGGAGTTCCTGGCTGAGATCGGCGCGCGGACGTCGGGCGTGCGGATCCGCGATGGATCGGGCCTCTCGCGCCTGAATCTCATCGCGCCGGCGACGACGGTGGATCTGTTGCGCTTCATGGACCGGCATGAGTACGGGGCGATCTTTCGCGAATCGCTTCCGATCGCGGGGACGGACGGGACGCTGGAGCGGCGCATGCGGGGGACTCCGGCCGAGGGGAATGTGCGGGCGAAGACGGGCACGCTCGCGTACACATACACGCTCTCCGGGTACGTGACGACGGTGCGCGGCGAACGGCTCGTCTTCAGCGTCATGGTCAATCACCATACGGGTGAGGCGGCGCACGCTCTCGCGGCGCTGAATGAGCTGTGCGCGACGCTGGCCGCCTTCGCGGGATCATGAGGCGCGTCGGATCAGGACTCCCTCCGTCAAAAGGGGGCGGGCTCGTCTGCTTGACACCTTGGCTCGAATTTCGCTATCTTTAGCGTTCGCCTTGAAGTCGGGAGGTCGAGGGAGAGCATGAAGACTTACGTTCCGAGTGGGAAGGATGTGGAACGGCAGCGGAAGTGGTATATCGTGGACGCGGCGGGCATGACCGTGGGTCGGTTGGCCTCGCGCGTGGCGCGGATTCTCATGGGCAAGCATAAGCCGGAGTACACGCCCTTCCTGGACCTGGGCGATCATGTGATCGTCATCAATGCGGCTCAGGTGCGCTTCACCGGGCGGAAGTGGGAGCAGAAGGTCTACCGGTACCACACGGGGTATCCCGGGGGATTGAAGGAGATTCCGGCCAAGCGGATGCTGGCCGAGCATCCGGAGCGGATCGTCGAATGGGCGATCCTGGGGATGTTGCCCAAGACGAAGCTGGGGAAGAAGATGGCGAAGAAGCTGCGCGTCTATGCGGGGCCCGAGCATCCGCATGAGGCGCAGCGACCGGAACCCTTGACGTTCTAGGAGTCGCCATGGCGGAGATCATTCAGTATTGGGGGACGGGGCGACGCAAGACCTCGACGGCGCGCGTCATCTTGCGGCCGGGGTCGGGGCAGATCACCGTCAATGGGCGCGCGCTGGAGGAGTATTTCCCGCTGGAGCGGCATCGCGCGACCATTCGGCAGCCGCTTCTGTTGACGGATACCTGGGGCAAATTCGATATCCGCGTGAACGTGCGCGGAGGGGGAATCACCGGACAGGCCGAGGCGATCCGACATGGGATCGCGCGCGCTCTGCTCGAATTCAATTCCGATCTGCGCCCCCGCTTGAAGGAGGCGGGCCTGCTCACTCGAGACGCGCGCATCAAGGAACGCAAGAAGTATGGGCAGAAAGGAGCCCGAAAGCGATTCCAATATTCCAAGCGCTGATCTTCCGGGGAGACCCTCACGTGGGCTCTCGCGAGCTATCGCTTTGGTGGGCGAGGTCTCTGAACGCGATTCCCTGGAGCACTCCGCATGGTCGTCCGAGCAGGGGGCGGCCCGTTGGAGGCGGGATGAGGGCGGCCGAGCTCTGAGACTACTTCTGAGGAGGGGAGAGCGACGGTGGTGACCATCACGATGAAAGAACTGCTGGAAGCGGGCGTCCACTTCGGCCATCAGACGCACCGCTGGAACCCGAAGATGCGGGAATTCATCTTCGGGGAGCGCAACGGCATTCACATCATTGACCTGCAGAAGACGCAGCGGTATTTCCGGGAGGCCGTGAAGTTCGTCACCGAGATGGCCGCGAAAGGCAAGACCTTCCTCTTTGTGGGAACGAAGCGACAGGCGCAGGAGGCCATCGCCGAGGAGGCCACCCGCTGCGGTCAGTTCTATGTCAATCACCGATGGTTGGGCGGATTGCTGACGAATTTCCAGACAATTCGGAAATCCATTCAGAAGCTCCAGGAGCTGGAGCAGATGAAAGCCGACGGGCGGCTGGAGCAGCTCCCGAAGAAGGAGGCCATTCGGCTGGAGCGCAAGCGCGCCGCCTTGGAGAAGAACTTCGCGGGGATTCGCCAGATGACGCGATTGCCCGATGTCCTCTTCGTCATTGATACGGAGAAGGAGGAGCTGGCCGTGCGGGAGGCCAAGCGATTGGGAATCCCCATTGTGGCCGTCGTGGACACGAACTGCGATCCCGAAGGGATTGATTATCCCATCCCGGGCAATGATGATGCGCTCCGCGCCGTGCGGCTGTTCGTCTCCAAGATCGCGGATGCGATCATCGAGGGACGGCAGATGATGAAGGAGATGGCACCGGAGGTCGCGGAAGCGGCTCCGGCTGAGGCCGCCGTCTCATCCCAGGCGGAGACGCCAGCGGTGAGCGAGGTGGAGCGATTCCTGGAATTTGAGGAGGAGATTCCCGAGCGGGAGTGAGGGACCATGGCTGAGATCTCGGCACAAGCGGTGAAAGCTCTTCGTGACAAGACCGGCGTGGGGATCATGGAATGCCGGGCGGCGTTGATCGAAGCGGGGGGGGATGAGGAGAAAGCCATTGAGATCCTCCGCAAGCGCGGCCTGGCGGCCGCGAAGCGAAAAGAGGGGCGGGTGACCACCGAGGGGATCATCGGCTCCTATGTGCATCATGGGAGCAAGATCGGCGTCCTGGTGGAGGTGAACTGCGAGACGGACTTCGTGGCGCGCAATCCCGAGTTTCAGCAATTCGTGAAGGACTTGGCCATGCACATTTGCGCGGCCGAGCCCCGCTACATCCGCAAAGAGGACGTGCCCGAAGACGTGCTCGCCAAGGAGCGGGAGATCGCCCGCGAGCAGGCTCTGGCCGATCCGAAGATGGCGGGGAAGCCGGAGGCCGTGCTGGAGCGCATCATCGAAGGGCGTCTGGCGAAGTTCTACGCCGAGACGGTGCTGCTGGAGCAGCCCTTCATCAAGGACCCGACCAAGACGATCTATCAATTGCTCGCGGAGCTGATCGCGAAGTTCGGGGAGAACATTCGTATTCGGAGGTTCACGCGATACAAGCTGGGGGAGGATTCAACGCTCTCGGCCGGGGGCGGTTGAGCGGTTCGGCCCCTCCTTCGCGAGGGGCTTTTTTATATGAGGAGGCGTGACTATGCCGACGCCGGTGTACAAGCGAATCCTGCTGAAGTTGAGCGGGGAAGTCCTCATGGGCGAGCAGAGCTGTGGGATTGACCCTCAGGTCTTCCGCGCCATCGCGGAGGAGATCCAGGAGGTCTATCGGCTGGGCGTCCAGATCGCCATCGTCATCGGCGGAGGGAATATCATTCGAGGGATCGAGGCGAGCGCACAGGGCATGGATCGCACCTCGGCCGATCACATGGGGATGTTGGCGACGGTCATCAACGCGCTGGCTCTGCAGGATGCGCTGGAGAAGCTCGGGGTGCCCACGCGCGTGCAGACGGCCATCGAGATTCGCGCCGTGGCCGAGCCCTTCATCCTCCGGCGGGCGATTCGCCATCTGGAGAAGGGGCGTGTGGTGATCTTCGCCGCTGGGACGGGCAACCCCTACTTCTCCACTGATAGCGCGGCGGCGCTGCGCGCGCTGGAGATCAAGGCCGACGTCATCCTGAAGGCGACGAAGGTGGATGGCATCTACACGGCCGATCCGGCCATCTATAAAGATGCCGTGAAGCTGGATGAGCTGACCTATTTCAATGTGCTCGAGCGGGGGCTGAAGATCATGGATGCCTCGGCCATCACCCTGTGCATGGATAACGCGATGCCGATCATCGTCTTCAATCTCACGGTGCCGGGAAATATCCGGCGCGTCGTCCTCGGCGAGAAGGTGGGCTCGCGCGTCGTCCCGGAGAGCGTCGCCGTCGGCCCGAGATCCGAGGAGCGCGGGCGATAGCGGGGGAGGGGGATATGATCAAGGATGTCTTGACGAATGCCAAGACCCGCATGGAGGCGGCGATCGAGGATTGTCGTCGGAAGCTGGCGTCGGTGCGCACGGGCCGGGCGTCAACGAGTCTCCTCGATCAGATCATCGTCGAGTACTACGGCACGCCGATGCCGCTCACTCAGGTGGCTCAAGTGCACGCGCCGGAGCCGACGCTGCTCACTGTTCAACCCTACGACCCCTCATTGCTGCCCACGATCGAGCGGGCGATCCTGGCGTCCGATCTCGGTTTGACCCCGTCCAATGACGGGCGCATCATTCGGATCCCCATTCCGCCGCTGACGGAGGAGCGGCGACGGCAATTGGCGAAAGTCGTGGGGGAGATCGCCGAGGATCATCGCACGGCGGTGCGCAACATCCGGCGCGATGCCAACGAGCGCTTGAAGAAGATGTGCAAGGACAAGCTCATCTCCGAGGACGATGAGCGACGCGCCCTGGAGGAGGTGCAGAAGCTGACCGATGCCGCGATCGAGCGGATCAACGAGCTGGCGAGGAAGAAGGAGGAGGAGCTTCTGGGGCGGTGAGTCGGCGCCGACTTCAGGACGGATGCGGCGCGCCCAGCGATGAGGCGACGCGCGCCCGCTCCCGCGCAGGGAGCGCCTCGGGAACCTCCGTGTCCGGTCGGGTGTGACCGACGAGCGCTCCGCCAACCTCCTTGGCGAAGACGAGCCGTGTCGGATCCTTCGGATCCACGTCCACGATCACGACATCCCCAGTCTCGATCTGCCGCGTCGCGACGAGATTGGAGAGCGGGAAGACCAGGAAACGTTCCAGAGCGCGCCGCAGATGGCGCGCGCCATACTTGTAGTCGGTCCCCTCTCGCAAGAGCAGCTCCTTGGCGGCATCCGTGCAGGTGAAGATGAATTTGGGCGCCGATGACTTCATGATTCGTTGTTGGATGAGCTTCAGCTCGATCTCCAGGATCTGTCGCAAGTGCTCTTCCTTGAGGGAGCGGAAGACGACGACCTTGTCAATGCGGTTCATGAATTCGGGGGAGAAGCGACGCCGGGCTGCTTCCAGGGCGGTGCGGTAAATCTTCTGGTCCACGACCGAATCCTGCTGCCCTTGTTTCGGGGTGAAGCCGATCCCTCCGGAGATCAGTTCGGCCATCTCCTTGGCGCCCAGGTTCGAGGTCATGATGATGATGCACCGGGAGAAATCCACCTTGCGGTTATCGCCGAGCGTGAGCGTGGCGCGATCCAGGATGCCCAGAAGGAGTTGCCAGAGGGCATCGGAGGCCTTCTCGATCTCGTCGAACAGGACGAGAGTCAGCTTCAGCGTCTCCGTGTGGTAGCGATCGAGGTTCTCCTGAGTCAGCAACGGCGGGGTCTCCCGGTGTCCGAGGTATCCGGGCGGCGAGCCGATCAGTTTGGCGATCTCATGGCTGTGCTGGAATTCGGCGCAATCAATTTTCACCAGGGCGGTGGGATCGCCGAAGAGGATCTCCGCACATGCCTCGACGATGCGCGTCTTGCCCGATCCCGTCGGTCCCAGAAAGAGCAGCGATCCAATGGGACGTCCCGGGGGACAGAGCCCGGCCAGGTAGACCTGGTAGAGATGGGCCAGGCGCCGCACGGCCCGATCCTGACCGACGATGCGCTCCAAGAGTTTCCGTTCGAACTCTTCGACCTGTGGGTGTCGCCGTTCCGGGTTGAGGAGGACTCGCGTTGGCGCCGCCATGTCCCTTTTCCTCCCTCGCCTTACCTTCCTGCGCTTCCCACCGCCTTAGACGTCATCCTCGCGCGCGATGTTGCCTCCACCGGGGAATTATAGGGCGAGTGGCGCGCGCGCCGTCAAGAATCCGCGCCCGACGCTGCGTCAATCTCTCCGGCCGTGAGGGGGGAATTTTCCGCTTGACAACTCGCGGTCTTGCCTATAGTCTTTGCTACTCGCCGGCGTTCGGTTTCGCGAGCGTTCGGCGTCGTGCGAACCTTGAGGCCGCGAGCCGATATGAGGAGCGAGGCCTGTGAGTCTACGGATGTGGCGTGGCGGGCGGCGCGCGCACGGCGCGACTTCCCGCGGGATCCTTCATCGTGGGCGATACATGGGGGTGAGTTTCCCCGCATCGGCTGAGACCTGGACGGTGAGATTTTCCTCTCAGGAGGAGCGACGATGATCTACAACTATGCGGGTATTCCAGCGCGGATTGCGGCGACGGGATCGTACCTGCCAGAGCGCGTGATCACGAACTCGGAGATTCTCGGGCTCGAAGAATCCGACGGGCAGATTCGGCGACTCCTGGGAGCTGTCGAGCGTCGGGCGGTGAGTGAGGGGGAGGCGTGCTCAGATATCATCGTCAAAGCGGCGAGGCGGATTCTCGAGACGGCGCGCCTCTCGCCTGAGGACGTGGATCGCATCATCGTCAGCGCGACGCCGGGGGATTATCATGAACCCTCGACGGCCAGCGTCGTGCAATACAAGCTCGGGGCGTACTGCCCAGCCGTGGACATCGGCATGTCCTGCGTGGGATGGGTGGCCGGGATGGACTACGCCCTGCGGTGCATCGCGACCGGGGAACGGCGCATTCTCGTCCTGGCCGGGACGATCGTCTCGCGCGGGAATCCCTTTCGCAATCCGATGCATCGGGCCATCTTCGGCGATGGGGCGGGCGGTGTCCTCCTGGAGGCGACGGATCGCGGGCGGTTCTTCTCCGGCGGGCTCTGGACCAAAGGCGAATACTATGATGTGATCACCATGCCGCATGAGACCTCCCTGCATTCGCCCCGCATCCCCCCTGAATATCGGGGGAGCTTTTATATGGGGCGGCGGGAGATCATGTTCGACGTCTTACGCAACCATCTGGGGGCCTGCATCGAGGGGGCGTTACATGTGGCCGGGATCTCCCGCGAGGAGATCACTGTGGCGTTCATCCATCAGCCGAGCAAGCCGCTGTTTGAGGAGGCTGCGCGAGCCTCGGGAATCCCGCGCGAGCGCATCATTCAGGATTATGAGCGGTACGGGAATACGATCTCAGCCGAGCTGCCGATCTCGCTCGACGAGAGCGTGCGAAACGGTCGTGTGAAGCGTGGGGATAAGATCCTGATGGTGACTTTCGGTGCGGGGTTCAATGCGGGCGTTCTGGTCTTCGAGTACTGAAGCCCCTTGAGAGAGCGTCCCGGGCTCGGTCTCTTCGACCATCCTCGGTCTCATCTCTGCTGCCGGCCGGACGCTCCGATGATCGCCAACATGCGCGTGGGATCATGCGCCGGTCTCGTGCTCGTGGTTCGGAGGCGCGCTGAGAGGGCTGCAGCTGGGTCATGAGGGGGCGAATTCTCTTCACGCCGGTCTCCACGGTTCTGGCGCATGCCGGGCGCTCGGTGATGGTGGCGCGGGAACTCGGGCGGCGAGGCCATCAGGTCATCCTCGCGGGCGCGCCTCGATTGCTTCGAGATCCGGCGCTTGAGGATCCGCAGCTCGAGTATGCGGAGCTTCCGGACGTCCCCCCCGGCGAGGGATTGCAGATCCTGCGCTCCCTGTGGAAGCGGCCCGACCCGCGATGGCTCGAAGCGCACGTGCGCGCCGAACTGGAGCTGCTCGATCGGGCGCGGCCAGACATCGTCGTGGTGGATTTTCGGTTGACCATGTTTCTCTCGGCGCGAGTGCGGCGGGTGCCCGTCGTCTCCCTCCTGGGCGGGCGATGGCTCTATCCATATGCGGCCAGGCCCTATCGAGCCTTTCGGACCGCTCCCGCTTTCTGGATCCGACGTCTATTGGGGAAGCGGGTCGGCGACTTCGTGATCCCCCGAAGCTTCCGCTGGCTCTTGCGCTATAAGATCCGCCCCTATTGGCACCTCTTCGCGCGCTACGGTGTGGAACCGGGTCGTGATCTGTGGGACCTTTTCCTCGGCGATCTGAATCTGATCCTGGACAGCGAGCTGCTCGCCCCGACGCGACCACTGCCGGAGAACTTCGTGCGCGTCGGGCCGATTCACTGGGAACCCACTCTGCCTGAGCCCGAGTGGCTCGGCGCGTGGACGGTCGTGCGGCCCGTCATCTACGTGACGCTCGGGAGCACGGGGCATCCGCTCCTGTTCCGCCAATTGCTGGATGTCCTTGGTCGGACCCCATATCGCATCATCCTGACGACGGGTGGGCAGATCAGTCTCGCGCCGGAGGAGATCCCTGCGAACATGCGCGTCGAGACGTTCCTGCCCGGACGGCTCGTGATGGAGCGATCGGACCTGGTGATCTGTCATGGAGGAGCTGGAACGGTCTATCAAGCGATCGCGGCAGGAACGCCCTGTTTGATCATCGCCACGCACTTCGAGCAGGAGCTGCTCGGACAGGAGATCGAGGCGCAGGGGGCCGGACGATTGCTGACGCTCCCTGAGGTTCTCAGGGATGAGACCACATTGCCGCGAGCTCTAACGGAGATGCTCGAGCGTCGCGCCGAATATGCCCGGAATATGCGCCGGTTGCAACAGGCCCATCAGGGGCTCGACGGTGTGCGGGCCGCCGCCGATGCCATCGAGGCGTTCTTGAGCCAGAGGCTCGCCGCGCCGGCGCTCGCTCATGCTGGAGGTGCTCCCCGGACGATGGAGAGATGACGATGATGGAGATCCTCATGTGGGGAATCGCGCTCTTCTGGCTCGTGCTCCTGTTGGGCGTCCTGCGTCTCCACCGCTATCGGATTCTGCTCCGCCCGCTTGAGTGGGCGTCGGAGCGCAGCGAGGTCTCGTCCGAATGGCCGCTGGTCTCGGTCCTGGTTCCCGCTCGGAATGAGGAGCATCGCATCTTGCGAGAAGCTCTGGGTTCGATCCTGCGGCAGGATTATCCGAATGTGGAGGTTCTGGTCGTCAACGATCGTTCGACAGATCGGACGTCGGAGATCCTTCGGGAGATCGCGCGCGAGGATGCCCGGATGCAGGTGATCGAGGGTGAGGAACCACCGCCCGGATGGCTGGGCAAGCCCTTCGCCTTGCATCAAGCGTCCCTCAGGGCGCGCGGGGAATGGCTCTTGGCGGTAGATGCCGACGTGCTCCTGCATCCGGCGGCGCTTCGCACGGCCGTGCAATTCGCCCGGGACCGAGAGCTGGATGCCCTCTCGCTGTTGCCGCGATTCGAGGACGTGAGTTTCTGGGATCGCGTCATTGAGCCTCAGGCGCTGAATCTCCTGCGCGTGGGCATGCTCGTGGCCGCGTGGAGGGAGCGGACGCGACGAGAGAGGCCGCGGCGGCGCGTGCGTTCCGTTGAAGCGCGGCATCCTCTGGCACTCCTCCATGCCTACGTGGGCGATCGCGCCTTCACGATTGGCGCCTTCACGCTCGTGCGGCGGGAGGCGCTGAGGGGCATCGGAGGGTACGCGGCGATTCGCGGAGAGGTCCTGGATGAGACGATTCTGGGCATGCGGCTCCGGCAGTGCGGTTATCGCGTGGCGGCTGTAGACGGCACGCTCCTGATTCGCACACCGGCCCGTGGGACATTACGGGAACTGTGGGAGGCATATAGCCGCTCGATCTGCGCGGCCATTGGAGGACATTGGCTTCGCGCCCTCGTGGGGGGAGGCGCGCTCCTTTTGCTCGCGGTCTCTCCCCCATTCGTCGCACTGTGGGGCATGTGGCAGAGGGCGTGGTTCCTCGCGATCCCGGCCGCCGTCGCCTACGGTGCGATGAGTGTGCTCAGCGCGCGATTGAGCGAGGGGGACGGAACGCCCAGAGGGTATGGGTTGCTCGCCTTCCTCGGCTACGCCGTCTTCGCGCTCATCGCGTTCACAGCGCCGTGGCGCCTTCGCTTCGGCCGGGGCGTCATGTGGCGCGGGCGATGCGTCTGTGGCGCGCGCTCAAAGATCCAGGCGTCATTCGCGATGGCGGAGCATCCCGGCGATGTATAGGGGGGATCACGCGACGACCAGTCGAGCCTACTTCGAGTATCTCACAGGAGCCGGATATCCACGCTGGCTCGTGCGCCTGGTCTTCGCCCTGTTGGAGCGCTCGTTTCGACCGCATCGGCGGGAATTTCAAGGGCGCGTTCTGGACGTGGGATGCGGAATCGGGCACTTCTTCCGCGTCTATCCGGATGCCATCGGCGTGGATCATAACTTCTACTGCGTGCGCTATTGCGTCGAGCGGGGGTATCGGTGCGTCCAGGGCGATCTCTATCATCTCCCCTTTCCGGCGGAATCCTTCGATGGTGTCCTGCTCTGTCATGTGCTCGAACACCTGGAGGCGCCGGAGGCGGCGCTCGATGAGGTCCGGCGCGTCCTCAAGCCGGGCGGCGTCTTGAGCATTCGCGTGCCGACGGCGACGGGCTTCAAGGTGGATCGCACGCATCGGACGTTCTTCGATTATCCGCGCCTCGTGCGCGTGCTCATGCCGCGGGGCTTCTCGATCGTCGCCAAGCGCTATTATCCCATCCCGTGGCGCGCGCTCGGGGAGTTGATCGTGTACAACGAGCTGCGCGTCCTCGCCGTCAAGAAGGCGGAGGAATTCGGGAAGGAATCCACATGAGGGGCCGAAGTCCGCTCTCCCGCTTCGTTGAGGCGCATCCGTCATGGTCCGGTGTCGCGCGCGCGCTGCGCATCACCTCGGCTGTTCTCGGCGCGCTTCGCGAGTGTCAGCTCGTCCTCCTGGACGCGCGCGTGCGGCCGATGCCGCGCTATGGCTATGGCCGGCCGCCGCACACGCAGCTCTATGAGCGGCTCGATCGAGGCCGGGCGAGATATCGAGAACTGCTCACCAGCTTCTTGAGTTTTCAAGAGGCGCTGCTGAAGATTCCCCTGCTCAGCCTCGACGCGCGCGAGCCCTGTTGGGGAGGGGGCAATCTCTGGATCCCGGGGCTCGATGCGGTCAGCCTCTACGGACTCATTCGCCTGTATGCCCCCCACCGATATGTCGAGATCGGATCCGGATATTCGACGCGCTTCGCCCATCGGGCGATTCGGGATGGTGGCCTCTCGACTGAGATCATCTCCATAGACCCGCGCCCTCGGGCGGAAGTGGCCGCGCTCTGCGATCGCGCGATTCGTCGCCGCTTGGAGGAGTTGGATCTTCAGCTCTTCGACAAGCTGGAGGCCGGGGATATCCTCTTCGTGGATGGCTCCCATCGGTGCTTCATGAACTCGGACGTGACGATCACCTTCTTGGAGGTGCTGCCTCGGTTGAAGCCGGGCGTTCTCGTGCAGTTCCACGACGTCTTCCTCCCGTACGACTATCCGCCGCAGTGGGGAAGGCGGTACTATTCGGAGCAATATCTGTTGGCCGCGCGATTGCTCGCGGACGCGCCGGGCTTTGACATCCTTCTCCCCAATGCCTTCATCAGCCGAGATCCGGAGCTGTCGCGCGTGTTGGATCCGCTCTGGGAACATCTGCCCTGGAAGGGGGTGAATCGAAATGGAGCATCGTTCTGGATTCGAATCGCGTGAGCGCGCGTGTGGCGTCGCCGATCCGCACTTGTCCATTGAGCCGGTCCGAACGTTGAGACCACCCATCATTTTGGTCGGCATGCATCGTTCCGGTACATCGTTGCTGACGGCCGTGCTTCGCGAGTTCGGGTTGATCACGGGCTTCAGTCTCAACAATGAGGAATCGGCCTTCTTCCATCGGCTGAACCTGTACATCGAGAGAGCGACGGGAGGGCGATGGGATGATCCCGAACCCATCGTGCGCGCTCACGCGGACGCGCACCTACTCCAACACATTGTGCGCCACTTGAAGAAGGAGGTGACGAGCCCGAAGATCATCCTCTACTTGGGTGTGCGCCGCTTTTGGCGCTATCGTTCCCTTGAGCGCGTTGATCAACCGTGGGGGTGGAAGGATCCGCGCAACACGTTCACCTTCGACTTCTGGCGACAGGTGTTCCCTCACGCGCGCGTCATTCATATCTATCGTCACGGCGTAGATGTCGCCGCGAGTCTGCGGGCGCGCGAAGTGAACTCTCGGGTGCAGGCCCTCTCTCACTATGCCTCGACGCGGTGCCGCACGTTATCCGGGGCTTTCGGGCTATGGCGCGCCTACGTGGAGAAGGCGTTCTCGCTTCAGCCCGAGGATGGCGAGCGCGCCATTCGGCACGTGCGGTATGAAGACTTCCTGGCCTCGCCGGAGCAAACGGTGCGGACGTTACTCGACTTTTGTGAGCTTCCCGTGCGTCCCGATGTCTTGCGCCGGATCACGGCGCGGCTCAAGCCCATGCGAGCGTTCGCCTTTCGGCGTGATCCCGAACTGCGCGCGTTTTATGAGGAGGTCAGGGACGATCCGTGGATGATCCGTCTGGGATATTCGGACTAGCGTATGGCGCGCCATTCATGCACCATTGTCGCTTCCATGTACAACGCTCGACCCGAGGTCCTGGAGGTGATCGAGCGGCTCTTTCTGCCGAGCCTGATTCGCAATGCGTCTTCGGACCTGCAATTCATCCTGCTCGATGATGCCTCTCCGCTCCGGGAGCAGACCGAACGCATGGTCGCGCGATTCGCTCCCGAGCTGCGGGCCGCGTTCGGCGATTTTCAGTTCGTGCGGAATCCCAGGAACTTGGGGTTCGCCGGAAGCTACAATCGCGGGATGCGTCGGGCCGAGGGAGAACACGTTGTGCTCCTCAATGATGACGTGTACCTCCCGCGAGGCTCCCTGCAGCGCCTCCTGGAGGTCCTGCGGAGCGAACCCGGAGCCGGGCTTGTCGGACCGGTGACGAATTGGGTCTGCGGGTACCAGAACACGCATCTCTTCCCCCGCCTGAGAGATTTCTCTCCGGCTGAGCTGGAGCGGATCGAGCGCTTCGCCGAACGGTTGAGACGATGCATGGGATGGTGCGTGATCCCCGTCCCCCGGCTCATCGGATTTTGCCTCGTCATTTCGGGTGACCTCATTCGGGACGTCGGATACCTGGATGAGTCCTTCGCGCACGGCCTCTATGAGGATGACGACTACTGCCTGCGGGCGCGAAAAGCCGGGTATCGGATTCTGCTGGACGCTTCGACCTTCGTCGAGCATGGCGGGCCGCGCGGTGGGGGCATGTCGTTTCGGCAGCATTTCCTGAAGACGCTGGCGGCGGCTTTCGCTAATGGCGCGCGCCTGGCGAGGAAACATGATCTCCCGCTTTCGGCTCTCGTTCGGCAGAGCATTGAGGGGTTCGTGCAATTCTTCCTCGACTGGAACACGGTCACCGCGCGGTTGAGGCCGTATTGGGCGAACGGGATGGAGGACGCCGATGCATGAGCGCGACGTGATCCTCACGGGGATCCCTCGATCGGGGACGACGCTTGCCTGCTGGTTGTTGAACCAGCTCTCGGACGTCGTCGCCTTGGTCGAACCATGGATAGGGGGGCGGTTTTGGCTGGGACGTTGGAATCCGGAGCGCGCGTGCCGTAGCCTGAGCCGATTTTTCGAGAGCGCGCGCCGACAGGTCCTACGGCGCCGGTTGGCCCCATCTTGCCAGATCAACGGTCAGATCCCAACGAATCTGGTGGAGGAACGACGCGCTGACCGAACAAGGCGGCCGATCGCCCGCTTGGGGAGGGTTCGCATCGAGAAGCGCCTCTCCCCGTCATTCTGGCTCATCGTCAAGCATCCCGCTCCTTTCACGGCGCTTTTGGATCAGCTCGCGCACCATTTCCCCACGTATGCCATCGTTCGCCATCCTCTGGCCGTCTTAGCTTCCTGGAATTCCGTCTCCCTCCCCGTGTCGGAAGGGCATGTGCCTGCTGCCGAGTGGCTGAATCCTGCTTTCAGGCGGGCGCTCTCCCGCTTCCAGGATCGGTGGGATCGGCAAGTGTATCTGCTCGGATGGTTCTTCGAGACCTATCGGCGCGTTCTCCCATCGGAGGCGATCTTGCGCTACGAGGACATCGTCGCTTCCGGTGGGCGAGCGCTCCGGGCGATCGTTCCCGAAGCGGCTGCGCTCAACATCCCGTTGGCGAATCGGAACGCGAGTCCCTTGTATGATGCGGCGCTCATGCGGGCGCTCGCCGAGCGGTTGCTTCGAACTGATGGCCCGTATTGGCATTTCTACTCGCGGGAGAGCGTGGAGTCGTTGATCCAGGAGATGAGCCGGTGATGCGCTTGGCCGTCTTGACCCGCTCCGTTGACGCGCCGAGCCATCGCGTATATCGGGAGAACCTTGTCTCGGCGTTCTCGGCCGTGGGGATCGAAGTGGTGCCCTTCAAGCGAAGGGGGCCGATCCCTCGCGGATGCGATGTCGTGTGGGATCCTGGTCTCGGCCTGCGCCCGATCCCTCCCGTCTTGCGGGAAAGCCCCATTCCCGTCGTCGTGACGTTTCACGGTGCGCGCATCTTCTCCCCGATGTACATCGCGCGGGGGGAGCGGGCGCTTGCCCGCTTATACCATCCGTGGTTGAAGAGGAGCCTGCTGCGGGACCGAGCCTGGTTTCGCGAGATCGTGGCGGCTGTCATCGCGCCCTCACAGTTTGCCGCACAGGAGGCGGCCGAGGTCCTCCGTGTCCCGCCGGAGAAAGTTCACGTCGTCCCGCACGGTGTGGATCACAGGATCTTCACGCCAGATGGCGACGATCTGGTGCGCGAGCGCCCGTATCTGCTGCACATCTATGGGCGGAATCCGATGAAGAACACCGAGCGGGTCATCGCCGCGTATGCCCGTTTGCCGGAAGCGTCGCGTCCCGATCTGGTCGTGATCTCTCCCTGGGACTGGTTCGTGCCTCGGGTTCGGGGAGTGGTCGTTATCCGTCGTCTCCTCTCGCAGCGCGAGCTGGCCGGGTGGTATCGCGGGGCCCTGGGACTCGTCGCCCCTTCCTTGCGCGAGACGTTCGGGCTCACGCTGCTGGAAGCCATGGCCTGTGGCTGTCCCGTGATCACCTCCGATCGCACGGGCTGCGCGGAGGTCGTGGGGGAGGCGGCTGTGCTCGTCAATCCCTATTCGGTCGAGGAGATCGCCCGGGCCATGCAGCGGGTGATCGAGGATGGCGCCCTGCGCGAGCGTTTGCGCGAGCAGGGGCTGATTCGAGCACGCGCCTTCAGTTGGACCCGCTCCGCCGCCGCGCACAGGCAGGTGTTTTCCACCGTCGTGACCGGAGAGCGCTCGCGCTGCTTGTGATCGCTCCCGCCGCCAGCGCGCGATCCCCGGTTTCTTTTCCCTCGCGGGCGCGATACAATGAATCTCGTTCAGAGGCCGAGCGAAGGAGTGTGAGACCTTGTTGCGCGTGGGAATCATCGGGCTGCCGAACGTGGGGAAGTCCACGCTTTTCAATGCCCTCTTGCGCGGGCATGTGGCCGAGGTCGCTCCGTACCCCTTCTCGACGGTGGATCGCAACGTGGGGATCATCGCCGTGCCGGATGAGCGGCTCGCGCCACTGGCGCGCGTCTATCGCACATCGGTGATCGTCCCGGCGACGATTGAGGTCGTGGACATCGCCGGGCTCGTGCGCGGCGCGCATCGCGGCGAGGGGTTGGGGAATCAGTTCCTCGCGCACATCCGCGAGATGGATGCGCTCGTCGAGGTTGTGCGGTGTTTCGAAGCCGGGAGCATCGCGCACGTGGAGGGGACGCTCGATCCCATTCGCGATATGGAGACCATCGAGATGGAGTTGGCGTTGGCGGATCTGGCGACCGTGGAACGGCGGAAGGAGAAGGCGCTGCGGCAGGCGAAGGTCGGGGACAAGGCGGCGGCTCTGGAGCTCTCGGTCCTGGAGAAGCTCGAAGCGGCGCTGAATGCCGGAATTCCCGTGCGTCGGCTGTCGCTCTCTGAGGATGAGCGCGCTCTGGTTCGGCAGCTTTTCCTGCTCACGGCCAAACCGAAGATTTACGCCGTGAACGTGAGCGAAGGGGATCTCGGGCGCGAGACCCCGTGCATCGCGCGCGTGCGCGAGCGGGCGCGGGCCTGGGAGACAGAGGTGGTCGTCCTCTGCGCGCAATTGGAGGCGGAGCTGGCTGATCTCAGCGAGGAGGAAGCGGCTGAGTATCTGGCCAGCCTCGGCGTGACGAGCACGGGCGTGCGCGAGCTGATTCGCGCGGCCTATCGGCAGCTCGGGCTCATCACCTTCTTCACCGGCAATGAGAAGGAGGTGCACGCGTGGGCTGTGAAAGAAGGGACGAAAGCGCCGCAAGCGGCCGGGCTCATCCACTCCGATTTCGAGCGTGGGTTCATCGCCGCCGAAGTGATCTCATTCACGGACCTCATCGCTGCCGGCTCTGTGGCCAAGGCGCGCGAGCATGGCTTGATTCGTCTCGAAGGGCGCGAGTACGTCGTGCGCGAGGGCGATGTGATCTACTTCCGATTTCACGTATCGTGAGGGGAACGCGCGCGAGCGCTCAATATACGCTGATGCTGATTGATCTGGTGCATGCATTCGTGTAGAGGGAGAACGCGCGCGAGCGCTCAATATACGCTGATCTCCCCCTCGATCAGCTTGCGCCAGAGGGAGGGGAGTTCGTCGAGCTTCGCCATCGCCAGTTGGGACGCCTGGCCGCGAAGGCCGCGCGTGAGCCGCCGCGCGCGCAGTTTCAGATTCACGATCTGAGGTTGCGTGATCGGTCGGCCGATCTGGCCGAGGATATAACAATACGCCTCCTCGACCTCCTCGAGTTGTTCGAGGACCTGTTCGGCGATGCGTCGGGCCGTGATGTTGTAGAGCTTGCCCACGTGGCTGATCGGATTCTTCCCCGCCGTCGCCTCCAGGCTCATCGGGCGGAAGGGCGTGATCAGGCCGTTGACCCGATTCCCGCGGCCGACCTGTCCGTCGTCGCCCGCTTCGGCGCTCGTCCCCGTGAGCGTGAGATACACGGAGCCTTTCGTCTCATCATCGGCCGGGTTGACCTGTACGGTGACCGTGCGGTCCGAGAGCCGTTCGGCGAGCTGCGCGATCTCGCTTTGAATCGCCCGCTTCTTCTCCCGATAGTCCGAGAGGTCGCGAACATGAGCGGAGACGAAGGCGATGGCGACCGTCAGCGTGACCTCCTCGCCGCGTCGCAGACCCATCACCTTGATGTCCTCACCGATCTCCGGATGCGCGGCTTTCACAGGCTCCGAGTTCAGGAATCGCTCCGTCTCGTAGACAGTGCGTTCGAGCGAGGTCAGCGGGGCATAGCCGACGCCGAACGAGGTATCGTTGGCGAGCGGCGTCGTCGTAGCGCGGTGGAAGAGGTCCACGAGATCGGCGCTGCCCGGTCGGATCACGCACTGCAGGCGCATGTGCCGCTCGGGATCGAGATGTCGGAAGTGGGTCCGGATCCATGCCGTCGCCGCGTCGCGGTAGAGCTCTTCGATCGGCACGCGCTGCTCAGCGACCTGGAGCGTCGCGCGCCCGACTAAGGTGAAGAGGATGGGGTCGAGCATCTCCCCACCGCCGAAGCGCGGGATCGTGCGCCCGCCGACGAGCAGCGCCTTGTCGAGGTTGTAGTGGAGGACGCGGCCGAATTCCCGTTCGTAATAGCGGCAGAGGGCGATGCTCGTAGCTTCGGCGATCCCGTCGCACATGGTGTCCGGGTGTCCGATCCCCTTCCGCTCGACGATCTCGACCTCCAGCTCTTCGACTCTCGGAAAATCGAGATGATCCACAACGATCATCATCGGCGCTCACATCCCCGTTTTCGGCGTTCGCTAAACTGTATACCAGGCCGAGGGCGTTCGTCTAGATGCTCCGGAGGATTTCTCAGGGGAGCGCAGCGCCACTGTGCCGCGCGCGGTGCGCGTGCTAAAATACCGCGCTCTGTCGCAGGGCGAGCGTTAAACAGCGGAAGGGGCGTTCCGCGCATCTTCGTCGAGAGGGGAGGCATGATGAACGCACTGCGCTGGTTCGTCGGTGTCCTCGTCTTCGCCGCCGTCGTGGCCGCGTTCTCCGGTGGGCCGGATCCTGGATTGACAGGGGCTCCTGGGGAGCGAACCTGCACGGTCTGTCATTCCGGGCGCGTGAATCCCGATGATCGAGGGAGGGTGCGACTCGAAGGCGTGCCTGGCGGCTATATCCCTGGTGAGCGCTACATCCTCTCGCTCTCGGTCACCCATCCGGATCCGGATCGGCGGCGGTGGGGATTTCAGCTGACGGCGCTCACGAGCGTGGAGAATGCGCCGGCCGGGGATTTCCCCGTCGTGGAGGGGAATCGGGGATCGGCTGATCCCATACGGACGCAACGGGAGATTGGCGGCCCCGGAGGTCGCCGGCAGTATATGTCGCATACGGCGGAGAGCACGAGCGATCTCTCCAGGCGTGGCGGCGACCGTTGGGTGATCGCGTGGGATGCCCCTTCGGAGGACCGTGGAGGGGTGACGTTTTATGCGGCGGGGAATGCGGCCAACGGGGATAGAACCCCCCTCGGGGATAAGATCTTCACCGCCGCGTTCTCGATCTCGGGAGTCCTGCGCTTCATCCCGGAGGAAGCTTTTGCGGCGCCCTTTGTTTCCCCCATCACGGCATTCGCGTGGGAGGATTTCGATGGAGACGAATTTCCCGATCTCTTCATCATCGGGGAGGGGCAGTATTTCCTCTTTCGGAATGACCGCGGGCGGCTTGTGGATGTGACCGCAGCGTCGGGCATTCCGCGCTTCGGCATGGGGCGCGCCGCCGCCTGGGGAGATTACAATGGCGATGGGCGCTTGGATCTCTACGTCGTCAACGACGGGCAAGATCTCCTGCTCCGCAATGAGGGGATGAGCGGAGAAGCTCCCGTGTTCCGTGAGGTGGCCATCTCGGCGGGGATTATCGAAGCGGCGTCTGGCCGCGCGGCGGCTTGGGGCGATTTCGATGGGGACGGATGGCTGGATCTCTACGTCGTCAATGACGGACAGGATGTCCTCTATCGGAATCAGGGCGATGGGACGTTCGCCGCGGTGGATCCTCACGCAGCCGGCCTCTCCGAGAATGCGAGGGGTCGCGCGGCTGCCTGGAGGGATTTCGACGGCGATGGACGGTTGGATCTCTATGTGGCGAATGAAGGGCCGGATTTCCTCTATCGCAATCTCGGTGGCGGGAGGTTTCAAAACATCGCTCCCTCGGCCGGGATTCGTCAGGACGGGATCAGCGTGGCCGTCGCGTGGTTCGATTTCGATCGGGATGGCCGAGCGGACATCTTCGTGGTTCGGGAGGGGCAAGACATGTTATATCGCAATCGTGGCGACGGGACTTTCGAGGTCGTAGATCCCGACGTGGCGGGATACACCGATGAGGGAACCGGGGGCGTACTCGCCGTCGCCGATTTCGATGGGGATGGCCGCGAGGACATCTTCGTGGCGAAGGCCGGGGCCGTCTTCCTGTTTCGGAATCGAGGCGATGGCACGTTCGGTCGGATTCTCGGGAAGCCCGGCGTTGACGTGGCGCCCATGTCTTCCCCTCGCGGTGCTGCGTGGGTTGATGTTGATCGGGACGGGCATGTGGATCTCTTCGTCGCGGATGGCGATGGTGGGCATGCGCTCTATCTGGGGAAGATCGGGGGATGAGCCCACGCGCATGTCCATCCATTAGGGTGAGCGGCGGTGGATACGCCGAGCTTTCGGCCGGGTGTTCTTGAAGCCGCGTAGGAGATTTGGTATGGTTTTCCCCCATGCTTCCGGTCGAGGACGCGCAAGAGATCGTCTTGCACAATGTCGTGGTGAGCGACGCCGAAAGGGTTCCGCTCGCTGAAGCGTTCGGGCGGATCCTGCGCCAGCCGATTCGCGCCGACATGGACCTTCCCCCCTTCGATCGGGCGATGATGGACGGCTACGCCGTGCGCGCTGAGGACACGGTGCGGGCACCGGTGCGATTGCGCGTTGTGGGGGAGGTGTTGGCCGGGATGGCCTTCTCGGGCGCGATCGCTCCGGGCGAAGCGGTGAAGATCATGACGGGGGCGGTCGTCCCCCCCGGCGCCGATGCCGTGGAGCGCGTCGAGAAGACGGAGCGCGAGGGGGAATGGGTGATCCTGCGCGAGCCGGTTCGTCCGGGACAGCATATCACGCCTCGGGGGAGTCAGGCGCGGGAGGGGGAGACCGTCCTGGAGCCAGGGATTCGGATCGGTCCGGCGGAGATGGCCATCCTCGCCTCGTTCGGATACGCGGAAGTTCAGGTCGCGCGTCAGCTCACCTTCGGGGTGCTCTCGACCGGGAGCGAATTGGTCGCGGCAGATGCCCGTCCCTCGTCCGGGCAGATTCGCGACTCGAATGGGCCGACGTTGCGCGCGTGTCTCATGATGGCGGGCGTCGTGGGGCAGCCCTTGGGCATCGTCCCGGATGATCTCACGCTGATCGAGAGGTCGCTGCGTTCGGCCCTGGAGCGTTGCGATGGGGTGATTGTCACCGGGGGCGTTTCGATGGGCGAAGCGGACTTGGTGAAGGTCGCCCTACACCAGATTGGCGCGCGCATCTTTTTCGAACGGGTGCGCCTGCATCCGGGGAAGCCGTTCTGCTTCGCCACCTGCGAGGGGAAGCCGATCTTCGCGCTGCCGGGGAATCCCGTCTCAGTCGTCGTGACCTTCTTGCTCTTTGTCCTGCCGGCACTTCGTCGCATGTTGGGATGCCGTGAGGAGCGGTTGCCGCTGATCGAGGCGACCGTGACCGAGGACGCGAAGCATTCGATCGAGCGGCGGAGTTATCTCCCGGCCTTCGTGTGGTTCTCCGAAGGACAGGCGTTTGTGCGGCGCGTCCCGTGGGAGGGGAGTTCTGATCTGGTGGGGTTCGCGCGCGCGAATGCCCTACTCGTCCTTCCGGAGGGCGTGGCATCCGTGAGCGCGGGAGAGCGCGCGCGCGTGCTTCTGCTGCCGTGGGGAGAGCCGCGATGAAGGACCTCACACACGTGGACGCAGAAGGACGCCTTCGGATGGTGGATGTGAGCGCGAAGCCCGCCACCGAACGACGGGCTGTGGCCAGCGGCTTCATCCGAATGCGCGCGGAGACGCTGCGCGCGATTCGCGAGCGGCGGATGCCGAAGGGCGATCCGCTGGAGGCGGCGCGATTGGCCGGCATCCTGGCGGCGAAACGCACGGCGGAATTGATCCCCCTCTGTCATCCGCTCCCGCTCACGCATGTGGACGTTGAGATCGAGCTGCGGGAGGAGGGTATCGCCCTCATAGCTTCGGTCGCGACGACGGCACCAACGGGCGTGGAGATGGAGGCCCTCGTGGCCGTGAGCATCGCGGCGCTCACGCTCTACGATATGTGCAAGGCCATAGACCGAGAGATGACGATCACCGACATTCGGTTGGAGCGAAAGACGGGAGGGCGATCGGGCGACTACGTTCGAGGGCAAGAGCCGTGAGCGCGGAGTTCGTTTGGAGAGCGGGCATGACCGAGAACGCGAGCTTTCGTCGGGGCGCGAGCGGGATGAGGCGAATCCGTTCACGGGCCGGGGCCTTTGCGCGAACCGCGGGCGCGCTGCTGGTGCAGGGCAGCGTGCTCGCTCTCTGGGGGATGGGCCTCGCGTGGGGGCAGGAGGCCTCCCCGCGGAAGATTGATCTCAGCGCGCAAGGCGCCATTCACGTCACGCTCAACGGAGCATCGAGCGGCGATCGTCTGGAGATCGTCCGCGTCGCCGACGTCAATGGGGACGGCGTCGAAGACATCGTCGTCGCCGGGCGCTTGGCCAATGGGCCGGAAGGATTCCGTTTCGATGCTGGCGGGGTGTTCATCGTTCTGGGCGGCGTGGACGTGATTCGTGGGACGACGCGCGATCTCCATGATCGCGCCGACATCGTCATTCATGGGGCTGATGCGAACGATCGTCTGGGGACATCGCTCGCTGTCGGGGACGTCAATGGCGATGGCATCGCCGACATCATCGTCGGAGCTCCAGGGGCTGACGGTCCGAGCGAGACGCGACCCGGAGCCGGGGAGGTGTATGTCCTCTTCGGTGGCCCGCATCTCACGCGCGGGACCGTGCGCGATCTGGCGGGGTTGGTCGCGCCCGGAGCGGATGTGGTGATCTTCGGTCCGGAGCCGACGGCTTCGCTGGGCGCGTCGCTCGCCGTCGGGGATATCAATGGCGATGGCCTTGATGACATCATCGCCGGCGCGGCGACATCGTCACAGCCGCGTGGTGAACGCCTCTTCGCCGGGACGGTCTATGCGATCTTCGGCTCGCGCGAATGGGCGAGCGGCCTGGCGCGCGATTTGAGTGATCCGAGGGAGGCGGATTTGACGATTCTCGGTCCCGGTCTGCTCAGCTTCTTCGGATTCCAGCTCGCTGTAGGGGATGTCAATGGCGATGGCGTGCCGGATCTGGTGATGAGCGCTCCACTGGCCGATGGCCCGCAAGGGGAGCGACCGGAAGCGGGAGAAGTCTACGTGATCTTCGGCGGCGTTCACCTGGTTCGGGGGACGGTGCGCGACATGATCCCCGGATCGGCCGCGGGATCCGATGTGACGATCTTCGGCGCCACGGCGCAGGACCTGCTCGGCTATACGCTGCTTTTGGCGGATGTGACCGGGGATGGGGTGGCTGACCTCATCGTCAGCGCGATCCAGGCGGACGGGCCGGAGAAGAAACGACCTGATGCGGGAGAGGTGTACATCTTCTTCGGAGGGATGACTCTGGCATCTTCCCGGATTCGCGATGTCGCCGGATTGCTCGCTCCGGGACCGGATGTCGTCCTCTACGGAGCCGAAGCGTTCGATGAATTCGGCACGGCGCTCGCTGCGGCGGACCTCGACGGCAACGGAATCCCGGATCTTCTTGTGGGCGCTCCGGGAGGAGATGCGGAGGAGAATCGGAAGATTGATGCCGGCGAGGTGTACGTCTTCCGTGATCGCCACCTCTCGCACAGTGGCGCCGTGCGGGATGTGGGCGGCAGCGCTGCCGAGCAGCCCGATCTCTTCATCTTTGGGCCGAACAATGGAGAGCGCGTGGGCAGCTTCATCGCGCTGGGCGATGTGAATGGAGATGGATGGCTCGATCTTCTCATGAGCGCTCCCGAGGGGGGCGGTGTGCGCTTGAGCGCAGGATCGGTCTATATCGTCTTCGGACCGATCGTGCCAGAGGGGGGCGGATGAGCCGAATCATCACGAAGAGCTGTTGACGTGGGGGAGGGAGCGATATGGCCGATCGGGTGCGGAGAAGAGCGAAGCTCCTCGCTCTCCTGAGCGGATGCGTGGTGGGGGCGCAGCATGCCCTCATCCCCCTTCGCGCGCAGGAGGCGCGACCGTTGATCATTGAGACGATCGCCGGAGGGGGGATCGGAGAGGGCGAGGAGGCGCTCAGGGCCGCTTTAGCTTCGCCGTCAGCTCTCGCGGTGACCGCAGAGGGGGAGATTCTGATCGCGGATACGGAGCATCATCGCATTCGCCGGGTGGGTCGGGACGGGATCATCACGACGATCGCGGGGACGGGAGTCAATGGATTCGCGGGCGATGATGGGCCGCCGGACAAGGCGCAGCTCTGGTCGCCACGTGGTCTCGCCTTCGATGCCAGTGGGAATCTGCTCATCGCGGATACGGCGAACCATCGGATCCGCCGCATCGAGCGGCGCGATGATGCGCTTGTGATCACGACCATTGCGGGGACGGGATCGGCCGGATTTGGCGGGGATGGTGGTTCGGCCAAGAACGCGCAGTTGAACGGGCCACGTGGCCTGGCCGTGGATTCGGCGGGCAACATCTACATCGCCGATACGGGCAATCATCGGATTCGGAAGATTGACGGCAGCGGGAACATCTCGACGATCGCGGGCAGTGGGACGCGGGGATTCAGCGGGGATGGCGAAGCAGCCACCTCCGCGCAGTTGAACTCACCTGTGGCGGTGGCCGTTTCGCCGTCAGGGGATCTCTACATCGCGGACGCCGGGAATCACCGGATTCGGAAAGTCTCCGGAGGGACGATCACGACCATCGCGGGGACGGGGCTGCCGACCTTCTCCGGCGATGGCGGACCGGCGGCGCAGGCCAGTTTGAACGTCCCGCTGGATCTGGTCTTCGATGAAGCCGGGAATCTGTATATCGCTGATTCGGGGAATAATCGCGTGCGCAAGATTGATCCCTCAGGGGTGATCACGACGGTGGCCGGAAGTGGCGCTCGTGGATTCGCCGGAGATGAGGGAGCGGCTCAAGCAGCGCGATTGAATGCGCCGGCGGCACTGGCGGTGCTCCCGGATGGGGCGATCGTGATCGCGGACATGGGGAACAATCGCGTGCGCGCGGTGGATCCGCAAGGGGTGATCCACACGCTCGTCGGCGGGGGGATTGGTGATGGGGGGGATCCGCGTCAGGCGGTGCTCAATCTCCCCTATAGTCTGGCCGTGGACGCCCAGGGCCATCTCTACATCGCCGATACACAGCATCATCGGATTCGACGGGTGACGCTCGGCCAGGAGAGTCCCAGGATTGAGACGATCGCGGGAACGGGCATCTCCGGGTTCAACGGTGATGATCGGCCGGCGATCGAGGCGCACTTGAATTTCCCGCGCGGCCTCGCCGTGGACGCGGCCGGCAATCTCTATATTGCCGATACGTTCAACCATCGCGTGCGCAAGATCACGCCCGAGGGGATGATCATGACGGTCGCGGGAACGGGTCGAGCGGGCTTCTCTGGGGACGGTGACCTGGCGGTGCGCGCCGAGCTGCGTTTCCCTCTGGCCGTCGCCGTGGATGCGGATGGTCGGCTCTATATCGCCGATGCGGGGAACAATCGCGTCCGCCGCGTGGACCTGGATGGCGTGATCGCGACGATCGCAGGGACGGGGAAGCGAGGGTTTGAAGGAGATGACGGGCCGGCCGTAGCGGCCGCTCTGGATACGCCAGCGGCTCTGGCCTTCGATAAAGAGGGCCATCTGCTGATCGCCGATATGGGCAATCATCGGATACGGCGCGTGGATCTCTCCTCCGGTCAGATCACCACGCTCGCCGGAAAGGGGACGCCGGGATCGGCGGGCGACGGAGGCGCGGCCAAGGATGCTGAGCTGAATACGCCGGGCGGACTCGCCGTGGATGCCGAGGGGACGATCTTCGTCGCCGATTCAGGGAATCATCGCGTGCGGAAGATCGGCAGTGATGGCAACATCAGCGCGGTGACTGGAACGGGGACGGCTGGGTTCGGGGGCGATGGCACGCTCGCGAGCGCCGCCACGCTGAACTTCCCGACGGGGCTCGCCATCGCGCCGGATGGGCAGCTGGTGATCGCCGATACGTTCAATCACCGTGTGCGGAAGCTGCGCCCGCAGCCGGAGGAACCTTCTGAGCCGTGAGGGGATGAAGCCGCCCGGCCCTTCGGCTCCGGGCCGGGCACCATCGAGGGCGCGCGCTCACCGTCTCCTCGACGGTTGATGAGTCCGTCGCAGCTCTTCGGCCATCGCTCGAATCTCCGTGAGCGCGCGCTTCATCTCGCTCCAGCCGTACCAGAGCGCGTAATCGGGATTCGCGTGGAACGTTCCCTGGAACGTGCGCATGCGATGCTCCAGGTGCATGACGAAGAGCTTTTGTTCGATGGGCGTCGGGGCATCGTGAAAAGCGAGGAGATCAGGGAAGGGATAGGCGTAGTGGGGTGGCTTCTTCAAGATGCCGTCCTTGTAGAGCCCGGCGACGATCCGAATGGCTTCGGCCAGAAGGCGGTCGGCTTCGCGAATCATCTGATCGCCTTTCTCCAATTCCGCGCGCGCGAAGTGGAGCGAGTGGCACTGATTGCAGACGCGGAGCATGCGCTCGCGCTCTCTCTGCCAATCCTCCGCCGTCAGGCGCGCCACATCCGCCTGTTTCACCAGATCGAAGCGAGCGGTCGGTTTGCCTTCGGGATCGAGCACGCCGAGCGCTTGCAAGATCGTCTTCTGATCGTCCGCCCACTGCTTGTCCTCCGGCAGCGGCAGGCGTACAGCCAGGAAGCCCCAGGCGGTGCGCACCTCGTGCGTGCCCTCGGGCATATGACAGGTCTGGCAGGTGGGGGCGGCTACGGTCTCCGGCAGCGTCTTGTTCTGCTTGAGCAGATATCGAACGCCGTGCTTGGAGGAGGAGTACATCTCCCATTGCGGGTGATCGAAGCCCATATGACACGTCTGACAGGCTTGCGGCTGGCGCGCTTCCTGCGCTGAGAAGAGGTGCCGCGTGTGACAGGCATCGCAGGAAGCGACGCCGAATCCCGCGCCCTGCCGCTTCAGGTCTCGAATCTCGGCTTCCGTCTTCAATCCGATCTTGTGGCATCCGCCGCAGCCCTTCATCCCCTCGGTCAGCGCCATCGGGAGCCAATGCGTCGTCGGCATCGCCTTCATCGCGGCCCATCCGAGCGCGTGCTTGCCGCGTTTGAACTGCTCGACCTGCGTCTCATGGCAGGGCGCGCACGTCTCCGGCGTGGGGATGCGCACCTTCTCCACATCGGCCGCCGACGTGTGATCCTCACCGTGGCAGACGGCGCAATCAATCCCGTTCTGACTGTGCTTGCTCACCTGCCAGTCCGAGACGATGTTGGGCGTGACCTTCTTGTGGCATTCAATGCAGGCCGCCCCTTGCCGAGAGCGCGCCTCGGAAATCCCAGTGGGGGAATGATGGATTCCGCGGGAGACGGGAACCGTCCCGAGCACGAGCCCGAAGGCGAGCGCGTATCGCCATCGGAACATCTGGCACCTCCTCTCCATGTGATGTGCGCGCGCAATTGTACGCGGCGTTCGGGGAGATGATCAAGCGGCGTCCTCGGCGCGCGCGAATCGCCGCCGCCATTCCGCGCGGAGCCGCTCGCGCACGTCGCGACGGATCTCATCCGGGAGCGGCGCAGCCGGGAGTTGATCGCACAGGCGCACGGTCGCTTCCAGCGTTCGGAGAAAAGCTCGGCAGGGTGCGCATTCTCCCAGATGGGCGCGAATATGGGCGCACACGTCCTCGGAGAGTTCTCCGTCCAGGAATTCCGAGAGGCGCTTGAAGAGTTGACGACAGGTCATCTGCCTCACTCCTGTGAATCCGGCGCGAGAGTATCGCGATGAGCTGCGAGATAAGGAGCGAGATGCTCCCGGAGAAACAGGCGGGCTCGATGCAGACGCGTCTTGACCGCCTGCGGTGTGAGCCCGAGCGCGCGGGCCGTCTCCTCGGTCGAGAGATGCTCCACATCGCGCAGCAGAAGGACGCTGCGATATTTCGTCGGCAGCTTGGCGATGGCTTCTTCGAGCCGAGCGTTCAACTCCGCGCGCAGGAGCCGATCTTCGGGATTCGACATCACGTCCGGGATCTCGATCTTCACGTCGTGCGGGCGATCTCCAGGGAAGAACGCTTCCAGGGAGAGCTCCACGTCGGGTTCGAACTTCCCCCGGCGACGCATCTTGCGGCAGGCGTTAGCGGCGATCTGGAAGAGCCACGCCTGAAGCGAGCCTTCGCCGCGATAGGCATGAAGCGAGCGCACGAGGGCCAGGAGCGTCTCCTGCATGACGTCACGCGCGTCCTCCGTGTGCCGGCACATCCGACGAGCGAAGTTGTAGAGTCGGCGGCCGTAGACCTCCATCAGGAGGTCGAAGGCCTCGTCTTTACCGGCCCGCAGCTCTTCCACCAGCCGTCGTTCTTCCACGGACATCATCGAGGGAAAGTGTATTCGCGAGGAGGTCGGCGGACAAGGCGCGCGGGCATCCCGACCGCGGAAGGAGACCGGATGCGCGCGCGGCCATCGCGGAGCGCCCTCGCCCGCAGGCCCGCGCCGCGCACGACCTCTGGGGGGATTCACCCAAGGGCGGGCGAATTCGCGCGGGCGGGTGAGAGGGCGCTCTCGCTGCCCGTGGTTCCCTTTGTCGGGCTAACTCTTCACTTAACAGAGCGTTGAACGCGAAGCGCGGACGTCGGTTCGCGCTTTCGGCACAGGGGTTGCAATACCTATCGTGCCGACAGAGGGATCAGCGGCGGTTGCGGAGAGAGCAGATGTCCACGCGCGGGCGTTCAGGGAGGCGAGAGGCGAGGATCCGAGACCCCCTGCTTCACTACCTGCTAGGGGGATTTCTCCTCTGGGCCCTCACAAGCGTCGGCTGCCGCCGCTCGGAGGTGTCCGAGCCGATTGTCTTTCCAGCAGGGCGCTTCACGTCGGCGCAGCAGTGCGGCACGTGTCATCGAGACATCTACATGGCCTGGCGCGGCTCGCAGCATGCGCGCGCGGCTGAGAATCCCATCTTCCGCGAATCCTACGAAGAGGCGGCGCGAGTCGCCGGAGAGGCCGCGACTCGGCTCTGTCTCAGATGCCACGCGCCGACGATCGTGCTCACTGGCGATTACGCCCTCGCGCAAGAGGTGACGCGAGAGGGGATCACCTGTGATTTCTGCCATTCCCTGAAGGGGACCGATCTGGAGCGGCGCGAGCATCCCTTTCTGCTCGACGTCGGAGCGACCAAGTATGGTCCGATTCGCGATGCCGCTTCGACCGGACATCGCGTGGCGTTCTCCGAGTTCCACCTCAGCTCGCTCCAGTGCGCCGGATGTCACGAATATCGCAACGCGCACGGGGTGCCGATCCTCTCGACCTATTCGGAGTGGGAGCGGTATCGGCAGCGGGGAGGGGACAAGGAGTGCCAGCAGTGTCATATGCCGCAGGTTTTGGCCAATATCGTGGATCCGAAGGTGAAACGGGTTCAGGGGGCGTTCGTGAATCTCCATGCGATGCCCGGCGGGCATTCTCGCGATCAGCTGGTGCGTGCGCTCGAGCTGCGCATCCTGGAGGCGCAGCGGACGCCTCGAGGGCTGCGCGTCAGGGTGCGCCTTCGGAACGTGGGGGCTGGGCATGCCGTGCCGACCGGCAGTCCGACGCGGCAGGTGATCCTGCGCGTGGAGGCCGTGACCGAGAGCGGACATCGCGTCCAGCAGGAGCGCGTCTATCAACGCCTCTTGTTGGACGAGCACGGGCGGGAGATTCGTCGGGATAGTCTCCTCTTCACCGAAGCGCGCGCCGTCGCCCGCGATACCCGCTTGGCCCCTGCCGAACAGCGCGTGGAGGAGTTCGTGCTGCCGGTGCCGACCGATGAGAACCTGACGGTCACGGCGACGCTCGTTTATCGCTATTCGCCGCATGAGCGTCCGGAGACGGAGACGCGCATTGAGTTCCTCTCCGAGAGGAAGGAGTTGTTCTCGCGATGGATTCGGTGAACTCATCGCTGAAGGTGCGTCTCCCGGCGCGCGTCGGCTTGGCGTGCGCCTCTTGGAAGGAGGGACGATCTATGGGATTCAATCTCTTGAATTGGAAGGAGGGACGATCTATGGGATTCAATCTCTTGAAGATGAGAGGACAGTTCGCTCTTCTCCTCGGGCTCTTGGGCCTGATGCTGCCGCGCGCTGTCTGGGCGCAAGGGATGATGGGGCGTCCCGCGATGGGCGAGGAGACCATCGCCCTGGGATCCGATGGGACGCTCTATGTCGTAGCCTCTCCAGCTCAGCGGCAGATGGGTCCCGAGTTCGGGCGCGTGGCGCTTTTCGCTCTGGACCCAGTGACCTTTCGCGTGCGATGGCGATTCGTTCTGGAAGAGGAGGACGTCATCGCCTCTCGGCCGGTCGTGGGCGCGGACGGCACGGTCTATCTCACCGTATCCGAGATGATGGAGTTCGGCTCGCCGTTGGACTTCTCGACGGGGGTGCGAAACGCGCGCCTTTTAGCCGTTCGGGAAGGGGCTTTGAAATGGAGCTACGACTGCGATGCGCCCTTCGCCTCTCATCCCGCGCTTGGTCCGGAAGGGATGGTCTTCGTGACCACGAGCACCGTTGGTCCGAGGGAGCCATCTGGGCCGTGGACGTTCTCGCGCTCCTCTCTCCTCGCTCTTGAGGATCGTGGGACATCAGCCACCATTCATGCGCGTCTCGATCTCGGCCCATACGCCGTGTCCGCTCCCGTTGTCGGTCCGCATCCGACGTCACCGTGGGCGGTTTACGTGACGGGAGAAGGGGTCGGCATGGGGCCGGGAATGGGCATGGGCTATGGGACGGTGCTCTTCGTCATTGATGCGGACTTTCGCCTTGCGCGCATGTCCTTACGGTGAGGAGGGGACGCCATATGTCGCTGTGGAATGAGCAACGTCGGAAGCTGTTGAATATCCTCCTGGGGACGAGCGTAGGGGCGACGCTCGTGGCCATTCTCTATCCGATCCTCAAGTTCATGATCCCGCCGGAGGTCATCGAGGCCACGCAGACGAGCGTCGTGGCCGGACGGGTCAACGAATTGCCGCCCAATTCCGGGAAGATCTTCAAATTCGGGAACAAGCCCGGTCTTCTCGTGCACACGCCGACGGGCGAATACAAGGCCTTCTCGGCCGTGTGCACGCACCTGGACTGCATCGTGCAATATCGGCCGGATCTGCGGCTGATCTGGTGCGCCTGCCATAACGGCCAGTACAATCTGAGCGGGAAGAACATCGCCGGTCCCCCCCCGCGTCCCCTGGAGGAGTATGCCGTCAACATTCGCGGGGAGGAGATCGTCGTGTCCAGGATGTGAGAGTGCGACCTCGCTGTGCGCAGAACGCCTATGCGTGTTGAGACGTGGCGAAGCTGGCTCGATGAACGCTTGGGGACGGAGGCCGTGCGCGAATTCCTCCGTCGGAAGGAGGTCCCGATCCATCGGCATACGATCTGGTACTATTTCGGCGGCATGACGCTGTTCCTCTTCGTCGTGCAGGTCGTCACAGGAGCCCTCCTTCTGCTCTATTATCGGCCGAGCGCAGAAGCAGCCTTCGAGAGCGTGCAGTTCATCATGACGGAGGTCGAATTCGGATGGTTGATCCGCTCGATCCACAGTTGGTCGGCGAACCTGATGATCGCGACGCTCTTCCTCCACATGTTCAGCGCTTACTTCATGAAGGCCTATCGTCCGCCGCGCGAGCTGACCTGGGTGAGCGGCACGCTGTTGCTGTTTCTCGCGCTCGCCTTCGGCTTCAGTGGCTATCTGCTCCCGTGGAATAAACTCGCGTTCTTCGCGACGAAGGTGGGGACGGACATCGCCGGGGATGTGCCGGTGATCGGGCCGTTCCTGCTCCGCTTCCTGCGCGGAGGGGAGGAGGTGACCGGGGCGACGCTCACGCGCTTCTTCGGCTTCCACGTGGCCATTCTGCCCGGAGTGATGACGATCGTCCTGACGCTTCATCTCATCCTCGTGCAGAGGCACGGGATGAGCATCCCGCCGAGCCTGGAGGGGACGCGCGTGCGGACGATGCCGTTCTTCCCCAATTTTCTCCTGCGAGACCTCATCGGGTGGGTCTTGGCCATCGGGGCGCTGGCAGCTCTGGCAGCGCTCTTCCCCTGGGGATTGGGGGAGAAGGCCGATCCCTTCGCGCCGGCGCCGGCCGGGATCAAGCCCGAGTGGTACTTCCTCTTCCTGTTCCAGACGCTGCGGCTCCTGCCGGCGCGCGTCGGGATCTTCGAAGGGGAAGTCGTGGGCGTCACACTCTTCCTGCTGGGGGGGCTCTTCTGGATGCTCGTCCCTTTCCTGGACAAGCCCACGTCGCGGGGATGGCGAGGTCGCTTCTTCACTGGCCTGGGTGTGTTCATCGTCCTCTATATCGCCGTCATGACCATCTGGGGGTATCTCGCATGAGGGGAGAGAGGCGGGAGCGTCGTCGGATTCCGCGATCGCGGCTGTGGGGGGGCTTCGCTCTGGTGAGCCTTGTGCTCGGGGGGCTCGGCGCCACCGTCGCGCGCGCTCAGCAGGCGAAGGATTCCTGCATCGAGTGCCACGCGGCGTTGGAGGGTCCGCTCGCCGATCCCGTCGCCTTGATGCGGGAGGACATCCATCGAGCCCGCGGATTCTCCTGCGCCGATTGTCACGGCGGAGATCCGAGGAGCGATGACCCGCTGGCGGCCATGGATCCGAAGAAGGGATTCGTCGCCCGACCGCCGCATCGGGCGATCCCGGCTCTCTGCGGTCGCTGCCACAGCAATGCGGAGTTCATGAAGCGCTATAACCCCGCCCTGCGGGTGGATCAGGAGCAGGAGTACTTCACCAGCGTCCATGGGAAGCGACTGCGCGCTGGCGACACGCGCGTGGCCACGTGCACGAGCTGCCATGGCGCTCATGGGATTCGGTCCGTTCAACATCCCCTCTCGCCCGTGTATCCGCTCAACGTGGCCGAGACGTGCGCGCGCTGTCATGCCGATGCCGAATACATGAGGGAGTATCGCCTCCCTCACGATCAGTACGACCGATACCGACGGAGCGCGCACGCGCGCGCGCTCTACGACCGGCAGGACCTCTCGGCGCCGACATGCAATGATTGTCATGGGAATCACGGCGCCGTGCCGCCCGGCATCACGTCGGTCGCGCACGTCTGCGGGCAATGTCATGTGCGCCAAGCCACGCTCTTTCGCGCGAGTCCGCACAAGGCCGCTTTCGATGCCATGGGGCTGGCCGAATGCGTGTATTGTCACGGGAATCATGACGTCCTCTCCCCGACGGATGAGATGATTGGCACGGGGGAGAAATCCGTATGCGTCTCCTGCCATCCGCCGGGGGACGCCGGGTATCAGGCGGCCGAGCGCATGCGCGCTCTCCTGGACGACCTCTCGCGCGAGCTGGAGCGCGCGCGGGCCATCTTGGATCGCGCCGAGCGCGCGGGCATGGAGGTGAGTCGGGCGAAGTTCGAGCTGAGCGAGGCTCGTGATGCTCTCACGCATGCCCGTGTGCTCATCCACGCCTTCTCGGTGAAGGAGGTGGAGAACGTCATTCGGCCGGGACTCGAGGTCGCGCGACGCGGGTATCACGCCGGCGAGCGGGCACTGGCCGAATTGAACTATCGGCGCAAGGGGCTTGCCGTCTCGCTCCTGTTCATCCTCTTCCTCGCCGCCCTGCTCTATCTGAAGCTTCGAGAGATCGAGGGGCCGCGGTGAGCCCCGAGCTTCACTTCGCTCGCAGGGGCGCCGAGCCCACGCGAAACAGCTCCTCCTCGGGAGCGGCGAGCATGTCCTCCACTGGCAGAGCCGTCCAGCTCGCCCAGCGGCGTCCGGGCTCGAGCAACACGTAGGTGTACGCGCGATCGCCGCGAATGAATCGGACAAACGGCGCACTGTGGAAGCCCAAAGTCCCTCGTCCGGGCGTGGCACCGATGAGCGTCATGACGGCATCAATCATGCAGCCGGCGTCTTCCGGGACGATGACCTGCGTGCCCCAGGCCTCGGCGAAATCGAGGAATGTCGAGCGGAAGTGCTCCACAAGGCGCGCGCCGAAGACCACCCCTCCGCAGCGCTCACCGTGGAAATTCTCCGCCTGAATGAGCAACGATTCGAGGAGCGCCTGACGGCTGGCCGGTCGGCCGATCTGCTCGTTGCGCGCCGCGTAGATGGCATCGCGGCTGCGAAAATACGGCTTCACATCCACAATGGGTGTGCCATCCACGAAGTCCAACCGATCCAGATACAGCGTGGTCCCCTCGATCCGCTCAATTCGCGCGGCCGTCATGGCGATGGGATTCGGCCGCGTGGGGGAGCGCACGGCGAAGACCCCATGAAGGCCGGCTTCGCTCGTGTCGCTCACGCCGCGCGGGGTGACCAGCAACCGCGTGCGATCGGCCTCGTGCAGCCACGCGAGGATCCACACGTGCGTGTGTTTCTCTATGTGCCGCAGTCCATCGGCGAATTCGGGGAAGATCTCCACTCGGGCGGGAACGCCGAACGTCGGCATCGCCTGCCGATCGGAGACAGAGCTGCGCACCACGCCGATGGGAGTGAGCACCATGGACGTGAACAGTGGGCGTTCAGACGCGACATTCTTCGGGATCGCATCGGGAGGCGTGGTCATAGTGATGCGCTTCCTCGTCCAGACCAAGCTCCAGCACCTGCGCCGATTTGCTGCCGTACCGATAGATCGTGATGCCCTTCAGCCCCAATTCCCAGGCGCGCCAATACGCATGCGCTACGTCCTCGACCGTGGCTTCCTCAGGCATGTTGATCGTCTTCGAGACCGAATTGTCCACGGCGCGTTGAAAGGCCGCCTGGATCTGCAGATGCCGATCGGGCGGGATCTCCAGGGCG
This sequence comes from bacterium HR10, assembly GCA_002923315.1. Classification (GTDB taxonomy): domain Bacteria; phylum Acidobacteriota; class Blastocatellia; order HR10; family HR10; genus HR10. The sequence goes on from BEHM01000014.1 coordinate 49,051, forward strand.
GTCACGAAGAGCCGCTTCAGCTCCTCAGGGACGTGAGGGACCTCGCGCAATCGCCCCCGCGCGAGAACGGCCTCCAGAATCTCCTCGGCGTTGAGGCCATAGCGATCCAAGTATTCGAGGAAGAGGGGATTCACCTCATAGAGCGTCTGTCCGCCGAGCACGTGCGTGCGCCGATAGGCCAGGGCGAACAGCGGCTCGATGCTCGCGCTCGTATCGGCGATGATGCTGATCGTCCCCGTGGGCGCGATGGCCGTCAGCGTGGCATTGCGCAGGGGCCGATTCTGCGCTTCGTGCACGCTGCCCTTCCAGTTCGGGAAGACGCCTCGCTCCTCGGCCAATTCGGCTGACATGGCGAGGGCCTCTTCGGCGATGGCGCGCATCAAGCGCTCGGCCAGATGCGCGGCCTCTTCTGAATCATAGGAGATGCCGAGTCGGATCAGCAGCTCGGCGAAGCCCATCACGCCGAGGCCGATCTTTCGGTTCCCGCGCGTCATGCGCTCGATCTCCGGAATCGGATACCGGTTCACCTCGATGACGTCGTCGAGGAAGCGCACGGCCTTTCGGACAGTCTCGCGCAACTTCTCCCAATCCACGTCCACGTGTCCATCATGCTCGCGCAGCATGTGCGTCACGTTGATCGAACCCAGATTGCAGGACTCGTAGGGGAGCAAGGGGATCTCCCCACAGGGATTCGTCGCCTCGATCGCCCCCAGGTGCGGCGTCGGATTCGCGCGGTTGATGGCATCGAGGAAGAGCAGACCGGGATCGCCCGTCTGCCAGGCGGCGCGCACGATCTCTTCGAAGACGTGCCTGGCCTTCAGCCGCCTGACGGCGCGCCCGGTGCGCGGGTTGATCAGCTCGTACGCGTCGTCCCGGCGGACCGCCTCCATGAACGCATCGGTCACAGCCACAGAGATGTTGAAATTCTGGAGCGCTCGCTCATCGCGCTTGGCCGTGACGAAGTCCAGAATGTCCGGATGATCCACGCGCAAGACGCCCATGTTCGCCCCCCGTCGCTTCCCCCCCTGTTTGATGTGCTCAGTGGCGCTGTCGAAGATCTTCATGAAGGAGACCGGACCCGAGGCTTCTCCCCCCGTGGAGGCGACCACGTCCCCCTTCGGGCGCAATCGGGAGAAAGAGAAGCCCGTGCCGCCGCCCGTGCGCTGCACGAGCGCCATCTGCTTCACAGCCTCGAAGATCTCCTCCATCGTGTCGCCGACCGGCAACACGAAGCACGCGCTCAATTGTCCCAGGGGGGTCCCCGCGTTCATCAACGTGGGGCTATTGGGCAGGAAATCGCGCGAAGTGAGCAGTTCGTGAAAGACCTCCTCCCACCGGCGCGCTTTCTCAGCCGTCCCCAGCAGAAGCTCCGCCTCGGCGATCGCTCGCGCCACGCGCGCGAAGAGTTCCTCCGGAGTCTCGACCAGACGGCGTTCGGCATCTCGCCGCAGGTAGCGAGCTTCCAGGACGCGACGAGCATTCGGCGAGAGGTTCAACTCCGCCATGACCCGTTTATCTTACCGCTTCCGCGGCTGGCCAGCAATAGGCCCCTCGCTGAGCCATTCGTTCAATTCGCGGACGAGACGCTCGATGCCCGCCTCGTCATACCCGCGCTCTCGCGCCGCATCCGCCAGCGTCCCCCAGATCGGTTCACCGCACTCCAGGCAGCGGATCCCCTTCTGCAGGAGGAATCGAACGGACGCCGGATACCGAGCGATCAGTTCTTCAATGGTGATGTCTCCCGTAATCCTCATGGTGCGTCGAGCTGCTCACGGAGTCCCGAGGGGGATCTTGACGCTCACCGCTCCCCGTACGTCGCCCGAACGATACCCGGTCGCCCGATCATCGGGATATCGCTCGGCCAGGATCGCGCGCACGGATGAGGGGATCGCTTCCTTCGGCCCATGACAGGTGATGCACATGGGGCCGACCAGGATCGGCCGCATGTAACGAAGATAGGTGCGACCGTCCTCGCGCACGACCTCCACGGATTCGTCCACGAGCGCCCGCGCGCGATGTTGCTGCTCGAACTCTTCGAGCTTGCGACGCTCGTACTCATCGGGAATGTCCTTCGGATTGCGATAGCGCAGGCTCACGCGTCGGATCGAAGCCCCCGTCCGCGCCTCGATCTCGCGCGGGATCTCCTGCGCGATCTCCGAGCAGACGCGCACGGCGCCCTCATATCCGCCCTTCTCCAACTCCATCATCAAAAGCCGTCGCACTCGCTCCAGCAACTCATCCGCGAGCTGCCGCGCCTGGCGCAGGGCGGATTCCACAGATTCCCCTTGCCTTACGCTCCCCTTCGGCTCGTCGGAAGAGACGACGTTCATCCCAGCGAGGAGTCCTATCAGCGTGAGTGGAATGAACCGTTTCATCGCCTGCATCTCCGCGAGAAGACCTCACGCTCCCACACGGTGCGCATCCATGAAGAGAGCGTGAGGAGATCCCTTGAGCGATCCGACGCGGGGGGAGAGGATCCCCCCGCGCTGCACGCGTTCATTTCACCTTCAGCTTGATCTCACGGCGCTTGGCTTCCTCAGCCTTGGGCAGCCGGATCTCCAGAACCCCGTCCTTGTATGTGGCCTCCGCCTTTTCGATATTGACCTTCACGGGCAGATCAATCGTGCGCGAGAATCTCCCGTAGGTCCGCTCGGCGCAGTAGTAGTCGGCTTCCTTCACCTCCTCTTCGCGCTTGATCTCCCCGGAGAGCGTGATCGCGTCCTCAGTCAACTCGATGTTGATGTCATCTCGGTTCATCCCCGGCAGCTCGGCCTTGAGGACGATCTCGTCATCCTTCTCGTACATGTCCACCGCTGGAGCGAAGACGCGCGTGATCTCCCGCGCTCGACGCGGGGTCGGGAATTCCCGTTCGAAGATCTCATCGAGGAGACGATCAATCTCTCGTCGGAACATCTCCAATTCGCGGAAAGGTCGCCATCGAACGAGCGCCATAGCCGTCACCCTCCTTTCGTGAGAATTTCTGAACCCCGCTCCATCCGGAGCGGGATCGGGAGCCGAAGTGCTCGCGCCTCGGCTCGTCGTCTACATCGTTATGATCCAGGGGAGCGGCGACGGTTTCACCTATCGAGCGCAAGCCACGTTGCTCCTACGGAGCTGCATCACGGGTTGCGCGAGAGCGGACGCCCCAAGAAACCTCGGGTGAGGCGAGTCGCTCGCGCTTGAATCTCGGCGACGGCTTCTGGGGCATCGGTCGTGATCTCCAGCTCCGCTCCGTTTGCGAGCGTCGTGATCCTCACCCGAGCTCCTGTGACGGCCGCCGGACATACCGGCTGCTGGCGCGGCCCAGCCTGCGCGAGCGTCTGCTCATGAGTCGCGCAGTGAGTGCGAATGCGCCGCACGTAGGCCAGATCGTCGCTCGCCACACGGATGCGCACGCCCTTCACCGTATTCGTGATCTTGCGCTTGGCCGCCCACATCATCATCGGGCAGACCTGGGCTCCCCGTCGCCCGCGCCCCGGCGGTTGCTCTCCCCGCGGGGAGAAGGACGAAACCGCTCCCATGAGAGAGAGCCATCCGATCGCGCAGATCACTGGCAGACCCCGCATCATCCTCCGGACCGGAAAATATACCGCTTGTGCATCCGCCGTCAAGCCGATCAGGAGTTCGCGCCATTGTCCTTCCCCTCCGCGTGGCTTACAATGGATGCAGTGTTCTCAAGCCGTATGGGAGGAGGATTGGGAATGGCTCTTGTTCGCATTCATCCTTGGTCGTCGCCCCTTCGCGAGGAGGCCGATCGAATTCGGGCCCGGATCGCGGAACGGGCTTATGAGCTGGCGGCTCGACATGGATATGCACCGGGACGGGAGCTGGACGATTGGTTGGCGGCGGAGGCTCAGCTGGTGTGGAAACCGGAGATGCGTCTGGAGGAGCATCCGCGGGAGCTTGTCCTGAAGCTCCGGCTCCCCGGAGTTCGAGCCGAAGACGTGCGCCTCTTCGTCGCCGCCGAGCGCGTTCTGCTCCTTGGGGAAACGCGGGTTGAGGGCGTGGCTGAAGGCGTGCGCGTCCACGGCGATGAATTCCGCTATGGGCCGATCTTTCGCGACGTGTGGCTCCCGCACGCCATTGATCCGGTCCGCGCGAGAGCCCGGCTGAGCGATGGGGTGCTCACCCTGGTGCTCCCCAAGCCCAAGACGGAGCGGTCAACTCCTCGCCAGAGACGAGCGTCTCGGGTGACTCCTGCTTAGGAGGGACAGTATGGCACTTGTCGAGGTCAGCGTTGTTCCTGTCGGAACTGGAACCCCGAGCCTCGGCGATCATATCGCCGGAGCCATTCGCGTCTTGGAGAAGGCGGGCGTCTCTTACGAGATCTCCCCCATGGGGACGTTGTTCGAGGGGGATCTCAAGGACATCCTCTCCCTAGCCCGGAAGATGCACGAGGCGGCCTTTCGCCAGGGCGTCCAGCGCGTCATCACGACCATCACCATTGACGATCGTCGGGATAAGGCCGTGACGATGCGGAGCAAGGTCGCATCGGTCAAGCGGCGGCTCGCGCGAACGTGAGGAGCCGTTCGCGCCCGTGCGGAGGGAGACGGACATCCCCCTCCGCCGTGTTCACGGCGCGTCCTCACTGCCGCACGATCCGAAACTTCCCGACGAGAATCTCGCGACGATCCGTCGGCGTGTCGGGGCGAAAGCCGAGCTGTCCGATCCCGTAGAAGAAGCCGTCGGCTCCCCGCACCATCGGCGCGAGACGGCCCGTCGTGTCCGCCTCGCAGCGCCCCCCTCGATCGTTCAGGAAGAGGAGGGACGTGCGGCGCGTCTCCAGATCCACGCGATTTATGATGATCGCCCCATCGCCGGTGAATGCGGCGTGGATATGTCCGAAGCCTCCGGGAAGGCTCGCCCACGTCTTGCGCGGGTGAAAGACTTCGACCTTGCCGCTCGGCTCGACGGCCAATACTCGCCCGGTTCCATCCGAGAGCAGATGAGCCTTCGGTTCAAACGGTTCGGCCATGTGTTCGGACACTCTCTCTCCATCCGCGGAGAACGTTTGAAGGACGCCCACGTCTTGGCCCTTCTCCGTCCAAACCGTTCCGAGGACGCCGATCTGTGATCCGAGCGGCACGATCCAGGGATTCCTCAACCCTTCGAGCACCACCGTTCGCTGAAGATCTCCGGACGTCCCGAAGATGAGCAGGGCGCTGCGCCAGCTGCCCTCCTGCCATTGCGCGGCAGCGTAGACCCGACCCGATGTATACGCCAGCGAGGTGATGCGCGCCCATCGCGCCGTCTCCGGAATGATGGACGGTCGCTCGAAGACCCGAAGGAGCTTCCCGCTCGGGTCATAGCTCACAATGTACGGGAGAGCCATCGCGCGAGGCCCCGCGCCCTCGGTGGGCCAGGACGCGAAGCTCACATACAGGATGCCGCGCTCATCCACCGCCAGCGCCAGATCTTTGAGGCCCGCCGATCCGGGCACGGGCAGGGAGAGGCGATGCAAGGAGATCAATTCTACGCTGCATCCCTGGGGTGGAGCCGCGAGACTCACGGACCCCAGAAGGCCGCTGACGAAAATCACAAGAACGATTCTCCTCATGGTTCACCTCCCGGGTGGTGGTGGTTCGATCAGACATTCGATGGCCAGGCAAATACTCATCTGAATCGGGCAGATGCCAAAGGAGCCTTGAGAATCCGGTGGGGATTCGCATACATCGGGGGTCACGTCCGTGATGAGCTCCTTTCTCCCCGACACGATAGCGAAGTCGAAGCATACCGTACACTCCCCTTCCGAATTGCAACACTGGAAGGAGTTATCTCAACAGTCAGAGTTACAGAGGAATTGTGCCATATTCGGCGGGAGAGGGGAAGAAGCGAGGACGCCCGCCGGCAATGGGACGTCACTTTGGCCGAGCCGGCTTCGCCCCTGGGGAGGAGCCGTGAGGGCCATCAGGATCGCGAGGCCCATCGCCAAGCGCATCGCCCTGCTCCTGAAGGCGCGGGCCGCATTCCATGCCATTCGGGCCATGGCCTGACCTCCTGGCTGGAGTTTTGCGGCCGAGATTATACTGGTCTGTCTGTCTGTCAAGTCTGTTTGGGATCGCCGGCGGGAAGGCGGGGGACTCCTCACGGGAAGAGACGGTGAGGTCTCGGAGGCCTTCAGACACCCTTATCAACGACGCTGCATTGCCGATTCCTGCGATTGTGTGGTAAGCTCAAATTTTCACTCGACGCTCATATTCTCAATGAAGGAGGAAGTCTGGCGATGACGTACACGGCGAAGAACTACGAACATTTGTTGGGCATGGAAGGGTTCAGCGATCAGCTCTTGAGGAATCATTTCACCTTGTATCAGGGGTACGTGACCAACACGAACAAGTTGGCCGAAGCGCTCGCCGAGTTGGCGAAGGCCGGAAAGGCCGGGACGCCCGAATATGCGGAGTTGAAGCGGCGCTTCGGTTGGGAGTTCAACGGTATGCGGCTTCATGAGCTCTATTTCGAGAATCTGACGCGGACGCCGAGACCGCTCGATCCCAACTCTCGCCTCGCTCGGCTCCTTCGCGAGCAGTATGGATCGGTCGACGCCTGGCGAGAGGATTTCAAAGCCAGCGGACTCATGCGCGGGATCGGATGGGTCGTGCTCTACCGCGATCCGGTCACGGATCGGCTCTGGAATACCTGGATCAACGAACACGACCTCGGGCACCTGGCCGGATGCACGCCGCTGCTCATCATGGATGTCTTCGAGCACGCCTATATGCTCGATTATGGGTTGAAGAAAGCCGACTACATTGAGGCTTTCTTCCGCCATCTCGATTGGGAGGTCGTCGCGGCTCGGCTGGGCTGAGCGCGCGAGGGACGTTCGTTGAGGCCGCCGTCATCGAAGGGAGAGAATAGCCTGGAGCGCCGCGGCCACATCTGGATCGCGCGCTGAGGAGACCGCGGGGGCAGGAAGCCAGCGGCGCTCGAGCCGTGTGGCGTTCACGAGAGGGCAGCGCGGGCCATCTCCTCGGCCGGGATGTCGAAGTTCGCCGAGACGCGCTGCACGTCGTCGTGGTCTTCGAGCGCGTCCATGAGCTTGAGCATCAGCGCGGCGTCCTTCCCCTCCAGGCGGACATACGATTGGGGGATCATCGTGAGCTGGGCCGTGAGGGGATGAATCCCCGCTTGCTTGACTTTCTCCAGGACGACGTCGAAGTCCTCCGGGGCGGTGATGATCTCGTAGTTCCCCTCTTCATCGACGCGCACGTCCTCAGCCCCCGCTTCGAGCGCGAGATCGAAGATCGCCTCCTCCGAGAGCGCGCCTTTCTCCACCGCGATGTATCCCTTCTTCTGGAACATCCAGGCGACGCATCCGCTCTCGCCCAGGTTCCCCCCATATCGGGAGAAGATATGCCGCAGCTCGGACACCGTCCGATTCCGATTGCTCGTGAGCGCCTCGACGAGGACGGCGACGCCTCCCGGACCGTAGCCCTCGTAGATCACCTCTTCGTATTGCTCTCCGGCGATCTTCCCCGTACCGCGATCAATAGCCCGCTGGATGGTCTCCTGCGGCATGTTGTTGGCCTTGGCCTCGGCGATCGCCTTCCGCAGGCGCGGGTTCGCCTCCGGATCTGCTCCGCCCAGTCGGGCCGCCACGCTGATCTCGCGGATCAGCTTGCTGAAGAGCTTCCCCCGCTTGGCATCCGCGGCAAGCTTCTTATGTTTGATCTGGTGCCATTTCGAATGTCCTGACATCAGTCCATCCCCTGGTTTGTGGTTCGCTTCGGACGAGCGATTCTCGTCGGGAAGCTAATATATCATGGTTCGTCGCGCGGGTGCAAATGCTCCGTCTCGCTCGCCCGGAGCTTCTTCGGCGCGAACTTCCGATACAGTCCGTAAGCGACCAAAAACGAGATGAGGAAGATCAGCGAGGGTACGACGAATCCCCAGAAGAGGCTCACCGGACGTGTCGCTCCCTGAAGCAGCGCCCATTCACGCATGATCATCCTTCTTCTCCACCGATGATTGCTCCCGCCGCCGACGGCGATAGGCGAGGTAGGCGAAGAGCATGCCGAGGAATGAGGCCACGTAAGCGATGGAGAGGCCGATGAGCACAGAGAGCCCTTCGTTCATCGCGCATCCTCCCAGCGGATGATCCGATCCAACTGCTCCAAATACGCCTTCTGTTTCTTCTCGTATTCGGCCGAGACGGCCTTCAACTTCGGATCAATGATCCAGTGCATCACGGCCGTCAGGATGATGCCCGCGATGAGGATCAGCACGCCGCTCCACATCCGCAGGAGCGCGAGAGCGACGCCGAGCATCAGGGCCATATAGGCGAGCGGGGAGATGAGGATCGTGAGCCAATCCTCGCGCGTCCATTCGTCGGCTTCTTCGGCCGACCATTGGCGCTTGAAGAGACTGTGGCGTGTCACCGCGCGCGGGGCGATCAGTCCCAGCCGTTCGGCTTCCGCGCGCACGGGGTCCCACCATCCGATGGGGCGCGCCATGACGTAGTAGCGCACCAACTGCCGCATGTCTTCCGGCGGGGTCAGATAGGTCACCGGGACATAGATCGCAGCGCCCAACCCCATGAGAATCCAGAACTGCAGATAATCGGGCAGGGCGGGCAGTACACCGAAGGCCGGCAAGACCCAGACGACGAGCCAACTGAGCCCCAGGTTCGCGATCCACGCGATCAGATACCCCCAGGCGTTGAATCGCCACCACACGACCTGCAGGATGTTGGGCAGCCAGACGCCGGCCGCCATGATCCAGAGGGCGAAGATGAGCCACTTCGTGATCTCCTCCATCATCAGCCCATAGAAGAACGAGCCGATGAGCACCAGTAGCGTCGAGATCCTTCCCACCCAAACCAGCTCCCGCTCAGAGGCGTGTGGCTTGATGTAGTGGTGATAGAGATCGCGCGTCGCATACACGGCCCCCAGGTTCAGGTGTGAGGCGACCGTGGAGAGATGAATGGCGACGATGGCCGCCAGAAAGAAACCCAGCAGGCCGGCGGGCAGCAGTTCCAGACCGAGCCGATACCATCCCAGCTCATACTGCGCGCGATCAGGGATATTCGGATAGAGGACGTAGAAACCCAGGATGGCGACAGCCCACACCGCATTCCGCGTGAGCACGAGCATCGTCCCCCACCAGATCGAGTATGCGGCATCGCGGACCGTTCGAGCCGATTGAATGCGTTGCGCCTCGACGTACCAATCAATGGCCGTGCCCATCCCGAATCCGCCGATGATCGCGATGACGAGCATCGTCACGAACCACGCGATGGGAAAATCGCCCGAGAACAGACCGGTGAAGGCGAACGGATTCGCCCGCCATCCCTCTCCCATGCTCTGAAGTTTCGAGATGATCCCCTGTGGCCCTCCGGCCTCAGCAACCCCCCACAGGGAGACGATCAGAATCGCGATGAAGGCGATCACTCCCTGTTGGAAGTCGGCCATGACGACCCCCCAGTATCCGGCGGCCAGGACGTAGACGGCGCAAACGGTCGAGAAGAGCACCAGTCCCACCCAGTCGGGCCATCCGAAGACCAGATGGCAGAGTTTCCCCATGGCGATGCCGACCCACCCGAGGATGAACATGTTCATGAAGACCATCCAGCCAGCCATCCACCCGCGCAGCAGCTCGCTCCCCAATCCGCTGAACCGCAAGCTCTGCCACTCGGCCTGACTGTAGGCGAGCGAGCGACGGAAGATGCGCGCGCTGACGAACGCGCTGATCGCGCACCAAGCGGAGAAGAACGTGTACCACAACCCGCGCAGTCCGTGCTGGTAGACGACGCCGGTGACCCACATGGGCGTATCCGTCGCCGTGTGCGTCGCATAGACGGAGGTGGCGGGCAACCACCAGGGAAGGCCACGCCCGGCCAGGAAGAAATCCGCCTCCGAGCGCTTGCCCAATCGGTAGAACAGGAGACCGCAGCCCACCATCAAGAGCAGGTAGAGGACAATCCACACCCAATCGAGCGTCGTCAGACGTACCATGGCGCCTCACCCCCCCCTTCGTTCCTTCTGAATTCACCGGCAATCCGCTGCACTCCTCACTGTCCTCCTCTTCCACGGCCCGAAAACTGGGGTCACGATTATAGCACCTCGTCACGGGGGAAATGAAGGGGGCGTTGGTCACATGCCGGATTCACCCGTAAAATTGAATCTCGAAGGAGGTGGGCGGATGCCTCGGGCCCGGACGCACGATGCGATCACGCTGGCGCTCGCGCCGCCGACGTTCCTGATGACGCGCGCACTCACAGGGAGCTACGATCTGGCCTGGCTCGTGACGTTGGCGACGCTCTTCTCCGGGCTCATGTTCAATCCGGATCTGGATGTCCAGAGCAAACCCTACGCGCGCTGGGGGCCATTGCGCTTTCTCTGGTGGCCATATCAGGTGCTCGTTCGCCATCGTTCGCGGCTCTCGCACGGACTCCTGCTCGGCACGCTGGTGCGCACCCTCTATCTGGCACTCGTGCTCGCGCTCATGGGCGCAGGCGGAATCCTGCTCTGGCACGGGATCCACGGGCGACCCGGATCGGGAGAGAGCATGCGCGCGGCGCTCGCCTTCCTGAAGCAGGCGCTCCTCTCCGTGGAGAGACGGTACTGGCTTGCGCTCTTTTTCGGCCTCTGGTGGGGATCGGCCGCGCACACGCTCGCCGATTGGGCGTGGAGCCTCTGGACGCAGACAAAGCGCATACTGTGAACCGGATCGTCGTCTTCCCGCCACGCGCGGGTGGATTCGGCATCATCTGTCGGCCGCTCGCCGACGGTCGCGGACGCTGCCGTTCATCCGGAGTTTGGCGGGCGGCCGACCCTCTCCCTCGCGAGCCGTTCAATCCAGAGTGAGCGCATAGATCGCCAGGCGTGACTCCGCATTGAGCAGCACGCCCGCGAAGACGGCGCGTCCGTCGGTCACAAGCAGTGGAGGGATGGGCGTCAGCAGCTCTCCCGCCGGCCCCTGTTGCCGCGCGGGGAGAAGCAGCCTGAGCCCGCCCTGTTCCCAGAGGTAGAGATTCGGCTCTCCCGACGCGAGGCTCAGGAACACGATCTTCCCCGTGGGAGCCAGGCTGTGAAAAGGCAGCAATTCGATTGTCGAACCTTCGGGCGTCTGATCCCCATCGGCGACGACTTTCGCGAGCTGCCCTTCCGAGTAGGAGAAGATCGCGCGCACGTCGCCGCCGTCGGGCCGGCTCACCACGCCGATGAAGCTCACGAATCCTTGAGCGTTGATCTGCAGGGACGAGAAGACTTCGGGAGCGAATCCCCCGATCCGCAATTCCGAGCCCCGGCGGAATGTCCCCCCAATGGGGGTCGCGCTGCCACTTTCGGCGATCTTTTGAAAGGTGTAACCGGAACCGGTCTGTCGAGGCGTCGCGAGAATGACCGCTTCATCGCGCTCAGCGCGCACGGTGAGCGCGATCGTCCCATCATCGGCGAGGGCGACGTCCATAATGAAGATGGGGGGCGTGTTCCGAACGCGCGGGAGCGCACTCACATCAATGAATGCTCCAGGATCCACGCTGTATCCCGTCTGCGTCGGTCGCGCCACCAGAAGCAGATGCCGCACGTTCGCCCCCGTATCGTCGGCCAGATTCGCGATGAAGGCGATCTGCCCTTGCTGATTCAGGCTGATGTCGAAAATATCCACCACCCGCTTGCTGAAGATGGGATCTCCGGAGGCGATGACCTTTTGGAATGTCCCGCCCCGGCGGACGAAGAGCGCAGATCCTGCTTCGATCTCCGCTTGAACGGCGATCGTCCCCGCATCGTTGATCGCCGCTTCGGTGACGGAGCGCACTTTCAATCCTTCGATCACCTGACCCTGATGCATCACCAGTTCGATCGCCCCGTCCCGAATGCGAAAGAGATTCCGTCCCCCACTCACGTTCCCGATGAAGAGCAGATCGCCGCTGCGGTTGGCGATGAGACTCGAGAAACCGAGGAAGGGGCTATCTGGAGGAGCCGATCGGACAGGGTCCAGGAGCGTCTCCGACGACGCCGATCCCGTGTGCAGCCGGAGCGAGATGTTCAAGCCGAAAGCAGGCTTGTCAAAGGGGCCGGTTGGGTCTCCGAAGTTCTCATTCAGGGCAACGGCGATGTGATCGTACACGGCATGACCCTGACGATTGATGGCATAGGGCGGCAGATTCTCCGTTTGCGTCGCTCCGGGGAACTCCTGCGCCTGCCGCTGATTCCCCGCGAAGCGGAGAATCCCGCCCCCGAGGATGACGCGCGAGGCAGCGCCGCAGTAGATCACCCCCCCCTCGCCAAAGGTGGGCGCGCTGAGAAATTGCACGCTGAATCCGCCAACGTTCTGTCCCGTGCGGACGATCTCTTGAAGGCTCCCTCCGGCGTGGCGATAAAGCGCCAGCGTCGGATTTTGTTGATTCGGCCGACGGAACGCGGCGATGAACACCAGATCGCCACCGGGCGCGAGCGAGCTCGGCGAGACCAGAAACGGAAAGGCCGGGAAGATCGTGTTGACGGGCGGGACGATGTCCACGAACGTCGCGCCCGAGACGTTCGGCACCGAATCCCCGATTTTCACCACGCGGATCATCGAGGTGTCGGTCTTCACATAGAGCGCCCGTTCCGCTTGATCCAGGAAGGCGATCGCGTCTCCCTGTGGGCTCACGGCCTGAAGGAGGGGCATCGTGATCGTCCCTCCCGCACTGCCGGAATCACCCGTCCGCACGAGCGGTTCGAGCGTTCCTCCTGCGAGGCGGAAGATCGCCCCCTGCTGGGTTCCCACCAAGGCAGTGAAATACGCGCGACCGTCGTTGGTCAATCGCGGGTTTGAGAAGCCGAGGATCGTCCCGATCGGAGTCGCCGCTCCCGTCATGAGCAGCGTTCGAATCCCGTTCCCATCGGCCAGGAAGAGTCCGGCCCTCGCCGTCCCATCCTCCGATGGGGGACCTGAGGTCTCCGCAGTGAAGAGGATCTGCCGAGAATCATTGAGGGAGAATTCCAGAAGACGCGTGACGACTTCCCCCTCCGGCGTGCGATCGCCGATTTGAACGATTCGTCGCATGGTGCCCGTCGCCGCCTCCCGAAGGAAGAGCGCGCCGCGCAATGTGCCCGTTTCTTCCGCGACAGTGAAGGCGACGTCCCGCGCTGCATTGATCTGGTGATCGCGCAGGACCGGGCCGACCCATTTCGCGCGATAGATGACGCGAACGCCAGAAAACGCACCCTGCCGGATGTCGAGGCCGTTGTTGTTCATCACGCTCGCGCGGTATTCGTAGGGCGCCGGTGGGGGAAGCTCGCCCGTCCCCACGAGACGTTGCAAAGGCTGCTGCGCGAACCGGGGAGCGGAGAGAAGTCCCAGGGAGAGAAGAATGATCCCGATTCGCCGCCCGAGGCCAATAGAGGGGAACGATGCTCTGCGAGACTGTCGCATATCGTGCCCTCCTCCGCGAAAAGCATTGACCGGGGATTCGCATGTCCCCCGGTGCCAAGCGCGCACTATACTGAGAGCGGCGCGCGCTGTCAACTCATGCTCACGTGATGCTCGGGCATGGGGGGAGCAGGTGATTTCACGGCGGCGCCCTTCAACCTCGTCGGAAGAGCCCTCGAATCCAATTCCACACGTATCGCAGGAAGGTGCGGAGGATTCCATGCCGGGGGGGCGCCACGGGTGTCCCCGTCGCCTCCGCCTTCTGGAGCGCTTCGAGCTCCGCTTCCAGCGCCGTGAAGAACTGTCCGGCGAGCATACGGGCCGTCCCCTGCAACATGCGCTGTCCCACACTGGCGATCGGACCGCCAACCTGCACATCCCCAGAGTAGTGGACGATCGTCTCCGCATCTCGTTCTTCCAGGATGATCGCTCCTGTCCCCTTGGCGAAGCCCTGCGCTCCTCTCCCTTCAAAGGCGATCCCGTAGCGAGTCGGGGGCACCAGGTCTTTCAGCTCGAATGTCCCCGTATACGTCCCTCGAATGGAGGCGATCCCGACCTGAAGCGTGGCCTTGTAGGTGTTCTCGCCCTGAGGGTCCAGCTGTTGGCATCCGGGCAGACATCGAGCGACCACCTGCGGATCCGTCAGCAAGCGCCAGATGACTTCTCGTCGAGCCTTGAGTGTGTGCGTTCCCTCGATCTTCATCTTGTCCTCCCTTGCGCCGTTCATTCGACGAATTCAATGGGAACTGACCGGGGGAGCACACCGCGTTCGTATCCCATCTGCAGAAGCTGGCGGATGGCTGCCTTTCCGCGTTCTCCGCACTCGAGCGTCAGCTCATTGACGTACATGCGGACGAAGCGATCGGCCGAGGTCACGTCCAACCCGCGCCCGAACTGGAGCGCGTAAGCGAGCGCTTCCTCGCGATGGGTGAACGCGTAGGCGATGCTTTGCTTGAGTAGCCCCGCGAGTGCACGACACGCGTCCGCACCGAGATCGCGCCTGACAGCGTTTCCACCTAACGGCAGCGGCAGCCCCGTCCGATCGAACCACCATTGGCCGAGATCAAGGACCTTCCGCAAGCCGAGCGTCGGGTACGTCAGTTGTCCTTCGTGGATGAGCAGCCCGGCGTCGGCCTGCCCCTTCGCCACATGCTCCGGAATGCGATCGAAGGGGACGACCGTATAGCGGACGTCCGGGACGATGAGTCGAAGCACGAGGAAGGCTGTCGTCAGCGTTCCCGGCACAGCGATGCGAGCCTGAGGGAGATCGTCAACCGTCAGCGCCTCGCGAGCAACGAGAAGAGGGCCATATCCCTCCCCCATGCTCGCTCCGCTGGTCAGGAGCACGTACTTATCGGCGACGTACGCATAGGCGTGAAAGGAGAGTGCCGTCAGTTCGTACTCCCCTTCCATGGCGCTGCGGTTGAGCGATTCGATGTCTTTGAGAACGTGCTCGAAGCGAAACCCTTCGGTGGGAATCTTCCCCCGCACGAGGGCATAGAACATGAACGCATCGTCCGGATCCGGACTATGCGCGATGCGAATGAGCGGCGAGGCATCCATATATCGAGCCTCCCAACGCAGCAAATTCGCAAGTTTAGCGAACCGGTGACCGTGGGGCAAGCATTCGATCTCTCAAGTGGCTTCGCCTTCCCATGGACCGCATTCGATCGCTCGCGCGCTGGAGGCTCATTCGTACATTAAGGCTCGCACCGGATCTTGGAGCGCGGCGCGCAAGGCTGGGTAGAGCGCGCCCACGGCGCCGCTCCCGAATCCGGCGGCGATCGTCGCGAGCACCCATCGCCATTCCATCTCCACGCGCAGGGCCGTGAGTCCGCCTACGAGGGATTTGAGGACGAGCGAGAGGGCGAGGGCCATGAGGATCCCGAGGCCGCTGATGGCGAGGGCCTGCTTCTCGACGAGGGCGGCGATGAAGGTTCGAGAGGCGCCCAGGCTCTTCAAGATGCCGATCTGCCGCGTCTGCTCCAACACGCTCGTGTACATGGTCAGCGTGATCAGGAGCGTGCTCACGACGACGGCCACGCCGAGGATGGCTTTGAGGAAGCTGTTGATCAGCGGAGTCCCATCGGCATACAGGCGGGGGAGGTCGCGCGTGAGGACGATCTGCCGGTCGGGGAGTCGCCGTTGCAACTCGGCGGCGATCGCCTCTTGGTCTTCCGGGCGAGCGCATTTGACGAGAAAGGCCGATCCCCGACCTTCAGCCCCGAGCGCGCGTTGCATCGTCTCCAAGGGGATCTTGATGCGCGGGCCGAGCGGCGGCTCGTAGATGCCGACGATGCGGAACGGGCGGCCGAAGATCTCGATCGTCTCGCCGATCTTCGCCCCTCGAGAGCGGGCGCGCACGGTATCAATGAGCGCTTCGTCACCCCCCTTCAGGCCGCGCCCCTCGACCAGGCGCAATCCCGTCAGCGAGGCGTACTCGGCGTATTTCACGCCCTCGACGAGTCGCAGGTCGAGGCCGCGTCCTGTCGGCTGCAGATACTGGCCGACGAGGGTGACCCCCTGCACGCCGGGAACTTCAGCGATCGTCCGCGCGAGCGCTTCGGACAGCATGAGCTGCGCGCTGCTCGGGGTGAGCCCCGCCGTCCCACGCTCGCGCACGAGGATCTCCACGCCGACGCTCGCTTCGCGCCGGCCGCGCTCTTTCAAGATGCCGCGCACAAGCCCCGTGGTCATCAACACGAGCGTCATGGCCGCAGCGACGCCGAGGACGCTCGCCGCCGTGCGCCTCGGATGATGCAGCAGGAAGCTCAGGACCAGGTTATCGCGCCAGCGACCGCTCATCGAAAACCTCCCAGGCGATCTCGCCCACCAGAGGGCGGAATCCCTTCGCCCGCGCCGTCTCGCTCACGCGGCCATCGCGCGTCGCGCCGATCAGCTCCAGCACCGTCGGCACGAGCGAGAGGCTGTCATACGGACGCGTGACGATGTACCCTCGCTTGAGGCCCGTCAGGCGCCCCCCCCACATCATCCATGTCGCGTGCGTCGCCGTGCGATAGAAGCTCCCATGGTTGCCCCCCGGATTGAAGTCGCGAATGTTGAAGTTCCAATACGGATTCGCATGGAGCAGCAGGTCCGGCTCGACATTTCGCCGTCGTCGCGCGAAGAAGCGTCGCAACAGCGACGCCTCAGGCGAACCCCCGTCCTCCGCGCGACCCACCAGCCGCGCATTCTCCGCCGCGCGCACCTGCGCTTCGTACCTCATGGGCCCGGAGATCGCCAATTCCGACCGCGCGAGCAGCTCATAAAGCCCCACCACCGCGATCGCATATCGCGTGCGATGCGTCGCCTCGATCCATTCCCGCTCGGTGTGGAACTCCTGGAGCCACGCGCGGCGATCGCCCGCGATGGCGAGATTCTCGTCCTCCCAGAGGGCGAGGGGGAACCCCGGCTGAGGATCTCGCCATTCGAAGGTGATGGTGCCATCGGCCGCCTGCGTCAGGCGGGCGATCGGCGCATAGCGAAGAAGCCTCTGCGTCGCCTCCTCGGGCGAGCGCTTCGCCACGATGAGCGCCTGGTGCTCCTCACCGCCGTAGAGCCACACCACGTCCTCGCCTGTATCCAGCGGCGTTCCGCGCAACGCCGATCGAATCTCCGCATAAGGGATGCGCAGGGCGATGAAGTCCACCGGATAGGGCGAGACCTGCGGCTGCACATTGTTGAGGACGCGATGTTCCTTCAAGAGCCGGAGATAGTTGATCCGGCGGAATGTCGCCTCTTCATCCACGCGCCCGTTCGGATGCAGGTGGATCGTCCCGTCCTTCAATCCCACGACATAGTTCTGCAACTGATACACGGAGTTCCGCGGGCCGAACACTCGCGGCCGGATGAGGTCTTCGATGCGCACCGCCTGAGGATCGAACGTCTCCTCTCGCAGCGCGAGCAGGTTCGAGAGCATCTGAAGATACGCCGCGTATTCGGCGCGATACTCGACCATGTTCCTCACGTGGGCTCGCAGCTCTTTCCGCACCTCGTCCGGCAGCGGGGAAGGCGCCGACAGCGCCGCCTGCACGCGATGGATCCACTGATCCACGGCCCACAGCTCCTCGCGCAGCTCCGCGCACTCGCGCTCCCAGCGGGCGCGGTTCCGCTCGAGGACCTCGAAGAACAGAGCGCGCAAGGCGCGGGAGACGCGCTCCGGATGACGCCGCTTCATCTGCTGCGCGAGCAGATGGAGGAGGTTCAGATCGGAATTCCGAAAGTGCAGCATCGCCCGCTCGTTCCCATCGTAATCGATGAAGAGCGTCGGGTAGTGCGCTTGCCCCTTCAGGTAGAGCGATTCGCGGCTCGGATTGATGAACCCCTGGGCGAGGAAGTTCATGCTGCGAAATTGGAAATCGTG
The DNA here is from genome assembly GCA_002923315.1 of bacterium HR10. Classification (GTDB taxonomy): domain Bacteria; phylum Acidobacteriota; class Blastocatellia; order HR10; family HR10; genus HR10. The sequence goes on from BEHM01000014.1 coordinate 66,767, forward strand.
CAGATTCGCCCGCTTGGTCAGGACGTGATGCCCCCCCCACGCGGCGCGCGTGAAGTAGGTCACGAGGTTGAAGCCCTGGCTGTAGATCTCCGGATGCGTCGTGATGCCATGATCGGAGACGAGGATGAGGACCGTCTCCTCGGGGTATGGTCCCTCGCGGATGGCCGCATACACGCGCCCGACGGTTCGATCCACGCGTTGCAACAGATGGAGGATCAGCTCCTCATCGTTGTTCGTGTGCACGAAGTGGTCGAAGAGCGAGTAATAGGCGCTCAGGTAGAGGAAGCGGGGGTCCCTCAGGTTCGCCAGAAGATGCTCCTCGTTGGCCGTATCGAAGGCCTCGTGCGAATCGGGGCCGCCGAGCCATCGAGCCAGCAGCTCCTCCACCGAGCGGCTGGGGAATCGCGCCTGCAGCGTTCGCGCCAGAGCCGTCCAGCTCGTCCCGCGTCGGATCAGTTCGAGTCCGATCCGCTTCTCCTCGGGCTCATAGAGGTCTTCCACAAGCGGCGCGCCTCGCTCATCCAACACTTCCACGGCTCGCGCATGCAGGCGCCGACCGCGCAGGAGTTCGTATTGGATCAGGACGTTGTTCAGATAGTCCTCCAGACGCCCCGTCGCCCGATCCCATTCCACGTTCGAGAGGAGCGGTTGCGGATGACCCGTCGCGAGCATGGCCCACGATGGCCCGGAGAGGGATTGTCCGCGCGTGTAGAAGTTCTCGAAAACGACGCCTTCGTCGTAGAAGACGCGCCGGATCCAGGGGAGGTAGCTCTTGCCCGTTTGCGGATTACGCTCCCGGACGTATTTCTGGATGAGGTCGGGCGGGAGCCCGTCGAATCTCAAGAAGATGAGGCGCCGCACCGGCTGCGCGCGCTTTTCCGCCCATACCGGACAGGCGGCGATCCCTTCGACGAGAAGGGCGAGCAGAAGGAGGCTGAGCGGGCGTCGAGTGCGCATCCTCATGGGGCTAGGGCTCCCGCAGCGGCGGCTCACCGCCGCTCGGCCCGCCGCGCGAGCGCATCACACCGTTCGGCGCGAGGACACCCTCTTGTGCAGTTCTCTCGCGGAGCATGGGATCCATCTCGCGCTGGAGGGCGAGCAGGACACGCCGCGCCTTCTCGTTCCGCATCGCGGCGAGCGCGCGCACGCACGCCCACCGGAACTCCGGATCGCCCGAGCGCGCGAAGGCTTCTCGCAACACGTCCACAATCTCCGGTCCGGCCACATCCGCATGCCTCTGGATGAACTCGACCGATGCCCGTAAGGGCGCGAGGTCGCGCTCCTCATCCAAACGGAGGGAGCCTCTCAAGGCCGCTTCCAATTGCGCGCGATGGAACGCCATCCGCCGCGCCAGGTCCGAGCGCGCGCGCAGCTCCGGCGTCAGCTCCTCTCGATGCGTGTAGAGCCCGAGCGTCACCACATGGGCCAGCGTGAAGAACGCGCGCGCCGCCCGTCCATGCATCAGGCGCCGGTATTCGCGCTGGCGGTCTCGCTCCAGCCGACGGGCGAGCGCGGACGTCTCGGTCGCCGCGCGCACCAGCGCCTCATGCTGCCGCGCCGCGATCGCCGGTTGATACCGGAAGGTATTCTCCACCACCAGGGCGCGCGCCTTCTCCGCCTTGCGCGCGAGCGCCGCCTTCAGTTGCGGATCCAGTTGATCATCGGTCAGCAGCAGCGCGCTCAACTCCGCATGCGCCTTCAACCGGCTCGGTTGATTGAGGTCTATCCCCTTCTTCCGCGTCACATAGTTCACCAGCGAGCGCGTGAGGAGATAGCTCAGGTCCCCATAAGGGGAGAGATTGAGGAGGTATCGCGCCGAATCCGTGAGCATCTTCCCCGACGCATCGCGCGCCTTGACGTGAAGGGCGCTGCGGAAGTCGGCGAGCAGGATCGGGATCTTCGGGAAATCGAGCCCATACAGAGCCAGTGGGATCAATGTCACAGCTCGCGCCTCGGGATGCTCCGGCGTCACGCGCCGATTCTCCCGATCCAGATAGATCGTCTTCGTATAGCCGGACCATCGCCGCAGTCGCTCGTCCGTCCACGGATTCTTGATGTTGAGGAATCGCGTGTTGAACGCGCGTCGTCCGAAATGCTCCTGAAGCGCTTCTCGCGAGATCCAGAGCAAGGCGTGCGAGGGAGGCTCTCCCGGCACGCCGAGCGGCTCGAAGATGAGCCCCTCCTCTTCAGCGCGTTGCCGCAGGAAGTCCCAATTCGTCGCCCGCCGCTCGCGGCTCTTCTGCGCCTCGCGCAGGGTCAGCTCCGCTAGCGTCGGCTCCCGCAGAAAGGCGCCGAGCACGCTCTGCTGCGAGAGATGGGCCTTGATCCGCACGATCTCGCTCTCGGTCAGCGCGGACGCATTCTGCTGCTCGTAGAGGGAGAGAATCGCCAGCGCCTTGGCGATCTGCGCCTCGCGATATTCCTCCAGATTCCGCTGTTTCGTTCGGGGCAGGGCACGAAAGAGCCATCCCTTCGAGTCGAGGACGGCGTTTTGCAGGATGAGCCGCGATGTCTTCTCCCAGAGCGGACGTTTGGGATGGGCCAGGTCCACGGCGATCGGTGGGGGGGAATCGGCCTTCCGACGCGTCGCTACCTGGTGGTAGAGGAAGGGGATCGCCGCGGCGATCCGCTGCTTGAGCGTCGGCGGGGCGTAGGTGTAAATCCACACGTAGCGCAGGAGATCGTTCTCGCGATCGGCATCTCCGAGCGTGTCGCGCAGGACCGAGAGGATCGGGATCGGCACCGGATGCTCCGGCGAATGGACGAAGAGCGTGATCAGCTCGGCGCCGAAATCGAGCGACAGACGCGTCGCGGTGACGCGCGTCTCCGAGGTCGAACGCGCGCGCTCAGCCGCCGCACGCTGATCTTGGAGAGGAGAAGCCGGCGCCTCGAGGGCGAAAATCGCCAGGAGAAGACACCCGAGGAATCTCACACGACTCGTCTCTCGATTCATCAACAATCACCTCCACCGCTTCGCGTCAGGATGTCCAATTCTAGTCGCCTCGAAAAGCGCGCGTCAATTCGCACGCTTCTTCGCGTGCGCGCGCTTGTGGTATAGTACCCATGACCACGCGCGCAGGAGAGCCTCCGCCTCATGAGAGGCTCACGATGCGCGCGGCGTTGCCTCTGATGGGGAGCAGGGCCGGGGTGGCGGAACGGGTAGACGCTGGGGACTTAAAATCCCCTGCCCGAAAGGGCGTGCGGGTTCGAGTCCCGCCCCCGGCACCACATCACCGAGGAAGCGGACGCTCTCATGCTGAGGAGGAGATCCCCGGGCGAAGGGAGATGTCGGAGGCCAGGACTCGCTTTAAAGAGGATTGCGACGACTCGTGCGATCTGGAGCGCGTGGGCCGATCAACGCCCCGAGGCCTCAACAGGGGGAGCTACCCCCCGGCAGGGAACGCTCCCCCTGACGCTCTTCGCCTTCACCGCTTGAGGACGAAGGTTCCGTCGCCGGCGTTCAACAACGTGAGCAACTGAGCGAACGGCGATCCGACCACGGCGATGTCCACTCGCCCATCGGCGTTGAAATCGCCGACGGCGAGCGAGGTGGGATTGGTGAGCGTTCGCACACTGCGCACGTTACGGGCCGAGCGCTCTTCTCCCACTTCCATGACCGAGAGGCTGTTGCTGGAGAAGTTCGCCGTCGCGAGGCTCAGCGTCCCCGGTACGAATTCACCCGTCACCAGGGCCATCGGTCCTTGCCCGGCCGAGAGGTCCGTGCGGGCGAAGGTGAGCGATCCGGGTCGGGAGAGCAAGACCGAGATGGCATCATGCGCGAAGCTGGCTGCGGCGATGTCCGGTCGGCCATCCCGATTGAAGTCAGCGACGGTCACAGCCACCGGTCCCTCCCGC
>BEHM01000015.1 GCA_002923315.1 bacterium HR10
CGAGGGGAGGGCACCGATCACCACCTCCGCCCCCTCCAGCGCCTCCTCAAGCGACATCGTCGCGCGCACACTCGGAGGGATCGAAAAGCCCGGCAGATACACAGCGTTCTCGCGACGCTCGCCGATCGCCCGCGCGATCTCCGCATCATGACTCCACAGCCGGACGACATGCCCGCGCTGGGCCGCCAAGATCGCCAGCGCCGTCCCCCAACTGCCGGCGCCGATGATCGCGATGCGATGCGAGCCCTCGTTCATGACAGGCGAGCCCCGAGCTTGCGCTCCGTCCCCGCCAGCAGCCGCCGGATGTTCTCCCGATGCCGGAAGATGATCAATCCTCCGGTCACGGCGGCCGTCACGATCAGCGGCTCGATCTCCTGCGGCGGATGGCGCAAGACCCTCCCTTCCCAGAACCAGATCCAGAAGGGGATCGAAGCGGTCGCGAAGATGGACCCGAGCGAGACATATCGCTTCGCATACACGACGACCGCCCACAGCGCGAGCCCCGAGACGACGGCCAGGGGGGAGAGGAGCAGATACCCCCCTGCTCCCGTCGCGACCCCCTTCCCCCCACGAAATCCGATCCAGATCGGGAAGATGTGTCCGGCGACGGCGCACGCCACCGCCCATCCCATCCACCAGGGATCGTTCGCCGTCAGCTTCCCCGCGAAGAGCACGGCCGCCATCCCCTTCCCGATGTCCAGAAGGCCCGTGAGCACCCCTCCTTTCGCCCCGGCGATCCGACTCACGTTGGTCGCCCCGATGCTGTGGCTCCCAATGGTGCGCACGTCGAGGCGATTCGTGAAGACATACTTGACCAGCAGGTATCCGAAGGGGATCGAACCGAGAAGATACGCGCCGATCATCCCGAACATGGAACGCATGAACATCGCTTCCCCCTTTCGCGAAAGGGAAATCATATCGGATGCCTCCGACGCTGACAAGGAAGGCGCGCGCCTCCCCTCGCGGAAGAGGCCTCCTCCATCGAGCCCTTGATCGAACCAAGCGACCTGCGCCATACTTCTGGCGGACATGGAAGCAGCGCCCTATCTCTCCGTCATCGTCCCGGCCTTCGATGAGGCCCGCCGGATCGAGCGCTCGCTTCGAGAGATCACCCACTACCTGGAGCAGCGTCCCTTCCCGAGCGAAGTGATCGTCGTGGACGATGGGTCTCGTGACGAGACGGCTCGTCTGGTCCAAGCCTTCGCCGACGCGTGGCGGAGCGAACACGTGAGCGTGCGCCTGTTGCGGAACGAGCGCAACCTCGGAAAAGGCTACAGCGTTCGCCGAGGCTTCCTGAACGCGCGCGGCGAGATCGTTCTCTTCACTGATGCCGATCTCTCCGCACCCATCGCGGAGGTCGAGCGGCTGCTCCAGCTCATCGAGGCCGAAGGTGCGGACGTCGCCTTCGGCTCGCGCGGTCTCGATCGCCGCTTCATCCAAAAACCCCCCACGCGAGCACGACAGTGGGCCGGGCGGATCTTCAATCTCCTCGTGCGCCTCCTCACCGGCCTCCCGTTCAAGGACACGCAATGCGGCTTCAAGGCATATCGGCGCGCGCCCCTGCTCCCCATCTTCCAGCATCAGCGGATTCGCGGCTTCGGATTCGATGTGGAGATCCTCTATCTGGCGCGCAAGTGCGGCTTGCGCCTTCGCGAGACGCCGGTCCTCTGGGCCCATGCGGAGGGGACGAAGGTCCGCCTCCTGCGCGATGCCTGGCGCATGGCGCTCGATCTCATGCGTATTCGGGTGAACGATTGGCTGGGCCGCTATCGGCTGCCGACGGGAGTCACCACGACCCTCGCACGATGCCCGCAGGACGTGGCGTTGACGCGGCCCCGCGATCTGCCGTAGTATGATCCTTTCCCCGCGGGCGAGGGGATGAGCGATATGGGTGAGACCGAACGCATTCGGCTGACACAACTGAGCCACGGTGCCGGTTGAGCGTGCAAGCTCAGCCAGAAGGACCTGGTCGAGGTCCTGAGCACATTGGCGCCGGTGGACGACCCGCATGTGCTCATCGGGGTGGCGACCTCCGATGATGTGGGCGTCTATGTCCTCAACGAGGAGATGGCGCTCGTCCTCACCACGGATTTCTTCACGCCCGTTGTGGATGACCCCTATGCGTTTGGACAGATCGCCGTCGCCAATGCCCTCAGCGATCTCTACGCCAAGGGCGTTGAGCCGCTCGTGGCGCTGAATCTCGTGGGATTCCCGGCGAAGAAACTCCCCCTCCGCCTCTTGAGCGAGATCTTGCGCGGCGGCAGTGATAAGGCGCGCGAGGCGGGCGTCGTGATCCTCGGCGGACACACAGTGGACGACCTGGAGCCGAAGTACGGCCTGGCCGTGCTCGGCCTCGCGCGTCCGGCGGAGATCATCCCGAATTCGGGCGCGCGCCCGGGCGACCGCCTGGTCCTGACGAAACCGCTCGGCCTGGGGATCATCACCACGGGCATCAAGCGCGAGCGCGTCTCGCCAGACGTCGAAGCCGAAGCCATCCACGTCATGACGACGCTCAACCGCGCGGCCGCGCGCGCCATGCGGCAGATCGGTGTGCACGCCGCGACGGACGTCACCGGATATGGACTGCTCGGCCACTTGCGCAATCTGCTGGTCGCCAGCAGCGTGAGCGCCACGATCTGGCTCTCGCGCGTTCCGGTGCTCACGGCGGCATGGGAGCTCATCGCCGAACGCATCGTGCCTGGCGGCACGCTCGCCAACCACGCCTACCTCGCGCCGTTCGTGGACTGGGCGCCGGACATCTCCGAAGACGCGCAGCTCGTCCTCTGCGATGCACAAACGTCGGGGGGGGTTCTGATCGCCGTCGCTTCAGAGAAGACAGAAGCGCTCTGCGACGCACTGCGCGAGAACGGCGCGCTCGCGGCTTCCGTCATCGGGGAGATCACCGCCGGAGCCGCAGGGCGCGTTCGCGTCCTCCCCTGATTCACCCTTCCATCAGGCCTGACTTCACCAACTCCTCATCCGGCACGCGCACCAGAAGGACAGGACACTTCGCGTGATCGAGGACCTTGCGACTCACGCTCCCCATGAGGAAGCGGAAGATCCCACTGCGTCCGCGCGCCCCCATGACGATGAGGTCCGCCCCCATCTGATCCGCGAGCTTCAGGATCTCCTCGGCCGGATCGCCCATGACCATAAGCTGCCGATGCGACGTCAGACCACGTCGCGCGAGCTCGGCGTTGGCTTCGGCGAAGATGCGCTCGGCCTCCAACTGATGCGCGGCCCGCCATTCGGCCTCTCGCTCCGGGCTGACATAGCTGCTGCGCTCGATCCGAGAAAGCGGCGCGACATAGAGCAACGTGATCTCCGCCCGCGCGGCATCCAGCAATTGACTGACCCGCTCGACGGCCAAGCGGGCATTGGGCGATCCATCCACGGGGATGAGAATGCGACGCGCGCGCTCAGCCCGCTCCGGTTGCGCGCTCTCGCTCAAGGCCACGACTGCCGGTAGCGGCATCCCGGCCAGGACCTTCAGCGCCGATTCGCCGCCCGTGCTCAGATGGCGGATCCGCTCCACGGGGAGGCCGAAGTGACGAATGGCTTGCGTCAGGCTGTCCCCGCAGACGATGATGTCTTTCTTCTCCGCCGGAACGCGTTCGGTCACATACTGAGCCAGGGCACGCGTCCCCTCTGCAAACGGAGCGTCCTCCCACCGCCCGAGCGGCCCGTTCCAAAAGATCGTGCGCGCCCAATCGAACAGCTCCACCAGATGATTGATCGTCATCGGCCCGATGTCCACGGCCACGGCGTACGCCGGGATCTCCGACGCCACGACGACATGGCGCGGGAGCGCGGCGATCTTCTCCGGATCCCCCTGCGCCTGCTCCAAAGCCTCCGCATCCACGACGACGAAGTCCGAGGGGAAGACGAGTCCGGTCGGATAGATCTCTCCCCGGCTCCCGAGCACCTGCTCGGCCCGCACGAGGAAATTCTCAGCGAGCTTCAGAAACGCGGTCTCCACCGGAGAGTGCCCGACCTCATATCCTTGCGCCTTGAGGAAGGTGAAACAGAGCGCGCCGCCGATGAACAGACGATCCACGCGGGGAAGCAGATTCTCCAAGACCGGTAATTTCTCCGACAGTCGCGCCCCGGCGACGACCGCCAGAAATGGCTTCTGGGGACTCTTCAATACGGCCTCCAACATCAGCAGCTCACGTTCCATCAACAACCCGGCGGCCGCTGGGGTCACATAGCGCGTGATGCCGACGGTCGAGGCCTGCCCGCGATGGGCCAGCCCAAAGGCGTCGTTGCAATAGACGTCGGCCAGATCGGCCAACTGACGAGCGAAGGCCGCATCGTCCAAATCCTCCTCCGCGTGGAAGCGAAGATTCTCCAACATCAGGACCTCGCCCGGCTTCAGCTCATCCACGAGCCGTTCGATCTGGCGCCCCACGCATGCGTTCGCTTTCCGAACGGGTCGCCCCAAGATGTGGCTCAAGCGCTCGGCGAGAGGATCCACGCGCCACGCCTCCACCACCTGCCCCTCCGGCTGCCCCCAATGCGTGCCGATGACGATGCGAGCCCCCGCCTCGATCAACAGCTGCAGCGTCGGCACCACCTGCTGCAGCTTGAAATCATCGGCGATCTCCCCCGTCGCTCCCCGCCGCGGCACGTCACCATCTATGCGCACGAAGACGCGCCGCCCCGAGAGCGCATCCCGCAACCGGCCGATCGTGAGCTTCTCCATAGGCCCCCCCTCCCGGTCACAATCCCCCCCATGTGGAGCAGAACAGGGGAACAGAGCGCATCATAGCCCGAACCGTCGTCCGCGTGTGTCACGCCTCGGTCTCATGCCTGCGTCGCGGCCACCAAGCGATTGACCAAGGTCGTCAGGCGCGACTTGTACCGAGCCGCCGCATTCCGATGAATGACGCCCTTCTGAATGGACTTATCAATGATCGAGACCGTCTGCGGCAGAAGCTCTCGCGCCAACTGCGCATCGCCCGCCTCGATCGCCCGGCGCAGCTTCTTGATGTACGTGCGCAGACGCGAGAGATTGCGCCGATTGATCTCCCGCCGCTTCAGATTCTTCCGCAATTGCTTCTTCGCCGATTTCGTGCGCGGCATGTCCTCCCCTCCCAGGCTCATCCCTCGATCGAAGGGAGATCAAGTATACGGATGCCCTCGGATGGGTGTCAACCGCATCCCCCCTCTCATCCGAGCGCGCTGGGTTTGACGACCTCGAATTCGAAGAGGATCTCCTTCCCCCGGATGATGAAGCTCAAATAGTGCTCCCAGAAGCGGCGCAAGAAGCGCAGCGCCGGCCACCGGTGGTCCAGATTGATGAGCCATTCCCACCCGAGATATTTCCACAACCGGAGCACCGTGACATGAACGCGCCGGGGCTTCAAGCGCACGTCCGTGTAGAAGGGGAAGAGCGGCTCCTCGTCCGTGAAGCAGCGAAAGGAGAAACTGTTCAGATGGACGCGGTGCGTGGGATCAGTCGGCCAATCCGGATTCGTATAATGCGGGGCGAGCAGGCGAATGATCCCCCCCGGCCGCGTGATCCGATGCAGCTCCGCCATGACGCCGAGCACGTCCTCGACGTGCTCGATCACATGACGGCCCACCACCTCATCGAAAGCATCGCTCACAAACGGATAGGGGGGACGATTCAGATCGCAGAGCACATCGGCCGCCGTGCGCGGATTCACATCCATGCCGATCGCGCCCTCGATCTTGTGGAGCCCACAGCCGATGTCAAGGATGCGCGGCACGACGGATCCCGCTCACATGGGCGAACGCCTCCCAACCGGAATAGCGGGCGCTCTCTCCCAGCTCTTCCTCGATGCGAAGGAGCTGGTTGTACTTCGCCACGCGATCGGTCCGGCTGAGCGATCCGGTCTTAATCTGCCCGAGATGAGCCGCGACGGCGAGATCCGCGATGAAGGTGTCTTCGGTCTCCCCCGAGCGATGTGAGACGATCCCCCCGTAGCCCCATCGGCGGGCCAGCTCGATCGCGTCCCACGTCTCCGTGAGCGTGCCGATCTGATTCACCTTGATGAGGATCGCATTGGCGACCCCCTCCTCGATGCCCCGCCGCAAGAGGCTCACATTGGTGACGAAGAGATCATCACCAACCAATTGCACGCGATCGCCGAGCGCCTCCGTCAGCGCGCGCCATCCCGCCCAATCTCCCTCGGCCAGTCCGTCCTCCAAGGAGATGATCGGATATTGGCAGATGAGGTCCTCATAGAACCGGATCATCTGCTCCGACGTTCGGCGCGCGCCATCCGATTTCTTGAAGACGTAGACGCCCTCCTCGTAGAGCTCGCTCGCGGCCACATCCAGAGCGAGCGCGATCTGCGTTCGCGGCGCGTATCCCGCCCGCGCGATGGCCTCCAGGATCAACTCGATCGCCTCCTCAGAGGAGCGCACGTTCGGCGCGAATCCCCCCTCATCTCCGACGGTCGTGCTGTAGCCGCGCTCTCGAAGGACGGACTTGAGGGTGTGAAAGACCTCGGCCCCCCACCGCAGGGCTTCGGCGAACGTGGGCGCTCCAACGGGAACGATCATGAACTCCTGGATGTCCAGGTTATTATCGGCATGGACGCCGCCGTTGAGGATGTTCATCAGGGGAACGGGCAGCGTGCGCGCGCCGATCCCACCGAGATACCGATAGAGGGGGAGGCCCAACGCCATCGCCGCCGCCCGCGCCGTCGCCAGCGAGACGGCCAGGATCGCGTTCGCCCCCAAGCGGCTCTTGTTCGGCGTGCCGTCCAATTGCCGCATCGCCTGATCCACCGCCACCTGATCGAGCGCGTCCATGTTGAGCACGGTGCGCGCGATCGGCCCGTTGATGTTCGCTACGGCCTTGAGCACGCCTTTCCCCTGATACCGCGCCGAATCCCCATCGCGGAGCTCCAAGGCCTCGTTCTCCCCCGTCGAGGCTCCAGACGGAACGGCCGCGACGCCCACAGCGCCTCCAGCCAATCCGACCTCCGCTTCGACCGTCGGATTCCCGCGCGAGTCCAGGATCTCCCGCCCGCGCACGTGCACGATCATCGTCACCTCGCTCATCGTCCCCTCCTCCGTTCCCCCTCAGGCGAGCAATTGTGGCCGATCCGCGCCACAGAGTGCAAGCGCTCGCTCGCCTTCCCTCTTCGCGCGCCGGGCCATTGCTCCTGTCGAAAAACCGGCCTAAACTCTCGCCGTCAGGAGACGAGGACGCACAAGGAGGAGAACGATGGCGAGAGAGTGGGGGATCAACACCATCGCCGTTCACGCGGGCCGAGCGGTGAATCCGACGCGCTCGGTCGCGCCGCCGATCTTCCAAACGGCCGTCTTCGAGCTGGAGGACGCCGCTGCCGGAGCCCGATTCGCCCAGGCCATTGCGCCCACGGAGTACTACACGCGATGGGGCAATCCCACGACGCGACAAGCCGAGGAGATCATCGCGGCTCTGGAAGGCGGCGAGCGCGCCCTCGTGCTCGCCTCAGGCATGGCCGCCATCGCGACGGCCGTGCTCGCTTGCGTCCGAAGCGGCGATCACATCGTGGCCGGACGCTCGCTCTACGCCGCCACGATGGAGCTGTTCCGGCATACGCTCCCGCGCCTGGGCATCGAGGTCACCTTCGTCCCCCCCACTGATCCGGAGAACTTCCGTCGCGCTCTTCGTCCGAACACCACGCTCATCTACGTGGAGACGCCATCGAATCCCCGCCTGGATCTGACCGATCTGGAGGCCGTCGCTCGCCTCGCGCGCGAACACGGCGCGACCATCATCGCCGATAACACGTTCGCGACGCCATATAACCAGCGCCCGCTGCACTTCGGCATTGACGCTGTCGTGCACAGTGCGACGAAGTATCTCGGCGGACATCATGACCTGACGGCCGGGGCCATCGTCGGCTCCGCGGCGTTCATCGAACGCTGTTGGACGCAGGCCAAGCTCTTCGGCCCGACGCTCAGCCCCTTCGACGCGTGGCTGCTCATCCGCGGGATGAAGACCTTCGGCCTGCGCCTGGAGCGGCAAAACGCTAACGCGCAGCGCATCGCGGAATTCCTCGACGCCCATCCGAAGGTCGCGCGCGTCTTCTATCCGGGACTGCCCTCCCATCCCCAGCACGACCTGGCCCGACGACAGATGCGGGGCTTCGGTGGGATGGTCGCCTTCGAGCTGAAGGGCGGACGGGAGGCCGGACGCCAACTCGTCGAATCCCTCCGGGTGATCACGCTCGCCGTCAGCCTCGGCGGGGTCACCTCGCTCATTCAGCATCCGGCCTCCATGTCGCACGGCCCGATCCCGGAAGAGGAGCGCCAGGCGACGGGCATCACCGAAGGCCTCATTCGCCTCTCGGTCGGGATCGAAGATGCGGAGGACTTAATCGCCGATCTCGAGCAAGCGCTCCGTCGTCTCCCCTAGGCGAATTCACGCCGAAGGCTGACGCACGGTGAGCACCGGACAGCGCGCCAAGCGCACGATCTTCTCGGCGACCGAGCCGAAGACGAGATGGCGCCATCCCGTGCGCCCATGCGTCGCGATGACGATCATGTCCACTGCCTGCTCCTCAGCCGCCCGCAGGATCTGCTCGGCCACGTCGCCATGCGCGATGATCGGATGGATGACCACGCGCGTCGCCAGCTCGTTCACAAACGCCGCCATCTGCCGCTCCGCCTCCTCATGGAGCGCTCGCTCATATTCCGGCACATCGAAATGATAGGTCGGTCGCGGCTCCACGTACGGGAGCGCGGGGATGACGTGGATCACATAGAGCTCCGCACCAAAGGCTTCCGCTAAAGGAATCGCCAGATCGAACGCTCGTCGAGCGGCTTCGCTGAAATCCGTCGGACACAAGATGCGCTTCAATTGCAGCATAGGCCCCTCCTCACAAGGCTCGCCCACGCGTTCCCTGGGATCGTGTGCCATTCAGGCACAGCACTAAGAGCGCGCGGTCGTCTTCAAGAACCCTCGGGGAACGTCACGCCGGGACGAAATCCCACGCCCTCGACGGAGACCACACCAGGTCCCCCCACTTCTCCATCCACCTCAAACTTCACCGGCAAGAAGTGCTCAATGACCCAGACATTGGTCACCAAGTGAGTGGTGATCTCCGAAACGGTCATGGTCGAGCGTCCCTCGGCCAGCGCCATATAGAGCAGCAACTGATCGGCCAGATGCTTCTCCACCACTTTGCCGGAACGATGATGCGCCATGAACGCGTGATGGACCTCATCGGCAACCGTCTCAGCGCGCTTCCCGACCTCGCCCAGAGCGCTGAATCCCGCCACCACGTCCCCATAATACGCGAAGGCGAACAACCCCGCCCCTTTTCCCGAAGCCGGCGTCTGCAACAACTCCACTTCGGCTACCAGCTCAGCGTGCGCCAACCGCTGCAACAGACGCCGACAGAAGCGCTCGGCGATCGACAGGGGGAGATTCGAGACGACGGCCAAACCCTCGATCTTGACCAACTCCTCCCGTCGGGTCAGCTCCACGGCCGACAACCGCTCCACGGGCTCAATGTCGGCTTCGACGACCCCACCGCCTTGGGGATACCACCCCCAACGAACCGTCTTCAGGCTCGCGCGCCCCCCCATTCGGCGCAGGGCGGGCAGGAAAACCCTCTCCAAGTACGTCGTCGGAGGGCTGAAGGGAACATGCGTGCCCCCTCTCAAGATCAAATGCGTGGGACGCGGAGCGAAGAGCAGCGCGGGCAGGACGGTCTGGAAGATCAGGCTCACCGAGCCGGCGCTGGCCCGAATCTTGCTCACGTCAAATTCGTAGACGCCGCCCTCACACGTCCCCGGCCTGAAGATGAGCAGCTCCGATCCCAATTCGTCCCCGAGCGTGCGCCCGCGCGTGATGTCTCGAATCGCGCGCACGGCCGTCAGATGCTGCGGCTGCAGACCGGGGACTTTGCGCCCACGACGGATGTTGATGATCTCCACCTCGCGCGAGAGCAAGGCCGCCAGCGCCAAACTCGTCCGCAGGATCTGCCCCCCTCCTTCGCCGACCGATCCGTCTATGCGCACGACCATAGCCCTGCTCCCCCCGTGCCAACACGGCGACGCGGACGGAGTCTCCCATCCGCCCTCGCCTCTGTCACACGGCTGCCGACCGGTATCTATTTTAGCCGGCGCGCGACACGGTCTCCAATTGCCCGCAGAAGAGCACGGGCGCGTCCGCTTCGAAGAAGCGCGCGAGGGACACATCGGCTGGCATCTGGCGACCTCAGCCACGCGCGAGCCTTCGAATCCTCTTCAGTCACCTCCAAGATCGAGGCCGCGTCTGCTTGCAATTCTCCATCCACAAGCAGATGGGGACGCGCGCGAATCGTCCGCACGGCCTCGATGGGCGCTCCTCTCCATGGAGAACAAGAGCGACGCGCGGCTCCACCTCCTCGCGCCCTCGGCCGATGCGATGGCAATGTCCACCCTAAAGGAGCCGCTTCAGAAACGGAGGCCTAAGCCGAAAGAGAACTGGAGATTGTGACCGGTGAAGCGTTCCGACCGAATCGGCCCGACCGCTGTCCAGCTCGTTCGACTCCCGAAGCGAACGATGGCGTCACCAACCTCGAAGCGCACAAATAAGCGGTTCCTCTTCGGAGGATAAAATCTCAAGGATGCCTCCCACATCTGCAGCGAAATTCCCTTGCTCCAACCGCGCGATCGGTGCAGCTTCATTCGCACTGACGAGGAAATCTCTGGTGAAATTGAGAAGCCCTATCCTGGCCTTCGTGAAGCCCCCCACCCTCGTGAAGCGCCGTCCGACCTTCGCCCCCCATAACCATTGGCTCTTCCAACCGTCGGCGATCCTCGAATCCGGGAAAAAAGTTCACCACCATCTCGAGAGCGACACGCTCGGTGACGTTGTATCCGATTCGAACTCCGATGCCCATAAAGGCCCTCCTCGGCTGGCCCTTGAAACTCCGCATATGGAGGATGGCCGGAGTCTGTGCACCCACCTCAACCCGAGACAGCCAGTCCTGCGCGCGAGCCGCATCTCCTCTCAGAAGAAGGACCAACGAGGTGATAACCACGAAAGGCCGTGCTTTTCCTCAGCATATCGCCCCCTCTCATCTCGCCTTACCGTAGCACATACCGACAACGCCGTCATCCCGTGGCCAGGCGGTCCCAATCCTTCCGCTCAAGAAGTCGAACCATGAGGGAATGGAGGCCGAGGACCAAGAGAACAGCGATCCCATGACCAACCACGATGAAGGACCACCGTTCGGAGAGCCGGGCGAGCGGCATGAGCTCGTTGGGATAAAAGAACACCAGAAACACGCCACTGTACCAGATCACGACGATGATGATCCCCGCGAGGCGATAATCGAGCCAGAGATATAAGAACAGCGCCAACTGCGTCAAAAGCACCATCACAATGGGAATCCACCTCGCGAGGGCAGTTCCAAATGACCCGAGCACGCCCATCTCGTGATCCTCTTGCAACGAGAGCACCAGCGACCGAGCGACGACGACCACCGCCCCGAAGAGCAACAGCATGCTGAGCGCGACCACCTCCTTCGCGATGGCAAGATGATGTGCGCTCAGCGGAAGGAGCCGAAGCAAGAACAATGTGCGCTTGGCCTTCTCCATCCCGACGAGCCAGTACGCGATGAGCATTGGGAAGAGGAACGCCACGGGAAGCAGAGCCAGCGAGAGCGCAGGGACGACTCCACCGGGTCCCAGGAGAAGAGGCAGAAGCTGAGATACTGCGATCACCACCAGGACGCCTAGCAGATGGGTCGCATGCTCTCGGAAGTCCTTCTTCACCAATGCCCAGATGGATGCCCTCACGCCAGCCCCAGGAACAGCTCATGCAAGGTCGGCGCCCGCACGTCGAGGACGGCGATCCCGCGAGCGGTCAACTCAGCGACAAGTCCTTCTGATTCCTGACGGCGACAGAGAAGACGCACCGAACCGTCGCGCCCTCGAATCACAGGAAAGGCACTCCATTGCTGAGCGCTCGTCCAGGAGGCCACGGACAGAATCCTCCACTCCCTCTCCAGGTCACCCAAAGACGCATGCACCACCACTTCGCCATGACGAATGATCACAATCTCGTCAGCTACAGCCACAACATCTTCAAGGATATGCGAGCTGATTAAAACCGCTCGTCCTGCTTCGGGAGCGATCGCGTCCTCCCGCAGCCACTGCAAAAAGTCGGCCCGCGCGATCGGATCGAGCCCTGCCATGGGCTCGTCCAGAAGGAGCAAGATAGGCCGATGCGCCAACGCGGCGATCAATGCGAGTCCGACCCGCATGCCATGCGAGAGCTCGCGGATTTGCTTATGGGGATCGAGACGAAAGCGTTCAAGGAGCTGCTGACAATATGCGTCATCCCAGGTCGGATAGTGAGCAGCGATGAATCTCAGGAACTGTTCGACGCGCATCCAGTCGTACAACGGATGCGATTCGGCGACATATCCCACCGATCGTCGCCACGCCACCTCACCATACTCCCGCTCGACGCCCTGAAACCGGACGCTCCCCCGATCGCGCGGAATCACTCCGAGGGCGCATTTGATCAACGTCGTCTTCCCCGCCCCGTTGCGTCCCAAAAGGGCAGTAACGGTCCCCCTTTTGAGGCTCAAGTTCACATCCCTCAGGGTGAACCCAGGATACGACTTCCACAAGTGCCGAATCTCCAATACCGGCACCCTCTCGCCCACCTCACCTTCACGCTCTCTCGTGCGACCTTCGGCTCGAAAGCTCACCGCGCTCGATGAGGAAGCCCCCTACACATACCCGATGGAGCTCCTTTCTTAGGCGTCCCTCATCGTTCCTCAGTGCCACGCATCACGCCCTCTGCCGCTACCGCACGGACTCCACCTCAGGCGGAGGAGCGAAGAGCGAGAGAGGAAGATCACCTCCCATCGTGACTCTCGTCGTGAGGATCGTGATCTTACTCTCGCGCTCCATGGAAGGAGGCGTTAGGATCGCCGTGCTCTCGATCTTCCATGGGATCGCATCAGGAATGCCGATCCACAACCGCATGCGCACGTCATACAGACTCAAGACCGCCGCCTCGAACACGTAACAGGGGATGCGCTCGCCCGTTTTCGTTTCGACATCTTCCTGTCCAAGAAGCACGATCTCGCGAACGATGGGGGCCGTGGGCGGAGTCAAAACCACGGCGCTTCCCATCGGCACAGGGATAAGGAGCCCAATCCATGAGTCGAACCACAACGGGCGTTGTGCATTCACCGGTCGTTTGTATCCCCGACTTCGCTCCGGATATTGGGTGACGTGCCACACCCACTGACCATCGGAAAGGATAAGCTTAGGGAACTCCCCTCGCAGCTCGAACCGGAAGAAATTCGGCCGTTTAAAGGCAACCCAAAATTCTCGCTCCGTCCGCCGAATCATCCCCTCATACCGAGTCTCGCTGACGACGAGCCCTTCCAATTGCACTTCGGCGATCTGCTGCCGCCGCGCTTCGATCTCTTGAATCAGCTTTTCGGGAGTCCCTTGGCCCCAAGCGTGTCCCCAGAGAAATCCGAGCTGGAATATCACAACCCCTACTGCCCTACTTCTCCGCAACATAGTCCCCTCCTCTCCGGTGCCAAGGCTCCTCTCGCAACGAGCCTTGGAAGGCGTAAATATGAACCGTTCGGCATATGCCGTCAAGAGAACGCATCCTCAGACGCTCCAGGCATGAGATGAGAAACGTCTGGGACCGCCCGTCCTCATCCTCATCTGTTATTATTCGGGCTTTCACACCACTCCTCAGTACATTGATCCTGACACCTCTCTAAATCTGAGCGGATACGGCTGCACTCTGCATTGAAAAACACCGAGAAGACAGCAATGGCCGCAGCGATACATCCGGCGATCGTGAGCAGATTCCCTGCGCTGCAGCAGGCAGCGATTGCGGTGGAAAGACCTGCCCCCACATAGTTCCTCAGCGTCGCATAGGCACTCTCAGCGAACTCACGACAGCGACTCAAGCAATTATCAAACCGGATCTGCCTTTCTAATTCATCAATCGCGAACTCGCAAGACACATATAAGGTAGAGACATCGCAATCGAAAAGACCAGGATCGAGTCCTGACTCAGAACACACTTCTTCCGAACGAACGATAATCCCACCTTGGGCGTTCGGCGTACGCTTCAGCAGGCTCGCGACACGTTCGCTTTCGCCTCCTGCTGGAGGGGTTTTTGCCGCGGTAACGTGCGCAGCTATTAGGGCGAGTCCAACAGCCGCCCCTCTGAGAGCTCTCATCCTCCCGGCCATGGTGAGCCCTCCTCGCCTCAATATCCCACTTCATGGCGGCCTTGAGCATAGTGTCTGTCTGTCTGTCTGTCTGTCAAGCCTTTTTTCGCGCGCTCGCGCGAGGGGTCGGTCGCGCGCCACATGGACCGAAAGAGCCGGCGACCGGCATGGCTCTGGCGGGAATCGAGCACGTGGCGACATGCGGTGGCGAGCAGGGAGGAATCGCCGCCCTGGTTTGGGAGCTTCTCACTGGGAGACGCGTCGAGTTCGACGATGGCTGTGCTACAGGTTCGGGACGCTCTCCCCCTGCGAGGTGACGCGCGGCCTTCGCCGCCTATGGTGCGTGGGCGTAGGCCGTGGGGTCGAGGATACCGGCTTGCGCGAAGGCCTGCTGGCGCTCGGCGCATTTACTGCACCGACCGCAGTGGTGGTGACCGATGGGGGAGATGCAGGAGAAGGTCAAGTCCAGTGGGAGATGACGACCTCGCCGGATGATCTCATGTTTGGAGAGCCCCCGATAGGGGGCCAGGATCGCGATCGGATGAGCCAGGCCTTGGCTCACCGTCTGCGCCATGAGCGAGAGAAATGAAGGCGTCGCATCGGGAAAGGGATTCCCCTCAAGCAATCCGATGGCGATGGTCGAGACGCCGCGCAGAGCGCAGAAGACGGCCGCCTTCGCCAAGAGGATGATATTGCGCCCCGGGAGATAGACCGAATCCCAGGCCGCCTCTCGCTCGGGGACGCCATCTCCGGTCACGCTCCAATGCCCCCCGTAGATGTCCTCCATCGGAAGCGTCATGATGGTGAGCGGCTCAAGTCGCGCATCGCGCAGGCGATTGAGGAATTGCCGCAACCAATGGAGCTCGACTTCCTCCCATTGAAGCCCGCTCCGAACATAGACCGGAAAGACGCGCGCGTACCGCGGCAGCAGCTCCGCGACGAGGACCGCGCTATCCAGTCCCCCGCTGGTGAGGACGCACACAGCTGCGGATTCGCTCATGGAAGATCTCCCACCTCAATCGTCCGATGGCGGAGACGAACGTCCCCCTGCCCGAACCCCTCCGTACGCTGCGGATCGCCGAGCGCTTCAGATGTCGAGGTTCCTCACATCCAGGGCATGCTCTTCGATGAACCTCCGGCGCGGCTCGACGGCATCGCCCATGAGGATGGTGAAGATCTCGTCCGTCTCCACAGCATCCTCGATGCGCACCTGCACGAGCGTGCGGCGTTCGGGGTCCATGGTCGTCTCCCACAACTGCTCGGGATTCATCTCGCCCAGCCCTTTGTAGCGCTGGACCGTCAGGCCCTTCTTGGCGATGGCGAGCACGCGTTCCAGCAGCTCGTCGCGCGAGGGCACCTCGGTGCGCGCCCCGTTCTCGATGATCTCATAGGGGGGCACCATGAGATCGCCCAACTCGCGATAGAGACCGAGAGCGCGTTGAAACTCCACGTGCGTGGCCAGCTCCCAGTCGAGCGCAGCGCTCCACTTCGGCCCCTCGCCGATCCGGAGGCTGAAGAGGCCATGCTCCTCGTCCTCGACAAGATCCGTCCAATATCCGGCTTCGGCCAGCCGCCGCTCCACCTGCGCGAGCCGATCGCGATCGGCGAAGAGCTGATGCAAGGTCACGCCCTGCGTGAGCACCCCGCGTTTGCCCCCGAGCGCCGCGAGGACGGCTTCGGCGAGTTTCCGATCGTGCAATCGGCGCTGGAGCTTTTCGAAGTACGCGTTGAACTCGACGAGCCGCTCCAAC
Source organism: bacterium HR10 (assembly GCA_002923315.1). Lineage (GTDB taxonomy): Bacteria > Acidobacteriota > Blastocatellia > HR10 > HR10 > HR10. The sequence goes on from BEHM01000015.1 coordinate 15,932, forward strand.
TGGTGCGCCAGCTCGCGCCCAGCGATCGTCCGCTTCTTGCCGACGACGAGCGTGATCTCGCGCGCCGCCTTGCTCATGAGATAGCGGGTCATCTCCCGCTCATCTCGCACGTAGTGCTCCGCCTTCCCGTGCGTGACCTTGTACAGCGGCGGTTGGGCGATGTAGAGATGCCCGCGCTCGATCAGCTCCGGCATCTGCCGATAGAAGAACGTCAGCAGGAGCGTGCGGATGTGACTGCCGTCCACATCCGCATCGGTCATGATGATGATCCGGTGATACCGGAGCTTCGAGATGTCGAAATCGTCCTTGCCGATGCCCGTGCCCAGAGCGGCGATGAGGGCGCGAATCTCACCATGGCTGAGCATCTTATCGAAGCGCGCTTTCTCGACGTTCAGGATCTTCCCCTTCAGCGGCAAGATGGCCTGGAATCGCCGATCGCGCCCCATCTTGGCCGATCCCCCAGCGCTATCGCCCTCGACGATGAACAGCTCGCAGAGGGCGGGATCCTTCTCCTGACAATCGGCCAACTTCCCGGGCAATCCGCTCTGCGCATCCAGAGCGCTCTTACGGCGCGTCAGATCTCGGGCTCGCCGCGCCGCTTCGCGCGCCCGCGCCGCTTCGACCGCCTTGGTCAGGATCGCCTTGGCGACCTTCGGATGCCGCTCGAAATAGAGGCTCAATTGCTCGGAGACGAAAGATTGGACGACGCCGGAGATGGGGTTGAGCAACTCCCGCTTCTCGTTCCCCTTGAACTGCGGCTGCGGGATCTTGACGCTGATGACCGCCACCAGCCCCTCGCGCACATCCTCGCCGGTCAGATTCTCCTTGAGGTCCTTCAGTAGCCCCATCGCTTGCGCATATTGATTGAGCGTGCGCGTCAGGGCCGTTCGGAATCCGGTCAGATGCGTCCCGCCGTCCACCGTGTTGATGTTGTTGGCGAAGGAGAAGACCGTCTCCGTATACGTGTCGTTGTACTGCAGGGCCACTTCGATCGTGAGGTCGTCCTTCTGCGTCTCGAAGAAGATCACATCGGGATGCAGCACGTTCTTGTTCTTGTTGAGATGGCGGACGAACTCGGCGATCCCTCCCTCGTAGCGGAATTCGCTCCGACGTTCGGGCGTCGTCCGCTCATCGGTGAGCGTGATGAGGACGCCCTTGTTCAGGAAGGCCTTCTCGCGAAGCCGTTGGGCGAGCAGCTCGAAGCTGAATTCGGTCGTCTCGAAGATCTCCGGATCGGGCTTGAACGTGATCTTCGTCCCCCGCCGACGGGTGACGCCCGTCTTGCGCAGCGGACCCTTCGGAACCCCCCGCTCATACTCCTGCTCGTAGACGCCGCCGTCACGCCAGATCTCCAGCCGCAGCCATTCCGAGAGGAAGTTCACGCAACTGACGCCGACGCCGTGAACGCCCCCGGAGACCTTATAGGCATTGGCATCGAATTTCCCGCCCGCGTGCAACTCGGTCATCACGACCTCGGCCGCCGATCGCCCCTTCTTGTCCGTGGGATGCCGATCCACAGGGATCCCGCGCCCATTGTCAACCACCGTGATCGAGTTATCCATGTGGATGATGACGTCCACGCGATCGCAATATCCGACCAGCGCTTCGTCAATGGAGTTGTCCACCACTTCGAAGACCAGATGGTGGAGCCCGATCTCGTTCGTGGGTCCAATGTACATGTGCGGGCGTTTGCGGACGGCCTCTCGCCCCTCGAGCATCGTGATCGAACTGGCCGTATACTCCGACCCGTCTGAGGGAACCGCGGGCTCCCCAGAATCGGGCGCCGGCTCCGTCACGTTCGGCACTCCCGCACCGCCTGACTTCGCCTTCTTCGCCGCGAGCTGAAGTTTCGCTTTCGCCATAGCACTTGACTCCTCATCGCGAGATGTCGCGCGTGCGCGCACAGGGTCACGAGGCGCTCACGTCAGCCCCCTCGGCCTGAAGCGGAACAGAGGAGGAGATGATGCGCCCGGCTTCAATGCGAAAGCGAGCGGCGTTGCTCGCCTCGACGATCTCTGGCTTTGAGGTCGTGAGGAAACATTGCGCGCGACCCTGCAGGTACTCGAGCACCCGCGCCATACGCCCCCGATCCAGCTCCGCATCCACATCATCCAAGAGAAACACGGCTTGATCTTCAAAGACGGAATTATAGACGGAGACCTGCGCTAAATCAAGCACAATCAGCGCACTACGCTGCTGACCGAGACTCCCATACTGCCGCAGGTTCTGCCCATCGAAGGTGATCTCCAGCTCATCCCGATGCGGCCCCACCAGGGCATAGCCGACGGCCAGCTCCGCCTGAAGCCGCACACGCAGCCGCTCGGCCAGGAGCGCCTCATACTCGCTCAAATCCCCGTGAGCAGCCAGCGAGGAGACATAGCGGATGGCGATGCGCTCGGCTCCGAACAGCTCCACGGGCAGATGCTGTTGCAACTGCTCGACATACTGCGTGCGCGCTCGATGGATGAGGGCTCCGTATCGGACGAGCTGTTCGTTCCAGATCTCGATCTCCTCGACAAAGCGCTGCGGCTCCTCGCTCTCGGCGGCGCGCTTGAGCAGGCGGTTCTTCTGCGTGAGGATGCGCCGGTATTGCTCCAGTGTGTGGGCGTATTTGGGATCGAGACTCAAAATCCCCGCGTCCAGGAATTGGCGCCGATGTTCCGGCTCCCCGCGAATCACCTCCATCCGCTCGAGCGAGCAGACGAACACGGCCAGATGACCGAGATACTCCGAGAGCGTCCGCCGCTTCCCGTTCACAAAGAGCGCGCGCCCTCGCGGGCCGAGGTGCACGGCCAGTTCCGTGCGCACCCCACTCCGGCAGATGATCCCGCGCACCAGAGCCTGTGGCTGCCCATGCTGAATCACCTCCAGCAGGCGCGGCGTGCGAAACGAATGTGCACGACCGAGCACGTAGATGGCTTCGAGCAAACTGGTCTTCCCCTGCGCATTCTCGCCGTAGAAGAGGTTCAGCCCAGGCCCCGGTTCGAGCTGCTCCCGCGCGATGTTTCTGAAGCTCGTGACCTCCAGGCGAAGGATTTGCATGCTCTACGTCCAGCGCTCGGCGCGCCCGCGCCTCTCACGACCGAAGCCGTTCACACCAGGGGCACTCGAAGGCCTTCGGCGCGATGCCCCCGGTATCGGCCTTCTGGCCGCGACCTCGTCAAAGGCCGCGCGATCGCGTTCGAGGCACTTCTCCCAGAAGGTGCGGCCCGTCAATTGACGATCGAAATGCGCTCGCTCAAGGCCGAGCTGGTCCGACCGGCACGATCAATCGCTGTGACGCGAAACCGTCCGGTGCGCGTGAAGACCGTTCCCGGAACGACCCATGTGAACTGTCGGACATCGCCCGGGATATTGTCCCCCACGATGTTCCCCTGCGCATCCCGCAAGGGTTCGAAGGTGAGGCCATCATCGCGTGAGAACTCGATCCGATGGCGCACGATCCCGACATCATCGGAGGCCTCCCACGCGATCGTCAACGGACGCCGCGCGACGAAGAAGCGACCGGGGCCATTCACGTCGAAGACGACCACCGAGCCGATGGTCGGCGGCGCGCCGTCTATGGCGAAGTCCGCATCGCTTCGATCCTCCCCGATATTCCCGGCCAAGTCGCGACACCGCACGAGGACGCGCCCGCGCGTCGTGGAGAGCCCCTCGGGGATGCTCCAGGAGAATGACCGCACGTCCGCCGGGATGCGCATCGCCAGGGGCGCGAAGGATGCCCCGCCGTCTGTGGAGACGAAGAGATCGCAACTGGACAGGCCAACGTTATCGCTCGCCTCCCACGCGATCTCGAAGGGCTCTCCCGCCCGAGCGACCTCGCCCCCATTGGGACGCAGGACGCGCACGACCGGCTCCTCGCGATCGCTGCGCCCGATCTGGAAATCCCCGTCACTCGTATCGGTCGCCGCGTTATCGGAGAAGTCACGCGCCGTGACGCAGATGCGCGCGGTGGAGGAGAGCACGCCTTCCGGAACCTCCCACGCGAACGAGCGCTTCTCGCCGCTCACGCGCCCAAGCAGGATCGAGCACGTTCGTCCGCTATCGAGCGAGAGCGCGACCTCGTGAAGCAAGATCCCCACATCATCCGAGGACTCCCACGCAATCAGCAACACCGTTCCGGCCAGGACGAACTCGCCCCCATTGGGGCTGATCACGCGCACGCTGGGCGGCGTCGTATCTACCGGAGGAGTCACCCGAGAGAACTCCGACGTATTCCCCGCTTCATCGGTCGCCACTAACGTCACCGGATCCTGAACCGAGAGCCCAGGGAGGAAGACTTCGAACGTCCCATCCGAGCTCGGCACGATCCCTTGAGCCACGCACCTTCGCCCCTCTCCAAAACCTGTAGGATCAGGGTCGGCCACATAAACGTCCACCCGCGCTGCCGCCGGATTGACCGTATCTATACGCCCTCGCAGGAGAACGCCGCCAGACACCTCGCGCACCTCGCGCACGACGGGGAAATTCATGAGCGCGTTCGGCCCATCATCAGCGTCGCCCACATCGTTGGGCGTCACCCCATCACCGCCGAGGTCAATACTTAATCCTTCGTTGCCGAAAAAGGCGTTGCAACCGATGCGATTCCCCCGACTCGGCGTCTCTTCACCATCCAGGATCATGATGCCTGCCCGAGCGTTATAGGCGATCGTATTCGCCGCTGTGGGCGTCGTCCCCCCGATGGTCGTATTCCGCGCGCCGAGGATGGCGATCCCGTTCCCTCCGTTCGGCAGACGATGCGTTCCCTCGCGATCCGCTGTCCCGATGACGTTCCCCACAACCTGATTGTTGCTCGCTCCGCGCGCGAGCGTGATCCCATCGCCCGCATTCCCGGCGATGATGTTGCCGCTTGAGGCCTCGAGCCCGCCGATGAGGTTATCCCGCGCGCCCGCCGTCACCAGAATCCCACCGGCGCCATTGGGCACAGCTCGCATCCCCGTCCCATCCAAACCGATGATGTTCCCCGCGACCTGATTCGAGAAGGCATCCGCCAGACGAACACCATGTTGCGCGTTGCCGGAGATCACATTGCGCGCCGCTTCGGCGGTCCCCCCGATGAGATTCCCGTGTGCTCCCCCGACGAGCGTCACCCCATCTCCCCCGTTCGGCAAGGCCCGCATCCCGGTCCGATCGGTGCCGATCCAATTCCCCTGGACTTGATTCCCGAAGACGCCGACGATTTGAACCCCACTTCCAGAATTCCCCGAGATCACATTCCCCGCCCCCGGCTCGCGCCCGCCGATCACATTATCTCGCGCCCCGCTGATGAAAACCCCCGCTCCCCCGTTCGGCAACGCGCCCAACCCATCGGCCGTCGTCCCGATATAGTTCCCCAGAATGAGATTCCCGAATGTGGGGAAGTCCAGCTCGATCCCGTTGCTGCGGTTCCCCGAGATGACGTTCCGATCAGCCGGCGCCGTCCCCCCGATGAGATTGGCCTGCGTGCGGTTGCGCGTGATCAGCACGCCGTAGAGGCCATTGCCCACGCTGCGTTGTCCCGTGGGATCCGTGCCGATGTAGCATCCGCGCACGATGTTCCCCGTCGCCGTGCCCGACTCCGGCGGATCCACGATGATCTTCACGCCGCTCCCTTCAAACCCATTGATGACCAACCCGGCAATGACATTGAGCGAAGAGGTGATCACGAGCCCATCGGCCAATCCCGCCCGCCGCCCGCTGAGCACGATGATCGGCCGACCGCTCCAGCCCGGCTGCGTCGTCCCATCAATCGTCGTCCCCCCATCCACCAACCGAGGCAGCGGGCCTAACGTGCCATCCACCTCGATCGTGAAGACACCATCCCGGCGCTCGGATTCCGGAATATTGAAGGCGATCACATCGGGTCCCCCCCGCTGTCCCGCGACATCCCGATTGGGCGGCACGCCATTAGCGGCGAGAATCGCTTCGCGCAACGAGACGCGACCATCCTCCAGGATCGTATCGGCGGTCGTCGTCACCACAATGCGCGGAGCATCTGTGACCGCCAGGAGCCATCCCCCCGGACGCCGCTCGCCAATGAGCAGATCGTCGAGCGCATCCCGATTCATCCGCGCCGACATGAGCGCCGCCACCGGATCGCGCACGTCCAGATCGAACGCCTCTCCAAATCCCCCCCCGCTCTCGCCCATCAGCAAGACGATGCGCCCACGATCGGCGAGCGCCACAGCCACGTCCCGATATCCGTCGGCATCGAAGTGGCCAGCGGCGAGCGCCGATGTCGGCCCTCCGACGAACCATCGCCCGTGTGGAACGAACCCTTTCATCGTCCCACGAAAGAGCCGTACCTCTCCCACGCTATCGCTGACGACCACGTCGGCGCGCCCATCTCCATCGAAATCCTCCAGGATGAGATCGGTCGGCATCGCCCCTAGCGGCAGAATCGTCGGCGGCGAGAATCCGCCCACAGCTCCGCGCGCCCAGACGAGTCCCAGGCTCGAAGCGAGGACAACATCGGCATGTCCGTCTCGATCCAGATCGGCCACGCGCAGCATCACAGGTTCCGCACGACCCTCCTCCCCCTCCACTCGGAGAACATCCACGCGCTCGAAGCGTCCGTCACCACGTCCGGCCAGAAGCACCATGCGCATTGGCGAAGCGAGCGCGAGGATCAGATCGTCACGCCCATCGCCGGTGACATCTCCGACAGCGATCGCCCACACTGATTCCCCCACCGCGATCTCCTTCCGATCGGCGATCCCACCACGTCCATCTCCAATCAGAAGGACGAGGCGCGAGGGATCAGCAAGTGCGATCACGACATCGGAATGCCCGTCCCCTGTGACGTCCTCAACGGCGAGCCCGATGGGCTCACCCGATCCGAGATCAACCGCCCGTCCCGGACAAAACCGCCCCCCCGCCAACTGCAATCGCACCGTCAGAACGGCCCGCCTCTCCCCTCGCCCGAGGAGGAAGAGATCAGTCACACCATCTCCGTTGAAATCCCCGAGCGCCGCTCCCCGCGGCCAAGCCCGATGCTCTTCTCCGACGCTCGCACTCAGGAGCGAAACGTCTCCCGAACACCCATCCCCCTGTGCGAGAAGTTCCCCCTCTTCCACGAGGCGAAAATTCACCCGAGGCCGAGCGCGGGGATCAAGTCGAAGGAAGGATGCACGCCATACTTCCGAAGACAATGCGCGGTGTGATCCCACCGTGCTCTCCCGCGAGATGAACGAAAGCACCACGCTGACAACGATCACCCCCATGCCGACGAGTCCCAAGCGCCGCATAGCTCCTCCTCTCCACAGCCTCCACGGAATCCTCAGGACCACGTGGGATACCGATTCGATGAGATCGCCTCACCGATGTCTCCCCTCGTGCTGCGTTCCGAATCACGCCGCTCGCTCCTTCTCGCCCATCGCGTGAAGAGAGCCCTTCGCGCGACGAGGCTATGGTATAGCTGAGTCCCATCTCTGTCAACGGCAACTGTTCGCGTGTCTCAGAGGCATCCGAGCGAGGCTCCAAGGACGGGGATGCGATCCTCACGCCCGGAGACATTCAAGACCCCCTCCAGTCTGGGACAGGCCATAGTGAACCCTGGAAGAGCGAGATCCCACCATCACTCAATTTCCCGAAGCTCGCGGGAGCAGGCGGCCTGCATGGAGGCGAACGACGGCGGCATCAACAGACGACGCGTGGAATCACGCGGACGGATCATCTCCTCCGAGGCTCGGGGGAACGAATCGGCTTATCCTGTCCCGGGGCTCACCTTCGGCCCACCCTCGATGAGATCCGATCGCTCGCTCACGTGGGCTCGATGTGAAACACGGGAATGCCAAAAGCGCTCGCCGATGACTCACCCAGAACAACCGTTCACGGACGAAGACAACATTGTCCGCGAGTCCCACAGCCTAAACACTGTCCCGGATTTGGGCAACACACCAACTTCCCATATTCACAGCAACTCTGAAGGCTCGCTTCGTTCAATGGGACGATGCGCACGTCTATCTCGGGAAGAGCGAAACGCTCGAAGCCAGAGACGCGAAGCGTGTCCCCCACTCGTCCGGAGACCGTCACCGTCGGCTCCGAATGAAACTGCCAGAGCTGCTCGCAGGTCAATGCTTCTTCGATCCGAGTGAAGAGCGGAGAAAGGCGAACCGTCACGGTATCCCCCTTGACCTCGGGAACGACCTTGAGCGCCGAGAGGTTCTCGCGGCCCGATACGCGGACAACTCCGAATATCCTCCCCGACGCTGGCATGAGTAGCGCCTCTCGCCCGGAGAGGAGAATGTGAACACCGACCCCCTCTTCTCCCTCTTCCGTCTCCGGAGCAGGGTGCGAGGGTGCAGGAGGAACCAGAAGAAGGGCCACAAATCCGAAAATCCACAGGGTCCTCATAGCTCTCACCTCCTTTCGGGAGGCCTTTTAGCACCCTCCTCACGGCGTGTCAAGGCCAAGGCACCGCCGCCGGAGGGGGGGCCCAAATCCCTCGGCTTCGAGTTTCGGAGACTTGGGCACAGAGCTGGCCGATGTCACCGTAAACGGCCATCTTCCAGGAACGACCCCTTCTCACCGCCATGAGGTGGCGAATTCCTGCGATCTCACCGCGTGGCTTCCCGTCATGCGATCGAGTTGGTAAAATTGCCCTTTTCGACAACCGATCAAGGAGGATGAGCTATGACGATCGAACGACCTGGAGCCGTCACCTTGCGAGGCAATCCGCTCACATTGGTCGGGCCGGAGATCAAAGTCGGGGACAAAGCTCCCGACTTCACGGTCCTCACGACGGATCTGGCGCCATTTCAATTCAGCTCGACGCGCGGCAAGGTGCGCATCATCAGCTCGGTGCCATCGCTCGATACGCCGGTCTGCGATGCGCAGACCCGTCGCTTCAATGAGGAAGCGGCGAAGTTGCCGGGCGTCGAGATCCTCACCATCAGCATGGACCTGCCGTTCGCGCAGAAGCGGTGGTGCGGCGCTGCCGGTATTGATCGCGTCGCCTGTTATTCCGATCATCGGGACGCTTCGTTCGGCTTGGCCTACGGGACGCTGATCAAAGAGCTGCGGCTCGATACGCGCGCCGTCTTCGTCGTGGACGCCGAGGATACGGTGCGCTACGCCGAATATGTCTCGGAGATCGCGAACCATCCGAATTACGACGCCATCCTGGAGACGGTCCGCAAACTTCTGGGAAGCTGACGCGCGCGGGCTCGAAGCCCGATGCGGCGAGCCGATCGCCTCTCGGGCTTCGCCCTCTCCCTTCGGCGACATGCGCGAGCGGGCTGCGGCTTCGGAAGAAACGCTTCTCTTCCCCACCGAACCCTCGATCTCCGTCGGCCTTCTGACCGACGTCGAACACGCGCGCTTCACACTGGAGGGGGAATTCCGAACGCCCGAAGGGAAGGCCTTCCCGCCGGGCGAATATCGAGTGACCCCACGTCCCCATCTCGCTGCCCTTGAGATCCGCGATGCCCAGCAGCGCCTTGTGGAGATCGCACCGACGCTCACGCTCACCCCGGTGAACCCGGCGACGGCTGCATTCACGCTCTTCGATGTCCCCGTGGGAAAAGGGTTCCACTGGGAACGAACGAAAGCGCATCGGTATGCGGGGACGTTGGCGATTCGTCTCTCCCCCTCCGCGTCGGACACTGCGCCGCGACTTGTGGTCATCAACGAGCTACCTGTCGAGACCTATCTCGCCAGCGTCATCGCCTCGGAGATGAGCGCCCATGCCCCGTGGGAATTCCTCAAAGCGCATGCCATCATCTCGCGGAGCTGGCTCTTGGCGAATTTGGCGCGCCGCGCCAACGACGTGGAGTCGGCGTCCTCATCCGAGCAACGGGAGACGGCGACCGGCGAGATGGAGATCCTCCGGTGGACGGATCGGACGACGCATCGCGAGTTCGACGTGTGCGCCGACGATCATTGCCAACGCTATTACGGCCTGGCGCCCATCACGACCAGCGATGTGGCGAGAGCCGTCGCGGAGACGCGCGGACAGGTCCTGTTCTTCAATGGGCAGATCGGTGATGCGCGCTTCTCGAAATGCTGCGGCGGAGCGACGGAAGAGTACCGGAGCGTCTGGGAGGATCGTGACGTGCCCTACCTGCGGGGTGGGCGGTTCGATGGAACGGAATGGCCTCCGAACTTCCCCCGTCCTCTCACGGTCGAAGCGCACGCCATCGCTTGGATCACGGGCACTCCTCCTGCGTACTGCCATACGACCGATGCGCGCGTGTTAGAGGCTGCGCTCCCCGAGGTGGACCGACCGACGCGCGACTTCTTCCGATGGGAGCGCACCATCAGCCAGGAGGAGCTTCAAGCGCTCCTTCAGGCGCAGCTTGGTCTGGACCTCGGTGCCATCCGACGACTGGAGCCGCTGCAACGAGGCCCTTCAGGACGCCTCGTGCGGCTCCGCATCGTTGGGGAGCGCAAGCGTGTGATCATCGGCAAGGAGCTTGTGATTCGGCGCGCGCTCTCCGGGACGCACCTCTACAGCTCGGCCTTCATCATCTTCCCCGAGGACGTACGCGCCGGTGTGCCCCGACGCTTTCGCCTCCGTGGGGCGGGGTGGGGACACGGCGTCGGCCTATGCCAGATCGGCGCCGCCGTCATGGCCCAGCAGGGACGCACCTGCCCGCAGATCCTCGCCCACTACTACGCCCCCGCCCAGATCGCGCGCGTGTATGAGTGATCCACCCCACGCTCAATCCGGACCTCCCATCGGGAACTCGCTCGTGGCCGCTTCCTCGATGATGAGCTTCGCGCGATCGCCATCCAGCGTCGCGCGAACGCCAAACGGGAGGACCTGATTCCGATCATCGCTATGGCCGGAGCGCACGCCGAAGAGGATCGGGACGCCCAGATCGGCGAGGCGATCCCGGAGGACATCCGCGAGGGTATAGTCCTGATCGGGATGCTGCACGCATTCGGTCATCTCGCCGAAGATGAGGCCTCGCACGGCGCGAAGTTTCCCGGAATCTCGGAGTTGTGTGAGCATGCGATCCACCTGATAGGGCTTCGCGGCGTAGTCCTCCAGGAAGAGGATCGCATCGGTCGCGTCGAACTCATAAGGCGTGCCCAGCGTGCTCACGAGCAGCGACAAGCACCCTCCGGTCAATCGGCCCCTCGCCACGCCGGGGGAGAGCACGGTGGCACCGGACGTATCAATCTCCCCGATGGGCTCGGCGCGCATGAGTGTGCGCCGGAGCAGCTCCTCATCGTAGTGCCCCGGTCCATCGGCGAACTCGCGCGCCACCATCGGACCATGAAAGACGACCCATCGGAACCGCTGCTGGAAATAGACGAGCAGGGTCGTGACGTCGCTGTAGCCCATGAAGATCTTCGGATGCGCCCGCAGCCTCTCCTCATCCAGATAGGGGAGGAGGCGGACCGATCCATATCCCCCTCGCGCGGCGAAGATGGCCTTCACCTCGGGATCGCTGAACATCGCCATCAGCTCCTCGGCGCGCCGCTTGTCAGAGCCAGCCAGGTACATCTCGCGAGCGAAGATCGAGGGAGAATACGTCACGCGAAACCCCAGACGTTCCAATTCCCGCGCGCCGGCGACGAGCCGCTCCGGTCGGACGTCGCTCGCCGGGGCGACGATGCCGATCAGATCTCCCGGGCGCAAGACCGGCGGTTTGATCATCCCCCTTCGGGTGGAGAAAGGCTCACCTCGCGTCCGGACTGCGCGAGCCAGCGCTTGACCTCACCGACCAGATAGAGCGAGCCGGTCACGCAGATCATCCCCGATGACGGCGTCCGCTCCCACGCGCGGTCGAGAGCTGCCCCTACGGGCTCGATCGCCTCAGTCGGGCGACGGAGCTGCTGACGCAGCGTGGCCGTCTGCTGCAGGAGTTGCTCCAGCGACGCCGCGCGCTCGTCCGGCACGCGCGTCAGGATGACGGCATCCGCCAAGGAGAATAACTCCTCGGCCATCTCGGCGATCCGCTTGTCGCGCATCGTCCCGAAGACGAGCGTGAGCGGTCGGCGCCCGAACTCTTCCAGATACGCGCGCACGACGCGCGCGCCCGCCGTATTATGCGCCCCATCGAGCACGAGCAGGGGACTCGAAGGGCCGACAACCTCCAGCCGTCCCGGCCACGCGACCTGTTCGACCCCCTGACGCAAGGCCGAGGCGGGGATCGCATAGCCCATCTCGCGCAAGACCTCGGCGGCGCGCAGAGCGACGAGCGCGTTCTCGATCTGATGGCGCCCGCGCAGGCCGAGGCGCACGCTCAACGACTCCCTAGAAGCCGTGCGATAGACGATCGAGAACCGTCCATCCGGCTCGCATCCCGCGATCTCCACCTCCTCATCGGCCCACATCGGCCGGACCCCACATTCCCGACAACGCGCGAGCAAGACCTCGCGCGCTTCCGGATGCTGCCGCGCCAGGACGGCGCGCGCTCCCGGCTTGATGATCATCGCCTTCTCGCGCGCGATGGACGCGATCGTCGAACCCAGATACTGCTCGTGGTCAATGTCAATACTGGTGACGAGCGACAGAAACGGAGGGACGACGTTCGTCGCGTCCAAGCGGCCGCCGAGCCCCACCTCCAGGACAGCGAGTTCCACCTTCCGCTCGCGGAAGTATTCGAAGCCAATGGCCGTGAGGAACTCGAAATAGGTCGGACGTGCTTCGATCCCTCCTCGACGAAGCAACGCCTCGGCGACGTCGCGCACGCGCGTGGCCAGAGCGGCCAGCTCCTCCGGAGCGATCTCCCGCCCACCGATCTGAATCCGCTCCTCGACACGCACCAGATGAGGCGAGGTGTAGAGCCCCGCGCGCACCCCCGCCTGCCGCAAGATGGCCTCCACCATCGCCGCCGTCGAGCCCTTCCCGTTGGTTCCTGCGATGATGATCGAGGGATACGCTGTGTGCGGATCTCCGAGTTCAGCCAGGAGGCGGCGAATCTTCTCCAATCCGAATCGAGCCCGCAGCAGCTCGTGCCCGAGCCGATCCAGATAGGCGAGCGTCTCCTGGTACGTCACCGCGGCTCCTCTGGCCCAGCCATCGCCGAGGCGCGCCGCCGCGCATCCGGCATCATGAAGGCGAGCGCCCTGATGAGGAAATCCCGCAAGTGGCGCCGATCCACGACGGCATCGAGCATCCCATGTTCGAGCAGGAACTCCGACCGTTGAAACCCCTCGGGCAACTTCTGCCGAATCGTCTGCTCGATCACACGCGGACCGGCGAACCCGATGAGCGCTCCCGGCTCGGCGATATTCAAATCCCCCAGCATGGCGAAGCTGGCCGTCACGCCCCCCGTCGTCGGATCGGTCATCACCGAGATATAGGGCACGCCGGCTTCGTCCAACCGCGCCAGCGCCGCCGAGATCTTTGCCATCTGCATGAGACTCAAAACCCCTTCCATCATGCGCGCGCCCCCGGAACAAGAGACGATGATGAGCGCTGCGCGTTTCTCCAAGGCCCGCTCGATCGCTCGCGTGACTTTCTCCCCGACGACCGAGCCCATGCTCCCTCCGATGAAGCCATATTCCATCGCTTGGATGATCGCTGGATATCCGCCGATCGTCCCTTCTCCGGTGAGAATGGCCTCCAAGACGCCCGTCGCCTTTTGCGCGGCCGCCAGACGATCCGTGTAGCTCCGCGTGTCATAAAAGCCCAGCGGGTCGGTCGAAGCCAAATGCGCGTCAACCTCGGTGTAGACCCCATCGTCGAAGAGCAACGCCAGGCGCTGGCGCGCCGAGATCCGGAAGTGATACCCGCATCGGGGGCAAACCATCAGGTTCTCCTCCACATCCCGGCGATAGAGGACCTCGCGGCATCCCTCGCATTTGAGGAAGACGCCCTCGGTCTTCACCGCTCCCGTGCGCTCGACCGGCGGTTCCAACCCCCTCCGTTTTCGTCGGAACAGCGGCATGGTACGCAAGATTCTAGGTCGTCCTCTTGTGAGACGTCAAACCACAACTGCATGGCTGACGCGATCCGAGTCGCCCACACGGACGGTGAGGTATCTCAAGAGTGGGACGAGATGTTCACCACTGTCGCGCGCATGGCATCCCGGCGAGCGTAAGCAATGGGGCCACTTCGAATGAACGTGAAGCTCAGGGACGGCGTTGAGCAAGAGCAGCCATCAGCTCAGTGTGGCGCCGATCCATCTCGCGGAGATAGGTGAGCAGCTCCTCGTGCCGCCGCTCGCCGTCTTCATGAATGGTGCGCATCGTCTCGTGAATCGCCCGTATCGTCTCTTGAGTCGCCCACATCATCTCCTGAAGCGCCCGCGTGGTCTCTTGATTCCCCCGCATCATCTCCTGGATCGCTCGCGTTGTCTCCTGATTCGCTTGCATCGTCCCCTGAAGCGCGCGGATCGCCTCCTGATTCCCTCGCATCATCTCCTGGATCGCCCGCGTCGTCTCCTGACTCGCTTGCATCGTCCCCTGAAGCGCGCGGATCGTCTCCTGGGTCCCCCGCATCATCTCCTGGATCGCTCGCGTCGTCTCCTGATTCGCTTGCATCGTCACCTGAAGCGCGCGGATCGTCTCCTGGGTCCCTCGCATCATCTCCTGGATCGCTCGCGTTGTCTCGTGCGCGGCCTGAACGTCCTGGCGAATGGACTCAATGAGCGCCCGCGTGGCCCGCCCATTGTAAAACACCCCGTACAGCGTCAGTGCCAGCCCTAAAGCCGACGCCATCACCCCGGCCAGTCCGACAAGCTCCATCGTGTCCCCCCTCTGCCGCCATGCTAGAAGGGAATCGGCCTCGTCGTCAAGCGGCGTGTCTGTCGTCACAAGGCCGCTGGGAGCCGGAGAAGGCTCGCGGATTCACCCGCCTTTGGGGAAACCGCTTCCGTAGAAGCGTCGGGATCGCTGGGTGCGAGAGGGGGAGTTGGGCACCGACTAAAGGGACCACTTGTGGCGTCTCCGATGATCTGCTCGCTGGTGGTCGAGATCTCACCTCGATATTCCGGAAGCCCCCCGTCGCACGCGGAGAATCACGGCATCTCCCGCTCCCGAATTCGCGAAGGCGGGGGGGGAGCTTCGTCCAAAAGTTGCGTCGTCCCCTCGGCTCCAGATATTGGGGATGAGGCTCCTTCCAGAAGTTGCGTCGTCCCCTCGGTCACGGAGAACGCGCTGGAAGGGAGAGGCGGCATCGCGGGCTCTTCGCTCACGCGTGGCCGAAGCCCTCCCTTCATCCCTCGTCGGCCCATCCCCTGCCGCAATCCATAAATCCCCCAAATCCCCCATCCCCATCCGAAAGCCCCAGCGAGAAGCCCCAGAAAGATCACGACCCCTTCGAGCTTCGCCGGGAGATCGAAGAGGAGAAGGGCGAGACAAACGGTCATGAGCGCCAAGCCTGCGCTCCCCGTAAGGAGCGCCAGATATGCTGCGCGATTTCTCGCTACAAGATTCAGGACGTCCAGCTCGGCCGGCTCTAAGACGGCCAGCAGCGCGCCACATCGTCGGCAAAATCGCGAACCCGCAGGATTCTCCCCACCGCATCTCGTGCAGAGCGGTGCCCGGGCGCCCTGCAGTGCGACCGCCGCGATCGCCTCCGCCTCCTGCGCGAGAACGGGCAGATCGCCCTTCGTGATCCATCCCAATCCCGAGTGCTTGAGCGAATAGCTGAACGTTACCTGTGTCGCCTGCTCCCCCGCCGGCTTGAACCCGATGTGGAGGGACAATGGGTACTTGAGGACGTTCAAGGAGAAATGGGCGCCGCCGCGTCGCGCCTGAAGCGGATCTTCGCTCACCACGTGATACCCCACTCTCTCAAGCGCCCGCGCCAGTTGCGGTCGGAGACGCTCGACCGTCCCCGGCAACACCAGCGTCACGTCGCAGTCGGCCGAATCCAGACCAAACCGATAACTGATCACCTCGGCCTGAAGCCTGACGCTCATCTCTCCGTGTTCTCCGGCCGAGTTTATACCACAGGCACAGGCGGCGAACAAGCCAGCACTCGTATTGTCCGCGCGCGTTCGGAATCCACCTTGACGCCGGCTCCGAAGACCGTTTAACGTTAAGTGTCTGCTGAGGGGTCATGTCGGACGCGCTGACCGCACTGATCGAGAGCATCCGCGCCCAAGACGCGCGGGCCATCGCTCGGGCGATCTCGCTGGTGGAAAATGACGGAGCCCAAGCTCTGGCTCTTCTCCAACGGCTCTTCCCCTACACGGGGCGAGCTGTGGTCCTGGGCGTGACGGGATCGCCGGGCGTTGGTAAGAGCACGCTCGTGGATCGCCTGGCGCAGTATTATCGGGTCCGCGGAGAGACCGTGGGGATCATTGCCGTGGACCCCTCGAGTCCCTTCACCGGCGGGGCGATCCTCGGCGATCGCATTCGGATGCACGCGCTCGGGACTGATCCCGGCGTCTTCATCCGCTCGATGGCCACGCGCGGGAATTTGGGGGGCCTGGCCCGCGCGACCGGAGATGCCATCCTCATCCTCGATGCTGCCGGCTATGAGAAAGTGATCGTCGAGACCGTCGGCGTCGGCCAGGGTGAAGTGGACATCGTGAAGACGGCCGATGTGACGATCGTCGTCCTCATGCCGGGACTCGGCGATGACGTGCAGACGATCAAAGCGGGCTTGATGGAGATCGGCGATGTCTTCGTCATCAACAAGGCTGATCGTGAGGGCGTCTCGCGCATCGAGAGCGAGCTGAACGCCATGCTCGCCATCGCCGAACGGCGCGATGGATGGCACCCGCCGATCGTCAAGACGATCGCGACCGAAGGTCAGGGGATCGAAGAGCTGGGGAATGCCATCGCGCGCTTCCTGGAATTCCGCGAGCGCAGCCCACAAGCCGACCGACGACGTCAGGAGATGGCCGAACAGCGGTTGCACGCGCTGCTGCGGGATCGGCTCTTCGACTTCGCCCTTCGCCATCTCACGACGGCCGAAGAGATGGCCCGATGGGCCACCGAGATCGCCCGTCGTGAACGCGATCCTTACTCCATCGTGGAGGAGATCCTCAAGCGGTGTGGGAGACCAGATCCCACGCCCTTTCCGATCTCAGAGCGAGGGGACTGAACCGATGCGACTGGATCACATCGCCATCGCCGTGCGTTCGCTGGATGAGGCGCTCCCGTTTTACACGGAGGCCCTCGGATTGACCTGCACCGGACAAGAGATCATCGCCGAACAGGGCGTTCGCCTGGCCATGCTCCCTGTGGGCGAAGGGCGCCTGGAGCTGCTCGAACCCCTCAGCGAGCATTCGCCCGTCGGCCGATTCCTGGCGCGACGCGGCGAAGGCTTGCACCACATCTGCCTCCAGGTGGACGATATCGAGCGCGCTCTCGCCCACCTCCGCGCGCAAGGCGTTCGCCTCGTGGATGAAGAGCCGCGCTGTGGCGCGGAGGGGCGCAAGATCGCCTTCCTGCACCCGGCGAGCGCGCACGGTGTGCTCATCGAACTGGTCGAAGTTCCGAAGGAGGGGAAGGAACCGTGAGATTCCCGACGCGAGCCGCATGGCTCATCGCCATGGTCGTGGGGATCGGTGCCGCTGCCGTCTTCATCCAACGCCGCCTCGCGGACCATCCCCCCCTCGCTCATCTCTCGACTGCGGACATCGAGACGCTGCTTGAAGGCATGCCCGAATCACGGCGTGCCTTCTTCTCCACGCCAGAGGGGCGACAGCAACTCGCCGAGCAACTTCGACAAGCGCTCGCCATGGCGCAGGAGGCTCGGCGCATCGGGCTGTTAGGGCGAACGGAAGTCGCCGCCCAGGTGGAGATTCAAAGGCTCTCCCTCCTGGCCTCCGCATATCGCGAGCGGCATCCCGACGTGGAGATCCCAGAGGAAGAGATCGAGCGTTTCTTCCGGACGAATCCGACGGCGCTGGATCAGGTGTTCGCGGCTAATCCCCAACTCTCCCGGAGCGCGCTCAACGAGCAGGTGCGCCGCCAGTATGGCGAGCTTCTCCTGCTGGCCGAGCGCGCGCGCACAGAGGGCCTGGATCGAGATCCGCGCATCGCCCTGCAGCTCCGGGTCTTCCCCGCCTTCGTCCTGCAGAGCTATCTTCTGCGCGAGCTACAGCAACGCACGTCCGTGAGCGAGGAGGAGATCCGTCGCTACTACGAGGAGCACAAGAACGAGTTCGAGCAAGTGCGCGCCCGACACATCCTCTTCAGCACGCGCCCGATCGCGCGGGATGGGAATCCGCCGCCGGATAAGGAGACCGTGCGGCGCAAGGCACAGGAGGTCTTGCGCCGGGCCCGCGCCGGAGAAGACTTCGCCGCCCTCGCTCGAGAGTTCTCCGATGACCCGGGCTCGAAGGACAAGGGCGGAGATCTCGACTTCTTCGGGCGCGGCCGCATGGTGCGCGAGTTCGAGGATGCTGCCTTCGCCCTGCAGCCGGGACAGATCAGCGATCTCGTGGAGACGAGCTACGGCTTTCACATCATCAAAGTCGAGGCGCGACGCATCGCGCCGCTGGATGAGGAGACGCGACTGCAGATCGAACAGACGATCCGGCAGAAGAAGATTCAGGAACGGATCGCGCAGATCCTGGCGCGCTATCCCATCACGATCGAAGGCTTTTCGGCGGAGTCGCGCCATCCCTGACGGAGGCGAACGCTCGTGACCGAATCCATCGTCCTGGGGAAGATGACGCTCGACGTGGTGAGCGACGGGACCTGGCGGCTGGACGGGGGCATGATGTTCGGCATCGTCCCCAAAGTGCTCTGGGAACGGGTGGCTCCGGCTGATGAGAAGAACCGCATCCTCATGGGCCTGAACTGCCTGCTCGTGCACACGGATCGGCACGTCGTCCTCGTGGACACGGGACTCGGCGACGTGTGGGATGAGAAGTTCCACCAGATTTATGCCCCACATCGTCCGCGCCCGCTGCTGGAGCAGCTCGCCGACCGAGGGCTCCGTCCCGAGGACATTGACGTGGTCATCAACACGCACTTGCACTTCGATCATGCCGGGAACAACACGCGGCGTCGGGGCGAGCGGATCGTGCCGACCTTTCCGCGCGCCCGCTATGTCGTCCAGCGCGGCGAATACGAGCACGCCATGGCCCCAAACGAACGCGATCGCGCCAGCTATCGCGCCGTCACCTGGGAGTCCGTCCGCGAGAGCGGACAGCTCGAATTGATCGAGGGCGATGCGGAGATCGTCCCGGGCGTCCGCGTCCTGAAGGTGCGCGGTCATAATCGCGATCTCCAGATCGTCCTCCTGCACTCGGAAGGTCAAACGGCGGTCTTCTGGAGCGACCTGATCCCCATGACACCGCATGTGCAGAAGCCGTGGATCGCCGCTCTGGACCACTATCCACTGGAGACGCTCGAGCAGAAGCGTCGCCTGCTGCCACAGGCTGTGCGGGAGCGCTGGCTCTGCGTCTTCTATCACGATCCTCATCTCCCCGTCGGGCGCATCATCGAGGAGTCCGACGGGCGATTCCGGGTCGTCCCCATCACGGGAGGGTGAGATGTCGGAAGCCACGATCGGCATCATCGGCGGCAGCGGATTCTACGAGATGGAGGGCTTGCGCGACGTCGAGGAGATCACCGTGGATACGCCCTTCGGCAAGCCTTCGGACGCCTTCCTGCTGGGCACGCTCGAAGGTGTGCGCGTCGCGTTCCTGGCGCGGCACGGGCGCGGTCACCGGCTCATGCCGACCGAGCTGCCCTTCCGCGCGAACATCTACGCGATGAAGCTGCTCGGCGTCGAACGCATCATCTCGGTGAGCGCCGTCGGCTCCCTGCAAGAGAAATACGCGCCACTGGACATCGTCATCCCGGATCAATTCTTCGATCGGACGCGCCAACGACCCTCCACGTTCTTCGGCGACGGGATCGTGGCGCACATCTCCTTCGCCGATCCCGTCTGCCCGGTCGTCAGCGATGCGCTCGAACGCGCGGCTCGGCAGATCGCAGGCCTGCGCGTGCATCGCGGGGGGACGTACGTGTGCATCGAAGGGCCGGCCTTCTCGACTCGCGCCGAATCGCACGTCTATCGCGCCTGGGGGATGGACATCATCGGGATGACGAATCTGCAAGAGGCCAAGCTCGCTCGCGAGGCGGAGATCTGCTACGCGACGCTGGCCCTGGTGACCGATTACGACTGCTGGCATCCCGATCACGATTCGGTCACCGTCGAGATGGTGCTCGAGTATCTCAACCGCAATACGGCCAACGCCAAACGCATCGTCCGAACGGCCGTCGCGCTGCTCAAGGAGACGGACAGCGCCTGCCGCTGCCAATCGGCGTTGCAACACGCCATTCAAACGGATCGCGCCGCGATCCCTCCGGAGACCATACGGCGACTCTCGGCGATCCTGCGCAAATATTTCCCCATCGAGGAGTGAGCCTATGCGAGGTCGAGAGCATCTGCGAAGGGAGCGCTCCTCGCCCCACGTTCTGATGGCGGCCGGCGCTCGTGCGCGCCGGGGATTCACCGGCATGGCGCGCGCGCTCAGCTTGGGACTCATCCTCGCACTCCTTCCTCCCCTGGCGCTCGCCGCGCGCCAAGGGAGCGTCTCGCGCGGCCCCCTGCTCGATCCCCGCAACCCGGAACTCGAACGCGCGGCGCAGCATGATCTGGACGTCGCGCGCTTCTACATCAAACGGAAGAAGTGGAAAGCTGCCGAAGGCCGCTTGCAAGCCATCGTGCGCGATCATCCGGCCTTCTCGCGCATCGTGGAGGTCTATTTCCTGCTCGGCGAAGTCTATCGGCAGACGGGACAGCGCGATCTCGCCGTCGAACTCTACTCGCGCGTCATCGAGGAATTCCCTGAACACGAACTCGCCACGCGCGCGCGCGAACGCCTTCGCGACTTGGGCGCCTCCCCGACCAAAGGGGGATGATCGCCGGACGCCACCCCGCGGGGAGGTTCAGAGACCGAGCACCGCTCCCAACTCGTCCAACCGCGAGATGACGTAATCGGGATCCACGACGTCGTCCGGCACCTCCTCGCCCCGCCGGTTCAGCCAGGCCGCGTCCATGCCGATGCTCTTCGCGCCGAGGATGTCCGCCTCGAAGGTGTCGCCGACAAAGAGCGCCTCGCGCGGGGAGACGTTCAATGGCGCGAGCGCCCGAAGGAAGATCTCCCGATGAGGCTTGCGCCACGGCACCTCAGCCGAGATGACGATCGCCTCAAAGAGATCGTGAATTCCGAAATCGCGCAGGATGCGACGCGCCGTCGGTGGATGATCGAAATTCGAGACGAGCCCGAGCCGAAAGCGCTCCCTCGCGCGGACGAGAAGCCGACGGTTCTCCTCCGGCAGGTCGGCGCCGCGCGCCCACGTCTCCATATGCGCCCGCACCAGGCGCTCGACGACCTCCTCCGGCAGGGAATCCAACTGCAACAGCTCGAGCAGGCGCCGGAACCGAACCTGCGAAGGGTATTCCCGCAATTCCGTCTTGCGGCGCGCCTCCATCTGGCGCCACGACTCCCGAAAAGCCTCGTAGAAGGCATCGAAGGAGATATGGGGGACGTACTCACGCAGAACATCGTAGACGACCCCACTTGTCGAGAAGAGCGTCTGCTCGCCAATGCGGACCTGCGGCAAGCGCTCGGCATGGAAATCCACGACCGTGTCGAACAAGTCGAAGAGGATCGCGCGATACGTCTTCATAGGTGCTCCGACCGATTCTCCCGCGAGAGTAGCGCGAAGGCCACGGCGACGGCTTCCTCCGGCGTCTCCACCACGCGCAGGACGCCTCCAGCTTCTCCAAACGGAGACTCGAACCGCCAGGAATGGAGGAGGACGACAGGCTTCCCCACCTTCAGGGCGAGGGCGATCTCCGAGAGCGTGCCGTATCCACCGGCGATGGCGATGATGGCGTCCGCCGCGCGCACGTTGATGACGTTGCGCGCTTCAGACAAGCCGGTGAAGATCGCGATCTGGATGTAGGGATTCGGCGGTGACTCGCGCTCATCTCCCCCGGGGAGGATCCCGACGGTGATCCCGCCGGCTTCCCAAGCTCCGCGCGCAGCCGCTTCCATCACGCCCCCCAATCCCCCGCACAGCAGAACGGCGCCGCGCTCGGCAATGAGCCGACCGACGGTGCGCGCCTGCTCATAGATGGCGGGATCGCAATGCGCACTCCCCATGACGCCGATGATCACACGTCGCGCGCTTCTCAGGCTCATACGCGAAGCAGCAATTGTAACCGCACGCCCACCGAGCGAGCAATCACCCGCGATGGCGCGCCCGCGACTTCGCGCTATGATTGAGCGGTGAGCGGAGGTCCTGCGCGAACGATCCGCACCATTGAGCGCAGGCCTCGCTCAATGCCGTTCCCAGGAGCCGCCCATGCCGAAGGGAAACCGACGAGATGTGGAGCGAATATATTCGAAGGAGGCGTTCATTGCTCAGCTCCGGCGCCTGGCCGATGCCCTGGAACAGGGGAGAGCGTTCCGCATTCGCGTGGCGGGCGAGCGCGTGCGCATCCCGGCGCGCGCGACCTTCAGCATCGAGCATGAGCGCGAGCGAGGAGTGGAGGAGTTGGAGTTCCAAGTGCGATGGACGCGTTCCGCCCTCGGACCAGCATCGCGAAAGCAGCGCCGACGCGCGCGCCGCGCGCGTTCCTCCGCGAGAGCGGGCGAGCGCGCCACTTGAACATTCCAGCGAGCCTCGCCACAATCTTAGGGTCAAGGGGAGGGATCGCATGAACCGATGGACGTGCGTGAGCCGTTGGTTCTTCGGAGCGATCGTGAGCGCGTGTCTTCTTGGGGGGGGATTGCCTGGCCTCCATGACGTCGGGGGCATTGATGCTCCGACCGCCTCACCATCGCTGCAACAGACGGAGGGGTCGGCCTTCCCGAACGCCTACTACGATTATCTCCTCAACGGCCTTCAGGTCATCCTCCTGCAACGCCCCGAGGCCTCTGAGGCCATCCTGAGCCTCATGATCAAGAGCGGGGCGGCGTTCGATCGGGCGGGGAAATCGGGCACAGCGGCGCTGACGGCGCGCGCGATCTGGCTGGGAGCCGAAGACCTGAGCGGGACGACGCTGAGGCAGCGACTCGCGGCGCTGGAAGCGGCCGTTCGCACGGACGTCACCTGGGATGCGACGACGATCACCGTCGAGGCTCCAGCGCGCAGTCTGCCGGAACTCATCCGCCTGATGGCGCGCGTCGTCTCGCGACCGACGTTCGAGGCCGAAGCGGTAGCGGCATTGAAAGCGCACTTCCTCGAGGAGGTGAAGGCCAAGTCTGGCGATCTCTCCGAGGTCGCCGATCGGGACTGGTATCGCGCGCTCTATCACCCGCATCCGTATGCGCGCCCCCCCGAGGGTCTGCCGGAAGAGATCGCCGCGATCACCCCACTGGATCTCACGCGCCACCATGCGCGCTTTTTCATCGCCAACAACGCGACGCTCGTCATCCTCAGCCCGTTCGCTCCCGAGACGGTGATGCCCATCGTGCGCCCGAACTTCGGGGCTATGCTCAAGGGGAAGATCGTCCCGGCTACGTTCATCGCGCCCGCGCCGCTTCAGGGTGTGCGCATCCTCATTCGTGATCTGCCGGCAGCTCCGATGGCGCACATTCGCCTGGGCGCTTTCGGTCTGGAGCGCTTCTCCGATGACTACATCCCGGCCCTCGTGCTCGCCGAGGCCATCCGCCTGCGGCTGGAGCGCGCGCTCTCGGACATCGGGAATCCGGCGCCGCGCGCACACTGCCGTTTCGACCTCTGCACGCAGCGCGGCCCCTTCTTGCTCTCGCTCGCTGTCCCGAACGAACACATCGTCCCGGCCCTACGGCGCGCCCTGCAGGTGTTGACCGAGATGCGCGCCGCAGGACCCACTCCGGAGGAGCTGGCCGAAGCTCAACGGCGATGGAGCGAGCAACTCGCGCCGGATGCGCTCTCCCCACGACAATGGGTCGAGATGCTGCACCGCATCGAACTCTACGGCCTGGGTCGAGACTATGTGCACCGCTTCCCCGCGCGGCTTCGCCGCGTGACCCACGAAGACGTCGCGCGCGTGGCCGAGAAGTACCTCTCCCCACAGAATCTGCTCGTCGTCATTGTCGGACGGGCTCAGGGACTCGCTGATGTTCTGAAGGATCTCGGGACCGTGGAAGTGAAGGCCGGGACCTGAACGTCCCCGGCTGCGACTCACTCGCCATACGCCTCCACGGCGGCGGAGACGCCGGATCCGCAGCGCATCCCCTCACCACGCAACACGCTCTCCAGAGCGCTCAGGAAGAGCAGGACGTTGCCGCGCGTGCTGCCGGCTCCCATCAAGCCCACGCGCCAGATCTTCCCGCGCAACGGCCCTAAGCCTCCGCCGATCTCAATATTGAACTCCTCGAGCAGGCGCGCGCGCACGCGCCCATCCTCCACGCCCTCCGGGACGCGGATCGTCGTGAGCGTCCACAACCGATGCTCGCGCGGGACCAGCAGCTCCAGCCCCATCGCTTCCAGCCCCGCCCAGAGCGCTCGCGCATTCCGTTCATGCCGCTGCCATCGCGCTTCCAATCCCTCCTCCGCGACGATGCGCAGCGCTTCGCGCAAGGCATAATTCATGTTGATGGGCGCCGTGTGATGATAACACCGCTCGCTCCCCCAGTAGCGTTCGATGAGCGAGACGTCGAGATACCAATTCGGCACCGGGGTCTTCCGCCGCCGCACTTTCTCCAGCGCCGATTCGGAGAACGTGATCGGGGCCAGACCCGGAGGGCAACTGAGCGCCTTCTGCGATCCCGAGTAGCAGACGCCGATGCCATGCCGATCCACGCCCACCGGATGCCCGCCGAGGCTCGTCACGGCATCCACGATGAGAATCCCCTCCCGTTCGGCGACCCATCGCGCGATGGGTTCGATCGGCTGCAGCACGCCCGTCGAAGTCTCCGCGTGCACCACACAGACGACGCGCGCGCGCGAGCGATCGAGCGCCGCCTTCATCGCTCGCTCATCGAGGGGACGTCCCCACTCCCCCTCCACGCGGATCGGGCGTGCGCCCAAGCGCGTGGCCATCTCATACATCCGCTCCCCGAAGAATCCATGAATGCCGATGATGACCTCCTCGTCCGGTTCTAGCAGATTCGCCAACGCGGCCTCCATCCCGGCGCTCCCCGTCCCGGAGACCGGGAACGTGACCCGATTCTGCGTCTCGAAGACATAGCGCAGCAGATGCTGCACGTCAGTCATGCAGGCGAGGAAAACCGGATCCAGATGCCCGAGCGTCGGCGCCGCCAGGGCGCGCATGACGCGATCCTCGACAGGGCTCGGCCCCGGGCCGAGCAACAGGCGATGCGGCGGATGAAATTCGGCGATCTTCATGACCCCTCCTTGAGCAGTTGAATGAGAAATCGTACGGGCGTTCCGAGCCCGATGGCACGAGCGCCCGGATCAATCGGCTCTCCGCGCTCGCCCAATCGGGCTGTCAGAATACCGACGACTCTCCCCTCGCGGTTGAAGATGGGACTGCCACTATAGCCCGGCATGACCGGCGCATCCAATTGCAGGAGCGTCGGCCCCACTTTGCTGATCGTGCTTCGGGTGAGCGTCGTCGTCGCGCGCTCCTGACCGGTCGTCTGCAGAAGCGCCGAACCGAGCGGAAATCCAATGATCACCACCTCATCCCCTTGCCGAAGGCGCGCCGGATCGGGCTCAAAGCCCGCGACGACCGGAAGCGGGATCGGCGCCTCCACCTTCAAGAGCGCCAGGTCCATCTCCCGCGACCACCGCAGCAGGCGCGCCTCCAGGGCCTCCTCGGGCGCGCGATCGGCGAAGATCACGCGCAGCGATTCGGTGACGGGCTTCCCCACCCCCTCCGAGAAGCGCGCATCGAACTCCCACGGGCGCACCAGATGATAATTGGTGGCGATCAGCCCCCGCGGATCCACGGCGAAGCCCGATCCCTCGCTCACCGCCGAGCTGAGCTCGCGCCCTCGCGCGTCGAGGATCCGGAAATGATGCTGAATCAGCACGACGGCCGCTTGATTTCGCTCGGCGATGTGCGCGAAGGGACTCGCGTCATCCCCACGTGGCGCGCGCGCGTCTCGCAAGAGGAATCCGACGAGGATCCCGATCATGGCGATCGCGCCAATGGCGAGGCCGACCATCCACCGCCGCCACACCCGCGCAGAGCGACGCACGGCGCGCTCGATCATCCTCTGCACGGTCGCATGGCCCACCTGCCACACCGACGCCGAAGGCTCAACGAGCGTCGGCTCAGTCCACGTCGCTGAGACCGCCGGATGCGCCTCCGGCATCGGGGCGAGGATCTCGATCATCACGCGTGGCCCCCGGCGACCGAACTGCACGAGATCGCCGCTATGAATCCGCGCCCGATGCACGCGCACATCGTTCACATACGTGCCGTTGGTGCTCCCCAAATCCTCGATCACAACCCCCTCGTCCGTGAGCAGGAGCGCGGCATGATGCGCCGAGGCTCGCACGTCCTGCGGACTGAGGCGCACGTCGTTATCGGCAGCGCGCCCGAAGGTGATGCGCGGCTTGGACACAACCTCCTGCCGCCCCGCGTACCCCCCACTCACATGCGTGACGCGAATCTCCATACATCCGCTCACGGCTTCGGACGGACGTCGCCGCCCCTCGGCTCAGGGGAAGCGATCGCCGCCGCCCCCGGCTCGTCCTCGACCAACTGCACCTGGACCGTCCCGAATCCTCCGCGAACACGCGCCAGCACCGGCACACGGCGCGCGTCCGCGCTCAACCAGACGAACATCTCGCCCTCTCGGCGGATCAATCGTCCTGGACCGAAGATGAGCGGCTCAATCTTCAAAGCAGAGACGCGACCGCGCGGCGTCTCCACCTCCTCGACCTCATGCACGCGAACCTCCAGATCATAGGTCTCCCCCTCGTCGCTCACGGGGAACCGCAATACGCTGCCCGGCACAAGCGGCTGCGTGCGCACGTAGTAGATCCCCGAGAGAATATCCTGCACCCAGGGACGCGCGGCATTCTCCTTCACGCTCGGCGGATCGGTCGGCCTCGTGAGATCGCGCACGATGTACGTCACCGACGCGTTCGCTCGATCGAAGAGGGCCAGATGAAAGCTCCGCTTCGCCCCTTCGGCCAGGTGTTTTCGCGTCCGCAACACGCCGAAATCCTGCGGGTCCACGAACGACTCGAAGACATCTTCCACGCGAATGCCCAGCAGGGTCATCAGCGCTCCCTCCGAGACCGCCTCCGCGCGAAGATGATAGACGCCGATAAGCGGCCGCTCCGACGAGCGCCCGAAGGTGAACGTGAGACGCCCGACGACGGCCGAGAGGATGAGCTTCGAATAGCGCGCTTGATACACGAGCCGCTCCCCTTCGCTGAAGGGGAGCGGAGACGGCCCCGCGGAGACATCTTGCGCCGCGCGCGAGAGGAGACGACCGCCGCGTCCTCCCGCGCCCGCCAGGATGAGAGCGGCGATGAGCCCTCCGATGGAAATCGCGCGCCCCAGGCGCCTCCCCTCAGCATCCGAGCGCACCTGAGAGCTCGGATCACCTCGCTTTGACCAGGAGAAGAACGAGGACGAGGACATATCCGAACAGCACGCGGTATTCCCGATTTCTCACGTACACCGACCACTGCCCCACTCCCTCCTCCGAAGAGGCGAAGCGCCGTCCCGGCCTGGGGAAGAAGAGCGGGACCTGCCGCTCATATGCCTCGAAGGCCGCGCCAAATAGCGCGCGCAGATGTTCCGCCTCCAGGATCATCGTCGGCACATACACGACTGCGAAAAAGACGAGGAAACATACCAAAAGCCACGGACTTCGACAAGCGAGCGCGAAGGCCACTCCCAAGAGAAACGAGCCCAGATAAAGGGGATTGCGCGTGTACGCATACGGTCCTGTCGTCGTCAGGACGCGATCCTTCCGCAGATGCCGAGACGCCCACGCTCGAAGGCCGAGTCCGGGAAGCGCCAGCACGGCTCCCCACAGGACCGAAGCGACCGTCGGCTGCGCCTCTCGCAGAAAAATGAGGCCAAGCCCCAAGCTCACAGGGACACGCGCTCGACGCACCGCCCTGAGCCACGTCGGGCGCGCCCGAAGGAATCGCTCACACGACGCCCACGACACAAGATGCTCACGGGTTTGATGATGGTTCGGTGATCCGACAGGACTCCACGCGCGCGGCCCTCTCACGCGCCCGCGCCAGTCGCCGCTCGATCGCCGCAATGACGTCCCCGACGGGAATATCGAGGGTTCCGACATCGCGCTCCCGTCGGCTGTAATACCGATGACCCGAAGCCGGCGTCCGCTCGACGACCTGATCGTCGGGATGAAAGGGACCATTGCGCCGCGCCGACGTCGGACCATAGAGCGCGACGATCGGCGTGCCGCGCGCGGCGGCCAGATGCAGCGGTCCCGTATCCCCCCCGAGAAACAACCGCGCACGATCAGCCAGCGCTGCCAATTGCTTGAGCGTGCACGGAAACGGGATGGCTTTCCCCCACCGCGTCGCGCGGGCGACCGCCTGCGCCAATGCCGCTTCACCTGGCCCGAACGGCACCAGCGACACCCACCCGTAGCGCTCCCACAAGAAGTCCGCGATCGCCCCATACTTCTCCGGCGCCCACCGTTTGGCCGCCCATCCCCCCCCGGGATTGAGCAGCGCGAAATCTCCGATGTCCAGCGCCTCCAACCTCTCCTCCACGACGCGCCGATCGCCTTCAGAGATCGCGAGGGGGAATTCGTACGCCGGACGGGATTCACCCCCTCCCACCACATGTCGCACGAGCGAGAGATTGCGCTCGATCACATGCCCTTCCGCAGGGACGGCGACCGTCTCCGTCAAAAACACCCGACTCGCCGGCTCCTTGAGCGCTGCCGCCGCGAATCCGATGCGCCGTTTGGCCCCGGAGAGCCACAGCACGATCCCCGACTTCATCAGCCCCTGGAAATCGAAGCCGAGATCATAGCGACGCCGTCGCAGGCGTGCGAGCGCCGCTCGAATCTCCGCCCACGTCGCTGGATGGAGCCACCGCCGGCGCCACCTCCGCGTGTCCACCTCGAGGATTTCGTCCAGCATCGGATTCTCGCGCAACAGATCGGCCATCGCGCGCTCGACGACCCAACTGATGTGCGCCTCGGGGAACGCTCGCCGAAGTTGCGCCAGCGCCGGCAGCGTGTGCACGATGTCGCCGATGGAACTCAACTTGACGATGAGGATATTCACGGCGCGCTCACCCGACGGATCCGCTCGATGATCTCGCGGCTCGAATGGCGCTTCTCGTCCCCGACGATGGCCACCACGCCACCATATCGCGCGACGATCTCCCGCTCCGGGACCGTCTCCGGCGTGTAATCAGTCCCCTTCGCATGCACGTCGGGGCGCAACGCCTCCAGAAGCGGCACCACCGTCAGCCCCTCGAAGATGACGACGTAATCCACGCACGCCAGGGCGGCGATGATCTCCGCGCGCTCCTCGGCCGGCATGAGGGGGCGTCCTGCTCCTTTCAAAGCGCGAACCGCCGCATCCGCATTCACGCCGACGATCAAGAGATCGCCCAATCGCCGCGCGGCTTGCAGGTACCGGACGTGCCCCACATGAAGAGGATCGAAGCACCCATTGGCGAGCACGATGCGCTGATGACGCGCCCGCGCCGCCTCGACCTCGCGCCACAGTTCATCGAGAGATCGAATCTTCGCCACGCTCATTGTGAGCGTCCCAGGAGAGGATCGAAGCGCGTAACTCCTCCGGACCGACCGTCGCCGTCCCACGCTTCATGACGACAAGACCTCCGGCGTGATTGGCCAGATGGGCGGCCTCCAGGAAGCTCGCCCCGGAAGCCAGAGCGAGCGTGTAGGTCGCGATCACAGTATCCCCGGCTCCGGTCACATCCACAGGCTCTCGACTGCCCACGATCGGCAGGTGCACAACCGGATGTCCATCTTGGAAGAGCGACATGCCCTCCTTCCCGCGAGTGATCAGCAGAGCCGAGAGCTTCAATCGGCGGCGCAAGGCGCGCCCGACGCGCTCCAATGTCGGGAGATCATCCAGATGCCGCCCGCACACTTCCTCGACCTCCGATTGATTCGGCGTGGCCGACGTGAAGCCCTCAAACTCCAGCAACCGATGTCGGGAATCCACTGTGACCGGCACGCCGCGCCGCGCCAGAGGCCGAACAGCACTCACCAGGAGCGGATGCACGAGCCCGTAGTGATAGTCGGAGAGGATCACCCCATCGGCCGAAGCCGCCAATTCCCGCACCCGTTCGGCGAGCGCGCGCACGACCGACTCCGAGGGAGGGGCTTCGGGCTCCCGATCAATGCGAATCACCTGCTGGCGCGTCGAATGGACCGAGCCCGCGAGGATGCGCGTCTTCGTGGGCGTGGAATAGCCAGACACAATGGACACGGCGGAGACATCCACGCCTTTCTCCCGAAGGGCTCGAAGCACGGCGCGCCCTTCAGTATCGCGCCCGATGACGCCGACAACAGCCACCCGGGCGCCCAGCGCCGCCAGATTCGCCGCCGCATTGCCACATCCTCCGGGTTGCGTCTCCTTCCGCTCGAATCGCAGGATC
The DNA here is from genome assembly GCA_002923315.1 of bacterium HR10. GTDB lineage: Bacteria > Acidobacteriota > Blastocatellia > HR10 > HR10 > HR10. Next base: position 46,281 of record BEHM01000015.1, read on the forward strand.
ATCACCGGCGCCTCGCGAGAGATGCGCGCAATCTCCCCGTAGACGAACTCATCGGCGATGAGATCGCCCACGACCACGATCCGACGCCCATGAAACTGGGCGATCACCTCACAGAGTCGCGCCGCGCTCGGCCTCGCTCCCATAGTGCAAAATCCATCGAACGGCTTCCCAGAGATTCTCGGCGACGTGATTGGGTGGAGGCCACCCCTCCCGTTGGGACCGCGCCCATTCCTCCCGTCCATGCCCGGTCAGGACCAAAACCCCCCGCGCACCCACGCGATGGGCCAGTTGGATGTCGCTGTATTTGTCCCCTACGAAGACGCACTGTCGAAGGTCAAGCGCGAACTCCCGCTGCGCGCGCTCCACCAATCCGGTCGCCGGCTTCCGACATGAACACACCCGCCGATAGGCCGCGACCACCCCTTCGGGATGATGCGGGCAATAGTAGACGGCATCCCACTGAGCGCCATATCGGCGCAGCTCGTTCTCGAACCGATGATGCACCTGGCGCACCAGCTCTTCCGTGAAATACCCTCGCGCCACGCCCGATTGATTCGTGATGACGATCACGCGGTATCCGGCCTGCCGGAGCGCGCGAAGCGCCGGAATCGCCCAGGGGAACAACCGATACGCGGTGACATCGCGGGCATAGCCGACGTCCTCGCTGAGCGTGCCATCTCGATCGAGGAAGACCGCGCGCGCCGATTCCGAACGCCCCGCGTCGTCCCCGCGAAGCGGGGCATGCTCGATCCCCCGCTCTCCTTCCTCCACACGCGCATTCATCCCACCCGCTCCGCGCCGAAGGATACGGATCGAACCGAAGCCGCTCCCCCCTCCAGAAGTTGCGAGGCCGGGCGCAAGACGTCCTCCACCTGAATAGCCGTCATGCACCGATGATCAATCGGACACTCGCGCCGCATGCAGGGGGCGCACGCCACAGGCCTCTTGATCACAACGGCACGATCCGAGAAGGGACGTGTGGCGAAATCCTCCGTGGGGCCGAAGAGCACGATCACCGGCGTGCCGACGGCCGGCGCCACATGCGCAGCCCCGGTGTCGTTGGAGATGACCAGATGCGCGCAACTGAGGATCGCGACCATCAGGTCCACGCTCGTCTCCCCGGTCACCACCACGGGCGTTCGACGCATGTGCCGCCGCACCGCCTCCGAGACCGGTCGCTCCGCGGGCGTGCCGATGAGGACGACCGAGACATCGCCCCGCTCCAGCAACGCATCGCCGACGGCTGCGAATCGCTCGGGCAACCACTGCTTCGCCCGACTGTTCACCGCTCCGGGATTCAGGACGACGATCTTCCGGCTCATCTCCACGCCGCGCGCGGCCAGGAAGGCGAGCGCTTCCCGCCGCCGCCCTTCGGAGACCGTCAATCGCGGGACCGGATCGGCGAAGGAGACGCGCTCGGTCCCGAGCACTTGCCGCTCCAGCTCGGCGACGAGATGAAGATAGTCGTACACCTGATGCTGGCGCCTCCACCTTGGAGGGAACGGGATGCGATGCGTCAGCAACCATGCGCGTCCATCGGTCGGATAGCCGGCCCGGATCGGAATCCTCGCCGCGAAGGCCAAAAGCGCTGCTCCGAAGGCGTTCGGCAAAAGCACCGCCAGATCGTACCGACGGGAGCGCAGCGCGAACACCGCCTCCCAGTATCCTCGCGCTGAGCGAAGGTCGAGCGGCAGAATCTCATCCGCGACATCCACCTCGCGGAAGAGCCCGACGAGCGCCGGCCGCACCAGCAGCGTCACGTGCGCGCTGGGGAAGACGCGCCGCAGTTCACGCAATGCGGGGATCGCCATGATCGTGTCGCCGACCCAATTCGTCCCCCGAATCAGAATGCGCTCGATCGAATCCGTTCGCCCCATGGCGGCTCATCCGATGGCCTCGCGCTGCGTGCGGCGACCCGCGCTTCACCCCGGCACGACGATGAGGCGCGATTGCGGCTCGGGATAGGGTTGAAAGAGCGCGGCCACGCGAAGATACGCCTGAGCCTCGCGCTCGTCCCTCATCACGTGCACGGATTCGGCCAGCAGCCGCAAACAGGCCAAGGCATCGCTCCGGCGAATGCGCGTCCCCCGCTTGGCCAGGTCTTCCTCCACCCGCGCCAAGGCCTTCAACAGCGCCTCCGTCACCGCTTGAACGCGCGGCGATTCCGAACGGTGCTCGTAGATGATGCCCCGCTCCAGCGTCTCATACGTTCGGATGGCGTTCTCAAGCCCCGCGAGGACCTCTTCATCGGTCAAATCGCGAAAGCGCTGGCGCTGCACATCCACAACGGCTCCCTCCAGGAAGGCCAAAAGCCCGCTCATCTGAGCGAGCATCTCCACCCACGACTCCTTCCCCTGCGCGGACAAGTGCCCGAGTAACTGCTCCATGCGCCGTTCCCCCGTCGTGCGTCGCGCATCCTGCAGGTAGGGACAGTGCTCCGGACACGCGAGAACCAACATCCGCAACTGCGCGCAACAGCGCGAACAGATGCGCTCAAGGAGCGCCGCGCACTCGCGTCGCGCGGCCTGCTTCGAGCACTTCGCACACTTCGCCATCCTCTCCCCCTTTCCGAGAATGCGAGGGCCGATCGTCTCCCCCTCGAGCCTCACGAATGAGCGCGGCCTTCTCGCCCGCCGAGCCACTCCTTGAAGCGCTCCAGGAGGCTTTTCTCCCCGACCTCCTTCGCCTCCAATCGCGCCAGCTCCTCAAAGAGGCGCCGCATCTCGCGGCTCAACCGCGTCGGTGTGACGACGCGAACTTCCACAATGAGATCCCCTCGACCGGGCCGATCCAGGCGCGGCATCCCGCGCCCGCGCAACCGGAAGACGTCTCCCGATTGCGTCCCCGGTGGGATCTGCACCGATTCTTCTCCATCCAAGAGCGTGGGGATCTTCAGCTCCGCGCCGAGCGCCGCTTGTGCGAATGTGATCGGGACCGTGCAGTAGAGATCGTCCCCTTGGCGCGCGAAGAACTCATGCGGACGCACGTGGATGATGACGTAGAGATCGCCGGGAGCCCCTCCGGCGATTCCCGCCTCTCCCTCTCCCTCCAAGCGCAACCGTGTCCCCTCATCTACCCCCGGAGGAATCCGCACGTCCAGCACACGTTCGCGCTGGACGCGCCCGCGCCCGCGACACTCCTGGCACGGGTTCCGGATGATCGTCCCCGCCCCCTGACAATGCGCGCACGTGCGCGAGATGGTGAAGATGCCTTGCTGGTACCGTACCTGCCCACTGCCACCACAGGTCGGACACCGCGAGGGCGATGTGCCCGGAGCCGTTCCGGCTCCCCCACACAATGAACACACTTCAGTCCGGGGAACGCGAATCTGCTTCTCGACCCCGCGCGCCGCCTCCTCCAGCGTGATCTCCAGATCATAACGGAGATCCGCACCGCGCCGCGCCCGCGACCGTCGCCGCGTCGTCGTCCCGAACAGGTCGCTGAATCCGAAGAACTCGTCCAGCAAGTCCTCGAACGTGGCGAATGGGTCGAATCCAGCGCCATAGCCGGCTGCCGCCGCCGAGGAGCTGACCCCCGCATGCCCGTACCGATCATAGAGGGCGCGCTTCTCCGGATCGGAGAGGACGCTATACGCCTCGACGATCTCCTTGAACTTCTCCTCGGCCTCCTTGTCGCCCGGATTGCGATCGGGGTGATACTTCAAGGCGAGCTTGCGATACGCGGACTTGATCTCCTGCTCGCTCGCCGTGCGGCTGACGCCCAGGACCTCGTAATAATCCCGCTTATGCTCCAAGGCCGCGCGCTCTCCGTGTGAGAACTCATCGAGGCGCTCAACGCCTCATCTTCGCGCTCGACGGAAAACTTAATTTTGTCCCGGCCCCGGAGAATTTGCAACCGTTCGCTCAAGGGGGAAGCCTCTTGGCGGAGATCGCGAACGCCAGATTCACGGACACGACCCGGAGAGGGAAAGCGTGAGAAGAAACGAACGCTCGCCCATCGGCGCTCCCGCCTCGATCTCCACATGAATGGGGACGGCGGGATTCAACTCCTCCAGGGGGATCGCGCGCACCGTGGCCCTCACCCCCTCCCCCGAGAAGCGGATCGCCTGAGCGCCGATCAACCCCACGCCGAAGATGATCGCCTCGCCAGACGAGGCGGGAGCGACTTCGTCGCCCAGGGTGAAGCCATCGGCCATGCCCCGCACTTCAAGAGATCGAAACGCCCGAAGGAGACGCTCAAAGCGAACGCGCTCTAGCGACGTGATCACCCGCTGTGACCGCAATGCCCATGGAAGGGCGAGAGCGAAAGCCGAGAGGATGCGCTCCTCCGTGCTGAGGCCGACGATGCGCGGCGCGGAGACGACGAAGACGACGGTCCCACTGGCAACCTCCCCGCGCGGAGTCCTCAGGGCGAAAGCGCGCGGACCGATCTCCGCGCGCGGATCAATGCTGAGCCAGACGCGCACGGGATCGTTCAGAAGCGGCGCGCTTGAGGTCTCTGGTCGAACGACTCCACGAATCCCCCCCGGCTCAGCGAAAGCGATCGCCGTCGCCTCTCGAAGACCCACGCCATGGACTTCCACGTCACCACAGGCGCCCGCAAGAGCTTCATTGAACCCACGCCGATCCGCGATGCCATCAATGCGCGGCTCGACGATAGCGAAGGTGACGCCCGTAGCGCGGCTGTCCACCTGACCCGGCAGGCGCGGTACCGTCACCAAGATCGCGCGCTCGCCCAAAGGAGCATCCGGAGCGATCGTCACATGGACGGTGAGCACCGGATTCAGCTCTTGCTGCTGCTCGGGGAATCCCGGCATCAGCCGGGCTTCGACTCCCGAACCCGAGAACGTCACCTCCGTCGCCCCTCCGAGCCCGACCCCGAAGATGAGCACATCCCCGAAGGAATCCCGAGCGCCCTCTCCGCTCAAGCGAAACCCTTCGCCAGGGCGGAAGTTATGCCCCTCCCACACGCCATCAATGCGCGGCGCGACGACCCGAAACCGCACGCGCTCGCTCGGCACTCGCGCTCGCGCCGTCTCCAGGACGAAGGCCCGTTCCCCCAAGGGGGCATCCGCAGCGATCTCCAAGTCCACCTCCACAATGGGATTCACGAACTCGAATCCGACTTCCGAAGGGATGACGGTCCCGCGGATGCCCACCCCCTCGAATTCAATCGCGCGCGCCTGATCGAGCCCGATGCCGAAGATCTCAATTCGCCCCCGCGATCCCGGCGCCCCCTCCTCATCCCACACAGCGAGGATCCTCGGTTCAGTGACGACGAACGCCATACCCTCGCTGCGCACGGGACCCCGCGGGGTCATGATGGTGAAAGCGCGCGGCCCTGGCTCAGCCGTCGGTTCGATCGTCACGCGCACGAGTACTGGCGGATTCAACTCTCCCGGCGTCCCCGCACTCACCACCTCACCCCGAACCCCACTGCCTTCGAACTCGATCCCCGTCGCCCCGGAGAGGCCGATCCCCGAAATGAGGATGAATCCACTGGCTCCCGGCCGCCCGTATCCATTGGGATCACCTCCGCCTGATGTCCACTGAGAGACGAGAGTCTCCCGGGCCTCGATCCTCGGCCCTTTTCGGCCAGCCCCCATGACGCTCATCGAGCCCAGCTCGAAGAGCCGACTCCCATCCTGAATCGAGAGGATGCGCGGCTCGCCGATCCTCAGGACGACCTCCCCACTCTCCACCTCCTCAGGAGCACGCGCCCATGTCCCTCGCCATGGAGAGGATATCCCCAACCCGAGCAGCGCGACAAGAACTCCAACGCTCCGCCTTCGGTTCATTCGCCATCGCCTCAGTCTCATGAGCCTCTCTCCTCTCCTTGCCCTTCGCACCGCAGGTGAGCCTCACCGCGCTTTAACTCTATCGGGCCGATCCAGCGCGGTCAATGTCACCTTCGAGGTGAGACCGCCTCCGCGCGCCAGAAGAATCATGCCGGGAACTCCTGACACGCGCCGGGAAACGATCCCATGAGGCATTTGGCCGAAACCGGCCAAGAGTTCGGGACCCTGGGCATCACCTCTAGGGGAGGATCAAACGCTAGTACGTCACGTCCAGGCGATGCAAGAGCATCACCAGTTGTGTGCTCACGGGATGCTGCCCCGCCCGCTTCGCGGGCTCGAAGCGCACGCCGGAGAAGGACGTCCTCACATCCATCGCGTCCACCATCGGCGATGGGGTCACGATGTCCACAAGTGAGGCCCGCCCATCCGGATGAACGAACGTCACCACAACGAGCTGATCGCTCGCCGCCGCGCGAAACAGCTCCTCTAAATGTCCCGAGGATCGAAGGCGCGGGAAGGTGTAGATCCCATACGGATGGCCCATCTCTCCATTGAGCAAGCTATACTGCTGCGCATCCAGAGCGATGGGAGCATGGTAGTAGGCCAGCGGGACCTCCGGAACAGGCCGAAGAACTGAGAGTAAGGCCCCAAGAAGCACGACCGTGACCACGAGGCTGATCAGAGCCGAAGCGACTTTCGGATACGTGAAGGCCAAACGGCTTGCCGATCGAAGCCAATAAAGCCCAGCGCGTTTCTTCATGCGCTCGCCCTTGAGGGCATCCAGGAGCTGGCTCCCCAAATCGTGAGGAACGGTCGGACGCGGGAGCCGCCGCAACCCGCACGCCAACGCCCTCAAATCCTCCAGATAGCGCGCGCAGGCCGGACAAAGCGCCACATGTGCCTTCAGGAACCGCTCCCGCTCCGGCGAAAGCTCGCCATCCAGGTAGGCGGAAAGATCGCGTCGAACGATCGCACAATTCCTCATGTTCGCTCCATCGGGCAGCTCACACCGCCCATCACTCACTCCTCTTCCCGAACGGGACTCACCAGCTCCGGTTCGATCTCATGGTGCTGGCCTGATTGTCAAACAGCTCGCCTCGACCCATCGGCGAACTCGGCTCGAACCGGAGCTGGTCAATCCGCTCGTCTCAGCTCGCTGACCTCCCGTGCGAGCTGCCCACGGCGCCGCTCGCGGAGACGCTGCAGTTCGCGCCGCAACACCTCGCGCCCTCGGGCGATCCGCGACTTCACCGTGCCCACGGAGACCTGAAGCGTCGCCGCAATCTCTTCGTAACTGAGCCCCTCGACGTCGCGCAGCAGCAATGCCGTGCGAAAGACCGGCTTGACCCGCCCGAGCGCTTCCATGAGCAGCCGCTCCTCCTCCCGCGCAATCGCCTGCTGTTCCGGATCGGCTCGCGGGTCCACCAGCCTCTCGCTCCAGGAGACCTCCGCGTTCTCCTTGAGAGTCTCCATCGAGATCAGGCGGTCCCCATTGCGCCGCCACCACCGATGGCGATTGGCCGCCTGATTGATCGCGATGCGGTAAATCCAGGTCCTCAATTCGCACTCGCCCCGAAACCGCCCGATATGGCGGTAGACCTTCAGGAACGTCTCCTGCGTCGCATCGCGCGCCTCTTCCCGATCGCCCAGGAGCCGATAGAGCAGCCCGTACACATCCGCCTGAAACCATGCGATGAGCTGCTCGAACGCTTCCCACTCCCCGGCGCGCAGCCGCTCGAGGAATCGCCGTTCCGCCGCACTCAACGGCTCGCCTTCGGCGCAACCGATCGCCAGCGCGTACTCCTCAATCGCCTCCGCGCGCGCCATACGTTCGGCTCCCTCCTTCATAGACACCAAAATGTGCTCCAGGTTCCCGACGAAATGAACGGCCAATACCCTCCACCGGTGCGGCAAATTGCACGCGGCAGCCCCACGCCTTTGGGGTCAAGATCGCCGGGGGACCTCACGATCGCCAATCACAGGGATCACAGCAAGTTGAATTCCACGTTGATCGTCGCGCGCACACTGGCCGGGCGCCCATCGGGACCTCGCGCCGGGATGAACTTGATCTGCTTGGCCGCTTCGATGGCTTTCTCATCCAACCCGTATCCGAGTCCCCGAATGACGCGAATATTGCGGACGACGCCATCCGCCCCGAATGTCGCGCTGAGCACCACGACTCCCTGAATGCGATTGCGCCGCGCTTCCTCCGTCCACTCGGGACGCGGCTTATAGGTGATGATCGGTCGGCCATACCCTCCGCGCCCGGCGATCCCCTCGCCCACGCTCTCCCCAGAAGCATCGCCCACGCCTCGTCCCTCTCCCGCTCCATTCCCCCCACCTGTCCCACCCGTTCCTGGAGGAGCCTCGACAGGTCCGAAACTGAAGGGAGCTGTGATCTGAAGGCGCGTATCAAGCGAGGGCAACTGGGCCTGCTCCGGCGGCGGAGGCGCTTTGAACGGAACGGGAATGGGCACCGGCACCGGCTCAGACCGCAATGGGAGCTTCTGCGAGACGGGCTCCGGAGGCCGGGAATATTCGCGATTCCCACCTCCTCCGGCGACCTCCATCTCCGGGAACTCGAACTGAATGGCCACAAGCTGCTCCGGCGGCTCCGGCTCCGGAAGTGGACGGCTCGGGAAGAGGTTCTCCAAATGGAGCAGGAAGATCACCAGATGAAAGAGGATAGCCACGCCCGTAGCCCACATCAGGCGACGTCGCTCGCGCGCATCCTCGAGGACGAAACGATCCAAAACCCCAGCGACCGGCCCGGACGCCACGACTTGCTTCGATCCCTGCGACATCACTTCCTCCCCCTCACAGGGCTCACGCTCTCAAACACCGCACCCTCGATCGCCCCCCTTCCTTGACAGGGGCCGACCCAAGCTGCTACTACATTATAGCACCCGAGACGGAGGGGACAAAATCAAGACGCCGGGAAGGGGCGATCGGGAGGGACCTGCACGTGGCGAAGGCAGCGATCAAGGTCAAGAAGAAGAAGGTCAAGATCACCGCCCGAGACCTCAAACATGATGCCTTTCGCGATCATTATGAACGATTCGCCACGTGGGCCAAGCACCACCGGCGCCAGATCATCCGGACGGCTATCGGCCTGCTCGCCCTTCTGGTCCTGGCCACGGGAACGGCGCTCTTCACCACATCCCGACGAGAGAGCGCCGAAAAAGCTTTGGCCGAAGCCTATGAGATCTTCACGGCCGAAGTGACCTCGACCCCATCCTCCGCTGATCCGACTCGCCGAACGTACTCGAGCGAAGAGCAGAAATATCGCGAGGCCTTGGAGGCGTTCACGCGCCTGGCTCAGAAATATCCGAGCTATCGCGATGTGGCCGAGTATTATGCGGCGCTCTGCAAGCTCCATCTCGATCGGTCACAGGGCATCCGCGACCTGGAACGGCTGGCCCAGGGGAAGGGAGAGACCGCGCGTCTCGCTCGATTGGCGCTGGCTGAGCATCTGCTGGCGAGCGGCGACCCGGCAGGCGCCGAGCGGCAGTATCGGCAGCTCCTCGAAGATCCCGGCGAACTCCCTCAGGCTCCTCTGAAACTGGGTCTGGCGCGCGCTCTGGAATTCCAGGGCAAGAAGACCGACGCCGTCGAACTCTATGTGAAGATCGCGACCGACTATCGCGCCCAGGATGCCGGTCGCACAGCGCGTGAACGCCTGGCGGCGCTCGATCCTTCTGCACTGGAACGCGTACCGGAAGAAGGAACGAGCTCTTCGTGAGCGAAGACCGCGCGTCACAGGCTCCCTCCGAGCAACGCACGCACGCGCCAGGCGCGCTCCCGCAACCGGACGAGCCGCCCGTCCCCTAATCGCACCCACTGATCCACGCGCGTCGGATTGAACGCCCAGATCACGCGAAGCGGCTGCCCGAGAAGAGGCAGGCGAAAGCGCCATTCAATACCCGTGGACGTTCGCACCAGCGCATTGGTCGCCCGAAGCACCGAGACCCCCTCGATCGGATGAACCACCGAGATGATCCCCGCATCGAAGAAAGGCACCAGGGCGAAGCGCGTGGCGAGCGGCACGCGATACTCCGCTTGCCACGCGGCCACACTGTCCCCGCCGATCGCCGCAATTCCCGAGAGCGTCCCCGCCTGACCCGGCGCCTCCGCTGGCGTCACCGCCACGCGATACCGCGCGAGCGGGCCGAACTCCCCAACCGAGAATCCGCGGACGAGCTGGCCGTCCGAGAAGAACCGCTCGAACGATGGAACGATCTGCCCCCTGAATCCAGCGGCATGAGCGAGGACGCCTCGGAAGGCGAACGTATGGCGACCATCGGTGAACGGATCCGGCGCGTATCTTCGGTACTCCAGCGAGGATTTCATCATCGCCACATCGCCCCCACTCACGCTCACCGACGCGAGCCAGGTCGCTCCATGCCGCGGATCGAGAGTCGCATCGGTCGTATCCCGATTCCAGAAGACCGCGAGCGTCCGGCGCGCGAATCGGGAAGGAGGATCTCCCGGCAGAAGCGGCGTCGCACGGACGCGCTCGATCTGAACGCCGAGACCTGCCGAAGAGAACTCTGTGATCGGATAGCTGCCGCTCAGACGAATCCCCCGCTGGCGATACCAGATGCGATCAAGCGCCGCGTCGAGAGCCCCAAGACTCAGCGCATCAAATCGGGAGAACCGGGAGAAGAGCGAGAGCCCGAGCGTCACCGGCGTGTTCGCCACGCGTCGCACCAGCAGATCGAGCAGCACGTTGTGCATTCGAGGCCCCGCCATCGCCTCCAGCCCGAGCATCTCCCCGAGCCCCAGGACACTCACCGCTCGATACATCACGCCGAGATACCCCCCGCCGACTCCATTCGAGCCTCCGATCATCCAGATCCCCTGCCGATCCACCTCGCGGACGCGAATCGTCACAGTCACCTCCTGCCGCTCACGGTCCACATCAAGCTCCACATCCTTCCGATCCACGGGATGAACGAGGCCCGAACGCGCGAGACGCATGAGGCTGCGATCCAGGCGACTTTCGTCGTACAGCTCCCCCTCACGGAGCAATATCTCGCGCCGGAGGAGCCGATCGGAGATTCGCCGATTCCCCTCGAACTCGATGCGCGCGACGCGCAGCGGCGGCGAGGGCTCAATTCGAAACAGCAGGGACACGCGCGCGGTCGCCTCATCGAAATCCTGAAGTGCGTCCGCCCGCATCGGAATCCGTCCGGCCGCTGCATAAACGGTGCGAATGCGCTCCAGGACACCCTGCACCTTCCGCGCGTTATAGACCTCCCCCGGCTCAAGTGCCTGAAGCGCGGCGCGCACAGCCGGGGGGATCGAGGACTCCCCCGCTTCCACCCGCACCTCCCCCACGCGATATTGAGGCCCCTCGCGGATCGGGATCTCCACGCGCAGGTGAACACGGCGACCGCGCTCCGCAATGGGCACGAGCACGGGCTCGCCCACGTCCGCTCGCGCATACCCGCGCTCTTGATAGAACGCCACCAAACGCTGCCGATCCTCCTCGGCGCGAGCGCGCGTGTACACGCCACGTTGAGAGAACCGGCGGAACACGGACCTCGGCCGCAGCCACCGCAACGCCTTCCGCAGCTCCGCGCTCGCGACCGCCTGGTTCCCGCGAAAGACGACGTCTCGAACAATCCCGCGCGGCCCCCACGCGATGCGGAACACGATGTCCACGGAGGCCGATCCCACATCCTCTCGCTCCTCGCTCTCGACGCGCGCCCATGGGAATCCTCGCTCGTCGGCCCACCGTGCGATCACGTGCCGCGCGCGCCACACCTCCTGCGAATCGCAGGGTCGCCCCGGATGAAGCTCGATCTTCGCCTCACGCAAGCGCTGCGCGAGGTCGGCCTCTTGCGCCGCCGTCACCCCCTCATAGCGAACGCGGCGCACGATGGGCCGCTCCTCCACGCGGACGATGAGCCGCACCCCATCGGCCACAGCCGCGCGCTCGATGCGCACCGCGCGGAACGCGCCAATCGCATAGAGCGCGCGCACATCCTGCTCGACGCGCCGCGGATCAAAGGGCTCCCCCACCTTCGTCCGAAGGTGAAACCGAATCGCGCTGTCGGGAATGCGCCGATTCCCCTGAATGACGAGCGAGCGAACAATGGGCGCCTCCTCCAGATCGGGGGCTTCCGCCGCCCGGACGCTCATCGTGAGCCAAACGAAGGCCAGGAGAAGGCGACCCAGTACTTCCCCCCCGCGCTTTTTCCAGATCATGGGCCGATCTCCTTCACAACCTGCGTCGCACTCGCGCGATCTGAGCGCGGCGCGCCGAGCAGCTCGAAAAAGAGCGCCTCGTAGTGGTCCACAATCCGCTCCCAATCGTACCGCTCGCGCACGCGCGCCATGGCGCGCTCGCGCAAGCGGATCACGCGCTGCGGATCGGCGATGACCTCCTGCAGCCGCTGCCGAAGCTCCTCCGCCGTGCGATAGTAGATGCCGACCTCTCCGGCGACCTCCCGATTCTCCGGCGTGTCCAGGACGAGGACGCAATTGCCGAACCCCATCGCCTCGACGAGCGCCGGATGCGTCCCCCCGACCTCCGTCGCATGCACGTAGCAGTAGGCGTTCTGCTGGAGCCGCCGATAGTCCTCGCCATAGACGAACCCCGCGAAGAGGATGCGCGGATCCCGCGTGCGCTTCAAGCGCTGTACGTAAGCCCGCGCATAGGGCGCATCGCCGACAATGAGCAATTTCATCTCCGTCTCCACCCGCTCGAACGCCTCGATCACCAGATGGGCGTTATTCTCGGGCTCCAGCCGACTCACGTAGAGGATGTACCGCTCGGGCTCCACCCCAAAGGGGCGCACCCCATCGGGATCAGGGCGCCGTCCGACCTCCGCGCCATAGGCGATCATGCGCGTCTCCACGCCATAGCGCTGCCGGTAGTAGGCGCGGATCACCTCCGCATCGGTGATCACAACATGCGCGAGCTTCGGCGCGAGCCGCGCCGAGATCCGGTAATACAGGCGCCCGAGCCAATTCCACTTCTTCCGCTTCCACTCGAGCCCATCCACATTGATCGCCACCTTCTTCCCCACCAGACGCAGCAGCCCCGCGGCCAGCGCATTGGCGGCATTACAGACGAGGACGACCTCATAGGGGCGCCGCCAGGCATGGAGCGCGCAGAGGAACGTGTGCACGACCGTATCGAGATACTTGTGCCGGATCGTCGGGAGGACGACCAACCGAACACCGCGATACTCGCGCTCAGGGAGCGTGACATAGTGGCGCCGCCCGTAGACGGTCACCTCATGGCCGCGCGCCACAAGCCGCGTCGCCAATTGCTCCGCGAAAGTCTCGAAGCCCCCATAGTTGGCCGGGATACCGCGAATCCCCAGAATGGCGATCCGCATCGCCGCTCCTCTCATCGGGAAGCCCCCGCGGCCTGAGCCGAAGCCGCGCGCCCGGACTGCCTCACGTTCCGGACGACATCCTCGTAAGCGCGCAACGTCAACTCGGCCGTGCGCTTCCAAGAGAACTGTTGCGCCCGTCGAAGCCCCCGCTCGGACAATTCGCGCCTCATGGCGTCGTTCCAGATGACTTGCTGAAGAGCCTCTTCGATCGCCCGCTCATCATAGGGATTCACCAGGAGGGCCGCCTCGCCCACGACCTCAGGGAGCGAAGAGCTATAGCTTGTGATGACCGGAACTCCACAGGCCATCGCCTCCAGCACGGGGAGACCGAAGCCCTCGAAGATCGAGGGGTAGACGAAGACCGTCGCCCCGCTGTAGAGCGCAGGGAGATCCTCTTCAGGGACATAGCCCGTGAAGATGATGTCCTCCGCGAAAGGCGCATGCTGCGCCGCGCGGAAGATGTCCTGATACAACCACCCCTTCTTCCCCACGATCACGAGCTGATGATCCAGCTCATCGTCTCGACGACGCACGTTGACATACGCGCGGATCAACCGGACGAGATTCTTCCGAGGCTGAAGGCTGCCGACACTCAAGATGTACGCGCGCGCGATGCCATAGCGTCGGCGCACGGCGTGAATCCGCTCCTGATCTCGAACCGGCACAAAGAGCGCGCTCACCCCCTCGGGCGTCACCACGATCCGCTCCGGCGGAACGCGATACGTCGCCCGAATATCCCGGGCCGAATATTCCGAGACCGTGAGGATGCGCGCCGCCCGGCGCGCCGTATAGCCGACGGCGAGCTTGAGGAGCCATCGCTCGCGCGGCGTATAAAACTGCGGGAGATGTTCGAACGAGAGGTCGTGAATCGTCGTGACGATCGGCCGCGGACAGATGGGGGGAGCCGCATATTGCACGTGCAACAGGTCCACTTGCGCTCGCCAGACGGCCCACGGCAAGCTGAACGGGATGCGCAGATACCGCGTGTGCGGGCGCACCACCCAAACTCGGAAATTCCGGAATCGGTCGCGCCACTGCTCGGCGACCTCAGGACGGGTGAAGAACAGGACGTACTCGTTCTCCTCATCAATGGCGGCGAGCGCCTCGATGAGGTTCTTGATGTACGTCTCGTTCCCCGCCGTCTGACTGCCAATGGCATGCGCATCAATGCCGATGCGCATCCGCCCCCGCGGTCTCATGGGTCAGACCTCCCGGTCAGGAGGACGCCGACGCCTCCGCGCGCAAGCGCCGATAGATGGCCTCCACCTGCGCGCGCGTCTGCTCGAACGGCCCCGACGTGTCGATCTCGAAATCGGCATATCGCCGCTTCTCGCTCGAGGGGAGCTGCGCGCGGATGCGCTGGAGCGCGTCCTCGCGCGTCAGCCCATCGCGTCGCATCAGGCGCGCGATCTGCTCCTCCTCATCGCAATAGACGACGATGATCCGATCGAACCGCGGCTGCGCCCCCGCCTCGATGACGAGCGCCGCCGCCACCAGGAGAATCCCCTCCGGGTCCTGATGCGCCAACTCCGCACTCCGCCGCTCGATCTCCTCGAGCACGCGCGGGTGCACCAGACGATTCAACAGCTCCCGCCGCGCCGCATCTCGAAAGACGATCGCCCCCAATCGGCCCCGATGAATCGTCCCGTCCTCGGCGAGGATCTCCGATCCGAAAGCGCGCACGACATCATGATACGCAGGCCGACAGGGGCGCATCAGCTCATGCGCGATCTCATCCGCCTCCATGGTGTGGCATCCCAGCTCGCGGAACATGCCGAGGACGACGCTCTTGCCGACGGCGATGCTTCCGGTGAGGGCGACTCTCAACATCACGACTTGATGCGATAGGCGCGCTCCTCGTTGTTGAAGATCCAGCCGACGACCTCGCCGATGTTGATCTTCTCCGACGTATAGGAGGCGCGCGTGATGGCCGCCGATCCCTGATCCACCATCGCGCCGATGTTGCGCGCCATCTCGCGAAACCGCCGCTGCCACACGCGCATGTTCTCGGGCCGCAAATCCACCCAGCCCTTTCGCGCCCACCGATCCACCGCCGCCGGTGTGACCCGCACGCGCGACTCGCCCTTGAGCTCCGGGATGCGAATGAACGGCCCGCGAAAGAGCCGCCGCCCATCGGGCGCCAGAATCGGCACGCCAATCGAGGTGATCACATCCCGAATCTTGTTGTGGCAGATGAGGCGATACAGGCTCTCGGCCATCTCCTCCGGATCGGCCTCGATCACCGCCGTGAGCGTCTTGTAGCGCATCTTCAGCAGATGCGCTTCATAGAGGAGCTTCGTCAGCTCCGGCGGACCCAACTGCCCGATGGCGATGCTGTAAGTCCCCGTCTCCTTCTCCAGTTGCTTCAACCGCTCGATCACCAGACCGCGCAAATACCCGGCGCGATAGCTGGGCGGCATGACAGCCCCATCAATGGCGGCGATCACATCCACACCCGTATTGCTCCCCTTGATCTCCAACACAGCCGCCTGCGCGATCTCCTCCGGCGTCACCGCCTCCATCTGATGGAGGCTGGTGATCGTCTCAAATTCCCCGCGCGCGAAGAACCCGTTCTCCCCGGTATCCACGCCCACGACCCGCAATTCCTCCAGGCGCTCGAACTCCTCCGGCGGGCGGATCGTGTGCAACACGTCCTCCAGCGGCTCCACTCGACTCGCATAGATGTAGACGGGTTCTCCCCCCCGCCGCACCGTCTGAAACGCGATGCGCCGATAGCTGACCAAGGCCGCCGGCTTGATCTCCTTGACGATCGGCCCGCCCGCCGTGCGCGCCATCAGGAAGAGCAATCCCGTGTGCGCGAAGGCGATGGCCGATTTCGAGATGAGGAGCGCGCTCGGACGATCCTCACTGTGCGTGTACGGGATGTTGAGCCCCATCCCCCCTGTTCCCGTCGTCCCGATCTTCAGATACAACCGCGTCCCCGCCTCCACCATCGCGCGATAGAGCAGGAGCGTGTGCCGCACCAGCTCGGGGATCCCCTGCGAGACGATCAAGGCCTCGATCTTCCGCACCGCTTCGTCCTTCAACGCCGCGAGCGTCGCCGCCTCTCGGCGCTCGATCGCCCGCGCGAGCCGAGCCAGGATGTCGCGCGCTTCGATCGAATTCGCGTAGACGTCCTGATACCCAATGGCCGTGGCCGTATTGATCGAATCCACGATGACCTCGGGCTTGAAGCGGCGAATGATGGCCACCAGCCACGACTTTTCATATGCTCGATCGAGATCCCCGAAGAGGTCCTGAAAGAGGGCATCTCGCCGCTCGGGATCCTCGATGAGCTGCTGCCGCGTCCGCCCGCGATCCTCCGCGCGCAGGAAGATATCCCCCCACACGCCCTCCACTCGCAGCGTCGGGAATTCCTCGCGCAAGGCCGCGCGCGCCTCCTCCACCTCGCGCTCGAAGAGCCCGCCGATGACCAGAAGCTGCGGCCCGATCTCGCGGGCGACGGCCCGGGCGATCTCAAAGCCGATGAGCCCTGCCCCACCGAGGATGAGTACGGATCTCGGCCCGCGCATACCGAGAAAACCTTAGCACACGCGGGCTCACCGAGCAACGAGACGCTCCCACCTCAAGAAGATTCCCGCGCGCGCCCCGCCGCCTCCACCTCCTCCAAGCGCTCGAACGCCCGCCGCAGATGCGGGATCGTGATCGAGCCGCCGACGACCAACGCCACATTGAACGCCTCCAGAAACTCCTCCCGCGTGACCCCTTCCTCGTGACAGCGCAGCAGGTGATAGGTGACGCAGTCGTCGCAGCGCAAGACGAGCGAGGCGACCAGCCCCAGCAGCTCCTTCACCTTGGGCGAGAGCGCGCCGGCCGTGTACGCCTGATGATCGAGCGCGAAAAAGCGCTTGATCCCCAAATGGCCGCTCTCCAGGATCTTCTCATTCATCCTCCGGCGATACTCTTGCCATTCCTCGAGCGTCATCTTCATCCTCCTCCCGCGAGATCCGACAAGAGCATACCGCTCCCGCGCGCGCCGAGGGAAGAGTACGGCCCACATTGACGCGGAGCGCATCGGCCGAGTACCATTGGCCTCTCACTCCACTGGGTGCGATACGGGACGATGAAGACCATTCGCATCGCCAACGGCCAAGGCTTCTGGGGCGACAGTCTGGACGCCCCCATCGAACAGGCCACCCTCGGCCCGATTGACTACCTCTCGCTCGATTACCTGGCCGAGGTGACTATGTCCATCCTTCAGAAACAAAAGGCCCGCGATCCGCGCCTCGGCTACGCGCGCGATTTCGTCCCCCTGATGGCACGCCTCCTCCCGATCTGCCTGGAGAAGAATATCACGGTGATCGCCAACGCCGGCGGCGTGAATCCTCGCGCGTGCGCCGAAGCCGTCCGAGACGTGGCGCGAGACCTCGGCCTCTCGGGAGTGCGCATCGGGATCGTCGCCGGCGATGACATCCTCGATCGGCTCGACGACTTGATGGCCCGAGGCCACGAGCTGCGCAATCTCGATACGGGTCGCCCCTTGAGCGATGTCCGCCCCCGCGTCCAAAGCGCGAACGTCTATTTCGGGGCCTTCCCGATCGTCGAAGCGCTTCGGCAAGGAGCTCGGGTCGTCATCACCGGACGCGTGACAGATGCGGCGCTCGCGCTTGCTCCGATGATCTACGAATTCGGTTGGCGCGAGGATGAGTACGATAAGCTCGCCGCTGGCGTCGTGGCCGGCCACCTCATCGAATGCGGCGCTCAATGCACGGGCGGGAACTCCCAGATCGCGTGGAAGACCATTCCCGACCTGGATCGCATCGGGTATCCCATCGCAGAAGTCTCCGAAGATGGGACGTTCGTCATCACCAAGCATGAAGGCACCGGCGGGCGCGTCACCGCGGCGATCCTCAAGGAACAGCTCCTCTACGAGATCGGCGATCCTCGCCGGTACATCGCCCCGGAATGCATCGCCGATTTCACGACCGTTCGCCTGGATGAGGTGGGTCCCGATCGGGTCCGCGTATGGGGAGTTCGAGGAGCTCCCCCCACCGAGTTCTACAAAGTCTCAATCAGCTACTTCGCTGGATATAAGGCCGTGGGGACACTCGTCTACAGCTGGCCCGATGCCTACGAGAAAGCCAAGCTGGCGGATCAGATCCTGCGGAAGCGACTGCAGCGACTCGGTCTGCAGTTTGACGAGATCCTCACCGAGTTCCTCGGCGTCAACGCCTGCCATGGCCCGCTCGCTCCCGAGCCTTCGCCCAATCTCGCCGAGGTGCAACTGCGCATCTCCGTTCGGAGCGAGGACCCGCAGGCCGTCGAACGCTTCACGCGCGAGATCAGCCCGTTGATCTTGAACGGACCTCCAACAGCCACGGGATTCGCCGGCGGTCGCCCCCGCGTCGAAGAGATCCTCGCCTACTGGCCCGCCCTCCTGCCCAAATCCGAGGCCACCCCCACCGTGGAGATCGTCGAGACCTAGCCGCCGCAATCCCTCGTTTCAATCCCACCTTGGTTCGACTAGCACTGCAGTGCCTTCCAACGCTCTAGGTTCTCCCTGTACGTTTCAATCCCACCTTGGTTCGATTAGCACCCGCCACCAGCGGTCCACCGCGAGCGTCCCTAGCCCGTTTCAATCCCACCTTGGTTCGATTAGCACCGCGCGCAAGCGCGATCGCGCGTCGCGCATCGCGCTGTTTCAATCCCACCTTGGTTCGATTAGCACACCCGCGCGAATCGGTGATCTGGCGCATGATCTGCGGTTTCAATCCCACCTTGGTTCGATTAGCACTCTGTCGCCGGGCGCGCGCGGCCTCACCACAACGGGTTTCAATCCCACCTTGGTTCGATTAGCACCGCGCTGCAGGCGAGTCGGGATCCAGCTCAGCATTCGTTTCAATCCCACCTTGGTTCGATTAGCACTGGTGTCGAATGCGGACATACCGCGTCGTGCCTTCGTTTCAATCCCACCTTGGTTCGATTAGCACGTCGCCGTCGTCTTGGCCGCCGTGCTCCTGGCCATGGTTTCAATCCCACCTTGGTTCGATTAGCACGAAAAGCGGCCCCCCGATGCCGTGACAGACATCGTGAGTTTCAATCCCACCTTGGTTCGATTAGCACTCGGACTATGTTGAACCTCAGTCTTCAGGGCATGAGGTTTCAATCCCACCTTGGTTCGATTAGCACCACAGAGTTTCTCTTCGACGATTTTTCGCTCGTCGTGTTTCAATCCCACCTTGGTTCGATTAGCACTCGGACTCAGAAAGCGTCCTTCATGACGTTCCACGGTTTCAATCCCACCTTGGTTCGATTAGCACGACGATGTCCGGTTGTCGCATGATGACCTCCGACTGGTTTCAATCCCACCTTGGTTCGATTAGCACCATTTGAGATTCTCAAACTGTTGTTCGGGGAAACCTGTTTCAATCCCACCTTGGTTCGATTAGCACTCTCTCCTAAACTTGTGGTCAGTCACGAAGACCATCGTTTCAATCCCACCTTGGTTCGATTAGCACATCGCCGATGCGGTGTCAAAGAACATGCCGGTCGCAGTTTCAATCCCACCTTGGTTCGATTAGCACCATCATCGTCTTTGACGATGATGCGCTCGACGGGACGTTTCAATCCCACCTTGGTTCGATTAGCACGCGCGATCGCGTTGACGACCGCGGCCGTGCGCGCCGGTTTCAATCCCACCTTGGTTCGATTAGCACGAGCTTTATGCTCACGCGCAGCGCGGCGTCATTGCAGTTTCAATCCCACCTTGGTTCGATTAGCACGAGGAAGAACGATGTTCTACAGTTGGAAAGATGGTAGTTTCAATCCCACCTTGGTTCGATTAGCACTAGCGAGCTCTCGGGAGTTGTCTCCCTCTATATCGAGTTTCAATCCCACCTTGGTTCGATTAGCACCGGGCAACTCTTCACCCGCTCGACCCGGAAGCGCCGGTTTCAATCCCACCTTGGTTCGATTAGCACCGGCCGAGCGCGGATATGAGATCGCCGCCGAGTACGGTTTCAATCCCACCTTGGTTCGATTAGCACGACCTTTCCCCCTCGCGCTCTCTCCCCCGGCGCGCGAGTTTCAATCCCACCTTGGTTCGATTAGCACTTCCGGCTGCGCACAACGACGCCCGAAACGATCCTTGTTTCAATCCCACCTTGGTTCGATTAGCACGCCTTCGTCGCCCTCGGGCGGTTGAGTGTTTGGCGTGTTTCAATCCCACCTTGGTTCGATTAGCACGGCGTCGGAGCAGCGGCGGTCGCATCGGCGTCTTGAGTTTCAATCCCACCTTGGTTCGATTAGCACTCGCTGCGTCTGCCGATATTCCCGGTGTTCGTCGCGTTTCAATCCCACCTTGGTTCGATTAGCACGTGGGAAGCCGGTAGGCTTCTTCATCGACTTCACCGGTTTCAATCCCACCTTGGTTCGATTAGCACTTGTTGAAGCTCGCGCAAGAGCGCGAACGTGATGTGGTTTCAATCCCACCTTGGTTCGATTAGCACCGGGCGTATCGAGACGGCGATTGGAATATCTCCGCGTTTCAATCCCACCTTGGTTCGATTAGCACGGACGCGTGCACACCGTTCGCGAATATGTCGCCGTTGTTTCAATCCCACCTTGGTTCGATTAGCACGGCGCAGGAGTGTTCTTTGCCGCATCGGACATCGTGTTTCAATCCCACCTTGGTTCGATTAGCACCCAACGACCGTCAAACGGCAACGGCGACGCGCGGAGGTTTCAATCCCACCTTGGTTCGATTAGCACCCCGCAGCGACGAGACCCCGGATGGGATCGAATTCGTTTCAATCCCACCTTGGTTCGATTAGCACATGTCAACATCCGCGGGCACGCGCCATCCCGTCGGAGTTTCAATCCCACCTTGGTTCGATTAGCACCAATTCAAGTTCATCCTTCACGAGAAGGCTGACCAAGGTTTCAATCCCACCTTGGTTCGATTAGCACTTTCGTTCACCCTTTCTAATTCTTCAAGCTCTTCGCGTTTCAATCCCACCTTGGTTCGATTAGCACCAGCTCGGCAGGGACTTTGTCAACGTCTGACAACGCGTTTCAATCCCACCTTGGTTCGATTAGCACCCGCATGCTCGAACACGTCCTTCGCACCTGGCCCGGTTTCAATCCCACCTTGGTTCGATTAGCACAAATCACCCGGGATGCCTTTCGCGTGCGCGTCGTCCGTTTCAATCCCACCTTGGTTCGATTAGCACGCGATCGAAAGGGCCGGTGCGTACCGCCATCCAGGAAGTTTCAATCCCACCTTGGTTCGATTAGCACGGAACAAGCAAAACGACCTCCGATCCGTGCTGACACGTTTCAATCCCACCTTGGTTCGATTAGCACCAGATTTTCATCGTAGGCGCGGGGGGTGTGGGGTTCGTTTCAATCCCACCTTGGTTCGATTAGCACACGCCGAATTCGTCCTTGTACCCGGCGATGTTCCGTGTTTCAATCCCACCTTGGTTCGATTAGCACCTGAAGATTGATTACCTTCCACTTTCACAATTGAAGGTTTCAATCCCACCTTGGTTCGATTAGCACCCGAGGATGAGGCCTTCAACCGCTTCATGAAGATGGTTTCAATCCCACCTTGGTTCGATTAGCACCCTACACGGCGACCGTGACGGGAGCATCACCATCGTGTTTCAATCCCACCTTGGTTCGATTAGCACCCTCAGCGTGGGCCTTCCAGCGACACTTCCAGCGAGGTTTCAATCCCACCTTGGTTCGATTAGCACGGAATTCACTCACCATCAGGAATGCCCCATTGGACCGGTTTCAATCCCACCTTGGTTCGATTAGCACCGTTCGCACGGCGGACGGCACGTGGCTTGATCTTAAGTTTCAATCCCACCTTGGTTCGATTAGCACTCCCTCCCCGGGATCGCTCCCCTCCGCCAGAGGCGGGTTTCAATCCCACCTTGGTTCGATTAGCACAATGCGCTCAGGATCTGCTATCGTACAACCGAGAGGGTTTCAATCCCACCTTGGTTCGATTAGCACACGACGAGCAAAAGCTCGTCGCCAATTCGGACGATGGTTTCAATCCCACCTTGGTTCGATTAGCACGGCTTGCTGAGCGGTCTCAAGTCAGTGACGCGCCCTGTTTCAATCCCACCTTGGTTCGATTAGCACTTCCTCCCCGTGCGTGAACTTTATGTTCACGCGCAGGTTTCAATCCCACCTTGGTTCGATTAGCACAGCGCAGCAAGGCGTTGTCGCGGATGATGATCCCGCGTTTCAATCCCACCTTGGTTCGATTAGCACGTCATTGCCCGGTGTCGCGGGGATGAGCAGGGCGCTGTTTCAATCCCACCTTGGTTCGATTAGCACTTCCTCGCTGGAGCGCGCTTCGCGCTCCAATATACAGTTTCAATCCCACCTTGGTTCGATTAGCACTTGGACGCCGACGGCACGCGCGATATCCTGCGCGCCCGTTTCAATCCCACCTTGGTTCGATTAGCACGCAGGCGCAGCCGCTCACAGATGAGCAGGCGCTCTGTTTCAATCCCACCTTGGTTCGATTAGCACTTGTGGGATTTGCAACCTCCCCCTTGAGCCGGGCGAGGTTTCAATCCCACCTTGGTTCGATTAGCACACGTTGTCGAGGCCATGCGTCGGGCCGCGCACTACGTTTCAATCCCACCTTGGTTCGATTAGCACACTCGAACTGGCGCGCATCCAACGCGAAGCATATGCGTTTCAATCCCACCTTGGTTCGATTAGCACCGGCGGGTACATTCACCCGCAACCGAAATGGCCGTAGTTTCAATCCCACCTTGGTTCGATTAGCACACCGATGTACATGATGAAGATCACATCAACATACGGGTTTCAATCCCACCTTGGTTCGATTAGCACCATTCCGCCCGAGCAGAAGGGACGCTTGGATCCCGATGTTTCAATCCCACCTTGGTTCGATTAGCACTCAGAGGACGGGCTGATCTTCGAGGACTTGACCTCTGTTTCAATCCCACCTTGGTTCGATTAGCACTCGGCGGGGCCGCCGTCGTTGCGGCGCAAACCGTCCCGTTTCAATCCCACCTTGGTTCGATTAGCACCGAAGACGCCGATGACGACAATGGTGAATTTAGATGGTTTCAATCCCACCTTGGTTCGATTAGCACTGCGCTGGTTCGTCGCGTCATCGTTCGACGTCGGCGGTTTCAATCCCACCTTGGTTCGATTAGCACGCCCAAGATCGCCTTCATCGTCGCCGTCCTGCTCTTGTTTCAATCCCACCTTGGTTCGATTAGCACCCGAGCGGAGAGAAGTCCGAGAACTCGCTCATAGAGGTTTCAATCCCACCTTGGTTCGATTAGCACCGGGGCGAATGCGGAGGAGATCCTCCGCGATGCGCTGTTTCAATCCCACCTTGGTTCGATTAGCACCGATGGCTCTCGACCTGTTGGGGGCCTGAGACGGGCAGTTTCAATCCCACCTTGGTTCGATTAGCACATATACACCCACACAAATGCAAGAGCCGCAAGATTGGTTTCAATCCCACCTTGGTTCGATTAGCACACC
>BEHM01000016.1 GCA_002923315.1 bacterium HR10
TCGTGTCATTGACCGAGTAGCCGACGAGCGTCAGCAGGGCGGCCACGACGTTGAGCGAGATCTCCTTCTGCACGAGGGAGAAGATGCCGAGCGTGATCAGGACATCGTGGAAGACGGCGATGACCGCGGCCACCCCGTACACCCATTCGAATCGGAAGGCGATATAGATGAGCATGCCGACCAGCGACGCGAGCGTGACCGAGATGGCGCGTTGTCGCAGTTCCTGCCCGATCTGCGGGCCGACGATCTCGGCGCTGATCATCGCCGCATTGCCGGCGAAGAAGCGTTGCGGCAGCCACTGCAGCAGAGCCGTGGGGACGCCCTGGAGAGCGCGCAGATCCGCGAGGTCACGCAGCAGGCCTCCCTGCTCGCGATCCCGATACTGGATGATGGCTTCCGCATATCGCGCGTATTCGAGCTCGGCCGCGGCGCGACCCGAGCCCGGGATCAGGCGCAGCGGATCCTCGGCCAGAAACGTTTCCCGCAGCCGATCGCGGCTGATGGTGTTCAGATCCAGTTTGGTCGCTCTTTCAGAAGGCGGATTGAACGTGTTGAGCGCGGCCAGAATCGCACGCTTCTCCACGTCGAGTTCGCTCTCGGCCGATCCCGCCTTCTGTCCAATCTCTCGCTGCGGGAGGCGGATCAGGACCTCGTTCTTGACCCCGCTGATCGGATCGCTGATCGGTTGAATGACGACTTTGCTCGGATCAATCCCCTGCTGAGCGAGCGCTTCGCGCAAGCGGTTCTCCGGCGGCGGCGCATCTTTGAACTTCACGTTCACGAGCGTGCCGCCAGCGAAATCAATGCCGAGGTTGAATCCGCGGGTGAAGGCAGAGGCCCCTCCGAGCAGGAGCAGGACGAGTGAGACGAGGATGAACCCTCGCTTGAGGCCCATCCAGTCCACGTTCGGGTTTTTGATCAGCTCATACATGGCCGTTCAGATGCTCAGGGCTGCGGGCCGCCCTCCCTGGCGCTCCAGGACCCACGCGAAGAGCGCCCGCGAGACGAAGATCGCCGTGAAGAAATTGGCGATCAATCCGGCCGTGAGGGTGACCGCGAAGCCGCGAATCGGCCCCGTCCCGAAGACGAAGAGAAAGAGCGCGGCGATGATCGTCGTCAGGTTCGTGTCGAAGATCGTGACGAAGGCCCGCTCGAAGCCCAGAGCGACGGCCGAGGCGGGAACCTTCCCATTGCGCAGCTCCTCGCGGATGCGCTCGAAGATGAGCACGTTGGCGTCCACGGCCATGCCGATCGTCAGCGCGACGCCGGCAATGCCCGGCAAGGTCAATACCGCGCCTACGATCTTCATCGCCGCCAGCAGCAAGATCAGATTCAGGACGAGCCCGATGACGGCGTTCACGCCCGAGAGCCGATAGTAGAAGAGCATGAAGATCACAATCGCCGCGAGTCCGGCGATCGAAGCCGCGAAGCCCTGTCGGATCGAATCGGCGCCGAGGCTGGGGCCGACCGTTCGCTCCTCCAGATAGGTCACGCGCGCCGGCAGAGCGCCCGAGCGCAGCGTCAAGGCGAGGTCCTCGGCCTCCTCCTTCGTGAAGTCTCCCTCGATGCGCCCCTCATCGCGGATAGCGTCCCGGATGACGGGCGCGCTCTTGATCTCATTGTTGAGGATGATCGCCAGATTCTTCCCGATATTGGCGCTCGTGCTCGCGTAGAAGCGTTCGGCTCCCGATGGGCGGAGCGAGAACAGGATCTCATACACCGAGCCTCCGGCCTGGGAGGGGACGGCCTGCGCGTTGCGGAGATCATCTCCGGTGATCACAGGCGTCTTCTCGACGACGTAGTATTGGACCGGAGGGGCGTTCGGATCCCGCCGCCGCTCGCGCGCTGGGAGAATCTCCTTGTCCGGGGGCACGGTGCCGCCCAAGGATTGGCGCGCGGCGTCCTCGCTCGGGTGCGGGCCACTGTGGACGAGTTTCAATTCCAGGCGAGATTCGGCGCGGATGAGGTTCTTCACCCGCTCGGGATCGTCCACGCCCGGCAGTTGCAGGAGGATCTGATACGCGGTCGCCGGACCATGACGCGCGATCGTGGGCTCGGCGACGCCGAAGGCATTGATCCGCTGCTCGATGATGCGCATCGCCTGCTCGGTCGCCCGCTCCCGGATGTCTCGCTGCTCCTCGTCCTTCATCTCGAAGATGAGGCGCTTCCCCTCGTTGCGCGCCGTCCATCCCTGGCCGAAGTCAAGTGTGATCCGCGCCTTAGCATCTTCGATCTGGCCGCTGTCCTCCAGGTCAATCTCGATCCGGCCAAGGGCGGGCGAGGTGATGTTCGTGAACTTGATCCCCGCTTGCTGAAGGATGGCGCGGGCCTTCTCCAGATTCCCCGCCGTGACCGAGCGAATGGCGTCATCGGTCTGAACCTGCAGGATCAGGTGGCTTCCCCCGCGCAGATCGAGGCCCAGCTTGATGTTCTCCGCGAGATTCTTCTTGAGCCGCGCCGGCGTGAAGTTCGCCGCGATCGCCTGAGCGGTGATGCGACCCGAGGCGTCGCGGATCTCAAAGGGGCCGAAGAGGAGATAGAGGGCGATCACCGTGATGCCCCCGATCAGCAGGAAGCGATTCCGAAGCTTCCGACTCATCTCCTAACTCCGCGCATGGGATCGGTCGGCTTCGAGGATCATTTCGCCGTCGCCCTCTCGCTCTCCTCTGGTCGTGGCTGCTGCAGGCCGATGACCGCGTTGCGGGCGATCTCCAGACGCGATTGGTCGGAACGGACAACCAGCGTATCCTCGCGCAGACTGATGATCGTCCCGTAGATGCCGCCTGTCGTCACGATCTTATCGCCGACCTTGAGATTGGCGATCAGCTCCTGCAACTTCTTCCGGCGCCGACGCTCCGGCAGGATGATGAGCAGATAGAAGATGAGGAAGATGAGGAGCAATGGGACGAGCGAGAGGAAAGCATTTCCCGCCTGCAGAAGGATTCCCGCGCTCATAATCTGCCCGCTGACGGCGGCCTCTTGATGACCTCCTGTTGATGATCCTCTCGGTCAACTTGCAGAGCGGCCCTCTTGGTACCGGCGCAAGAACTCCTGCGCGAACTCTGCGAAGTTGCCAAGGACGATAGCTTGCCTGATCTTGCGCATCGTGTCAAGGTAGAAATGCAAGTTGTGATAGGTGCAGAGGATGGCCGAGAGGATCTCGCCGCTGGCGTAGAGGTGGCGGATATAAGCGCGGGAGTACCGACGGCAGACCCGGCACGCGCACTCCTCATCCAGCGGGCGGGGGTCGCGGGCGTAGGCGGCGTTCTTGATATTGAGCGGGCCGCGCGAGGTGAAGACCTGGCCGTTGCGCGCGTTTCGCGTCGGCAGCACGCAATCGAACATGTCCACGCCTCGCCGCACGCTTTCGATGAGATCGGCGGGCGTCCCCACGCCCATCAGGTATCGCGGGTGCTGGCGCGGCATCAGCTCGGCCACGTATTCCACCATGTCGAGCATGGCCGATTTCTCCTCGCCGACGCTCAAGCCCCCGATGGCGTAGCCATCGAAGCCGATCTCCAGAAGCTCCTCCATGCTGCGCCGGCGAAGGTCCGCGTAGAGGCTCCCCTGAATGATGCCGAACAGGGCGGCTGGCGTCAGCAAGCCCTCCGCACGAAGCTGCTCGAAGCGCGCTTTGCTCCGGCGCGCCCAAGCCGTCGTCAGGCGCACGGCGCGTTCGGCCTCCACCCGTTCGGCCGGATTCCCCACGCATTCGTCCAAGACCATGAGGATGTCCGACCCCAGAGCCACCTGAATCTCAATGGCGCGTTCGGGCGTCAGCACATGGCGCGACCCGTCCAGATGCGATCGGAAGTGCACTCCTTCCTCGCGGACCGTCCGCAGTGGGGCCAGGCTCAGGACCTGATACCCCCCGCTATCGGTGAGGATCGCTCGATCCCAGGCCATGAAGCGGTGGAGTCCACCCAGTTCTCGAATCACGTGTTCGCCAGGGCGCAGAAAGAGATGATAGGTGTTGGCCAACACGATGCGCGCGTCCAATTCTTCGAGCATCTCCTGCGTGAGCGCCTTCACCGTCGCCTGCGTCCCGACGGGCATGAAGACGGGCGTCTCCACGGGGCCGTGTGCCGTGTGCAGGACCCCGGCGCGCGCGCGCGTCGCTCGATCCTCGGCGATGAGCTGAAAGGTCACCATCGCTCCGCCCGATTCTCGCTCTCACATCTTAGCCCCATCGGGCGGAGGGCGGTCAATGGCGCGGCGCACAAGCGGGAGAGCGCGGCGAAAGTGATCTGCCGGGCTTCGCCAAATCATCGGTCTCGTGTAAGCTTATTCGCTCATTGAGCGGTGAGAGCCGCCATATCTTCGACGAGAGGGAACGGACATGGCATGGCGACGCCTTTCGGCCGATGAGGTCTATCGGGCGTGCGATCCGAGCGCATTCGAGTTCGAGACGACCGAGTATCTCCCCCCTCCGGAAGGGTTCATCGGGCAGAAGCGCGCCGTTTCGGCTCTTCGCTTCGGCTTGCGGATGAAGAGCCACGGCTACAACCTCTTCCTCGCAGGGCCACCGGGGACGGGCAAGACGAGCTTGATCCGCGCCATGTTGGAGGAGATCGCGCGGGACCGACCTGTGCCGGGGGATATTTGTCTGGTGCATAACTTTCGCGATCCCGATCGGCCGCGCGCCCTCTATATGCCGGCGGGGATGGGGCGGCAGTTGAAGCGCGACATGGAATGGCTGCTGGAACAGCTCAAGCGCGAGATCCCCCGCGCGCTTGAGAGCAAGGAGTATCAGGAGCAGCAGACGGGCATCATGCGCGAGTATCAGCGGCAGAGCGCCGCTCTCTTCGAGGAGTTGGAGCGGCGGGCCAGCCGCGAGGGGATTCAGGTGCGGGTCACGCCGGCCGGGATCATGACCGTGCTCCTTCACAACGGCAAGCCGCTCACGCAGGAGGAGTACGAGGCGCTCGATGAGGCGACCAAGGAGCAGGTGCGCCGCAAGATGGAGCAGTTCAATGAGCAAGTCGCCGAGCTGCTGGATCGCGTCCGCGCCATGGAGCGCGAGGCGCGGGAGAAGACGGAGGAGTTGGAGCGCTGGACCCTCCTGTTCGTCGTGAAGCGGCTCGTGGACCATCTGCGCATGAAGTACGCCAACTATTCGGAGATCCTCGAGTATCTGGATCACGTGCAGGAGAACGTCCTTCAGGAGCGCGAGAAGTTTCGACCGCGCCCACCGGTCGAGCCGCCGGGATTTCGGCTGGATGAGCGCGCGAGCTTCGTCGAGTATCAGGTGAACGTGCTCGTGGACAACTCCGCGACGCAAGGCGCGCCGATTGTCTTCGAGCCGAATCCGACCTACACGAACATGTTCGGCGCCATCGAGCGCGAGGTGCGGCTGGGGGCGCTCGTGACGGACTTCACCAAGGTCAAGGCGGGCTCGATCCTTCGCGCCAACGGCGGATTCCTCGTCGTCGAAGCCCTGGATGTCCTGCGGTATCCCTTCGTCTGGGATGCGCTCAAGCGCGTCATCGAGACGGGAGAGGTGCGCATCGAGGATGTGGCCACGCAGTACGGGCTCGTGAGCGCGACGGGGATGCGACCCGAACCGATCAAGGTGGATGTGAAGATCGCTCTCATCGGCAGTCCGCTCCTGCACTATTTGCTCTACATCTACGACGAGGATTTCCGCAAGCTCTTCAAAGTGAAAGCCGACTTCGACACGCAGATGGAGCGCACGCCGGAGAACCTCGCGCAGTACGCCTATTTCATCAAATCCTGCTGCGATCGGGAGGGGCTCCGGCATCTGGATCGCGGCGCCGTGGCGGCGATCATCGAATACAGCTCCCGATTGGCGGGGGATCAGACGAAACTCTCCACGCAGTTTGGGGAGATCTCCGACGTTGTGCGCGAGGCCAACTACTGGGCGGATCAAGAGGGAAGCCTCTACATCACCCGCGCGCATATTGAGCGCGCCATCGAGGAGAAGATCTTCCGTTCCAATCGCGTCGAGGAGCGCATCCTGGAGATGATCGCGCGCGGCGACATCTTGGTGGACGTTCAGGGGGCTGTGGTCGGGCAAATCAATGGGCTCGCCGTCATTCATCTGGGCGATTACGTGTTCGGGAAGCCCTCGCGCATCACCTGCCAGACGTTCGTGGGGCGCGAGGGCGTCATCAATATCGAGCGGCGGGCGCGCTTGAGCGGGAGCATCCACGATAAGGGGGTCTTCATCCTGAGCGGGTATCTGGGCGCGCGCTACGCGCAGGATAAGCCGCTCAGTCTGGCGGCGAGTCTCGGCTTCGAGCAATCCTACGAATTGGTCGAGGGCGACAGCGCCTCGGCCGCGGAGTTGATCGCGCTGCTCTCGAGCCTCGCGGGTGTTCCCCTCAAGCAGAATCTCGCCATCACGGGCTCGATCAATCAAAAGGGACAGATCCAGCCCATCGGCGGCGTGAACGAGAAGATCGAGGGGTTCTTCTACGTCTGTAAGGCGAAGGGACTGACCGGCGATCAGGGCGTCATCATCCCGCATCAGAACGTGAAGAACCTCATGCTGCGTCGGGAGGTCGTCGAGGCCATTCGCGAGGGGAAGTTCCATATCTACGCCGTCGAGACGGTGGACGAAGCTCTGGAGCTGCTCACCGGCATGCCCGCGGGAGAGCGCGACGCCAGTGGCCAATTCCCCGAAGGGACTGTGAATCATCTCGTGGATCAACGCCTGCGCGAGCTGGTTCGTGAAGCGAGGAGAGCCGGGGAAGAGGAAGGAGAAGGGGAAGAGGAGGAGGGTGGAGGGACGAGCGCCCGCCATCTGCGCTCGCGCGTCCGGCGGGCGCGTCGCGCGTCCAGGGCCTGATCTCGCGTACGGGGGGAAGAGAGCCATCATGGAGCAGATGGAGGCGAAGAAGCGAACGTCGTTCAAGACGGATCGGTTCACCGAATCGGTGATTCGCGAGATGACGCGCCTGGCCATGGAGCATGACGCGATCAATCTCGCTCAGGGCTTCCCCGACTTCCCGGCTCCGGAGGAGATCAAGTGGGCCGCGATCGAGGCCATTCGCGCGGACATCAATCAGTATGCCATCACGTGGGGAGCGCGCTCGTTGCGGGAGGCCATCGCCGAGAAGGTGCGGTGGTATCTCGGCCTGGACGTAGATCCGGAGACGGAGATCACCGTCACCTGTGGTTCAACCGAGGCCATGATCGCTAGCATGATGGCGGTCGTCAATCCCGGCGAGGAGGTCATCATCTTCGAGCCGTTCTACGAGAACTACGGCCCCGATGCGATCCTCGCCGATGCGCGCCCCCGATATGTCCCCCTCTACCCCCCCGATTGGCATTTCGATCCAGATGAGCTGCGCGCGGCCTTCACGGCGCGGACCAAAGCGATCGTCATCAATACGCCGAATAATCCGACGGGCAAGGTCTTCACGCGAGAGGAGCTGCAGGTGATCGCCGCGCTCTGCCAGGAGTGGGACGTCATCGCTATCACCGATGAGATCTACGAGCACATCCTCTACGACGGGGCCGAGCACGTCGCCATCGCGACGCTCCCCGGCATGCGCGAGCGGACGATCACGATCAACGGGCTCTCGAAGACCTACAGCGTGACCGGCTGGCGCATCGGATACGCCATCGCGCCGCCGGAGATCACGTCGGCGATCCGCAAGGTTCATGACTTCCTCACCGTGGGGGCGGCCGCGCCGCTTCAAGAAGCCGGGGCCGTCGCCTTGCGCCTCCCCCGTTCCTATTACGAGCGGCTCGCTGCCGAATATGCGGCGCGACGCGACCGGCTCCTTCGCGCTCTGGAAGCCGCGGGCTTCGGCGTCTACAAACCACGCGGGGCCTATTACATCATGACCGACATCAGCCGATTCGGATTCGCCAGCGACGTGGAGTTCGCCCACTACTTGGTGCGCGAGATCGGCGTCGCCGTCGTCCCCGGCAGCAGCTTCTACGAGCATCCGGAGAAGGGTCGGCAGCAGGTGCGATTCTGTTTCTGCAAGCGGGACGAGACGTTGGAGGCCGCTGCTCAGCGTCTGCTCCGCCTGCGAGAGCGGTGGATGCGGTGACATCCTCCCAATCGCCTGCCGGCGATCCGACCCTTTTGAAGCGATCGGCCCTGAGCCCTTTGCCCGGCCCTACCCGGTCGGAGCTTCTCCCCAAGGGAAAACTTTGGGCTTGGCAGACAGACAGACAGTATACTACGGCCGAAAATCGCTCATGGAGGGCCGAACGATGAAGAAGGGAAATCTCTTCGGATGGGTTATCCTCGCGGCCACCGGCATGGGGCTTCTCAGTGGGGTCGGTGGTCGGTCATCGTCGTCCCAGCTCGCGCACTATCCCGTCAAAAGAAGCCATATCGTCTCGGAGGCGGGGACCCCTGTGGTGGAGATCGTCGAGGCTGTGGCCGAAGGAGTGCCGCAGCGGCTGGAGCGGTATGCCTGCCGGGTGCGAAACAATTCCCCCAAGGAGATCACCGCATTAGCGGTCCGATGGACGATCACTTGGTCCGATGGGGCGTCGGAGTCCTCCGACTGGGTCTCTCAGTCCCGGGACAGCCGGCTCGATCCGGAAGGGCGTCCCCTCGCCCCGGGCGAGATCAGTGTCTTTGAGTCCTTAGGTCCACATATCGTAGAGGGGAAGGAGCTGAAGAGCCTTCACGTCGCCGTTGATTACGTCGAGTTCGCCGATGGGACGAGTCTGGGACCGGATTTCTCGGGAGCTTCTCAACGGATAGCCTTGCAAAGGGCGGGAGCCGAAGCCTATCGGCAACGGTTATGGGCGATCCTTCAGGAGCAGGGCCGTGAAGCTCTGATTCAGAGGCTTCTGCAGGGGGAGGATCAGCAGGAGTCAGAATCTGCGGGTAACGTGGCGGCGGGTCTCACCGTTCGACAATTGGCCTTTCTCAGAGAGGGGAAGGAGGCGTATCGCCAGCGGCTCCTCAGCATCTACCGACAACGGGGAGTGGCCGAGGTTGAGCAAAAGCTCTTGAGAGATGTCACGGCCACAGGCGCTAAAGTCCACCTGCAGCGGTGAGGAGTAGGCTCTCTAGTTAAGCCCGACGATCGGTGCTTTGCCGAGGGATGCTCTTCCGAGGATCTGGTCGGCGCCACGGCCCAAAGATTTGATTCCTCGCTGTTGGAGCGGTCGCGCAGCGCTTGCTCCGTCTACGCGGGTGAATCCCCTACGTGCATCCTATCGCCGAAGATTCCGCGAAGGATGAGACGTTGAAGGCGCGCGCGTTCGGGAAGCCATCGGAGCACCCAATCGTTCACCTCCCCGATAGCGAAGCGAAGTCCTGCGGCCGCGCGCCATCGTCGGGCGAATCGCCGTCGAAAGGCCTGGTTGTATCGTGAGGCGAGCCCTGTCAGATCACCCTCCCGAAAGGTCGCCTCCACAAGCTCGGCCGCCAGCAGTCCGCTCTCCAGAGCCATGGAGATCCCCTGTCCCATGAACGGATCCACCTGCGCGGCGGCATCGCCGATGGCCAGATGATCGCAGGGAAGAGCGCGGGGACCGAAGTCCAGCGGTCCACATCCTCGAAGCGGACCTTCCGGTCGCGCGCCGCGCAGTCTCTCTCGCGCCACCGGATTCTGTCGGAGCGTCAGCGCCAGGAGGCGTTCAAAATGATTCCCGGCGCGGCGCATCACCTCGCGCGTCGTGAGAGCGCAGAGGTTGTAGAGGTCGTTCTCGATCCGCACCAGGCCCCCGTATCCGGAGGGGTAGAAGTACAGCTCGACCGCATCGTCCAGGCCTTCAACTCCCGACACGTGCAGTTGGAAGGCGAAGAGTCGCGAGCGCCCTTCTCCGATCGAACAGGGGGATCGCGCGCTCAGCGCGCGCGCTCTTCCGCTGGCATCTATGATGATGGGAGCACAGAGGGCGGCGCATTGTCCCGAGGGCCGCATGCGCGCGGTCGCGCCGATGGTTCGTCCCCGCCGCGAGATCGAATCGGTGACGAAGGCGCCTTCGAGGACATCAGCGCCCAGCGCGCGCGCATGTTCGAGCAGGAGCTGATCGAGCGCCGTGCGACTGATTCCCAGACCGAATCCTCGGCCTTCGGGAAATCGGTTCAGAGGGATGCGGTAGCGCGAACCGCGCGCGGAGACGAAAACGGCTTCTCGCACGGGGCGGGCTCCGGCGCGGAGCGCGACCTCCAGAAGGCCTTGTCGTTCGAGCAGAGCGACGCCGCTTGGCGCGAGGAATTCGCCACAGAGTTTCGCGCGGGGGAACGTCGCGCGGTCGAGCACGCCCACGCGATAGCCGCGTCGGGCCAGCTCCGCTGCTGCCGTCGAGCCCGCCGGCCCCCCACCGATGATGAGGACGTCCCAGATCATCGCTCGCCGATCAGGACGAACCGATAGGGGAAATGGCGATGCAGCGAGAGCGCGCGCAAATCGAGCGCCGCTTTCAGCTGCTGGCATTCCCGCACGGTGAATCCTCGAAGGATGGAGATCGGGCCATCGTGGCGCACGAGCCGGCTGCGGAAGAACAGGTGCGAGAGCGCGCGAAATCCGTAGTACGCGACAGGGTGTCGCCGCAGATCATGAATGAGGAACGCCTCGCGCGCCAGCTCCGCCAGACGGCGGAGGAAGGGGAGGATCTCCTCATCCTCCAGGTGGTGAAGGAATTCAGTGGCGAGGACGAAATCGAACGCTTCGCGCGGGAAGGGCAGTCGCCGCGCGTCAGCGCGCACGAGGGCGATCTCCGGATAGTGTTCGATCTGCTGACGCGCATAATGCAAGACGGGCCAGCCGAGGTCCAGGGCCGCGATCTCCACCTGCCGCCCGTGTCGTCGTGCCCATTTGGCGATCGCGCGAGGGATGTCAGCTGCCCCCGTCGCGACGTCCAGGATGCGCACCGGAGCGCGCGTCAGGCGCTCGATCCTCGGGAAGAGATGCCGTGCCAGAGCCGATCGCACGCGCAGCGCGCCGTTGATACGCTCCAGGTCGCGCAGCGCGGCGGCGACGTCCGCCAGCGGCGCCTCGGGATCATCCATCCATTCCCGCGCCCTCGCGCGTTTCGAGAAATCGGGGAGCACGCCCACGGTCACCCCTCATCCGCGCCCACGACGAGCGCCGCGTTCTTGGATCCGAAGCTGAGGCAATTGACCAGGGCCACGCGTACCCGCGCCGTCCGACCGCGATGCGGCACGTAATCGAGATCGCATTCGGGGTCCGGCTCGTCGAGATTGATCGTCGGATGAATGAATCCCTCTTGCAGAGCCAGCAGCGCCGCGGCCAATCCGGCAGCTCCGCACGCTCCTTGTGGATGACCGATCAGGGATTTCGTCGCGCTCATCGGGATGCGGCGAGCGTGTTCGCCGAAGGCGAGCTTCACGGCGCGCGTCTCGATCCGATCATTGAGCACGGTGGATGTCCCATGCAGATTGATGTAATCCACGTCGGCGGGGGAGAGCCCCGCTTCTTCGAGTGCCAACCGCATGGCGCGCGCGGGCTCCTCACCGCTTTCATCCACGCGCACGCGGTGATGCGCGTCGCAGGTCGCCCCGTAGCCGAGGACTTCGGCATAGATCCTCGCGCCGCGTCGCCGCGCGCGCTCCCGCTCCTCGAGGACGAAGATCCACGCGCCTTCACCGAGGACGAAGCCGTCGCGATCTCGACTGAAGGGGCGCGACGCGCGCTCGGGCGCATGGTTCCATGAGGCCGTGAGCGCGCGCATGGCGCAGAAGGCCGTCAGGATGCCATGCGCGAGCGGCGCATCCACGCCTCCGGTGATCACCACATCGGCGCGCCCCAACTGAATGGTCTGGGCCGCGTAGGCGATGGCATCGGTCGCGCTGGTACATCCGGTCGAGATGACGTGGCTCATCCCGTGAAACCCGAATGCCGTCGAGAGTTCGCTCGAGAGCGTCCCGATCGTGGAGCTGGCGATCGTATAGATGCTCGCCCGCTTCGTCTCGCCGGTGAAGTAGTATCGGTACTGCCGTTCAGTGAATTCGAGTCCGCCGCCTCCGCTGCCGATGATCACGGCGATACGGCGCCGTTCATCTCGGGAGAGGTCCTCGGGGCGAATCCCCGCATCCGCCAGGGCCTCGCGCGCTGCCCACAGCGCCATCGGAACGACACGCGGCACATGCTGCCGCTCTTTCGGAGGGATGATCTCGTAGACGTCAATGCCTCTGACCTCGGCCGCGATCTGCACGGGCAGGTCCGAGGCGTCAAAGCGCGTGATGCGCCCAACGCCGCTCCGTCCCTCCCGCAAGGCCTCCCAGAAGGCTTGTCGCCCAACGCCGTTCGGACTCAGACAGCCGACTCCAGTGATGACCGCGCGACGGGAGACGATCGGTTCACGCCTCATCGGGCTGATCCTCCCCGAGCCCCCGCTCCTCCTCGCCTTGCGCGGCTCAAGTATACAGCTGTCCTCATCGGCGGGGCAAGACGGGGTTCTCAGGGAGGCAGGCGGTCTATTTCAGCGCGGGGTCTTCGGCCGCTCAATGGGGAGGTCCTCGCGCGTGCTCCAGTCGTGCCAGGAGCCGTAGTAGGTGCGGCTCTTCGTATACCCGAGCAAGCGCAGCACAAAGAGCGTGTGCGCGGCGCGCCCTCCACCCTGACAGTAGGTGATGACCTCCTTATCCCTGGTGACGCCCAGCGATTCGTACAGTCGGCGCAATTCAGTCGCCGGTTTGAACACCGGCACTTCCCCTTCGGTCAGATTGGCGCGCCACTCCACGTTGATGGCCCCGGGAATATGCCCTCCTCGCGGGCCGAGGACGCGCTCGCCTCGATACTCCTCGGGAGATCGCGCATCAACGATGACGACGGCATCCGCGCGCAGCTTGCGCGCCAACTCTGGCGCTGTACAGATCGTCTGCGGATTGGTTCGAACCCGAAACTCGGCGCGTTCGACGCGAGGCTGCTCGCGGGTCACCGGGCGGCCTTCTTTCGCCCACTTTCGCCAGCCACCGTTCAAGAGGCTGCAGGCCGTGTGCCCATAGTAGTCGAGGATGAACCAGAGTCGCGCAGCCGCTTGTCCCCCCACTTCATCATACGCGATCACGCGCGTGCCGTTGCCAATGCCGAGTTCGCTCATCAGGGCAGCGAAGCGCTCCGGCGGAGGAACGTAGAGGAGGCGATCCTCGGGATCCCGAAGCTTCTCCTGATCCAGGTGGACGGCGTTCGGGATGTGCCCCTCGGCATAAGCCGCCGCCGAGCGCACATCCACAATCCGGATGTTCGGATCGTTCAGATGCTCGGCGAGCCATTCGGTCTCGACCAGCATCTCCGGGTGGGCGTAGTCCTCGCCGAATGCCGAGAGGGGCGCGCCCGCGATGGCCAGAAGAAGAAGCGCGGAGAGAAATGAGAGAAAACGCCGCCCCCGCGGCGATGGTGCCCGTACGATCGGCGGGAGTCTCATCCGGGCCCTCCTTCGAGATGGCGACTTCGGAGGGATCGCATCGCCGCGCGATCCCTCCGGAGGGAAGTCCTCGTGCTTCACACCACCTTCAAGAAGATGACGGCCAGTGTGAAGAGCACGAGCGTCTCAATGAACACGACGCCGATGAGCATGAGCGTTTGGAGCCGTCCGCCGGCCCCGGGATTTCGCGCGGCGCCCTCACAGGCTGCGGCGATCGCGCGCGAGTCGGCGTAGGCCGCCGCCGCCGCCGCGATCGCCATGCCGAAGGCGGCAGAGACATACTTGAACGTCGTGTCAGTGATGCCCGCTCCGGCTTGTTGCGCCCATGTGGGAGCGGCGAAGAACAGGAGCGAGGCCATGCCGATCATTCGCGTGCTCAGTGGTGCCCTCATGCGTCCTCCTTCGTTCGTGTGATGCTCAGGGCCGAGCGGGGCATATGAGTCCTTCGATGCCCGGTATACCCTCGTCCCCCTCTTCCGACGAGGGCTCCAGACGGCATCGAACCTCGGCGATCACCACAGGCCCGCGGCCCTTCCCCGCCTCAAGCGGAGAGCGAAGGGCATCGGCGTGATGGCCTTCGCCCTCCCCTCGATTCACGCGGACGCCGCCTCCTCCTGCAGCTCGATGCGCGAGACGGTGCTCGCCTCGGCGTGATGCGTCACCTCGCCGATGTAGATGATCGAGAGCATGACGAAGATGAACGTCTGCATGATCGCGACGAACAGACCCAGCGGCATCAGCAGCACCGGCACTCCCCAGGCGACGATCTGACTGAAGACGCTCGCCAGGGTCTCATCGCCGAAGATATTCCAAAAGAGACGCATCGAGAGTGAGAGGATCCGCGCCGAATTGCTCACGATCTCGACCGGGAAGAAGAGCGGCGCGATCGCCAGGACCGGCCCGGCGAAGTGGCGCAGGTATTCGACGGGCCCGTTCTCCCGCAGGCCGACATAGTTGTAGTAGAAAAACGACATGAGCGCGAGCGCCAGAGGGACGTTGTAGTTAGCCGTCGGCGCCACCAATCCCGGAATGAGCCCCATGAGGTTGCAGACCCCGATGAGGATGGCGAACGTCCCGATCACGGGGAAGTACCTCATGCCGTGTGGACCGATGTTCTCCCGCATCAGATTGCGCAAGCCGCTGAAGAGCAGCTCGAACAGTTGCTGACGCGGGCTCGGGTTCTCCAGCGAGAGCCGGCCAAGCAGCAGCCGCAGGCCCACGGTGCTGATGAGCACAGCGATGAAGAACATGACCACATGCGTGGGGATGGGCAGCTGCGGATCGCCGTGCCACTCCGCGCCGAAGAGTCCGTAGAGGCGGGGCATGAGCGCTTGCTGCCACCGATAGACGGTGGGGCCGAAGACATGATTCACCCATTCGACGATGGCCGGGACATGGTGCCCCGCTTCCGCTCCCGCGGCTATGAGCATGGGTCCGGTGACCGACATCTTATTCCTCTCTCCCCAGGATGATGAGACCGATGCGGCGTCCGACCTCCACCATGACGGCGACAACGAGAGCGCAGAATCCGGCGACCAGAGCGAGGACGTCCACCGCTCGGCTCCAGAAGGCGAGTCCGATCGCCCCCCAGATGACGAGCGCCCGACCGCTGAACAGCAGGATGGCCCGTCGTGAGGCCTGCCCAGATGCGCCGACCGAAGTCAGGAGCGCTCGCGTGCTCGTGGAGAGCCACCGGTAGTTCGCCCATCCCAAGCCCCCCCCCAGAGCGACGCCGGCGATGATCTTCGGCTCTCCTGTCCACGCGGCCGCCAACAACATCATCGCGAACACGAGTCCCGTCGTGCGCTCCAGCCGATGCCACATCTGCCGAAGCTCGCGCTCCTCGCCGGATAGAACTGTGCCGCTCACGCCCATCGCCAAAGGGCGAAATGATAACCCGGTGGTTTCTGATTTGTCCAGGACGTCGAATCGCTGGTGGAGCTCACAGCATCCAGGCTGCACTGCTCGCCCCGTGCGTTTCACGTTGCAAGAGCGAGAGCAGATGTCGGGGCCTCAGAATCCGGTCACATAAGGGAGCTGCGCGGCCGTGCGCTCGATCGCCTCTCCGGCTTCCAGGAGGACGAAGGTCGAGTTCCAGGTTCCTTCCAGGAACTGTCGCCGCGCGCCTTCGGGCATGTGCGCCGCGAGCTGACGATCGCCAGCGTGTACGGTCATCGCTTCCAGGTTCAAACGGAGTTCCATCTCGGGATGCGCGGCGACGACCTCGCGCAGCCAGCGCGCGTCCTCGGCCGAGACGGTCACGCAGGGGACACCGATGGCCGTGCAGTTGGCGAAGAAGATCTCGGCGAACGATTCGCCGATGATGCCGCGAATGCCCCACCGCATGAGGGCCTGCGGCGCATGCTCGCGCGAGGAGCCGCAGCCGAAATTGCGCCCCACAATGAGTAGGGACGCGCCCAGATATTTCTCCTGATTGAACGGATGGTCTGGGTTCTGCTGCCGATCATCCGCGAAGACGTGCGCCTCCAGTCCCTCGAAGGTCACGCATCGCAAGAAGCGTCCCGGGATGATCCGATCCGTATCAATGTCATCGCCGGGCAGTGGAATCCCGCGTCCGGTGATCTCACGAATGATCGCCGACGTCATCTGAGCACCTCCCGAACATCCACGACGTGACCCGCGATGGCTGCGGCCGCGACCATCGCCGGGCTCATGAGCAGGGTGCGCCCGGTCGGGCTGCCCTGACGCCCTTTGAAATTCCGGTTGCTCGATGAGGCGCAGATCTCGCGCCCGCGCAGCCGATCTGGGTTCATCCCCAGGCACATGGAGCATCCGGGCTTTCGCCACTCGAATCCCGCATCCTGGAAGATCTCATGCAAGCCTTCAGCCTCGGCCGCGCGCGCGACGGCTTCGGATCCTGGCACGACCAGAGCGCGCACGCCGCGCGCGACCTTCCGCCCGCGCACGATCTCGGCCGCCACGCGCAAATCCGACAGCCGCGAGTTCGTGCACGAGCCGATGAAGGCGACATCAATCGGCGTTCCGATCAGGCGCTGTCCGGGGCGGAAGGACATGAAGTCGAGCGCCTCCCAATAGGCCGCGCGTTCGGCTTCAGGAACCTCCTCGGGCTCGGGAATGGGCTCGGTCACGCCCACGGATTGCCCAGGCGTGATCCCCCAGGTCACCATCGGCTGCAGGGTCGCGGCATCGAAGTGCACCTCGTCGTCATAGGTGGCGCCCGGATCGGAGGCGATCTGCTGCCACCATTGGACGGCGCGCTCGAATGCCTCGCCCTGCGGCGCGAACGGGCGCCCGCGCAAGTATTCGAACGTCGTGCGGTCTGGATTGACGTAGCCGATGCGCGCCCCTCCCTCGATGGTCATGTTGCAGAGGGTCATGCGCTCTTCCATCGTCATCGCCACGATGGTCGAACCCGCGTATTCGTACGCGTATCCCACGCCCCCTTTCACGCCGAGCCGTCGGATGATGGCCAGGATGACGTCCTTCGCGTAGACGCCGCGCGGCAGTGTCCCCTCGACGACGATGCGCCGCAGCTTCGGTTTGCTCATGGCCAGACATTGCGTCGCCAGGACGTCGCGCACCTGGCTCGTGCCGATGCCGAAAGCGAGGGCGCCGAAGGCCCCGTGCGTCGAGGTGTGGCTGTCGCCGCAGGCGATCGTCATCCCCGGCTGCGTCAGCCCCAGCTCGGGCCCGATCACGTGCACGATCCCCTGCCGCCCGCTCCCGAGATCGAACAGGGTGATGCCGAAATCCTGGCAGTTCTTCACTAGGGCGACGGTCATCTGCTCGGCCAGCCAGTCAGCGAAGGGGCGCGCCTGCGAATCCGTGGGGACGATGTGATCAATCGTCGCGAACGTCCGATTCGGGAAGCGCACTTTCAGGCCCAATTCTCGCAACATCAGGAAGGCCTGCGGGCTCGTCACCTCATGAATGAGGTGCAGTCCGATGAACAGCTGCGTCTGTCCCGACGGCAACTCCCGAACCGTATGCAAGCGCCAGACCTTATCCAAGAGCGTCTCCGCCATACGCGTCTTCTCCTCGCCGCGCAACGGGGAGATTGTAAGTTCCGTGACCGCGAGCGTCAAGCGGCATCGCCGTCCTGCATCTCCTGCAGGACGGCGAGCAGGCGCCTGACGGTGACGGACCAGGAGAAGTGTGCCTCGTACAAGGCGCGGGCGCGTTCGGCGAGTTGACGACGCTGCTCGGCATCTTCGGCCAGGGTGATGACGTGCGTGAGGAAGGTCTGCAGATCATCCGCGGGCGAGAGTCGGAGCGCATCCGCGCGGCGCAACAGCTCATCGGTCAGATGCCCGCAGGTCCCGACGACCGGAAGGCCGTGACTGAGTGCCGCCATGAGCGAAGACCGGCGCGTCGAGACGCCGTCGCTCGTGGGGAGGAGGAAGAGGTCGCTCGCCTGCAAATAGTGTGAGACCGTCACCGCATCCACATATCCGACGGCGAGGATCCGCTCCCGCACCGGCTCCTCGGCGAGCGCCAAGAGGTGCTCGGACTCCGCGCCGATCAGGAGCAATCGCGCCGGAAGTCCACGCTCCAGAAGCGCACGGAGGCTCTGCAGGAGCCAGGCGCGCTTCTTCGAGACGTGGAACGTGCCGAAGAAGGCGAGGACGATCTCCCCTTCTCGAATCCCGAGCTGTTGCCGCACGCGCTCGCGATCGGTCGGCACCAGCTCGATGTTGGAGGGGCTGGGCAGATGAAACACCCGCGCGTGCGATCGCCTCAAGAGCCGGATCCGGTGAAGTCGCTGCATCCAGGGTTCGATGGAGATGGCGATGCCGCGCGCGGCGCTGGCAGCGAGTCCGAACATCGCGCGCTGGATCAGGGCCAGGGTCGCGGACGTGAAGGATCTGATGGAGCCGAGCGAACGGGGAAAATCCACGTACAGCTCGTGAACCAAGAGCACGAGGCGTCGGCCCGCGAGCCGTTCTCGAACGAGCGCGAGCGGGAAGGCCACATTCACCCCCCCTCG
Source organism: bacterium HR10 (assembly GCA_002923315.1). GTDB lineage: Bacteria > Acidobacteriota > Blastocatellia > HR10 > HR10 > HR10. The sequence goes on from BEHM01000016.1 coordinate 18,305, forward strand.
ACCATAGGCGTGGGGCACATATTGCACGAGCACCCAATCGGGAGAAGCGCGCGCGATCTCTCGCGCGAGGGCGGCGATGTCGCGCCATCCCCACCGCTCGATGACCCGATGCACGCGGACGCCTTCGGGCATCGCGGACGTCCGGGCGCTCACCTCAGATTCTCCCGCGCCGAGGATCGGATGGCGCGTCGTGATCACGAGGACCTCGCAGTGGCCGAGCCGAGCGAGCGATTCGGCCAAACGCCGCGTGTGATCCGCCAGGCCGCTTCGTCGCGGCGGATAGTCCGGGGAGAGCAGAACCAGCCGCATCACTCCTCTCAGGCCGACGTGAGACGCATGGCGCTCATAGTCGCGCGATGCGGATCATCCGACTGTGCGCGTGACCGCCGCGAATGTGCGCATCAGGCGCTCCAGATGGCGTTGTGCGTTGAACTGTTCGGCGGCGACCTGCGCCGCGCGAGCGGAGAGTGCGGCCGCCAGCGCATCATCGGTCACCACGCGCTCGATGGCTGCGGCGAGCGCGCGTATGTTCGCAGGTTCGACCAGCAGTCCCGTCTCCCCCTCGCGCACCCATTCCGGGATCGCGCCGACGCGAAAGGCGACAATCGGCGCGCCGTGCCGCATCGCTTCCGGCCCCACGCGACAGAACGGCTCCGGCCATACCGAGGGGATGACGACGACGCGCGCCCGACGATAGAAGCCGAAGACGGCGGTGCGGCTGAGCCAGCCGGGGAAGGAGACGAGGTGCCGCGATGGGACGCGCGCGGCCAAGCGCTTCAACTTCGGTTGTTCGGGCCCCTCCCCGATGAGCACGGCGCGAACCGGCGGCGCGACGAATTCGAGCGCGCGCAGCAGCAGGTCTGCACCCTTGTAGTCGTAAAAACGCCCGCAGAAGAGGACAAGGGGCAACGTCTCCGAAGTCGTCCATCGAGGTTCCCGTGGGGATGCCTCTTCATCGCGCGGAGCCTCCACAAAAGGAAGATTCACGACGATCCGCTCTTGGGCGAGGCCGACGGCCATCAGCTCGCGCTTCATATATTCGCTCGCCACCAAGAGGCGCGGCATCTCCTGCGCCGCTTCGATCCATCGTCTCGTCACGCGCATGTTGGCGAGCAGGCGCCACGGTCGCCGCGTTCCGCAGGCGTGCAGATACGGTGCGATGGCGCAATACGCGCCGAACGGTCGGACGCACGCCTGCTTCTGGCGCGCGTAGAACTTCCCGCGTCCCGGACAGACAGAGCGACTGTGCACGTGGACGAATGGAACCGTGGGGCGGAGGCGGGCGAAGAGGCGAAGCACATCGGCCTCCTCCACATCATGCGTGAGGATGACGTCGGGCGCGACCTGCTCCACCACTTGGCGCAGCGCGCTCTCCCGCTCGGCCCAATTCCCGCCCCCCGGTCGCAGGGCGGGGACGTGCAGCATCTCGGGCGCGATCGCCGGGCGCGACTCTCCGACGGCGATCCCATGCAGGAGGACGACGGTGTGCCCATCTCGCTGCAAGAGTCGGTGGAGATCGGCGGCGTAGGTCTCCACGCCACCGATCAGCGAGCCGTGCTGAGTGACATGCAAGATTCTCATCCCGTCTCGTGCATCTGGCCTTCAGGGATGGGGACGCTTCTGCTCGCGCCGCCTCCTGTCCGATCCGAGGACGTCCCGATAGATCTGCAGGCAGCGGCGGGCGACGGCCTCCCACGTGAATCGTTCCAGGACGCGCGCGCGCCCCCGTTCGCCCATGCGCCGCGCCTCTTCCGGATGCGCGCGCAACCAGCGGAGGCGATCCGCCAGCGCGCGCGCATCATTGGGCGGGACGAGGAATCCCGTCACGCCGTCCTCGACGACCTCCGGCAGCGCGCCCACCGTGGTCGCGATCACTGGCGTCGCGCACGCCATCGCTTCCAGGAGCGTCAAGCCGAAGAGCTCGGGGGCTGGATGATATGCGCCGAACAGGTCCGTGGAGACGGAGGGGAGGACCAGCACGAGCGCTCGATTGTATTCCCGCACGAGCTGCTCATCATCGGCGTCGAGGATGAAGCGCACGCACTTGCCGCGCGCCAGCTCGTGCAAACGGTCCAAGAAGTCTCGGCTGCGCGCCGTCTCCATATGCGGTTCCCACAATCGGCCGATGATGCGCAGCTCGACCGTCCCATCCACTGCCTCGATGAGGTAGTTGATCCCCTTGTGCGGGAGCAGCCGCCCGACGTAGAGCACCGTCTCATACGCGCGATCGGGTAAAGGGCGGAAGCGCTCCGCATCCACGCCGGCGAAGACCACATGATTCTTCTCCTCGTATCTCGCGAATCGCTGCGCGGAGAAGCGCGAGAGGTGCAGGAACCCATCCACCCATCGCCCTGTATCGAAGTGGTACGAGAGGTCCCATCCGCCTCCACCCAGATCCGTGACGAACACTCGCTTGCCCATCGCCCTCGCGTACGCGATCGAGAGCGTCGTCGCGACGACGTGAAACTGATGACAGTGGATCACATCCGCGTCGGCCAGCGCGGCGAGAAAGCGAAAGCTGACGGGATTCGTCCGCTGACCGCGCGGATACCAGAGCGGGCGAAAGACGCGCACCTCAAGAGGCGTCGCCGCATCCGTGAGCGGGGGCGCATCACCGCCGCGCGCGAAGCTCACCAGGCGCGTGGGGGTCAACCGGGCCATCGCCCGCGCCAGCTCGGTCGCATAGCGCTCTCCTCCGCCGATGACCGCATCCTCGCCGAAATATGCGGGTGAGACATGAACGACGCGAATTCCCGCACTGCATCCCCCCGGCGCAGGGCTGTCAGCGTGACCGTGCGCGATGGCGTTCAACGACATCCTCCAGTGTCTCGGCCAGGCGGCGCGTCAAGGCGCGACGCTCGTATCGGCGAATGACCGCCGCCTGCGGATGATAAAACTGGCGCGCGAATCCTTCGGGGTCAAGGGCAGCCTCCCGCAGCAGCGCGCGCACGCGCTCTCGCTCCCGGTGATCCACGCTCACGCCGATTCCCGCCTCTTCGATCAAGGTCGCGGCCAGCCCCGGAGGCGCCACAGCGAGGACCGGACGCCCCGCGGCCATATACTCGAAGAGTTTCCCCGGATACCATTTCCTCCCCCCCTCATGGCTCGTCAGCAACACGAGCAGGACATCAGCCGCGACCATCGCTGCGAGGGCTTCGCGATGCGTCGTGCGTGGCTCGACCTTCACGACATCCTGCAGCGCCCGCTCGCGAATGAAGCGGAGATTGGAGGGCGGGAGCCCGCCGATGAATCGCACGCTCCACGGCGATGGTGCGGGCGACTGCTCTTTGAGCCACGCGATCGCTTCCAGAAGAGCGGCGGCGGCATCCCCCCAGACCATCCCCGTATGCACGAGCGTCGTCAGCGGAGGCCGCGCGCCGGATTCGCGCGCCATCGCGCGGAAGTCGTCCGCATCATATCCGTTGGGAATGATCACGCAGCGCGCGGCCACTTCGGGAGCGAGGCGGGCGAAATCTTCCGCCATAGCGTCGTGTACGCAGATGAGCCGATCAGCCGACCGGAGGACCCATCGTTCCGCCCACGCATCGAGGCGATCGCGGATGGGACGCCGCTCCTTGATCGGCCACAAGGTCCAGTAGTCGCGGAAGTCCACAATCAGCGGCAGATCGAGCCATCGCTTCAGCAAGACGCCGAGCAGCGCCGAGGTCCACGGACTCACGGAGACCAAGATCGCCTCCACCTCGTGTCGGCGGGCGATTCGCACGCACGTGGGGAGCGCGCGCCAGATCCAGTAGAAATGCTCGTCGCCCACGGGCGCCAGGCCGAAGTGATAGAGCGCGCGCAGCGCGCGATACCCCCGCGAGCGCGGGACTTCTTCGCTCATCGGCTCGGAATAGGTGATGGGCTCTTGCTCGAGCACGGGCCGCGAGGCGGAGAACAACCGCCGCAGGCGCCGACCACATGCGTGCACCGGATTGAAAGGCGCGAGCCGATAGATGGACAGTCCAGGCGGCAGATCGGCGAGCAACGTCTCGTCCCGTTCCTGTGGAGCGAGCACGCGCGCCCAATCGAGCGTGACGACAATGGGTTCCCATCCGAACGCCCCGAGATACTTCGCGAACTTCGTCGGGCGAAACGTACCACTGCTGTTGTGCGGGGGGAAAGCCAGGGCGATGAAGAGGACTCGACGCGGCATAGGCGATCACGATGCGCTCGCCCGGCGTGCGGCTCCCCGAGACGCCTCGATCACCGATTCATAGAGCGCTTCCAGTCGCGGCGCCTCGCGCCGGATGTCATGGTGCCCGAGGACGAAGGCGCGACCGGCTTCGGCCATCGCCCGCCATCGGTGAGCGTTCTCGATCAGCTCAAGAAGCGCATCGGCCAGGGCCGTGACGTCGCGTTCGGGGACGAGTCGCGCGCTCTCCCCCTCGCGCACGACGGCGGGGATGTCGGCATGGCGCGTCGCCACGATCGGCATGCCCGAGGCTTGCATCTCCAGAAGGACGGTAGGGGCTCCCCCTTCATCATCGCCATCTGCGGCGACGACGCTCGGCTGCACGAGAAGGTGACAGCGTTCGGCCACCTCGCGATACGCCGCGCGGGGGAGGGCGCCCATCCAGTGCACGGCTTCGGCGATGCCCAGCTCTTCGGCCAATCGCCGCAATCGCGGACCGAGCGGCCCATCGCCGATGACGTACACCTCGCTCGCCCGCACCCGCGCGCGCACGCGCGCGAACGCGCGCAGCGTATATTCGTGCCCCTTCTTCTCCACTAGACGTCCGACCTGCAGCAAGCGCACCGGCCCCTGGCGCCAGGCGCGCGGGCGGAAGGGGAAGGCTTCGGGATCAATCGCGATGCGCTGGATGCGCACCTTCTCCGGCGGACATCCCAACCGCAGGAGCCGCTCGCGCATGTAGGGGCCTTCGACCAGAAACAGATCGCCGCAGGCGAAGAGATGGCGATAGCGCGCGCACCAGAGGGGATCGCGACCGAGCGCTGAGACATCGTAGCCGTAGAAGGATGTGATGAGCGGAACTCCGAGATGGCGCGCAGCTGCCAGGACGAGAATCCCCGCCGGGCCGAAGTGCGCGTGCACCAGATGCGGGCGCACGCTGTGCAGGGCGACATAGTACCGATAGGCGAGCCCGCTCGTCATCCCCCGCAGCTCGCCGAGCAGCCGCCCCTTCACCCGTTCCCAGAGGGAGAGATCGCGCGTCCGCACACAGATGAGGTCCTCGACGGGAAAGAGGTCGAGATGGTGCACCTGCTCGGCCACCACGATCGGGCGCACGCGCCGCAGCGCGCGCAGGTACTCGTAGATGAAGGTCTCCGTCAGCGGCAGATATTCCGGCTTCACCTCCGCGACACGCGGACGCGCTTCCGCGACGCTCCAGGGGTCGCTCCGGCGCACCCACGTGAACATCGCGCGCCTGGTCATGATCGGCATGGGACCAATGCGTTCTATGGTTCGCGAGTCCCGAGGGTGAGGATCCCCCGCTTCATCAAGGACGCCAGGGCGACACCCGCGAGCATCCCGATGAGGAATCCGTAAGGGAGCCCGACGGCGAAGAGCCCGACAAGCAGGATGATCGTCAGATCACCCGCCGATGCCGCGCCATCGCGGATCAGGCGCATGAGCGCCAAGCCCTCGAAGAACAAGATGACGCCCAGAATGGGCAGCGGGAAGACCTTCACGATCGTATCGAATCCCCGGCCGAAGAAGAGGCCCAGGAGCATGTAGAACGCTCCTTCGATGATCACCGAGCCGCCCGTGCGCGCGCCGAAGGTGTAGTGCCCCGCAACACCCCCGGAACCATGGCACGTCGGGATGCCTCCGAAAAAGGGGTTCACCAAATTCATGAGCGCATAGGTCGTGCCGATCTGCCGCACTGTGACCCGACGCTCGGGGAAGAGGTCCTCGAGGATCTGCCGCGTAGCCAGGATCGAATTTCCGAGCGAGAGGGGGATTTGCGGCAGCGCCAGGATCAGAAAGCCCGTCACAATGTCCGGCCATTGCGGGACATGGAATTTCGGCAGCCCCACGCCCAACCCCTCGACGAGAGCCGAGGTGGGGACTTTGACGGTGAGGCTGTACGCGAGACCGAGCAGCACAAGGAAGAGGGCGGCCGGATACTTCCGGTTCCCCAAGAGGACGACAGTCAGCAGAAACCCCACGACGGCGAGTGCGAGTCCCATGAGGCCATCGGCCTGCACATATTCCCGCAGCGCGAGGATCGCTAGTTGCAGGCCGAGCCCGAATTGGATCCCCCGCACGACGCTCTTGGGAATGACTCGCGCCAGCCAATCCACCACGCCCGATATGGAGAGCAGCAGCATCACGACGCCGATGGCCAATCCGGCGCCGTAGAGGACGGAGCCACCGATCTTCTGGGTGATCACCAGGGCGGCCATCGCCTTGAGCGGCTGCACCGGCATGGGGAGGCGATACCGGAGTCCGGTCAGAATCTGCATGAGGCCGAACATCGTGAGCACGCTCGTGCTATCGAGTCCGGCCGCCAGCGTGACGCCGACGACGAGGGGGAAATCCGTGCCGAGGTCCCCAAAGGCGCCCGCCCATTCATTGCGATCGAAGCGAAGGGAAGGGGCTCCGGGTGCGGGTCTCGCTGCGGTGACGATCTCCATAGACCGATTCAGCAACTCCGAATCATCTCACCTGCGTACGCCATCCGTGCGCGTGCGGAACCGACATCATATCGCCTCGCGCCGGAGATGGGCAAGGGCGCGGATCGCGCCGATGGCACTTCGGTTGACACCCTCAAGTCGAAGCGCGGTCCTCACTGGAGCGCCCCCTCATTCGAGCGCAGCTGAACGGCCCCTTCTGATCGCGCGCGCCAACTCGCGCAGGTCACCGAGCGCGCTCGGCCGAAGAACGCGCAGCATGAGAGTGTAGAGGCTCACGCCGATGGCGGCGTGCCCCAGAAGAGCGAGGGCGGGAGATGCAGTTCGAGGGGGAAAGAGATGCGCGCGCGCGAGGATCACGCCGACGGCCATGACGAGCGTGCTCACCGCTGCCGGAGCCAGCGCGCGTAGGAAGGCGCGCATGGGCAGCGCGATGACGCGATTCGCGAGCGCGTGCGAGAAGTACCAGGCCGCGCCGCTCACGCTCGCGTAGGCGAGCGCGACCCCTTCAAGTCCCCAGCGCACCCCGAGAGCGATGCCCCCCACGACGGCGGGCGTGAACATGAGGTTCCATCGGAGCAGGACATCCGGTCGCCCCTGCGAGAGACAGAGCGGTCCGATCGTCGTCCCGATCGCTTGCAGGGCGCCGAGGACGCAGAAGAGGCGCGCGGGGAAGACGGCGCGCTCCCACTGCGACCCGTACAGAAGGCGAATCAGTTCGGGCGCGACAATGGCCATGCCGATCATCATCGGGAAGGCCAGCAGGGCGATCCCTTCGACCACGCGCCGATACGTCGCGCGCAGGTGGTCCGGATCCGAGATTCGCGATAGGGCCGGAAAGAGCACGCGCCCGAGCGCCCACGAGATATTTTGGAGCGGAAAGAGCAGCAGCCGATACGCGAGCGCATAGTACCCGAGCGCCTGCGCGCCCAGGAACCGCCCAATGAGCGCGTTGTCCGCATTGCGGGTGATGTAGGTCAAGACGTTGACCCCCACAAGCGGTCGTCCGAATCGGAACAAGTCTCGAAGCGCTTCGCGAACGGCGCGCGTGGGGGCTTCCCGGGCGTCGCGAAGGCGAATGGGCGCGAGCGCCCACGCCACGACGGCCGTCGCACCCGAAGTGGCGAGCGTTTGCGCGACCAGACTCCAGGCTCCCCCACCGCGAAGCGCCAGGCTCACGGCGACCGCGCCGCCGACGACGAGCGAGAGCAACTCCACCAGCGCGAGTCGCTCCAGGTGAAGCTCCCGCTGCAAGAGGTTGATCGGCACCGTGGCCAGCGCGACCAGGGGGAAGTTGAGGGCGAGAGCCACCGTCAGAGGTCGAAGCGTGGCGTCGGCGTATATCGCGGCCACAAGCGGTGCGCTGAGCACAAGCAGAAATCCGAGCGCGAGACCGGCCGTCAGGCTCCCCCAAAAGGCCGCCGAGAGATGCGCCCGCTTCAACTCACGCCGTTGAATCAGCGCGGGGCCGATCCCCCATTCGCTGAAGAGGCTCAAGAACCCCGTCACGACGCCGATCATCGCCACGCGCCCGAAATCCGCGGGAGCGAGCCATCGCGCCAGGACCGCCACAAGCCCCAGTTGCACCACATGCTTGAGCGTTTGTCCGCCCCAGGACCAGAGCGCGCCCCGCGCCGCGCGCGCCAGAAGGGCGGACGCGTGCGGAGACGTCATGGCCTCGGTCCCACCACTGCGCCTCATGCTCGTGCGCTCACCTCTTATGCGGAGCTGGAGCGATCGCGCGCCGACAGCTCGTCCACCCGCTTGATGACGCGCGCGGGAACACCGACGGCGACCGAGAACGGCGGGACATCGCGCGTGACGACGGCTCCGGCGCCGACGATCGCGCTGCGACCGATGGTGACGCCAGGGAGCACCACGGCGCGCGCTCCGACGGTCGCATTCTCCTCCACGACGATGTCACCCATGATCTTCGTCTGAAACCGGGCCGGAAGGTTCGCCTCTCGATAGCCGTACATCTCCGAGATAAGCACGGCGCCCGCCCCGATGATGGCGAAATCGCGCAGGATGATCTGCGCCCCGCCCCCGTGCAGGATGCACCCCCACGCCAGCTCAACATGGTTCCCGATGACGATGCGTCCCCCTTGGCGATACTCCGGCGCTCGTCCCGCACAGTAGAGCACGCAGTGATCGTGAATGATGACGTTCTCCCCCAGGATCAACCGATCCGGTCGAATGATCGTGACCTGACGCCCGAGTTGAAGGCCGGGCGCGCGGGCGCGCAGCTCCTCGCGGACCAGCTCCTCGTAATACGCGCGCTCCAGATCCGCCCTCAGACGACGCCACAAGCGGAGAAGTCCTTTCCAGGTCATACGCTCGGCCTCCACCATCCGCGCGCGGCCTCCCGCGACGGCGCGCGGATGAGCATCCGCAGGCGCTCGCGCCCGCGCGCGTAGAGCCGATAGAGGGGATCACCCGTGATCTCCGCAGTGTGAAAATAGAGCACCTGTGGATGGAACGAGTGCTTGAAGCGCACCACGCCCGCGTGTCCGCCGCTCGGGTTGAAATCGTACCACTGGTAGCCGCGCTCGCACGCATCGCGGATGGCTTCGGCATGCACGAGATTGCTCGGTCGGTACTCGAAGAAGGCCCCGACGAACGCCCCATGCCAATAGACGGCGTGGCGATGGTGATAGAGGACGAGGATCCCGCCGACGACCACCTCGGACTTCCGCACGAGCCAGAGGCGCACGCGTTGCGAATCCTGTCGGCACAGGAGGCGAAAGAGGGCGAAGGGATACCGGCTGGTCGCGCGCTCGCCCCAGCGACGCAGCGCGTCTTGATACGCCGCATAGTACTGCGCGCAATCGTCCTCGCTCTGGGCGAGAGTGACCTGCAGTCCACTGCGCAGGGCCTTTCGGACGTTGCTGCGATTTCCTCGGGAGAACTCACGCCAGACATCCTTGAATTCTCCCGACAGGCGCAGCGCTTGCGTGAAGGACAGCGTCGAGCGAAACGTTTCGGGAACTCCCCAAGGTGCATACGGGTTGCCGAAGAGGCGCACCCATGCGGTGCGGCGCCCGCAGAGGCTGGCATAAATCCTCCGCGCCTGCGCCTCGGAGAGGTCGCCCTCGGCGATGATCCCTCCGTAGACGCCGGGGAACATGGACTCATAGCCGCGAAAGAAGCCGCCCGCGCCGGCGCGATGCTGCATGAGTGGGAGGATGGCCACCGTGCCATCGGCGAAGAGATAGGCGCGCGTGGCGACGCGGAGGTGCGGGAACGTCGCCGCCATCGCCTCCGCCCACCAGCGGGTGTGAAAGGGCGTGGCGTAAGGACAGCGCGCGCACACGCGATCCCACAATTCCGGAGGAGCGGGATCGAGCACCTTCATGCCGATCTCATGCTCCGCCTTTGATCCCCTCGGGCGCATCGCCGGCCTCGCTGCCGCGCTATCGGCCTCCTTCGCGGGAGCGCTCTCGCCACTCGGCGAGCACATCGGCGAGCGTCTGCTCCCAGGGGATGCGCGGCGCCCATCCGAGCCGCTGAAGCCGTCGTGGGTCCCCCACGAGCACGGGCGCATCGCTGCGGCGCCACTTTCGCTCGTCCACGACGATGGAGAGCGAAGTGCGACTCAACCGCAGCAGTCCCTGGAGGAGTTCTCCAATGGAGCGCGCTCGCCCGGAGCAGACGTTCACCACTGAGAAGCCAACGTCCGAGGTGAGCGCCAACCAATAGGCGCGCACGGCATCGCGCACGTCGAGAAAATCTCGCCGGATGTCGAGGTTCCCAACGCGCACAATGGGGTCGCGCTGCCCGGCTTCGGCTTCAGCGATCTGGCGCGCGAAGTCCGCGCACACGAAGGCCGGAGATTGTCTGGGCCCGATATGGTTGAACGAACGCACAATGACGCCGGCCAATCCTCGGCGGTGATACGCGCGCCAGATGGCCTCAGCACGCGCCTTGCTCACGGCGTACGGTCCGATGGGGCGAATGGGGTGCGTCTCCGGGATCGGCTGCGCGTCGGCGGCGACGCTCCCGTAGACCCGCGCCGTGCTGGCCAGAAGCACGCGCGCATGCGGCGCGCGTCGGTACACTGCGTCCAGGAGCGCGCGCGTCCCCCCCACGTTCACGTCCTGCATGGACTGCGGGTTCACCTCTCCATCGGGGACGAAGGCGCGCGCCGCGAGGTGATACACGTGCTCGGGCCGCACCTTCGCCACGATCGCTTCCAGTCGCGCTCGATCGCGCACGTCGGCCTCACAGAGCGTCACGCGCGCGCGCACCGTTTGGAGATTCGCCACGCGATCGAGATCGCGCACGATGCCGATGACCTCATACCCCTGCGCCAGCAGGAACTCCGCCAGATGCGAGCCCACGAATCCCCCGATCCCCGTGATCAACGCGCGCATGCGCCATTCCATCACCGCGGCAGCGGCGACTTCGGGGACTCCACGCCCTCTATCGCCTCGCGCTTGGCGAGCTGCTCGGCGACGAGCGCCAGATCGGCCTCCACCATCATCTTGATCAACTCCTCGAATCGCACCTTCGGCTCCCATCCCAACCGGCGTCGCGCCTTCGAGGCGTCGCCCACCAGCAGATTGACATCGGCCGGTCGGAACAAGCTCGGATCCACGACGACGTGATCGCGATAATCCAATCCGACGTAGCTGAAGGCCAGCTCGCACAATTCGCGCACCGAATGGGTCTCACCTGTCGCGATCACATAATCATCGGGCTCGTCCTGTTGCAGCATGAGCCACATCGCCTCGACGTAATCCTTCGCATATCCCCAATCGCGTCGCGCCTCCAGATTCCCCAAGCGCAGCTCTCGCTGCAATCCGTACTTGATGCGGGCGACAGCGTGCGTCACCTTCCGCGTCACGAACTCCAGGCCGCGACGCGGACTCTCATGATTGAACAGGATGCCCGAGCAGGCGAACATCCCATAGGACTCGCGATAGTTGACCGTGATCCAATGCCCGTAGACTTTGGCCACGCCGTAGGGGCTGCGGGGATGAAATGGCGTCTGCTCGTTCTGCGGCACTTCGCGCGCCTCGCCGAACATCTCGCTGCTGGAGGCCTGATAGAAGCGGATGCGCGGATTCACCACGCGGATCGCATCGAGCAGCCGCGTGACGCCGAGCGCCGTGAACTCCCCCGTCAGCACCGGCTGACTCCAAGACGCGGGCACGAACGATTGCGACGCCAGGTTGTAGACCTCATCCGGCTCGGCCACCTTGAGGGCGTGAATCAGCGAATTCTCATCGAGCAGATCGGCATAGATCAACTCGATCTCCCCCTCCAGATGCGCGATCCGTTCCAGATTGGTCGTGCTCGTGCGCCGCACGATCCCGTAGACCTTGTACCCCTTCTCCAGGAGGAACTCCGCCAGATACGATCCATCCTGTCCTGTGATGCCCGTGATGAGCGCTCGCTTCATATGCTCCTCTCCCCGATGACCTCGCGCTCCGCATGATGAGTGCCCGAGGTCTCCAACAAGGCGATCAGCAACAGAAACAGCAGGGCATTCGCCGTCACCTGGAGGGCGAAATCGAACGCGCTGTGGATGCCGATCCCCAGGAGGGCGACGGTCACCCCCAGGGCGAGCGCGCGGTCGAATCGCGCCGCCGGATGCACCGCTGTTGGCTGAAGAGCGCGCCGCGCGGCTCGGCCAAGGGCGATCACCAATCCGAGGAGCAGCAGCAGCCCCCACACGCCCAGCTCCGCGACGAGCTGCAGATAATCGTTATGGGCCTGCTCGACACGCCAGAGACCGGTGGACCGATCGTAGCGCGTGTAGGCGATCGGATATGCGCCCAGTCCGACGCCCCACCACGGGTGATCTCGGATCATCTCCCACGTCGCTCTCCAGATCATCGGACGATTCAGGGGGTCCCTCAGCGCGTTCGTGACCCCTTCGCTCGCCGACCATCGGCTCACGATCGGCTCGGCGCCGATCCAGAGTACGCCGAGCGCGATTCCCGCACCCACGATCGCCACAAGCAGTACGCCGAAGCGCAGGCTCGGGCGCGCCGCCGCGTTCATCGCCCACCACAGAAGCGGCAGCAGCAGCAACTCCGCGCCGAGCACGAGCACGCCCCCGCGCGAGCCGGTGAGCGCGAGCGCCGTTCCCATGACGCATGCCAGGAGCCCACACACGCCCCATCGCTCGCGCGCCACCCCCTGCGCCAGGATCATCGCCACGGGCAGAGGGAAGAGCAGCTCCAGGAATCCGGCCGCGTGATTGCGATTCACAAACGGGCCGAACGCCAGCTCCACCGCCTCCACCTCGCGGATCCACAACAGTCGTCCGTTCCCGGCGAACTTCTGGAGGAGTCCGACAAGCGCGAGCAAGAAGCCCAAGATCATGAGCACCACGAACACCACTGCCCGTCGGCGCGCCCCGCGAAGCAGCTCCGTGGCCAAGCTGAAATATCCGATCAGCATCGCGAGCCGCCACATGGCTTGGCGCGTGCCGGATGGATCCTGCGACAGGCGCGTGTTCGGCGGAGCGTCCGGCTCGCGGCCATTGAGGACGTCTGTCGCTTCGGAAGCCTGCGCGCGCTCGTCGGGCGCCGCCGATGAGGATGTTCCGATCAGTTGGATCGCCGCCACCAGCAGCATGCCCAACAACACGGCGTGAATCGGCGTCAGGTGCACGCGCACGGCGCGCTCCAGGACGGCCTTCGCGCCCCAGAGCCCGAGCAAAAGGAGCAACATCGCCGTGAGCGCGTGAACGGCCCAGCGCTCCACCGCACCGAACATCCACGGCGCGAGGAAGACGGCCGCCAGCAATCCCATGAGCACCAGACGCTCAAGCGTTCGGACCATCAGGCGCTCGCTCCAGCGCGAACGCGTCCAGCCAGATGCGCCCGCGAATGTAATCGTGGAGCGGATGCGTGGGCTCGCGCCCCAGCACCAGACGCACGGCGCGCGTCGCTGCTGTGGTGCGGAATTCGAGTCGGACCGGCGTCCACGCCTCGCTTGCCGGGAGCGAATCGAGCCGCACGCGCATTCGCCGCGCATCGTCCGCGTCTGCGACCTCAACGTAGAGGCCGCCCGTTGACACCATCCCCTGTGTCATATAGGCGAATCGCAGCACGTAGCGCCTGGAGGGCTCGACCACGATCTCGCGCGTGACGCCCGCATAGCGAACCCCCTCGTGCGCGCGGAAATCGAGCCGCAGCGAGCGCGAATCCCCATACCCCATCGTCTCATCAATGTCGACCTCGACCTCGGGCACCGACACGATGCGCCAATCGAGTCCACCCTCGACGATCGCGTGTTCGAAGCCACCGTTCCATATCCCCGACGCGGGCTCTCGCCCGTACTCCCGACGCAGCCACTCACGCCAGACGGCATCCGCCATCGCCCATTGGTGGGCGCGCGCGAGCCCTCGGATCAAGCGGCGTCCCCATTCTCGCGTCGTTTCGTCCCACGTCGGCAGGGCGCGCCAGAGCGCGACGGCGTCTTCAGCCCGCCCCTTGGCCAGGAGATAGTCGCTCACTTTGGCCCCGATCCACGCGGGACGCCCCGCGGCCAGGCGGACGAGCAGCGCCGCATCCCCCTCGCGCGTGTGCCAGATCAGGTCGCAGATGTTCTCCACTACGTCCGGCGTGGCCTCGACCAACAGGCCAAGTTGCGCGATGGCGGCTTCCGTCTGCTCGCTCCGCAAGAGGAAGTTGGCGTACAGCCATCGCGGACGGAAATGATGCGGGGCTAAGGCCATCGCTCGCCGATACGCCCACGCGGCGTGATCCGCATCACCCTGGGCTTCGCAGGCGCGCCCCAGTCCCATCCACAGGCGCGCGTCCCGAGGCGAGAGCTCCAGAGCGCGACGGAAATGCGAAGCTGCCCGAGCGGGATCGAAATGCGCCGGGTCCAGAAGATAGATCATCCCCAACCGCTCGTGCACCTCCGGCGCATCGGGGATGAACCGCAGCGCTTCCTCCAGGCCCTCGACGTCCTGAAAGAGCGTCGCGCGCGCGTGCCCGCGAAATTCCCGCACGAGCCCGTGGAATCCGTAGCCGAGAACCCCCAGCCACATCAGCAGAAAGAAGGCGCGCGCGCGCCATGAGGAGAGAGCGAGGACCACACACATCCCCCCCTGATGGTCGGCGGGAGGGGGGGCAGAAGCCTCCGGCCTCATCCAGTGTACTCTCGATTGTGAGCGTCTCGGCAGGGGAAAGCGCATGGTGCGCATCCGGGGCCGTTGCGCTCATCGTTGCGGCGCGACGGGGCTGACGACCTTCGATCGCTCACCCCGCGCGACGGTCAGTGCCAGCGTCACGGCGAGGGCGCCGATCACCAGAGCGGGAATCACGACGCGGCGACGCGCGCGTGGCGACTGCGGCGACGGTGTCGCTGCAGCGACCACGGCGCCGTCCTCTCGAAGAAGCAGGGACTGGCCGCCGGCAAGCGGAAACGTCTGACCGCCCACCTGAACCGTCGCAGGTTGCTCCAAAGCCTCCACGTGAACCCCATCGGCGCTTCGGGTGACGCGGTAGAAATTCCCTTGCGGCGCGCGCACGCGGGCGCGCCCGGAGAGCACCTCCGTCGCCTGGCGCGCGCGAATGAGGATCGTCCCGCGCGCAAGCTCGATCGTCCAGACGCCGCCAGCCGTGCCCACGCCCGCTTCGCTCTCGGGCAGTATGGCGATCACGCCCGCTCCGGCTCGGAGCATGAGGATCGCGTTCGCTCCGGCGGACGTGCGCACCCTTCCCCCTTCGAAGACGGTGCTCCCCGAGGTCACCCGCACCCCGTTCACGAAGACGTGCCCGTGAGCGACGACTTCGCCCACCGGGACCGCGCGACCTCTCGCCGACCCATGGGGAACATTCGCTCTCACAAACGGGGCCTGGACGATGCACATCATCAGGAGCGCAAGCGCCACCGGCTTTCGCGCCATACCCCCTTGCCTCCACCGCGTCCGCTCGTCCTGTCCTCGCTTCCCGTCTTCGCGTTTCCGCCCTTCTGCCAAAGGCCCATACCGCATGAGGCCTGATGTGGAAGGCCTCGCGCCCGATCGCATCGTGCGCGCGACGTTCTCGCTCACTTCGTCGCTTCGCGTCACGTCTCCGGCATGGTATTACGAGCCGCAGGGGAAAGTCAAGGCGATCTTCCGCGCGGGCTCGCACGCCTTGTGGGTCGCGCCCCGGTGAAGCCCTTTATGCTCTCACCTTCTCAGCCAGGAGTTCGGCGAGCGCTTGAAGGAAGCGGCGAACCTCCTCAACCGTGTTGTAGTGTGCGAGCGAGGCGCGCACGCTCTCCCTCACGCCGAGCTGCCGATGGGTCTCCAGGGCGTAGTGATCCCCGCCGCGCGCGGCGATCCGATGGCGGTTCCAAAGCCAGGCGACGACGTCTTCGCTCGACCATCCGGCGACGGTGAAGCTGAAGGTCGGCTCCTTCAGATGATAATGCTCGGGCTCGCTGATCCCATGGAGCGTCACGCCCTCCAGCGCGCGTAGGCCCGGTGTTCCTTCCACGCCGTCGAGCATCGCGCGCACGAGCTCATGTTCGTATTGGCGGATGGCCTGCTGACCGAGTCGAACCCAGCGTCGTCGGTCCCCCGTCTCCGAAGCGGCGATCGGGAAGCATTCGCGCCCCAGCCAGGCGAGGTAGTCCACGACCTCGATGATCGGGGCGAAATCCGCCGGATTCCGGAAGCCCCACTCCCAGCTCTCCGGCGGCCGATCCGGAGCTGGCGTCAGCTTGTAATGCGGGAGCCGCAGGATCGCTTCGTTCGCATATGCCCAGCTCAATCCGCGCTGGGCGAAGATCTTGTAGCTGGAGAAGACATAGGCATCAGCCCCGATCGCTTGCACATCCACCGGGCCATGAGGGATGAAGTGCACGCCGTCCACGATGAGCCAGGCGTCAGGAGCCGCGCGCTGCAGGAGTTGGCGAATCTCCCGGAGCGGATTCTCCGCGCCGAGGACATTCGAGGCGTGAGCGACGGCGACGACGCGCACGCGCGGATCGGCGAGCGATTCCAGGTGGTTGAGGTCCACCGTCCCCGTCTTCGGATCGAAGCGCACAAGCTGAACATCGAGCTGTTTCGCCGAGAGCACCGCGGCCGTCTGTCGCCACGGGTCCACGTTGGCGTTGTGATCGGTCGCCGAGATGAGAATTCGACTCCGATCCGGCAGCGCGGGAAGGATCGCTTCGGCGAGGCGCCGCAGGACGGCCGTCGCTGATTCTCCGGTGAAGAGCTGCTCGGGCGAGGGCGCGTTGATGAGGTCGGCGACAGCCGTGCGCGCCTGAGCCACGATATCGTCCACCCACTGCGAATCCGGGAAGCCACCGCCGCCGTAGGAGCTGAGGCGCGATGCGTGTTCAATGGCCGCATGCGCGGACTTGAGCACCAAGCTTCCCGCTCCGCTATCGAAGAAGATTCGAGAGACGCCCCGGCTGTCTTCCGCCACATACCAGAACTTCTCCCGGATCGCCTCGTGCAGCACCTTCGAGATGAGGGCATTCATCGGTTCCTCCCGCTGACGTGCGCACTTTCCATCCAGGCCGCCGGCGAACGTCGCCCCGGCATCTTGGTATAATATGCGGTGAGAGCGCCCCATGAAAGGTCCGGCTTTTCATGGGGCCGATGCCTGTCGCGGAGGTCAGGATGCCGGCCAATCTGACGCCCGAATATCTGGAGGCCGAGCGCAAGTTTCGCGCGGCGACCACGCGCGAGGAGAAGCTCGCCGCCCTCGAGGAGATGCTCGCCACCATCCCCAAGCACAAGGGGACCGAGAAGATGCAGGCCGACATCCGCCGGCGAATCGCGCGACTCCGACAAGAAGCGGAGCGACGACCCGGCACGGCTCGGCGCAAGCCCTTCTATCACATCGAGAGAGAAGGGGCGGGGCAGGTCGTGCTCGTCGGCCCGCCCAACTCGGGGAAATCCTCGCTGCTGGCCCGCCTGACGCACGCGACGCCCGAGATCGCCGACTATCCCTTCACGACGCGCGTGCCCCTGCCCGGCATGATGGAGTTCGAGAACGTGCAGATTCAGCTTGTGGACATGCCGCCCTTGGCTCCCTCCTATACCGAGCCCTGGATGCTGGCACTCGTGCGCCAGGCCGATGCCGCGCTGCTGGTGTTCGATCTCGCCGATGATGATGTGCTCACGAAAGCCGAGGAGACGTTGCTGCTGCTCGAGCGCGCGAATCTGCATCTGCGCACGCCGTCGGCTTTGGATCCGCTCTCGACAGCCGAAGGCGGGCGCGCATCTCCTGTCAAGCGCGCTCTGGTGATCGGCACGAAGTCGGACCTCCCCGGCGCGCGGGAGACGCTGGAGCTTGTGCGCGAATGGCTCGGCGCGCGCTTTCGCGTGCTGCCCGTCTCCGCCCGAACGGGGGAGAATCTGGAGCCGCTTCGTCGCGAGGTCTACGACTTGCTGGGCATCATCCGTGTCTACACGAAGGAGCCGGGGAAGAAACCCGATCTGACGACCCCCTTTGTGCTCAAACGCGGGAGCACGGTCGCCGACATCGCGCGCGCGATTCATCGGGACTTCGTCCAGCGCCTGAAGTACGCGCGCATCTGGGGGGCGGGGAAGTTCGATGGCCAGCTCGTCCACCGCGATCACGTCCTCGAAGAGGGGGACATCGTGGAGCTGCACGTGTGAGGAGGGGCGCGCCTCACGACGCCCGTCATCGGGACTCCCACCCCTCGGACTCGTGCGTCTCGCCCGATTCCACGGCTCCCGCGGGTGTGGCCGAGCGAATCTCCGGGTGCCGAATGTGCGCCCCGAGATTCGCCGTCCGACCGATCAGCCCCCCGGCGATGAGCGCGAGGATGAGGACGATCCATCCGTATCCGCGCGACCACGATGTCGCTGCGCGAAAGCGCATGAGCCCTCCCGCGGCGACCGCACCCAGCACGAGCATGGCGATGAGCGCGGGCACAGCAGCCTCCTCATGCGCTTCAACGGTCGCCTCGGAGACGCCGGGGAACCCGTGGATCATTTCCTCAGCCGGTTCGCCGCTCAAGTAAGCGGGGATCGTCAGAACAGCCATCAGCGCGAAGACGCCCAGGCTGAGTGGGCGCCACTCCGGCTTCCTCGCGAGCGCCACCACATATAGCGCGATGCCCAGCCAGATGCCGACAACCGGAATGTGATTGAGCAGAAGATGCACGTGCGCCGGATTCATCCGCTGTTCCTCCTATCGAGTCTCTGAAGGCACGGGGATGAAGTATAGGCCGAAGGCGGCTCGCGCGGTCAAGCGCGTGACGAAGTCGCCGGGAAGCACGGTGGATCGGCGGCGCCCTTCCGTCACTTGCTCATCTGTTCCCCCCTCCCGTAGAATCCTCCCTTCGCCGAGGGGGGAAGATGCGGATTCTGGGCGTTGATCCGGGCAGCGAGACGACCGGCTATGGCGTCATCGAGACCGATGGCCACACCCATCGGCTCGTCGAAAGCGGTGCCATTCGCCCTCCGCGCAATCGCCCCTTCGCTCAAAAATTGCTCTACATCGCCGAGCGCCTTCAGGACGTCCTGGATCGCTGGCGTCCGGAGGCCGTCGCTCTGGAAGAGGCGTTCGCAGCGGTCAACCCCAAGAGCGCGCTCAAGCTCGGGCACGTGCGCGGCGTGGTGCTGCTGTTGGCCGCGCGGGCCGGAGCGCCCGTCTACGAATATTCGCCGCTGGAGGTCAAGAGCGCGACCGTCGGCTATGGCCGCGCCGAGAAGCAGCAGGTGCAGCGCATGGTCGCCCTCTTGCTCGATCTCCCCGAGCCTCCAGAGCCGCATGATGTCGCCGACGCCCTGGCTGTCGCCATCTGTCACGCGCACCATCTCGGACTCCTCTGGCGCTCTTCGAAATCGCGCCGGACCTCTTCTTGAGCGCGCACCGCGTTCGATGACACGCCATGAGCTCCGTGGTATACTCTACCCTTCAGCTAGGGCGAGAGGAGGGATCATGAAGGTTCTCGATGTCGTCAAGGCGATCGCGCAAGGGTTGGCGACGACATTCCGGCATCTGCCGGACCGCGTGACGATCCAATATCCGGACGAGCCGGTGCGATTGGAGCGAAGATTTCGCGGCCAGCACATTCTGCACGTGGATGAGAACGGGCGCGAGAAGTGCGTCGCCTGCTTCCTCTGCGCCATCGCCTGTCCGGCCGATGCGATCTATATCGAGGCAGCGGAAGACTTGCGCCCATATCCCGAGCGCATCGGCGTGGATATTCGCTACGCGAAGGTCTACGACATTGACTACGGGAAGTGCATCTTCTGCGGCTTCTGCGAAGAGGCGTGCCCCAAGGATGCCATCACCATGGGGCCGAATTTCGAGCTGGCGTGGTATACGCGCGAGGACATGATCAAACACAAGGAGGATCTGCTCATCACCCGCCAGCGCATCTCTCCCCATCTGGAGATCACTCCATAAGTCACGTTATCTCCCTCCCCATTGGGCGAGGGCGGCGCCGGGGAAGGGCTCCATCTCGGTCATCCATTCGACCTCTTCCTCTTCAGAGCGGAAGTGCTCCAACCACAGGGGCTCTTCGAGCAGGGATCCGAGGCCGAGCGCGACCGACTCCAGGGGATGCTCCGCCCGGAAGACGGGGATGCCGAACTCCTGCTGAAATCGCACATCCAGATCGGTGAGCAGCGATCCTCCGCCCGTCAGTGTGATGCCCGTCGCGCAGAGATCGGCCGCCGTCTCCGGCGACATCCGTTCGAGCATGAAGCGCACGCCTTGAAGGATCGTCTCCACCAGGCCGTTCAGGATGGAGAAGACTTCATCGCTGGTCAGCGTGATCTCACACGGGGCACCCGTATGGGCGTTCTTCCCCGCGACCACCATGTGCCGAGCGGGCGTTCGGGGAAGTGCTGCACCAATCGTGATCTTGATCGCCTCGGCCATCTGCTCGCTCACCATCATCCCGTAGCGCTTCAGCACGTAGTCGCCGATGGCGCGATCCATCGCGATGCCCGCCACATTCAGGGAGTACGCCGCGATCAGGCCGGAGGCCGTGACGAGGCTGATGTCGGTCGTCCCGCCGCCGATGTCCACGATGAGACTCGCTTGACCGTTGTGCGCCAGCGCCCCCGCGCCCAACGCCGCGGCGATCCCGTCCTCGATGAGGATCGTGTGAAACCCTCCAGCGCGACGGGCGGCCTCCAGAAGCGCGCGCCGCTCGATGGACGTGGAGACGCTCGGCGTGCCCATCACCAGGCGCGGGAAGACCCAAGGGCGCAATCGGTAGCCCAAGGCGCGTTCCAGCAAACACCGCAGCAGCTTCTCCGTCAGCTCGTAATCGGCCACGACGCCCGATCGAACCGGACGATGCACGACGATCTCGCGCGGCTCGCGCCCGAGCATGCTCAGGGCGTCGCGCCCGACGGCCACAACACTTCCATCGGTGCGATCCACGGCGATGGCCGTCGGCTCGGCCAGTACGATCCCTTGATTCCGCACATAGATGAGCGTATTCACTGTCCCCAAATCCACCGCCACATGCGGTGCCAGCACGTGAGCGACTCGTTCCCAGAGCATCGTTCGCCTCCTCGTCGTATCGTCTCGCACCTCTTCATTGCCACCCGCTTAGATGCCCGCGCGACGCCTTCCGTTTCGGGAAATTTGTAAACCCGCTTTTTCTCCGCGCTCACCTCCAAAGGGCGCGGACGCGAGCGGCCCAGCTCGCCCGCGCGATCTGAAGGCCCGAAGGCGGACTCGCGCAGCGGGATGTCCTCTCCTTTCGCCGAATCATACGGGAGGGCGAGGTGCCTGGACTGCATGGGGGTGGAAATCTTACGCTGAGGCACGACCCCCTGTGCGGGAATTCGCCGACAGGCTCCTCTTCTCCAACACGAGGGTGCCCTCATCATTCTCTCGGCCGATCCTCTCCACCCCCCTTCCTCCGGCAATCCCAATCCGAAGGCTGGATGTGGGGAATTCATACGGGGCTTGACAGACAGACAGTATAATAGTGCTTGCAAGGGGAAGCTCGATGAGGAGGGCAGAGATGATGAGCCTTCGGCCTCGGCATTCGACCCCCGGCGGAGGGAAGTGGCTTCTGGTCTTCACCTTTCTGGCCCTCGCGGTTCCGATCCCACTCTCTTCAAAGGCCCAATGGTACGGAGAAGGGGGATGCGGGTATCAGTGCAAAGGGGCGTGGGCCTGTGATCCTGAGAACTGTTGGGATCAGTGGTGCGCAAGGGCGCCTTATCCCGAAATGAATTGCAAACCAACTGGTGGTCCTTTCGAGTGTTATTGCTGCGATAATGACGGTAACTGTGATCAACTGGTCTACATCAACACCTGTGTCGCTATGCCGAGCTGTCGGCCGCCTTCAGAAGAATGGGGTGATGGGGGGCTTCTGAGCAGATCCCGTGTATCCCTGTGTGAAGGAGGACGATTATGAGCACGTTCGTGGCTCTGGCGCTCTTGTTGTCTCTTCACGCATCGGCTAAGGACCTCGCATTCGTCGAGGAATGGAGCCTGGCCGGGCCTCGCTTCAGCGAGCACTCTGTTTTTCGATATTTCCTGGGCGGGGACGGTAACCTTTATCTCTACGAGGTTCAACGCGCGCATGGCCTTTTGACTGGTCCGGGCCGACTTACAGCGATCAGCCCGCAAGGGCGCATTCTGCGAACTGTGGAGAGCCCGTTTTTCTCCTCTCTGGCCATCGCTGTGGACCGGCAGAGCCGCATTTACCTTTGGGGCATGGAGGACGCTCGAAGCCTCATCCGGATCTTTTCACCTGAGGGGGAACAGATCCGCACTCTTGAGACCCCGACGCTCCAGGCCGATCTTCTCCTCGTGGATGCGGCCGGCTTCATTTATGCCGTTGGCCTTCACGTTCACAATGGGCGAGAGGCCCGCTTCGAGCACTTGGATGGCACGATCGTTCATGTCTTCGCTCCGGATGGGCGCGAGGTAGCCGCTTTCGGATCATGGGAGGACTCTCTCCCTCTGAATCGGAGGGTTCAAGCGGCATCTCGCTCTCTTCTGGCCTTTGACCGGGATCGCCTTCTTCTCTATCCCAATCGTCCCATGCCTCCGGACCGTTTCCTCTCCCCGCTTCAGGTCTTCGCCGTTGATCGAGGTGTGCCTCGTCTGCACGCGACCTTTGATCTTGGAAGGCTCTCCAGCGCGATGATCGGCAGTCGTGTGGAAGCTCAACGCCCGTTCCTCTCTGAGGATGACGTTGTGGAAGGTGTGGCGGCTTTCAACGACCGTGTTGTCCTGAACGTCATGCGAAAGGCTCCGACCGGGAGATTTCAAAGCGTCATCCTCTTGATCTCACCTGAGGGTCGCGTTCTTGAGGTTCCCGTGCCTGCTCCTGGACTGGGCCGCCTCATTGGTGTGGATTCCCATGGCCACTTCTACTTCGAGTATCGCCACCCTTCATGGAGCGTGGTTAAGGCTCGTCTGATTGAGCGCCAAGGCGGGGTTGAGCATCGGATCGAAGGGCAGATCGTCGGACCGCGACCGCAGCGGGCCACTCAGTCTGGAAGTCCAGGGGCCAGAGCGAGGCCCAAGGTGTGATCCGAATCTGGCTTCGTCCTGTTGTGTTCCCAGTGACTCTTCCCCCATTTGCGCGAGAGGCGGCTTGACGCCTGCGCTCGTGGGGTGCTATTCTCTCCCCCTGATCGAGAGGTTCTTTCACAGCGCGGCGGGTGCCCGAAGGGCCTGCAGGCATGAGGGCGCTTCGGGAGAATAGGGAAGTCCGGTGAAAGTCCGGCACGGCCCTCGCCACTGTGATGTCCCGCATGGTCGGCACTCAGGCCACTGGCCGGCGACGGCTGGGAAGGCGCTCGACCTGCTCATCGCGTGGATGAGCCAGGGACTCAGTCAGGAGACCTGCCCGCTCGCGTGTGGCAGAAACTGGCGCGAGGTGACGCTGGGATGCCAAGGACAACGCGAGTTCTTCTGCTCTTTCTCCTCTCCCTTTTGAGTCTCTCCTCATGGGCCTGCCGGTCTTCGTCCTCACCCTCGTCTGCTCCTCGCTCGACGGGTCTTCAGCTCGTCACCGATGAGATCGGTCGGCGGGTGGCCATCCCGCGACATCCGCGGCGCGTGATCTCGCTGGCCCCGAGCGTCACCGAGATGCTCTTCGCGCTCGGCGTGGAAGAGCGCATCGTGGGCGTGACCAGCTACTGCGATTACCCGCCAGCGGCGCGCGAGAAGGAACGCGTGGGCGATGTGCTCAATCCCAGTTTGGAGCGCATCCTCGCCTTGCAGCCGGATCTGGTGATTCTCTCGACCGCGACGCAACTGGAGCGCTTCGCGCGGCGACTGGAGGCCGTGGGCATCCCGCTGTATGTCGTGGATGTCGAGCGCGTCGAGGACGTCTTCCGCTCGCTGGAACATTTGGGGGCGATCATGGACTGTCGCGCGGAGGCGGAACGCGTGGTGCGCGCACTGCGGGCGCGTCTGGAGCGCGTGCGCGCGCGCGTGCGGGGACGACCGCGTCCCCGCGTTCTCATGGTCGTTCAGCGCGATCCCCTTATTGTCCCCGGGCGCGGCGCCTTCATGACCGATCTCATCCAGGAAGCTGGCGGGCAGTCCATCACGGCGGATGCCGAGCGGGAATGGACGCCGTACAGCCTGGAGACCGTGGTCGCTCGCGCCCCGGAGGTGATCATTCTTCCCTCGCGTGAGCCGATCACGCGTCGGCTCGCGAACGTGCGCTGGCCGGAGCTGGAGACAACGCCCGCGTTCCGGCAGGGGCGCGTGTATGTGATCCACAATGACCTGCTCATGCGTCCCGGCCCGCGTCTCATTGAGGGGGTAGAGGCGCTGGCGCGCGTGCTTCATCCGGAGGCATTCCGATGATTCGCCGACACCCGGCGCCTTCGCTTGAGCGTCCGCAGACCCTCGTGATAGATCCTCCCACGCGCCTGGAGGGGGGATCGCCTCGTCCCCGCCTTCGCGTTCTCTTCGAGCGCGGCCCGGCCACGCCGCGCAAGGTCGCTCTGGTGTGCGCCGTCCTCGGTGCGCTCGCGCTCGGCGTGGCCTTCTTGGCCCTGCATCTCGGGAGCGAGCCGGTTCCGCGAGCGATCGTCGGTCGCGTCCTATGGGCGCATCTGTTCGGCCGCGTTGAGGAGTTGACCGCCGCGGATGTCATCATCTGGAGGATCCGCGCGCCTCGCGTCGTGCTCGGGCTCACCGCGGGAGCGGCGCTGGCCATCGCCGGAGCATTGCTGCAAGCGCTCCTTCGAAATCCTCTGGCGGAGCCGTATGTGCTCGGCATCTCCGGCGGGGCTGCCTTGGGCGCGATCGTCGCGATCGTGGGATGGGGGGATGTCCTGTGGGCGCGTCCGCTACTGGCTTTCGTGGGAGCAGCGCTCACGACGGCGCTCGTCTACGCGATGAGTCGCGGTCGGACGGGGATGGCCACCGAGCGCCTGGTACTGGCCGGCGTGATCATCGCCACGCTCCTGTGGTCGGGGATCGCGCTGGTGCTCGCTCTGGTGCCGAGTCCGCATCTGCGCGGCCTCGTCTTCTGGATGATGGGCGATTTGAGCGGGGTCGGGGATGGAGTGCTCCCGCTCGTGATCGGGATCGTCGTCGCTGCATCCGCTGTGGCCTACATGCAGGCGCGCCCGCTGAATCTCCTCATGGTGGGGGAGGAGGAAGCGCGCGTGCTCGGCGTGGAGGTGGAGCGGGTGAAGACGCTCGCTTATTTCGTGGCCTCGCTGCTGGCGGGTGCGATCGTCTCGGTCGCTGGAGCCATCGGCTTCGTCGGACTCGTGGTGCCGCATCTGGTGCGTCTGCTCTGGGGGGCCGATAATCGCCTGGTCATCCCGGCCGCCGCGCTCTCGGGAGCGATCCTGGTGACGCTCGCCGATACGCTGGCGCGAACGGCGCTGGCGCCGCGCGAGCTGCCGGTCGGGGCGGTGACGGCGATGCTCGGTGTGCCGATCTTCATCGCGCTGTTGCGGAGGGTGTGAGGCCGTGCTCGAGGCTCGCGACGTCACGGTCGTCTGTGGGGCTCGGCCCGTGTTGTCTGAGGTCTCGCTCGCGGTCGCCCCGGGAGAGCTGGTCGCTGTGATCGGCCCCAACGGCTCGGGGAAGACGACGCTCTTGCGCGTGTTGCGCGGTCTCGTCCTTCCGCAGCGCGGTGAGGTTCGATGGCAGGGGAAGCCGCTCGCCCACTTCTCTCCCCGCGAGCTGGCCCGGATCTTCGGTGTCGTCCCGCAGGATCCGAAGATCGGCTTTCGGATGACCGTGCTCGAATATGTCCTGCAGGCGCGGTTCCCATATTCGAACGGATTCGGCTTCGAGAGCGAGGCGGATATTCGCTGTGCGCTCTCGGCCCTTCGCCTGACGCGCGCGGTGGAATTCCGGGATCGCTGGATCACCGAACTCTCCGGGGGCGAGCGGCAGCGCGTCATCCTGGCGCGCGCGCTCGCCGTGGAGCCGCGCGTGCTCCTGCTGGACGAGCCGACGTCGAACCTCGATCTCCGATTTCAAGTCGAGATGCTCACCCTCATTCGGGAGCTCACCCGATGTCGCGCCCTCAGCTCGATCTTCGTCGCGCATGATCTGAATCTGGTCGCCGAATTCGCCGACCGCGTCCTCATGCTGCGGGATGGGCGTTCGCTCGCTTTCGGTTCGCCCGAAGAGGTGCTGACCGAAGAGCGGCTCTGGCACGCCTTCGGGACGCGATCTCTTGTGGATCGCCACCCCGTGAGCGGATCGCCGCGCATCACGATTTCGAGGGGGGACGTGCGGCCGCCGTGGCAGGGGCCAGCCTCATTCCATCCTGGAGGAGCAGACGATGCAGAGAGGGGGTCTGTTGAAATCGCGCCGTCTTGAGATCGTCGCACTGGGCATCTTCATCGGGAGCATCCTCCCGCTCTTTGAGGCGCTCCCGCGATGGCCGCTCTCGGGGGATCGTCTGGCGTTCGCCGCTTCCTCGCGCGGCGTCCTCGAAGGTCGGATCACCGATCCGCTCGGCGCCGTCATTCCGGACGCGTCCGTCACGCTCTTGCGCGACGGACGGATCCTCGCGCAGGTGCGTTCGGACGAGAATGGGCGGTACCGATTCGCGGACTTGGCGAGCGGCCTCTATCAGCTTCGCGTGGAGCGCCAGGGGTTCGCCCCACGCGAGATTCGGGACATCTTCCTGCCGGCGGGCGCCGTGCGCGTCCTGGACGTCATGCTCTCGGTCGGCCCGCTTCGAGAGGAGATCGTCGTGACGGCGACGGCGACCGAGGTCCCTCGGGCGCAACTGGGCGCGGCCCTCGCTGTGCTCGACGAGAGCGATTTTCGCGCGCAGGCGAAGGTGCATCTGCTCGAGCTGCTGCGGACCCTTCCTGGTCTCCAGATCACGCAGACGGGAGGACGTGGGGGATTGACCAGTCTCTTCCTACGGGGGGGGAACAGCAGCTTCACCAAGGTGCTCCTCGATGGAGCGCCCATCAATCAGATCGGCGGCTTCTTCGATTTCTCCACGCTGCTGGGGACGCACATTGAGCGCGTCGAGGTCATGCGCAATCCCAACAGCGTCCTCTACGGCTCGGATGCCGTCAGCGGCGTCATCCAGATCTTCACCCGCCGCGGGCGAGAATACGCGCGAATCCCGACCGTTCGATATGCGGTCGAGGGGGGGAGCTATCACAGTGTGCGCCAAGAGGCGTCGCTGCTGGGCGCCGTGCGCGCGTTCGATTATTCCTCGAGCTTCAGCCGGTATGACACGGACAATCACCTGCCCAACCACGCGTACCACAACGGCACCTACGTGGGGAATTTCGGGTGGCAACCGAGCGCGTCGTCGGAGGTCCGCCTCGTGCTCCGGCATACGGTGATGGCGCTCGGCACGCCGAACGCGCTCGATTTCTATGGCATCCCCGATGATTCGGCCACACGCGGGCGCGAGACCTATGTGATCCTCAGCGGACGGCATCACACGACGCGTCGGTGGCAGAATCAGATCCGTTTCTCCTCGGTCCACTCGATGAGCCGCTCGACGAATCCCGCGCCGACGGGCGAACCCTTCGATCCCTTCGGCTTCGGTCCCGTCTATCTCGGTGCTCCGATCACCATCGTGGGCGGGAACGGCTTCCGCGTGAGCGGGCGTGCCATTTTGGACTTCGGCGGCTCATACCCGCAGACGTTTGTGACCGACACGGTGCGACAAGCGCTCTCGACGCAATCGGAGGTCCGCGTGGGGGAATCGCTCCTGGGTGTGTTCGGATTTCGATATGAGAACGAGCGCGGCCGATCCGGCGCGCGGCGCGTCTCCCGCGACAATTTCAGCTACTTCCTGCAGGGGCAGTATAATCTGGCTGCCCGCCTGTTCGTGGCGGCGGGCATAGGATTTGAGGACAACGCCGTGTTTGGATTCGAGGCGAACCCGCGCGTTTCGCTCGCGTACGTGCTCCGGCGCGGGGAGCCCTCGCGATGGTGGAACGAGACGAAAGTGCGGTTCTATTTCGGCACCGGCATCAAGGAGCCGAACATCTTCCAGGAGGGATCGTCGCTCTTCGCCATGTTGCGCGATCTGGGGCCGTCCGGTCAGGCGTTGATCGCGCGCTTTCGGATCGCGCCCATCGGGCCGGAGCGCAATCGCGCGTTCGACCTCGGGGTGGATCAAAATTTCGCCTGGAATCGCGCGCGTCTGTCGCTCACCCTTTTCCACAACCGATTCGAGGACGTGATCGAGTTCCTCTCACGGTCGGCTCTGGTGCAACTGGGCATTCCGATGGAGGTGGCGCAGGCGACGCCCTTTGGGGCGAACGTGAACGCGCAGACGTTTCGCGCGCGTGGCGCCGAGATCGAGCTCACGGCCGATTTCGGTCGTGGTCTGATGGCGCGGGGGACGTACACCTATCTGGATGCGCGCGTCCTGCGCTCCTTCTCCAGCGACGCGCTGCGCCCGACGCTCAATCCCGCCTTCCCCGGAATCCCGATCGGAGCGTTCGCTCCGCTGGTGGGCGCGCGCCCGTTTCAGCGCGCCCCACATACGGGGAGCTTGCTGCTGGCCTGGTCGCGCTCGCGCTGGAGCCTGGTGCTCACCGGGTCTTTCGTCGGTCGCCGCGACACGAGCACCTTCCTGTCGGACCCCTTTTTCGGTCCCTCGATGCTCTTGCCGAATCGGAATCTGAATCCGGGCTATCAGAAGCTGGACCTGAGCGCGCACTATCGGGTCCATGCTCGGGTGACGCTCGTGACCGTGGTCGAGAACGTGTTGAATCGGCGGTACACCGAGGTCTTCGGCTATCCCGCCCCCAAGCTCAATTTCCGCGCGGGTGCGCGGGTGACCTGGGGGGGCGTCGCGGCGTGGCGCGACATCTTCCGATAGCTGCGCCGGGTGGGGGGATGGCATGACGCCTGTGGAACGCATTCGGGAGTTGGCCCGCGAGTCCATTCGGGTGAAAGAGCGCTTCTTCGAGGAGCGGGCCGAGGACGTGGCTCGCGCGGCCGAGCTGATGATCGCCGCGCTTCGAGCCGGGCGCAAGATCCTCCTCTTCGGGAATGGGGGGAGCGCGGCCGATGCGCAGCATATCGCGGCGGAGTTGGTGAATCGCTATCGGCGGGCGCGCCCGGCGCTGGCGGCCATGGCGCTCACGACGGATACTTCGATCCTCACCTCGATCGCCAATGACGTCGCCTTCGAGGAGGTCTTCAGTCGGCAGATCGAGGCGCTCGGGGAGCCGGGCGACGTCGCCGTCGCCATCAGCACGAGCGGGCGCTCGCCCAATGTCGTCCGCGCGGTCGAGACGGCGCGCCGTCTGGGGTTGCGCACCATTGGTCTGCTCGGACGCGATGGAGGGTTCGTCGCGCCGCTTGTGGACGTGCCCCTCATCGTCCCCGTCGAGGAGACGCCGCGCATTCAAGAGGTGCACATCACGCTCGGCCACATCCTGTGCGAGCTGATCGAGAGCGCATTCAGCGAGACGCCCTGAAGTCCGTTCGGGAAGCGGGCGCGCGCGAGTGTCGAGGTCTTGCGCGCCGTGGGCGTGTCGTCTATTTTATACCCCCGAAGAACGGACGATGGCGACCGCGACCAGTGCGATTCGCGTGGAGGGCGTGACGAAGCGCTACGGCGTCGTCACGGCGCTTGAGGCCGTCTCCCTTGAGGTCGAGCGTGGCGAATTCCTCACGCTGCTGGGGCCTTCGGGATCGGGGAAGACGACGCTGCTGCGAGTGATCGCGGGCCTGGAACGGCCGGATGAAGGGCGTGTCTATCTCGGCGGCGAGGACGTGACCGATCTCCCCCCGTATCGGCGCCGCGTGCACACGGTCTTCCAGCAGTATGTGCTCTTCCCGCACTTGAACGTCTACAAGAACGTCGCCTTCGGTCTGGAGCAGAAGCGACTCCCGCGGCGAGAGATCGAGCGGCGCGTGGCGGCGGCGCTGGAGCTGGTGCGTCTGTCCGGCTATGAGCGGCGATGGCCGCATGAGCTGTCCGGTGGCGAGCAACAGCGCGTGGCGCTGGCGCGCGCGCTGGTCCTGGAACCGGAGGCGCTCCTTTTGGACGAACCGCTGGCGGCTCTCGATCTCCAGCTCCGAAAGGAGATGCAGCGGGAGCTGAAGCGCCTGCAGCGCGAGGTGGGCATCAGTTTTCTCATGGTCACCCACGATCAGGAGGAGGCCCTGGCCCTGTCCGATCGTCTGGCCGTGATCGCAGGGGGACGTCTGCAGCAGATCGGTACGCCCCGCGAGGTGTATGAGAATCCGGAGACGGCATTCGTCGCCACCTTCCTCGGATCGGCCAATGTCTTCGAGGCCGAGGTCATGGCGCGCGAGAACGGGGATGCGCTGCTGGCCTTGTGCGGGCGGACGGTGCGCGTCTCGCTCAACGGGCGGCGATTGGAGGGTTCGCGGGCGCAGGTGGCCGTCCGTCCGGAGAAGATCGCTCTGCGCGCGCGACCGCTGCGCAAGACCGATCTGGTGCAACTGGAGGGGGTCATCGAGGAGCGCCTCTATCTCGGTGATGCCACGCACTGGCGCGTGCGCGTCGGGGATCACTCCGTCCTGGTGACCGAGCCGAATCGTCCGGGCTCCCGAGCCGAAGCTTTCCGCGACGGACAACGCGTCTTCCTCTGCTGGGCGCGCGAGAGCATCGTCGTCCTCTCCCAGTGAGGACGCCATGAGGGCGTCGCGAGGGAGTGAGGCGAACCGCTGGATATGGCTCGCTCCGTCCGTTCTCTGGTTGGTGTTCGTCCTGCTCCTTCCTTTGGGATTCATCATCGCCGTGAGTTTCGCTGAACGCGGCCTCTATGGCGGCGTGCACTGGAGGTTCGGACTGGAGAACTATCGGCGAGCCCTGGATCCGCTCTATTTCCCCATCTACGCCCGCTCGTTCCTGATGGCGGCGGTGACGACCGCACTCTGTCTGCTCATCGGGTATCCGGTCGCTTACGCCATCGCCCTGCGCGTGAACCCGAAGTGGAAGCACGCGCTGCTGGTCCTCTCGATCCTCCCCTTTTGGACGAGCTTCTTGCTGCGCACCTACGCGTGGATGTTCTTGCTCCGCGCCGAGGGGTTTGTGAATACGCTGTTGCTCACCTGGGGCGTGATCGAGCGCCCGATCTCCTGGCTCCTCTACTCGGATTTCGCCGTCGTGATCGGGCAACTGTATGGCGAGTTGCCGTTCGCGATCCTGCCCCTGTATGTCGCCCTGGAGCGCGTGGATGTGCGGGTGATTGAAGCGGCGATGGATTTGGGGGCGAATCGGTGGCACGTCTTCTGGCGCGTGGTGGTGCCGCTGACGCGACCGGGGATCATCACGGCCCTCGTGCTGGTGTTCATCCCCAGCCTGGGCGCCTTCATCACGCCGGATCTTCTCGGCGGGGCGAAATCGGCGATGCTCGGCACGGTCATTCAGAATCAGTTCGTGCAGCGGAATCCGCCGATGGGATCGGCGCTCTCAGTCCTGCTGATCCTCGCCGTGCTCGCGCTGCTGCTGGTGGCCTGGCGGGCAGCAGGCGTGAAGGAGCGACAATGAGCGAGCGCCGGAGGACATCGCCGGTGCTGATGGTGTGGATGGGCGCGACCTATCTCTTCCTCTACGCGCCGATCCTCGTGTTGGCCGTCTTCTCCCTCAACGACTCGCGCCTGCTGGCCGTGTGGCGGGGATTCACCTGGAAGTGGTATAAGGCGGCGTTCAGTAATCAGCTCCTGCTCGACGCGCTGCGCACGAGCCTGCTCATCGCCGTGCTCACGACCCTTGTGGCCACGCTTTTGGGGACGAGCGCTGCCCTCGCTGTCGAACGATGGCGGGGGCGCGCGCGCCCGCTCGTGGAGGCGCTCTTTGTGCTCCCCATCGTCGTGCCGGAGATTGTCGTGGGATTCGCGTCGGTCACCTTCTTCGGCTGGATCGGGCTGCGGCTGGGGCTCGGGACGGTGCTGCTGGCTCACGTCGCCTTCAGCATCTCCTACGTCTTCTTCATCGTGCGCGCGCGTTTGGCCACGCTCGATCCGCGCCTGGAGGAAGCCGCGCTCGACCTGGGCGCCGATCCCTGGCGCGCGTTCTGGAGGATCACGCTGCCGCTGCTGGCCCCGGCGATCGCGGCCTCGGCGCTTTTGGTCTTCACCCTCTCGCTCGATGACTACGTCATCACCTCATTCGTAGCCGGGGCTGGTGCGACGACGCTCCCCATGCGCCTCTACTCGATGATCAAGACGGGGATCACGCCCGAGGTGAATGCCATCTCGACGCTGCTGCTGGTGAGCACGCTCGTGCTCATGGCCGTGGCCTTTCGCATCGAACGGCGGGGGATGGGGCGAGGGTCCCTCATCCTGGTCGGGCTCCTGCTCTGTGGACTTGTGAGCTTCGCCTTCGGCGGCTTCGCCACGAAGCGGGGGCGTGCGGAGCTGAACGTGCTGATCTGGTCCAACTACATCGCCCCGAGCGTCGTGCGGAAGTTCGAGGAGCGCACGGGGATCGTCGTGAACATCGAGACCTACGATTCGAACGAAGCGCTCCTGGCGAAGCTGCAGGCGGGCGTGGTCGCCTACGATCTCATCGTGCCGAGCGATTACATGGTGCGCATTCTCATTCTGGAGAACCTGCTGCAGCCGCTCGACCTGACCCGTGTGCCCAACCGACGCCATCTCGATCCGGTGGCGCTCAACCTCCCCTTCGATCCCACGAACACCTATTCGCTCCCGTACACGCGTGGGGTCACCGGGATCGCCTATCGCACGGACAAGATCGCCGAGCCGATCCAGAGCTGGGCTGACCTGTGGGACGCGCGCTGGCGTGGGCGCATCGCGATGCTCGACGATATGCGCGAGGCCTTCGCCGCCGCGCTGAAGCTTCTGGGCTATTCCCTCAACAGCACGGATCCGCAGCAGCTTCGCCAGGCGCGCGATCGGCTCCTCGCGCAGAAGCCGCTCGTGCGCGCGTATGACAGTGCGAATTTCGATCAGCTCCTGTTGAGCGGCGAAGTGTGGATTGCTCAGGCCTGGGATGGGCAGATCATCCGGGCGCGTCGGGAGAATCCGAACCTCGCGTTCGTGATCCCGCGCGAGGGGACGACGCTCATCGTGGACAACCTCTGCATCCCGCGCTCGGCGCGCCGTCCCGATCTGGCGCACGAGTTCATCAACTATCTGCTGGATCCGGTCGTCGCCGCTGAGAACATGAACGAGATCATGTACCTCATGCCCAACGCTTCTGCTCGGCCCTTGCTGCGCGAAGAATTGCAGCGCCATCCGGTGTTCTCCATCCCCCCCGATGTGCTGCGCAAGAGCGAATATCTGCAGGACGTCGGTCCGGCCACGCTGCTGTATGACCGATATTGGACGGAGGTGAAGATCGCGCGCTGAGGCGGACGGCCGCGCGGGGGGAGTGATCCTGCGCCTTCAGCGGGAGGCCTCCGATCCCACGCGCGCGCGCACGGCGGTGAGGAAGGCGTTCAGGTCCTCCGGTAGAGGCGAGGTGAAGTCCATCGGCTCCCCCGAGCGCGGGTGTCGGAAGCACAGTCTGTAGGCGTGAAGGAAGTGGCGACCGAGCTGCGCCATGGCCTGACGGAGCGCGGGGTCTCTGACCTTCGTCCACAGCGCGCGTCCGTAGACGGCGTCGCCGACGACGGGATGGCCCACCGAGGCCAGATGCACGCGAATCTGATGCGTGCGGCCGGTCTTCAGCTCCACATTGAGCAGCGAGAAGTCGCCGATCCACTCCAGCACGCGATAGAGGGTGAGGGCCTCGCGCCCCTGTCCGGGAGGGCGAACGGCCATCCGCGTGCGGTGCACGGGATGTCGGCCAATGGGCGCGGCGATGCGCCCTTCGCGCTGAGCCACGCGTCCGATGACGAGGGCGCGATAGAACTTCTGGACCTCGCGTCGGGCGAACTGCTCCGCGAGAGCCTCATGCGCGCGCTCGTTCTTGGCCACGACTAACAGTCCCGACGTCTCGCGATCGAGCCGATGCACGATCCCCGGTCGAAGGGCTCCGCCGTGGGTCGAGAGGCGCTGGAAGTGAAAGCACAGTGCATGAGCGAGGGTTCCACTAGACACCCCGGCCCCCGGATGGACGACCATCCCCGCCGGCTTCTCCACCACCAGCAGGTCGTCATCCTCGTAGACGATCGCGAGGGGGATCGGCTCCGGGTGCAGATCGAGCGCCGGGGGAGGGGGCAGCTCGATCTCGATACGATCGCCCGCGCGCACCTTGTAGCTCGGTTTGGCCGGACGCTCGTTCACGAGCACGGCCTGCTCCTCGATCAGGGTTTGAAGGCGCGTGCGACTCAACGCTGCGAGCGCGCGGGCCAGATACACGTCCAGCCGCTGCCCCGCCTCGGACGCCTCAACGCTCAACGTGCGAATCTCCGATATCGGCTCCATGCCCCGCCTCTGGAGCAGGTTCGATCCTCGCTTCTTCATCATAGGCGGGGGGCGCGCGCGGGAACAAGGCGCGGGCCGACCAGAACGCGCACGTTGAAAGCCCTCGGAAGGGTGATTTACAATCCCTGCGGGATGCTCGCGCGATGGCAGTGCGACTTTCGGAAGAGTTCATCGAGAGCCTGCCGACGCCGGAGATCGCGCGCACGTTCCTGGCGCGGCTCGGCGAGGAGCATCCTGAGGTGATCCCTCTCTGTCGCGCGCAGCCGACGGTGCTCGCGCATCTGCTGGTCCTGGCCACGCACAGCTCGTATCTTGGGGACGTCTTGCTCGCGCATCCCGAGTATATCCAGTGGTTCGCCGCGGAGGATTTGGATCGGGTCAAGTCCAAGGAAGAGGTGTTCGCCGACTTGGCGCGATTCGCCGCGATGCAGGCGGATCTGGAGTACGCGCGCGTCCTTTTTCGATTCAAGCAGCGGGAGCTGCTGCGCATCTACGCGCGGGATTGCTTGCGGCGGGCGACGCTCGCCGAGACGATGCGCGAGCTGTCGGACCTGGCTGATGTCCTCCTGCAGCATGCGCTCTGGCGCAGTTGGCAAGACCTGGTGGCGCGTTATGGCCGGCCGGAAGTCGCCGATGCGCGCGGCCGTCTGCGCGAGGCCGAGTTCGCCATCGTCGCCCTGGGGAAGCTCGGCAGCCAGGAGCTGAATTACGCCTCCGACATTGACCTGTTCTACCTCTACTCGGGCGAGGGCCGGACGTCGTCGCAGCAGATGACGAACAAGGAGTTCTTCACCAAGCTCGCCGCGCGGATCACGCGCCTCATCAGCGGTGTTGGTCCGGAGGGCGCCGTCTATCGCGTGGATCTGCGCCTGCGCCCGCGCGGGCGCGATGGAGATTTGGTGGTGACGCTCGATGAGGCCGTCGCCTACTATCGCGCGGAGGCGCGCCAGTGGGAGCGACAGGCGCTCATCCGCGCGCGCGCCGCGGCCGGCAGCGAGGCGCTCGTCCGGGAACTCCTCGCGCGCGTGGGCGATGTGCTCTACCGACGGGAGCCTCTGGCCGAGATCCTCGATGACATTCGCGCCTCCAAAGAGCGGCTGGATCGGGAGAGGGCCTCCCCCCATGGAGTGGACATCAAGCTCGGACGCGGGGGCATCCGCGAGATCGAGTTCATCGTGCAGGCGCTCCAGCTCTATCACGGCGGACGCGATCCCTGGGTGCGCCATCCGCAAATCCTCATCGGGATGCAGCGTCTCGCGGATAAGGGATGGTTGACCGGTCAGGAGCGGGCGCAGTTGGCCGAGGCCTATATCTTCCTTCGGACGCTCGAGCATCGGTTGCAGATGGAGCACGGCGTGCGCACGCACGTGGTCCCGCGAGATGAGGAGAAGTTGCGGCCTCTGGCCCGGCGCATGGGGTACGCCGACGGTTCGGAGCTGCTCCGCGATCTGGAGCGGCATCGTCAGAATGTCATCGCCATCTTCGAGCGCGTCTTTCACGAGAAAGCCCCACTCCGGCGCGCGCGCCATGGGGCTCCGGGCGTCCGGGCCGAGACTTCTCCGGAGACGTGGGCCGAGGCCGTCTGGCGCAGCCTCGTTGGCGCCTTCCCGCATTCCGGCGTGCGCTGGGCGGAGGCGAGGGGGCCGATCCTGGAAGGCGTGCGGCGCGCGCTCAATCCGAATCGAGCCGTCACGAACTTCAGCGCGTGGATCGCTGAACTGGCGGCCTCGCCGTCCGCCGCGCGATCGGCCAGACCTTCGGAGCGCGTCGAGACCGTGCGCGCGCTCTTGGCGGAAGTGCCCGCGCTGCTCGGCCTCTTCGGCGCGAGCGATTTCCTCGCCCAATTGCTGATCCGGCATCCCGAACAGTTCTGGCGGCTCTCGAACTTCCCGGAGATCGCGCGCGCGCCCGATCGCGCCTGGTACGCGCGGCGCCTTCGGGAAGAGCTGGACGAGTGCGGGGACGAACCCGAGGAGCTGACGCGCGCCATGAACGCGTTGCGCCGCGCGTGGACGGCAGAGCTGCTTTGCATCGGATATCAGGATGTCGTCGGCCGGATGGCGCTGCGTCAGGTCAACGCGCTTCAGACAGCGCTGGCTGCGGCTTCGCTCCAAGTCGCCGCTGAATTGGCCCTGCGGACGTTGCAGCGCCGATACGGCGCGGGCGATGCGCCCGCCGTCTTCACCATCCTCGGCCTCGGGCGACTCGGCCATAATGGCGTAGATTACGGCTCGGATCTGGACCTCATCGTCGTGTATGACGATCAGGTGGCGAGCCCCGTGCGCGCGCTCTCGGCGCAGGAAGCCTACGTGCACATGGTGGAACTGGTGATCCACATTCTCTCGACGATCACGCACGAGGGGTATCTCTATCGTGTGGACCTGCGCCTGCGGCCTGGGGGAAGTGCGTCTCCGCTGGCCCAGAGCCGGTCGGCCTTTTGCGACTACTTGAGGACGAAGGCGGCCACGTGGGAGCGGCTCGCCTATTTGAAAGCCTTCCCCGTAGTCGGGGATTCGGATTTCGGCCGCCGCGTCCATGAGGAACTCCAAGCGCTCATTCTGCGTCCCGCTCCGAAGGCGCCCGAGATGCTCGCTCTCGAAGTGCGCGAGATGCGCGATCGGATCGAGCGGGAGAAGGCTCGCCCCACCTCCCTGCGAGACTTCAAATTCGGCAAGGGCGGGATGATGGATGTCTACTTCGCCACGCGATACCTCCAATTGAAGCACCGGATCCCTGAACCTGAGGAGCGAGGGACGATCCCCTTGATCGCCCATTTGTACGAATGCGGCGTCCTCACGCCGACGCAATATGAGCGTCTCGGGACTGGGTATACCTTCCTCCGCCAGCTCGATCATGCCTTGCGCGTGATGAGGGGGCGTTCCCTGCATGCGCTGCCCACTCATCGCGCCCTGCTCGAGGAGGTGGCCAGGTGGCTGGGGTTCTCCTCACCTGAGGACCTGGAGCGGGAGCACGCGGAGCAGCGACAGCGCATCCGCTCGGCCTATGAGGAGATCGTGCGGTGAGACGCGTTCGCGGAGCGCTCAAATGGAGGGGCCGAGGGGTGGAGGCGGGGGATCATTCAGCCCGGCCCCTCCTTCGGGGAAACTCGCGCTAGGTGCCGGAGAAGAGCAAAGCCCGCTTCACCTCGGCGATCGCGCGCGTGACATCAATGCCACGCGGGCACGCTTCGACGCAATTGAAGATCGTGCGGCATCGCCAGACGCCCAGGCGCGTGTTCAAGATGGCCAGCCGTTCGGCCGCCCCCCGATCGCGGCTATCGAAGATGAACCGATGCGCGTTCACGATGGCTGCCGGGCCGATGTATGCACCGTTGGCCCAGAACGAGGGGCATGCCGTCGTACACGCGCCACAGAGGATGCATTTGGTCGTGTCATCAAAGCGCGCGCGTTCCTCAGGGGATTGCCGCCGCTCGGTCTCCGGCGGCAGCTCGTCATTGATGAGGTAGGGCTTGACCGCTCGATACTTCGCGAAGAAGCCCTCCATGTCCACGACCAGGTCCTTGACCACGGGGAAGCCGCGCAGCGGCTCGACCGTGATGGGAGACCCCAGGTCTTTGACGAGCACCTTGCACGCCAGCCGGTTGCGACCGTTGATGAGCATGGCATCGGAGCCACAGATGCCATGCGCACATGAACGTCGAAACGTAAGCGTGCCGTCCAGGTGCCATTTGACATACTCCAGCGCGTCCAAAACGCGATCCACCGGCTCGACCTCCACCTCGTACTCCGCCCAATAAGGCGCCCGATCGCGTTCCGGATTGAAGCGCTTGATCTTCATCAACACGCGCATACGCCCTCTCCGCTTCAGTATTTCCGTTCGACGGGTTGAAACCGGGTGATCACCACCGGCTTGTAGCGCAGCTCGTATTCGCCGTTGATGCGATAGGCGAGCGTGTGCTTGAGCCACTGGGCATCATCGCGCTTGGGGAAGTCCTCGCGATAATGCGCGCCTCGACTCTCGCGTCGCGCCAGCGCGCTGACGACCGTCACTTCGGCGAGATCGAGCAGATAGCCCAATTCGAGCGCCTCCTGAAGGTCCGTGTTGAAGATCTTCCCCTTGTCTTGCAAGCGGATGCGCCGATACCGGTCCTTCAGCTCTTTCAGGGTGGCGAGCATCGTCTCCAGGCCCTCCTGCGTCCGGAAGACGGCGGCCTTGTCCATCATCTCGCGCTGCAAGGTCTCGCGCAGCCGTGCGACCGACTCCGCACCATTACTTGTGAGCAGCCGCTCGCATTCCTCGCGCGCCGGTCCATCGGCCTCCTTGGGCAGAGGGGCGAAATCCGCGCCGCGAATGTACTCGGCCATGTGCCGACCGGCCAGCTTCCCGAAGACGAGAATGTCCACGAGCGAATTCGTGCCGAGCCGATTCGCCCCGTGCACGGAGACGCACGCGCATTCCCCCGCCGCGTAGAAGCCGAGCACGGGCGTGTTCTTCTCATCCCGGATGACGCGACCGCGCACATCGGTCGGAATCCCCCCCATGGCGTAATGGGCCGTCGGCTGCACCGGGATCGGTTCTCGAACCGGATCAATGCCGAGATAGGTCCGCGCGAAGTCGGTGATGTCGGGCAGCTTCTTCTCGATGACCTCCCGCCCGAGATGCGTCAGGTCCAAATGCAAATAGTCCTTCCCTTCGATGCCGCGCCCCTCGCGGATCTCCATGTACATGCAGCGGGAGATGATGTCGCGCGGGGCCAGATCCAGCAGCGTCGGCGCATAGCGTTCCATGAAGCGCTCGCCCTGACGATTGCGCAAGATGCCCCCTTCGCCGCGCGCCGCCTCGGAGATGAGAATGCCGAGCTTATAAATCCCCGTCGGGTGAAACTGGAAGAACTCCATGTCCTCCAGCGGAATCCCCCGACGCAAGGCGATGGCCACGCCGTCTCCGGTGAGCGAGCGCGCATTGCTGGTGACCTTGTACATGCGGCCGAACCCGCCGGTCGCGAACAAGACGGCCTTCGCGTGAAAGACGTGCAGCTCTCCGTCCGCGAGGGAGAGGGCGACGATACCACGACAGATGTTGTCCTCCAGCAGCAGGTCCAGGACGTGGAATTCGTTGAAGAATTGGACCTCGTGCTTGATGCACTGCTGGTAGAGCGTCTGCAAGATCATGTGGCCCGTTCGATCGGCGGCGTGGCAGGCGCGTCGCACGGGAGCCTCTCCGAAGTTGCGCGTGTGGCCGCCGAAGCGCCGCTGCGCGATCTTCCCCTCTGGCGTGCGATCGAAGGGCAAGCCCCAATGCTCCAGTTCATAGACGCACGTGATCGCCTCCTGGCACATGATCTCCACGGCATCTTGATCGGCCAGATAATCGCTGCCCTTGACCGTGTCGAACATGTGCCATTCCCAATGATCTTCCTCCATATTGCCCAGGGCGGCGCCGATCCCGCCTTGAGCCGTGCCCGTGTGCGAGCGGATGGGATAGAGCTTGCTCACGACAGCCACGCGCGGCGTCGCCTGAGCGACCTCCAGAGCCGCGCGCAACCCCGCCCCTCCTGCACCGACGATCACGGCATCATACCGATGAACGGTCGTCATGATCCCCCCCTTCCCTTCATGGAAGCCCGGATGCCATTTGCCCAGTCGGGGCCTCGAACGTGAGGATGATCTGCGTGCCCATCGCCAGGAGCACGAAGCCGATCACTGCCAGCGCCGCGAGCGAGACCACGCGCCACCCCCGCCGATGCACGTAATCGTCAATGGCCATCCGAAGCCCGTTCAGGCCATGCAAGAGGGCCAGCCACAACATCACCAGATCATAGGTGCGCCAGAACGGGCTCCCCCATCGCCTCGCGACGAAATCGAAATCAATTTCGTCCACGGTGTGAATCACGTGCATGATGGCCAGGTGCCCGAGCACCAGGATGATCAACACGAGTCCCGAAATGCGCATGAAGAACCAGGCGAAGAGCTCAAACCCTCCCGTCGGTCGCTCCCGTCCCGCGTACATATCTCCTCCTCATCGCCCGAAGACGACTGGGCTGAGCATCCACAGCGATGCTGGAATCCAGATGAGCAGAAAGAGCACCATTTGCGCCCAGAAGATCTGGCGATGGAACCGCGTCCCCTCCACCCAGAAGTCCACGAGCATGATGCGAATGCCATTGAGCGCGTGGTAGAGCGCGGCCGCCGCGAGAAAGACCTCACCCACCCGAAAGACCGGGTGGCGATAGAAGAAGAGGAGCTTGTTGAACAGGTCCGGCCATCCCAGCAGGTAAATATCCACGATGTGAATGGCGAGAAAGAGCAGAATCCCCAGGCCGGTCACGCGATGCAGGATCCACGACCACATCCCTTCGCGCCCTCGATACATGTCCCATCTCCCCAATTGGCGCTTGAGCCTTCAATTCTCCCTGGTCCGCCCGTCTTCGTCAAGGAAGCGCCGTGGCCAAAGGGGGGATTCCCTGCGAGGCTTGATCTCCGCATCCTGAGCCGGGCGAATCCATCTCCTGCGCATCGGCGGCAGGCGGAGGATTGGCCGATACTCCTTCAGGCCTTTCGTTCAGGGCGACGTCTTCAACCGCGTGGAGATCCGGGCTCGTCCTCCCGTGGCGATGCGGAAGAAGATCTCCCACTCCGTGCGGAGGCGGTCCAGCTTCTCCAGATCACTGACGGAGACCATCTCGCCTTTGGGCACGACGAGGATGAAGGCCTGGCGGAAGACCGTGGGCGCGCTGGGATAGGCGGGCGAACGCTGGCCTTCGACCTGGATGATCTGCTGCAGCGTGATCATCTTCGGTGTGCCCGGAACCACGGCGCCGATCTCCGGCGGGCTGCTCACAGTGCGACGCGTATAGCCGTCCGGAGGGATGATCAGAAAGAAGTCGGAGATGTCGCGGGGCGAGCGAATGCCCATGAGGTACTGATCGAGCGGGCTGTACCGCAGCGCCGCCTCCAAGCTCTCGAACGTCCCATCACCGTTGTCCACCCAATTGTTCCCGCCCATGACGGAAGCATCCGTGTCGAGGAAGAAGCTCCACTCGTTGGCGGGGCTGCGCAGGGCACTGCTCTCGACGCCACCGTCGTTGAAATTCACATAAGCGATCCAGCGTCGCCCGGTCTCTCGCGCCAGCAGTGTGAGCGCCGAGTAGACGCCGTTGTAAAACACCTGCTCGGGATCGGCCGGATAGCGCGAGAGCTTATTCATGTTGAGAAAGCCCTGAAGACGACCCTGGCTGCCGAAGGCCCGAGGCCCACCGTGAAAGGTCCCCACGCTCTGCCCGATGCCGTTGACGTCGTTTCGGATCGGCTTGTAATAGGCGAATGGACCATCGGTCACGTCGTAAGGGATCGAGCTGGCGCCAAAGACGACGAGCATATCGAAATCGTCCGCATGGGATTGATAGAACCGCTGCGCGATCCGGTCGTCTCGAAAGACGCCGTCGAAGAGCTCGTACACAGCCGGGAGCGTGGAGTCCCTCAGCGGGAGCCTGTCCGAGAAGTGCACCGAGCGGCCGAAGAAGATTTGGGCGAGCACGTTCCCGTTGAAGACGCCCGTCAGCCCCGTCTGAGCGTCCACGCGACGAAAGCTCAGCATGAAGCGCCCATCGCGTTCGAGGATGATCTGAAACGTGTTGACATTCGATGTGCGCGCCTGCGGCACCTCGTTCCAGGTGACGACGACGCGT
Organism: bacterium HR10; assembly: GCA_002923315.1. GTDB lineage: Bacteria > Acidobacteriota > Blastocatellia > HR10 > HR10 > HR10. The sequence goes on from BEHM01000016.1 coordinate 60,269, forward strand.
TCCGAGGTGGCGTGGAGGAAGACGCCGCCTCGCGTGCTCGGATCCAGATCCGTCCACAACGCCGCGATCATGGGCAGATCGCTCACCGTCGAAGGATTGGGCGAGAGCCGCCGCCCGCCGAATGAGAGGGTTCCGTTCGAGTTCACAAACATCCGATCTCGACCTCGCCCGTAGAATGGGAAGCGGAAGGGGAGGGCGACCTCCAGGGCATCGTCGTTCCTCAGCGCCAACTGCTGTCCGAGTTCTTCCTGGAAGAGGAGATCCGAGAGGGCGATGGAGAAACCTCCGTTCCCAAGGGGCGTGAATTGCAGCGTCTTCTGCTCCAGATCGAAGGTGTGAAGCAGCGTCCCGTCGTCATGCAGGACGGCGATCTCCCCGGCGTCGAAATCCAGCGTCTCGGTGACTCCACTCTCCGCGCGCGCTTCTATTGGCTCCCAGAGGCTTGATGCCTCAGTGAGCTCATCGTCTCGAATTCGCAGGACCTTTCCGTCGAGGACGATCTCCAGCTCGCGCGGATCATACCAACTGATGCGCAGGTCCTCAATGGATGTCTCATCGGGCAGGTCGGCGAAGCGCTCCCATCGCTGGCCGCCATCCCGGCTGCGATATACCGCATGATCCACGCGATGAGAGTGGAGGGGAGCGCCGATCACGACGTAAAGGCGCAATGCGTCCACCGGGCTCATGACGAGCCGGGGCGTGAAGGTTCGATAAGCGAAGGGGACCGGGAGGCCATCATTCGCGGGCTCCCAGGATTCGCCGCCGTCGCGCGTGCGATAGATGCCGTAGAGATCCGTCGCCACGTAGACGAGATCCGCATCTTCCGGATGCACGAGGATCTGTCCGACGGAGGCCTCGGGTAATCCCTGATGGGCCGGTCGCCACGTCTCCCCTCCATCCTCGCTGCGATACACGCCATGCCGGAGCGTCCCCAGGTACAGTCGGTGCGGGTCGCTCGGGGCTGCGCAGAGGACCAGGGGGACGGCGTCGGGAGCCAAGCCACGCCCCGCGCGTTGCCAACTCGCGCCGTGATCACGGCTGCGGAAGAGGCCGTGCGCGCCCGCGCGCAGCCACTGTCCGTCGAGTCGAAGCAGGCGCCCGCTGCATACCGCTGGTCTCAACAGGTTCGGGCGCTCGGCGCGCGACAGTGGGGAGACCGAGATACTCGCCAGGATGAGCGCACCGATGAGGCCAAGCCCACAACGCATCTTCTCACTCCGCATGAGCGATCACCTCCTCACGATGATGTCCAATGATGGAGTAGAGGCGAGATCGGGCATTGTCAAGAGCCCCGGCGAGACGCGAAGCGGCGGAGGAACGACGTCGCGCACGGTGAGGCGCCGCGCTAGATCACCTCGACGGGATCGGGATCAATAACGAGGGCGTGGGTATCGAAGCCCGAGGCGCGCAGGTTCTCCAGCGCCAGATCCAGCGCGCGATGGGCGGCCAGACGATGCGAGCTCTTGATGAGGATTTGCAGGCGATAGCGGCCGCGCAATCGGCCGAGCGGGGCCGGGGCCGGGCCGAGCACGCGCAGGAGGCCAGAGGCATCAGCCGCGCGCACGTGTCGCGCCAGCTCTTCGGCGAGCGCCCGAGCCCGCTCGAAGTCGCGATGCTGAACGATCAGTTGAATGAGCGCCGTGATCGGCGGGTAGTGCAGCATCCGGCGAAAATGAATCTCGCGCTGGTAAAACCCCTCGTAATCCTGCGCGGCGGCCATGCGGAGCACATAATGTTCGGGATAGTACGTCTGAATGAGGACACGCCCCGGACGATCGCCGCGTCCAGCGCGACCGGCCGATTGCGTGAGGAGCTGGAAGGCGCGTTCGGCCGCGCGGAAGTCCGGCAGTCCCAGGATCGCATCCACGGAGATGACGCCCACCAGCGTCACGTTGGGGAAATCATGGCCCTTGGCGACCATCTGCGTGCCCACGAGCACTTGAATCTCTCCGGCGGCGAAGGCCGTGAGGATGCGCTCGTAAGCGCGCCGCCGACTCGCCGTGTCGCGATCCAAGCGCGCGAGGCGCAGATCGGGGAAGAGGCGACGCAGCCGTTCCTCGATCTGCTCGGTCCCCACGCCCGCGAAATAGATGTATTCGCTCGAGCAGCTCGGACAGCGCGTGAGCACCGGTGTGCGGTGATTGCAATAGTGGCAGATGAGCTGCTCGACCGAGCGATGGTATGTGAGCGAGACGTCACAACGGGGGCAGCGCATGGTCAGACCGCAGCGACGGCAGAGGACGAAGGAGGAGAAGCCGCGCCGATTGAGGAGCAGGATCGCTTGCTCGCCGCGTTCGATCGTCTCCCGCAGGGCGTCCACCAGCTCATCGGAGAGGACGACCTGACGCCCATATCGGGCGAACACCTCGCGCATATCCACCACGTGAACGTCGGCCAAGGGCCGACCGCCGATCCGCTCACCGAGGTGCAGGTAGACGTATTTGCCCAGGTGGACGTTGTGATAGGATTCGAGCGACGGGGTCGCGCTCCCCAAGATCACCACGGCCTGATGGCGGAGCGCCCGCATGATGGCCGTATCGCGCCCGTGATAGCGCGGGACCTCGTCCTGCTTGTACGAGGGGTCGTGCTCCTCATCCACAATGATCAGGCCCAGGTTCGGGAGCGGCGCGAAGACGGCCGAGCGCGTGCCCAGAACCACGCGCGCTTCGCCCCGCGCGACGCGCTGCCACTGATCGAAACGCTCGCCTTCGGAGAGCGAAGAGTGTAGCAGCGCGACGTCTCGACCAAAATGTGCGCGCAATCGCCGACCGAGCATCGGCGTCAGCGCGATCTCCGGCACGAGCATCAACGCCGTCTTCCCGCGCGCGAGCGCCGCATGCATGGCGCGGATGTAGACTTCGGTCTTCCCACTGCCGGTCACGCCATGCAGCAGGAATGTCGCGTAGACCCCTTCGTCCAACTTCTCCTCGATCTGCCGAAGCGCCGCCTTCTGCTCCGGCGTCAGCTCGAACCATTCCGGAGGAGAGACCTCCACATGGGCGAGAGGGTCCCGAGAGACGGGGCGCGAGAAGATCCGGACCAGGCCTTCGGCGTGAAGCGCGCGGATGGCAGCCGGACGCACGCCGGTCTGTTCAGCCAACTCGCGCAGCGGGACGGGCTCGCGGGCCTTTCGCAACCACTCCAAGAGTCGAGCGCGCGCATCGGCTCGAGCGCTGCGCCGCCCGGCAGCACCTTCGGTCGCTGGTGGCACCCCATCGCCTGTCCACACGACGACTTCTTCCAGCTTCGGCTTCACCCGGGGCTCAGCGATGGTATAGTGGCGGGCGACCTGGTCGCGTCGCAGCAGATCGCGTAGCGCCGCGCGCGAAGCTCGCGCGCCGAACTTTCGGGCGAGTTCGCTCGCCGGAAGCGATGTCGCGCGCGCCAACTGTTCCAAAATCTGCGCGCGAATCGAGCGCCTTTGTCGCGCACTCGTCAGGCGGGCGAGAGCTGCCCGCCCGGCATCGGTGATCGAGAAGACTTCGGCGACAGCGGCCATCAGCCCCGGGGGCAGAGCGGCCCGAATGACCTCCCCCCACGGAGCGAAATAATAGTCGGCGACCCAGCGCGTCAGCTCCAGCAAGTCGGGGCTGAGCAGCGGTTCTTCATCCAAGACGGCGAGGATGGACTTGATGGCCGATTCCGAGATGTGCGGCGGGGGCTGCTCAGCCTGCGCGACGACAACCCCCACGAGCACCTTCGCCCCGAAGGGGACGACGACGCGCGCCCCCACAGGCGCCCGCATCCCTTCGGGTACCCGATAGGTGAATGTCCGCCGAGCGTTCACGGCCAGTGCGACGTCTACAAACATGGCGCGTTCGTCCTGAGGCCCACGTGCGCCTTCCGTGAGGGCTGCCTTTGGCGTCGTTCGCCCTGAGCCGATCGTCTCCACACCGCCCTCATTCGATACCCCTCCCGCTCATTCCGGCTCTTGCGCATCGAGGATGTGGGTCCCCGGGGGAACGGACAACACGAATTCCGAGCGGGAGACGGGGACGTTCTCTCGAATGTTCGAGAAGAGGAAATCCGAGCGCGCGCCATCAAGCTCACGGATCAGGACGCGGATGATGTGAAGAGAGACGGGATCAATCTCCGCGATCACTTCGGAGAAGCCCAGTCGCGCGTCCTTCGGGATGAAGCGCAACACGACATCGCCCGCGCGCAGGGGGGCCGGGTGCGTGATGCGCTCGATCCGGGCGAAAACGCGCCGAAGATCCCGCTCGCCCAGGAAGAAGGCGAATGAGGCCCTGATGTCCTCAGCCTCGCGAATCTTGGCGCGAACGACCTGCCGTTCCGCCGGCACGTAGAGATAGACGCGCTCCCCATCGGAGATGAAGAATTTCTCCTCGGGCCGATGATAATGCCAGCGCATGCGCCGTGGCTTGGCCAGGATGACCGTCCCCTCCTCACGGCGCGTGGGGGAGCCGGAAGCCTGGTAGATCTGCACGAAATCGGCGGCCAAGCTGCGCAGGCGCGCGTATTTCGCCTGAACGGCCGCGAGCAGACGCTCGAGCGAGGGCGACGCCCCTTGTCCGGAGGCGAGCCGCGAGAACGGCTCTTGAAGAAGGACGATCAGTGCGAGTGTGCTCAGCACGCGCATATTCATCGGCGGCGGCGATCGCGCAGGTTCTCAACGAGCTGTTTCGCCTGCGGAATGGCGTCCAGCGCGCGCTGGACCTGCTCATCAGACTGCAGGATCACGCGCGCGGCCGCGTCAACGCCGAAGCGCGCCGTCGCCAGCTCCTCGCGAATCTTCTGGCGCACATAGTCCAGGTGCGCGCGAATCTCCGTCTCGCGGACGCCCAGATCGCTCCGCCGAGCGACGAAGGCGATGAAGGCTTCGATCAGCGAGTCGCTCACCTCTGCGAAGAGGTCCTTAGGGGAAGCCGGCTCCGAGGGACGCTCAACCCGGAGGTGTTCGAAGCCGGGAATTCGTCCGTTGACCAGGTGGCGCGTGAACTCGAAGACGGCGCCGAAGAGCCGCTGCCGCGTGGGATCGGCCTTCACCGGGACGGGAATATCCGGCTCGATGCCTCCTCCACCGTAGACTCGCCGGCCGCCATCGGTGCGTGCCGCCGGCCCCGGCGGTCGTCCGTTCGAGCGTCCCAGGCGATACTCGTAGGCCGAGATGTGGCGATAGTCGCGTTGAATGAGCCGGCCCGAGGGGGTGTAATACCGCGCCGTGGAGAGCGTGAGCGCTCCGGCTGTGCCGCGCAGCAGCGGAATCACCGTTTGCACAAGCCCTTTCCCGAAGCTCGTCTCACCGACGATCAACGCACGATCATGATCTTGCAACGCTCCGGCCACGATCTCCGAGGCTGACGCCGACGCGCGGTTGATCAGCACGACCAAGGGCATGGTCTCCACTCGCTCGCTCTCGGCCTTGAATCGGCGCTCCCGCGTGCGCCCGCGAATGTGGACGATCGTCTCGCCCGGGCGCAGGAACCGACTGGCGACGCCGACGGCCTGATCGAGCAATCCTCCTGGGTTCCCCCTCAGATCGAGGATGAGTGCTTTGATCCCCTGCGCCTTCAGGCGCCGAAGATGCTCGTCCAGCTCCTCGGTCGTCGTGCTTTGAAAGCCCCAGGTGAGCCCGATGTACCCCACGCCGGGGCGGATCACGAAAGCCGTGCGAATCGTCGGCAGCGGGATGGGCGCGCGGGTGATGCGAAAGGTCAGCGGCGCTGCCTCTCCGGCGCGCTCGACCGTCAGCTCGACCGTCGTCCCCCGTTCCCCGCGAACGCGGCGGGCGACGTCCTGTGTGGACCATCCTTCGGCCGACTGTCCGTCCACGGCGAGGATCGCATCCCCATAGCGCAGGCCCGCGCGATCGGCGGGCGTGCCGGGGATCACCGAGATGATGTACACGCGGCCCCGACGTTGATTG
>BEHM01000017.1 GCA_002923315.1 bacterium HR10
TTCCAACCGCCCCACCCGCTCCTCCAGCCGCCCCACTCGCTCCTCCGTCCGCGCCTGCGCCTCCGCCAGTCGTGCCATCGCCTCTTCCAACCGCCCCACTCGCTCCTCCAACCGCCCCACCCGCTCCTCCGTCCGCGCCTGCGCCTCCGCCAGTCGCGCCATCGCCTCTTCCAACCGCCCCACCCGCTCCTCCAACCGCCCCACTCGCTCTTCCGTCCGCGCCTGCGCCTCCGCCAGTCGTGCCATCGCCTCTTCCAACCGCCCCACCCGCTCCTCCAGCCGCCCCACTCGCTCTTCCGTCCGCGCCTGCGCCTCCGCCAGCTGCTGAACGGCCTTGGTGATTCTGCCAAGCGAGGCTATGATCTCCTTGACCATCGCCATCAAGCGCTCGAACTCCCCAGGGAGCGCCAGTAACTCCTCCGTCAGGAGATAGCGACGCACCTCTTCACGGAACGCCTGATCTGTTCGCAAGAGCTGTAAGAATTCCTCCCTCATCTTCACCGTGATCCTCAACCGGCTCAATTATGGCATGGTGCTCGCATGGTGGGCAATCCCCCCCTCGCGTTCGCTCAACAGGCGGAGACATCACCCATCAGCGGAGCGCCCGCCAATTCGCGCAGGGCTCGCTGAGTGAAGACCGAGGCCATCTTCTTGCGATAGAGATGGAGAAAATCCGTGTTGTTGAGTGGTCGGACCGAGCGAGCGACGACGTGCGCTACGGCCGCAATGACATCCGGCTCAAGCCGATTCCCCTGCAGAAGCGCTTCGGCTTCCCGGATTCGCTTCGGGCATGATCCCACGGCCCCGAGGACAATGCGGGCCTCGCGACACCATCCCGACTCCACGCGCAGGGCGACAGCGACGCCCAGAACGGGGAAATCGATGGATCCTCGCCGACGCAGTTTCCAATACGTACTCCTCCAATCCTCCCGAGGAGGGAGCAGGACCTCCACGAGGATCTCCTCGGGCTCCTTATCCAAGTACCAGATCCCGTCATCGCGGTAGAACTCCTCAGCGGCGATCGTGCGCTCCCCGCGCGGACCGATGAGTCGAAGTCGAGCGCCTAAGGCGATCATCACCGGAGCACCGTCAGAGGAGGAGACAGCCCAACAGCGCGTTCCGCCAGGAGCGACGGGACAGGTTGTTCCATCCTTTTTCAAGCAAAATCCGATCGCTTCGCGCCAGAAGAAGGTTTGATCGTAGTAGGTGCAGCGCGTATCCACGCAGAGGTTCCCCCCGACCGTGCCCATGGAACGGATCGGCGGATGAGCGACCATCGCGAAGGCTCGCGCGAGAGCCGGATAGGCGAGGACCACTTCGCTCTGTGCGAGCACGTGCGCGAGCGTGAGACCTGCGCCGAGCGTCACGCCCTCGCGTCCGGTCCATGCGAGACGGGTCAGCTCAGGAATGTGCCGTACGCTGACGAGAACGGCGGGTTCGATCTGTCGCCGCTTCATCTTCGGATAGAGATCCGTCCCTCCGGCGACGATCCGAGCCCGCGAGCCGTGATCGCTCAAGATGCGGAGCGCCTCCTCCAGCGACCGCGGAGCATAGTATCGAAACGGTGGAAGTCGAAGCATTGTGCCCCTCCTTCACGTGAGATCACCGAGCGATCGCCATTCCGGTGGCGGCTCGACGCGAATCGGCTCCGGCCAGGCGAGCGAGGGAATGGAGGTGGGGCCGATGCGTCCAGATCCGCCGCGCGCCTTATCCTCCAAGCCCTTGAGCACCTTCTCCGGCGTGATGGGCAGCTCATCAATCCGCACTCCGACGGCGTCATAGACGGCATTGGCGATGGCCGGCGGGATGGGAAGCAAAGGGCCTTGTCCGGCTTCCTTCGCTCCGAATGGACCGTGGGGATCATCGGTCTCGATCAGAAAACACTCCACCTCCGGCATCTCCCATGTCGTCGGGCTTTTGTAGTCGAGCATCGAAGGCGCCGTGTGCACTCCGAGACGCGAGCGGAAAGTTTGTTCCTCCATGAGCGCTTCCCCCAAGCCCATATAGACGCTGCCGTGAATCTGTCCTTCGACCAGGCGGGGATTGATCGCGCGCCCGATGTCATGAGCGATCCAGATCTTCTCGACCCGAACGAATCCGGTCTCCGGATCCACGGACACCTGAGCGACGCACGCCGAATAGCTATAGGACGGCGAAGGTCCCACCCCCGCCCCCTTGTATCGTCCCAGCGGTTTCGGTGGCGTATAGCTGCCGACGGCCCCCAATGTACCGAATCGCGCTTCCGCGAGCTGAGCGGCCTCAGCGAAATCCAATCCCCGATCCGGATCAGCACGATCGAAGATGCGCCGCCCGCGCGCCAGGAGCTGATCTTCGGGGACATCGAGGCGCTCGGCCGCCGCGCGAAAGAGCAAGTGCCGCAGCCGCTCGGCCGCCTCCACAGCCGCATTTCCCGCCATGACGGTCACGCGGCTCGAATAGCTCCCCAAATCTACCGGTGTCAGGTCCGTATCCGCCGTCACGACGCGGACATCTTCTGGGAGAATCCCGAGGATCTCGGCGACGATGTAGGCGAGGATGGAGTCTGACCCCTGTCCGATGTCCGCGCTCCCGCAGAAGACGGTCACCCCTCCCTCTCGATCAATTTTGATCTGAACCCCGGAATGCGGCATGTCGTTCCAATAGATCGGCAATCCCGCCCCGCTCAAATATGCGCTGCAGGCGAAGCCCACCCCCCGCCCGAACGGCAAGCGCCGGAACTTCTCGCGAAATCCCGAGGCCTCGACGACGCGATCAATACACGCTCGGAGCCCGCAACTGGAGATGCGCAGCCAGTTCACGGTGAGCGATGGGGCCTCGACGATCTGACGCCGCCGCATCTCGACGGGATCGAGGCCTAAGTCTTCGGCGATCTTGTCCAGATGCACCTCCAGCGCGAAGCGCGGCTGCGGGGTCCCGTGCCCGCGTTTGGGACCGCACGGCGGCTTGTTCGTGAAGACGCGCACGCCCTCGAACTTGTAGCGCGGGATCTTGTAGGTGACCGTCTGCAGCGCTCCCGTATAGTACGTCGTCGCGACGCCATAGCTGCCATACGCCCCTCCGTCGAGGAAAGATCGAACATGCATGGCCGTGATCGTCCCATCGCGCCGAACGCCCGTCTTGATCCACATGAGCACGGGATGCCGCCCCCGATGCACATAGAACACTTCCTCGCGCGTGAGCGTGATCTTCACCGGGCGACCGGTCAACATGGCGAGCTTCGCGACGACGATCTCGTGCGAGAACGGATCGCTCTTGCCGCCGAACCCCCCGCCGACGGGCGTCGCGATCACGCGAATACGATGGGGAGGCAGGCCGAGCACCTTCGCCAGCGCGCGATGCACATAGTGGGGCGTTTGCGTGCTGCTCCAGAGCGTGAGCCGACCATCGGGCCCGTAGTGCGCCACGGCGGCATGCTGCTCCAGAGGCAGGTGCGTGCTGCCGGCGTAGAAGAAGATGTCCTCCCGCACATAGTCCGCCTGCGCGAACCCCTCGGCCACATCCCCGAACTCCAGTGAGACCAGCTTGTGCATATTCGGCCCATCCCCGTACTCGTGAATGCGCACGGAGGATTCGGCCAGTGCCTGTTCCATGGTCAGGAGGGCGGGCAGCGGTTCGTATTCGACCTCGATGAGTCGGAGGGCCTCCTCGGCCGTCCATTCATCAACGGCGGCGACGGCGGCCACCGGATCGCCCACGAACCGCACCTTCTCCACGCAGAGCGCTTCTTCATCCTGGCTCACCGGGAGAATCCCGAAGCGCGTCGGCAGATCCCGCCCGGTGAGGACGGCGTGGACCCCGGGCACAGCCCGCGCGCGGCTCACGTCTATCCGCCGAATCCGCGCATGCGCGTGCGGACTGCGGAGGATCTTCGCATAGAGCATGCGCGGCAAGTGAAGATCGTCCGCATAGCGCGTCTCTCCCGTACACTTCGATAATGCGTCCACCTTGGGCCACGGCTTACCGATCACGTTGAGGTCACGCATCGCCCGCCTCCTGATGCTCAGCGACCATCGGTCGCCGCCGAACGCACGTCCCGCAGCTGCGCGGCCGCGCGCTCGACCGCCTCCAGGATTTGGATGTACCCCGTGCACCGACAGAGATTCCCAGAGAGCGCTTCTGCGATCTCCTGCCGCGTCGGGGTCGGATTTCGATCAAGCAGAGCCTTCGCCGAGAGCACAACGCCCGGCGTGCAATATCCGCACTGCGCTGCCCCCATCTCGGCGAAGGCTTGCTGCAAGGGATGCGGACGTCCGCGCTCCATGAGTCCCTCGATGGTGAGGATCTCCCGCCCCTGCAGCTCGATCGGCAGCACCAGGCACGAGAGCACCGGCTCTCCATCCACCAGGACCGTGCACGCGCCGCATTCCCCAAGTTCGCACCCATGCTTCGTCCCAGTCAAGTTCAGATCCTCACGCAGGACTTCCAGAAGCGTCTTGAACACGGGCACGGCGAGCGTGTGCAGTTCTCCATTGACCTTCAGCGTGATGAGATGTTTCTCCATCCCTTCCTCCTACTTCGCAGTCCCGGTCTCGCGAGCTTTCAAGCCCCGGACCAAATAATCGGCGAAGACCTCACCGATCTCCTGCGCCGACCGAGGGCCATGCGGGGAGAACCACCGGACCGTCCAATTGATCGCCCCCAGGATGGCGAACGCCATGAGCTTCGGATCCCCCTCCCGAAAGATCCCCCGCTCCATGCCCTCCCGGATGATCTCTCGCACTCCGCGTTCATACCGATCGCGCTTCTCAATGATCTTCCGCAGCCGACGCGGGGAGAGCAGATGGAAGTCGGCGTGCATGGCCGAGGCGTTCAACTCATCCAGGATGATGCCCACCTGTTCTCGGATCAGCCGATGCAGTTGCTCATCGGGAGGAACCCCGCTCCGTCGGATCTCCTCCAGCCGAGCGAGCAGCAGATCGAGCGAATAGTCCTGGCAGAAGTAGAGGATCTCCTCCTTGCTCCGGAAATAGTAGTAGAGATTCCCCTTGGTCATGTGCAGCCGCCGCGCGATCTCCTCCATCGTCGTCGCCGAGACCCCCCGTTGTCGGAACGCCTCAGCAGCGCACCGCAAGATCTCGAGCTTCGTCCGCTCGATCCTCTGCCTCCGCCTGAGGTCTCTTGACCGTTTGTTCAATTTTCCGATCCTCCGGTCAAAAGTTCGAGGAAATGATACGCGAACGGGTCGAGGATCGTCAACGGGTGAAGGGCGCGGGGACTCGACGCGCCTCTCGCCCCGTCCCCGGCCCTCAAGGCCGCATGATCGGGCGAAAGGGCACGAGGCCTTCTGCGTCCCTGCGAGGGCGCGGACGTCGGTTCTTGACAATCCCACCAAACCCTGGCTATAGTGAGAAATCGAACGAGCTGGGAGCTCGTCCAATTGGCAGGACAGCGGACTCTGGATCCGCGAATCGGGGTTCGAATCCCTGGCTCCCAGCCATTTTCGTTATCGGTGCGCGAAGATGGACGGAGCCCGCTCACCCCAGCTCCTCTCGCCCTCCACACGCGAAACGCTCGCAGCGATACGGCGTCCCGGGTTCTCCACCGTCTTTCGGAACCGGGGGTTTCGCACCCTCTGGCTCGCGCAGGCCGTGAGCGGGATGGGGAGTTGGCTCGTGGTGTTCGCTCTCCTGAATCTGGGAGGCTTCCGATTCCAGCTCTCGGCCGGCGCACTTGGGGGAATGGCCGCGCTCTTCTTCCTGACGCTCGCATTGGTCTTCCCGCTGGCGGGAGCGTTCGTGGATCGGGCGAGCCCACGACGGGTGATGATCATGGCCGACAGTCTCCGTGCCGGCGTGATGGCCCTGCTCTGGCTCGCGTGGGAGCCGCCGCTCATCTATCCGGTCATGCTTCTGACCGGATGCATGACGTGTTTCTTCCTCTCGGCGCAGATGGCCCTGCTCCCGTCGGTGGTGGAGCGGGAAGAGTTGCTCGTCGCCAATGCCGTGAGCGCTCAGACGCAACAGGTGAACGGGATCCTGGCTCCACTTCTGGCTGGTGCGCTCATCGCGCGTCTGGGCGAGCGCCTGTGTTTCGCTCTGAACGGGTTGAGCTTTCTCTTCTCCGCCCTCTGCCTCTCTCGCCTCGCGCCGCGCCAGGAGGGCCACATCGCGCGCGCTGAGCGCCGCTCCTATCGCCCTCGGGCATTCACGCGCGAGCTTCGGAGCGCCCTCAATCTGTTCCTGCGCGATCGCCTCCTTGTCTCGGTGATGGGATTGGCCATGCTGCTGATCGTGGCAGCGAGCGCCGTCAATGTGTTCGGGGTCATCTACGTGCGCGACGTCTTGCGCGCCGGTCCACATGCTTTCGGATCGCTCCTCTCCGCCCTTGGCGCCGGCATGGCGATCGGGATCGGGCTCGTGGGGAGATATGCCCACGCCGTCCGGCGCATCGCCCTCATTCGCGCGAGCGCAGTGGCGATTGGCCTCGGCTTGATCAGCGTGACGTGGTTCACCCGTGTGCTCGACGTACTCATCGGCGCCTTCCTCATGGGCGTGGCGGCAGCGGCCTTCCTCATCCCGACGCAGACGCTCGTTCAAGAGCGCACACCTGCGCGGTTTCTCGGGCGCATGAGCGGCCTCTTGTGGTCGCTCGTGTTCGCCACTCAAGCCCTCTCGGTCACGCTCGTCGGCGGCTTGGCCTCGGTGCTGACGCTGCCGTCCCTCTACCGCGCGCTGGGGATGGGGCTCTTGGTTTTCACGGGCCTCACGACGCTCTATGCGCAGGAACCCCGACGCCTCGCCTCGGCGTGAATATGGTCTCCCCCGCTGCTTCTGGGCCTTGCGTGGGGGTGAGCCTTGTTACGGTCGCACGGGCGACGTACAATTGATCTCCCAATCCTGAGGAGGCGACGATGAAGGAGCTGCAGGACATTTTGCGAGCGCTCGGCGAAGGCCATGACAAGGGAGGACCGATGGCCTTGGCCACGGTCGTTCATGTCGAGGGATCGGCCTATCGGCGCGAGGGAGCGAAGCTGCTGCTCTCCCCCAAGGGTGAGATGGTGGGCAGCATCAGCGCTGGATGCTTAGAGGGGGATGTCCTGGAGTGGACGCGCCGCGTCCTCGAAAGCGGAACGCCGATATTGCGGCACTATGATCTCACCAGTGAAGACGAGCTGGTGTGGGGATTCGGCATGGGCTGCAATGGCCGGATTGAAGTGTGGATCGAACCGCTCACGCTGGCGCAGCCATATCTGGAGCGCGCGCGCGAGGTCTTCGAGCGCGAGCGAGCCGTGGCTGTAGCAACGCTCGTCGGCGTCTCGGAAGGTTCGACGTTGAAACCCGGGTCGAAGCTCCTGATCCCCGCCGAAGGGAACCCCTCGGGCACTCTCGGCGACGCCGCCTTGGATGCCGCCGTCGAGCGCGATGCGCGCGCGCTTCTGGAAACCGGGCGATCGAAGACCGTGGCCTATGAGGCCGCTCACCTCGGGAGCGCGGCCTGGGTGGGAGAAGCGCGCGTGTTCATTGACTGTTTCCTCCCCCCTCCGCACTTGGTTGTCTTCGGAGCAGGAGCCGATGCGATCCCTCTGGTCCGATTTGCGAAAGAAGCGGGGTTTCGCGTCACGGTCGTGGACCATCGGCCGCGGTTCGTCACGCCGGACCGTTTCCCCTGGGCGGACCGTCTGATCCTGGCCCACCCGGAGGAAGCGCCGCATCGGCTCGCGCTCACCCGAGGGATGTATGTCGTCGTGCTCACGCACAACTTCCACGTAGATGCGAAGCTGTTGGCGTGGTTGCTCGCGAGTCCGGTGGAGTATATTGGTCTGCTCGGCCCACGAGAGCGACGCGAGCTGCTGTTGCGCAATCTGCGCGAGCAGGGGATCGAACCGTCTCCGGAAGGGATGCGGAAGCTCTATGCTCCGGTCGGCTTGGACATCGGCGCGGAGGGACCGGAGCAGATCGCCCTTTCGATCGTGAGTGAAATCCTGGCTGTGAAGAACCGCCGCGCGGGGACCTTTCTCCGCGAGCGTCAGAAGCCCATTCACGCCGATTGAGCGCATGAGGCTCATCCGGAGGAGTCCCGCGCGCCGATCCCCGGCGATGCGAGCACGCGGTCGGCGATCATCTGCCGATATGCGGCGTAGAGCTGTCGAAAGACCGGACCTGGGACTCCACTCCCTATCGGCTCCCCGTCCACAGCGATGACGGCCAGAAGTTCCGTGACCGTGCCCGCGATGAGCACCTCGCGCGCTGATCTCAACTCCGCGAGCGGAAGGTCGCGTTCCTCCGTGCGATACCCCAACTGCTGAGCCAACCGCAGGATGAAGCCTCGCGTGATGCCCGCCAGAATGCGATGATCGGCGATGGGCGTCACCAGCGCTTCGCCCGTCCAGGCGAAGACATTGCTGCTGGTTCCCTCCATCACCAACCCATCGCGCACGAAGAGGGCCTCGAAGGCCCCTGCGCGATGCGCGCGCTCTTTGGCCAGGACGTTCGGGAGCAGGCAGATGGATTTGATGTCGCAGCGCGCCCATCGCTCATCCGGCACGGTGAGCGCGCGAACCCCGTGCTCGCGCAGCTCCGGCGGGATGAGGCGGACCGAGCGCACCGTCATCACGAGCGTCGGGCGCGCGTCCTCGGGGAAGAGGTGATTGCGGCGGGCCGCGCCGCGCGTGACCTGAATATACAGCTCAGCCTCGGCGATCCCCGCGCGCGCGACGAGTTCCTCGGCCACTACTGCCAGCTCTCCGAGTGAGAGCGGGAGCGACAGCTCGATCTCCCGCGCGCTGCGCTGCAAGCGCTCCAGATGCTCCGCGAGCGCGAAAGGCCTCCCGCCATAAACGCGCACGACCTCGTACACCCCATCGCCGAACTGAAACCCGCGATCTTCGACGGAGACTTTCGCCGAGGCGAAATCGAGAATCTCTCCGTTGAGCCAGACCAATCCGTCCGACATGTGTTCGTCCTCCCTCCTCGCTCTCAGCTCCTTCGGCTTCGCTTCAGAAGGCCGCCACGAATCGCATCGGGATGTCCAGCACCGTTCGCAATCCGGGCGGCGCCTGCATCACCAAAGGGATGGCGTTCACGACGACGGCGGCCGTCGCCAAATCGCCGGGCGTGCCCCCGGGAATCTGCAGGCCGATCTCCGGCGTCCCAAAGAGTCGGATCTCGTCCACGGGGTTCTTCGCCCCCACATACATGTGCAGATCGAGGTGGATGCGCTCCTCGCCGCGCGCGATTCCCCGAGCGATCTGGCGCACGCCGGCCACGTGTCCCTTCCGCACCCGGAGGTACTCGGTCGTCACGTCCTCCTCGGCGAGGATCGGCTCGATCGTCTCCGAGATCGCTTCCACCTCCATCCCCAATCCCTCGGCGATCAGCGCGACCGATTCCGGCAAGCCGACGTGCCGGATGCGCCCAGCATCCACCGCCTCGCGGAACTCTTCGACGGTCATTCCAGCCCCGATCTTCCGCTGCAGCGGGAGACGACGTTGCGAAGCATCCACGACGCGACGCACAAAGACGCGCTCGATGCGCTGGCAGACAGCCGCCAGCGTCAGCACCAACTTATCCATCACGAACCCCGGATTCACTCCCGCCCCGAGCACGGCGACGCCAGCCGCCTTCGCCGCTTCGTCCAAACGACGGGAGAGCTCGGGATATTTGCGGAAAGGATACGCCAGCTCCTCGCACGTCGAGACGACATGCGAGCCCGCGCGCACGCAGGCGAGCACCTGATCGAAGACCTGTTCGAAGGATGAGGACGTGGAATGCACGACGACATCGGCCCTTTGGGCGAGCACCTCGTCCGCGCGATCGGAGATCGTGATTCCAAGAGGGCGACCGCCGATGACTTGGCCGAGATCTCGCCCGACCTTCTCCGCCGCAATATCAATGGCGCCGATGATCATGACGCCCGCTCGCTCCAGGAGCGCGCGCACGATGGCGCTGCCGATCGGTCCCACGCCGTATTGAATGATGCGCACAGGCATAAGCTCCTCCTCTGAAAGGCTTCCGCTTCGACCTCTCTCGCGAGCATGACGACGGTCGGGAGACGCTCACGGGAGGGCCATCGCGGCGACGGCATCGCGAGCGAGCATGGCAGCGCCGATGATGCCGGCGTCCTGCCCGAGCGCGCTGCTGGTGAAGCGACATCGCTCGAAGATCACGCGCAGCGTATGCTTGCGCGCTTCCTTCCGAACGGCGTCGAGCAAGATCTCGCCGGCCAGCATGACCGGTCCGCCCAGACAGACCATCTCGACATCGAGCAGGTTCAGGACGTTCGCGATCGCCATCCCGAAATATCGTCCCGTCTCCCGAAGCACGGTGCGCGCCAACTCATCGCCGTCGAGCGCTGCTTGGACGATCAGCGGGACGGTCAAGGTTCCCTCCATTTGCGTGGCCAGGGGCGAGAGCGAGAACGCGGGATCGGAGAAGAGTCGCTCGCGCACGCGCCGCACGATATTGGGGCCGGACGCGATCGTCTCCAAGCAGCCGCGCCCTCCGCAGCCGCACTCGATCCCCCCCGGCTCGACTTTCACATGCCCGAACTCTCCGGCGAACCCATGCGCCCCTCGCTGCAGGCGCCCGTCGAGGATGAGCGCCGCTCCGATGCCGGTTCCGATCGTCACGTAGAAGACGTCCCGAAGTCCCCGAGCGACGCCACAGGTCCATTCACCGTAAGCCGCGGCATTAGCCTCATTCTCGAAAACGAGCGGCACCCCGAGTGCCGCCCGAACCTCCCCGTAGACATCGCATCCTGTCACATCCACCAGGTGCGACGCCAGCTCGATACGCTGCGTCTGCCGGCCGACCAATCCCGGCCATCCGATCCCGATGGCCGCGATCCTCCCCCGCGCGATCTCGGAATCGCGCAACGCGCGAAGCACGGCGATCACTTGCATGAGGAACGCGCGCGGATCGGTCCGTTCGGCCAGGATGCGGCTCTGCAGCCACACGCGCCCGGTCTCATCCACGAGGGCGGCGCGAATCGTCCGCCCGATATCCACACCGATGAAGAACGGCGATTCCGACACGCTGCTCCTCGTCCATGACGATCGCCGGGGATCACCGTCACGGCACCGATGACGATCCCGTGCGATCCCCATCCTCCGACGCGGGAGGACACGGAGCGGAGGTTTCAGGTGGGTGCCGCCGTCGGATGCGCGCCAGCGCCCATCGCGCCTGAGCCCGCACGCCTTCGTCCTCGTCCCGCAAGCACTCCTGCAGCGCTGCGTGCGCCCGCGCATCCGCGATCTGTCCCAAGGCGGAGACCACCGCGAAGCGCACGTTCCGATCTTCGATCGCGAGCATCTCCAGAAGTCGCGGCACGGCCTCTCGATCGCGCAGCCGACCGAGCGCCAGTGCGATCTCGGCGACGACGAACCGATCCTCGCTCGTCAGCAGCTCGCGCAACACCGGGGCGATCGCCCCGTCGCCGATCAAGCCGAGCGTCTTCGCCGCGAAGCGCGCCGTCACGACATCGCCGGCATCCAGCGCCTCCGTCAACCGCTCGATCGTCGGGCCGACGGCTGCGCTCCCCTTGCGCACGAGCGCCTCGGAGGCCGCGGCTTTGACCCCGAGACTGGGATCCGCCAGAGCCTCCACGAGCGCGGGGATCGCGCGCGAATCGCGCGAGAACGCGAGCATACGCACGGCGTCCATGCGAACGGCCTCGTCTTCGTCCCGCACCAACTCCAGCGGATTGACTGGCACCGCTCCGGCCGCCAAGCCCTCGATCACCTTCTGCGAGATGCGGTCCTGAAGCGCCAGGACGTCCTCCAGACGAGAATCAATCTTCTCGCTCCAGAGGATGTCGCCGCTGCGCGCGTCCAGCAGTTGCGCCGTCACCCGCAGGCGCTCGCCCGATCGGAAGAAGGCCCCCGTCAGCACGGCATCCACCTGGAGTTGTCTCCCAATGCGGCGCGGATCGCCGAGGCGATCCCCCTCACCCCCCAACCAACTCGCCGGACGAACCGTCACCGTCCTGAATCTCGCCAGCTCGGTCGTCAAATGCTCCGCCAGAGAGCGCCCGTAGACCTCGTCCTCAGGATGACCGCTCAAGTTGCGGAAGGGGAGGATGGCGAGCGCGCGCCGAGGCCCTTCGATGAGCGAGAAGTCCATGCTCGCCGAAGCGCGCGCTTCGCCGGAGAGGGTCCGCTCTCGACGCCTCAGGCCGACGAGGGCTCGCATCTTCCGCCACACGGCCTGAAGACGCGCGGGCCGACTCGCCGGGATGAACGGCGTCATCACGCCATCAGGCACGCGCGCGATGAGTCCGACATCGGCGGCCACCTGCTTCAACTCCGCGAGCAGATCGGTCATGGTCTGATACCGATCGCTCGGGTCTTTCTCAATCGCGCGCTCGATGAGGGCTGCCAGACGAGGGGGGATGCGCGGATTCAGATCGCGAACGGGTCGCGCGCGCTCGTGAATGACGGCGTGCATCGTCTCGACGCGGCTCTCGCCCTTGAAGGGCACGCGCCCGGTCGCCATCTCATAGAGCACCACGCCGAAGGAGAAGATGTCGCTCCGATGATCCACGCGCTCGCCCCGCGCCTGCTCGGGCGACATATAGGAAGGCGTTCCCAGCGTCGCGCCAGCCTGCGTCAGATCCGCCGTTTCCGCCGCGCGCGATCTCTCGACGAGCTTCGCCAATCCGAAATCGAGCACCTTGACCTGCCCGCGCTCCGTCACCATGATATTGGCCGATTTGATGTCCCGATGGACGATGCCCCGCGCATGAGCCGTCGCCACCGCATCTGCCGCCTGCAGGGCGATGGAGAGCAACCCCTCCAGCCGAAGGGGACGCCCGTTGATGATCCGCTTCAACGTCTTCCCCTCGACGTACTGCATCACGATGAACGAATACCCATCGGCCTCCTCGATCCCGTAGATCGTGCAGATATTCGGGTGATCCAAGGCCGAGGCCAAGCGCGCTTCGCGCCAGAAGCGACGCCGAGCATCCGCATCCGCCATGAGATCGGGTGAGAGGACTTTCACCACGACGGTCCGATCCAGCGCCAGATCGCGCGCCTTGTAGACCGTCCCCATGCCGCCATGTCCGAGCTCCTCCAGGAGCTTATAATGCCCGAGTGTCCTTCCGATCATCCCCCTCACAGCGCTCCGCATCCTCCCGCCTAATTGTAGGGGGGGCGCCCGAGGATGAGCAACTTCTGAGCGAGGACTTCCTTGCCCCCTGCGCGCGCCGATCTTAAGATTCTCACGGATCGCTCGCACAAGGAGGGGGATCATGCGCGACATCGGCTTCATCGGTTTGGGCATCATGGGGCGTCCGATGGCCGAACGACTCTTGGACGCCGGATATGTGCTGACGGTCTTCAATCGCACGCCGCAGAAAGCGGAACCGCTGCGCGCCCGAGGAGCCCGGTGGGCGGACTCCCCCAAAGAGGTCGCGCGCCGGAGCGAACTCCTCATCACGATGATCGCCGATTCCGAAGCCCTGGAGGAGATCGCGCGCGGCCCAGAGGGCATCCTGCAGGGGATTCGTCCCGCCGCGATTCACGTGGATATGAGCACGGTCTCGCCGGAGACGACCGAACGCTTGGAGCGCGCTTATCGCGAGCGTGAGGCGGCCTTCCTCCATGCGCCGGTGCTGGGGAATTGGCGACATGCCGCCGAAGGAAAGCTTTTGATCTTCGTCGGTGGAGATCCCCAGGCCTACCAGCGGTGCGAGCCCGTCTTGCGCGTGCTCGGACACCGGATCTGGTACTTCGAACGGATCGTGCAGGCGACGCACATGAAGCTCATCGCCAATTCGTTCATCGCCGGCATGATCCTCACGCTCGCTCAAGCGTTCGTCTTTGGCCGCCGCGTCGGCATCTCGCCTGACTGCCTTCTCGAAGTCCTGGAGGCCTCGGCCTTGAACGCCCCGATGTATCAATCGAAGGGGCGAACGATGCGGGAGCGGGACTTTCGCCCGAATTTCTACGCGCGACATATGTTGAAGGATGTGGACCTGGCGCTCGAAGCCGCTCGGCGCGCGAACGTCCCGCTGCCCGTCCTGAGCGTCATCCGCGAGCTCTTCATCAGCACGGTGGCCCGAGGCTTCGGCGAGGAGGATTACTCGGCCGTCCTCAAGGTCCTTGAGGAGATGGCCGGCGTGACGCCACAAGAGCAAACGCTCCAGGGGTGAGCTCGCCTATGGCGCGCATCTGTGCCGTGTGCGGAGATGACCGCTTCGCGCCGTTTCTGGAGAAGAACGGGTACATGATCGTGCGTTGCTCGGCGTGCTCCTTTCTCTTCGTTCATCCACCACCGACGCCCGACGCTCTTCGGACGCTCTACACCGATCCCTCGTATTTTCGCGGTGCCGGACCTTTCGGCTACGCGGACTACGCGGCCTTGCGCCCCGTGTGGGAAGCACAAGCGCGCGAGCGCCTGGCGGTGATCGAACGCTACGTGAAGCCGGGGGCACTCCTCGATGTCGGATGCGCGACGGGCATCTTCCTCCGGATCGCGCAAGAGCGGGGGTGGATCGTCTCGGGCATCGAGATCGCGCCGGAGGCGGCGCGCGAGGCCGAGCGTCTCACGGGGCGACCGATCATCGCCTCGCCCGCTCCCCTTCTCCGCGAAGGGCGCACATTCGACGTCATCACCCTGTGGGAATATCTCGAACACATTCCCGATCCGCGCGCCGAGCTGCGACGGCTGAACCGGCTCCTGCGTCCGGGCGGACTCCTGGCGCTCTCGACGCCGAATGCCGGACATCGCACCGTCTCTCGCGCTCCGGCCCGCTGGACGGAATTCAAACCGCCGGAACATGTGAGCTTCTTCACCGCGCGGACGCTCACGCGCTTGCTCACCGCGTGCGGGTTCCACGTGCTGCGCGTGCGCCCGATCGCTCCCGACTATCGCGCGCCGGACCATATTGAGCATGGACTCGCGCATCTGCGCGAGCGCCTGGGGGATCGCCATGATCGGCGAACGCCGCTGTGGTTCCTCTTCTCGATCGCCCGACGCCTCGTGCGCTGGACGCTCATCGCCCACCACAAGCTCTTTCTCTCGCCCCTGGACTACGCCGCGGGCCTTGAGGTCTACGCGCGCAAGGCGCGCGAGCTGACCGAAGAGTAGTGACGTCTCACGAGGCGATGGCCTCGCGCACCATGAGGGGACAAGAACGAAAGCCGAGGCTCATGTACATCCTGGAGAGCCGCAGCTGGGGCGGCGCGGAAGCCTACGTGCGCCACCTCATCGAGGGCTTGGAGCGCGAGGCGTGGGCCGTGAGCCTGGTCTGCCCGCAGACGGAGGCGCTGGCGCCGCTCCTGGAGTGGGCGCGCCGCGTCGGCGTGCGCCTGCACCGGTTGCCCGGCGAGCGCCCTCAGCACGTGCCCGCCCTGGTCCGGTTCTTCCGACGCCATCGGCCGGACCTTGTCCATTTCAATCTGCATCACCCGTTCGCCTGTCGGTACGCCATCCTGGCGGCCGCGCTGGCGGGCGTTCCCGCGCGAATCGCGACGAATCATCTGCCCACGCTGCCTCCGACCGCCTACACGTGGAAGGGACGTCTCGCCCTCCGACTCGCCTATCGGTACGTGCACCGCATGCTCGTGGATTCGGAGACGAATCGGCAGCGAGCGCTCGCGCAATATCCCATCGCCCCGGAGAAGCTCTCGGTCGTCCCGCACGGCATTCGCCTTGAGGACTTCCCCTGTGAGGGAACGCGCGCCTCGGTCGCGGAGGAATTCGGGTTGAACATCCGCGCGCCTATTGTGGGGACGGTGGGTCGGCTCTCGCCGCAGAAAGCGACCGAAGACTTCATCGAAGCGGCGGCGAGCCTACACCGGCGCTTTCCCCAGGCGCAGTTTCTCATCGTCGGCGATGGAGAGCGCCGCGCCGCATTGGAACGGCTGGTCGAAGCGCGGGGGCTGTGCGCGAGCGTGCGCTTCACCGGATATCGCGAGGACGTGCCGCGCCTTCTGGCGGCCATGGACGTCTTCGTCCTCTCGTCGCTCTACGAAGGGATGCCGTTCTCGGTCCTGGAGGCGATGGCAGCTGCACGCCCGGTCGTGGCCACGCGCGTGGATGGCGTACCGGAAGTCGTGGTGGATGGGGAGACCGGCCTCTTGGTCTCTCCGCGCGCGCCTGAGCAACTGGCTGAGGCTATCGCCGCCCTCCTCGCCCATCCGGAGCGCGCCCGTGAGATGGGACGACGGGGCCGCGAGCGCGTGCGCCGGCACTTCTCCCGCGAGCGCATGGTTGAGGCGATCACGAACCTCTATCGCGCGATGATCGCGCAAAAGATCGGGTGACCATGGCGCAGCGCCTGCTCCCGACCTGTTTGCGCGCCTCCTGAGCGACTGAATATAATCACGCTCGTGACCGGCCTCGCGCAGGCTCCAGACGCGAGATCGTCCGAGGAGAGGCGGTCGGAACGCGCCGTCTCGCGACTCGCGCTCCTGCCGCTGGCTCAAGGACTGCTGGGACTCACCGATGCCATGCTCGCCTGGGGGACGTTCCTCATCGCCTACCGGCTGCGCTACATCCCGTGGCCGCCGGCGGTGAGCGACCTCCTCGCTCTCCTGCATCCGCGCGAGCTGGCGGGGACGCTCGCGCTCGAGGCGTTTCGCCCCTATCTGGAATTGTGTGTGCTCGCTCCGGTCCCGCTGATCCTCTGGCTGCGATCAGGGCGGCTCTACGCGCTCAAAGGGGAGTTCTCGTGGCTCGACGATGTCTTCGGCGCCCTGCGAGCGACGACGATGACTTCGCTCGTCCTCATCGTCGTCGCTTTCATGTACCGGGGCATCTTCGAATTCCGCGAGTTCTCGTACTCGCGCGGCATCTTCCTCCTGCACTGGGGACTGCTCACGCTCGCCGTACTCGGCGTGCGCGGGATCGTGCGCCACCTGCAAATCCTCGCGCGACGACGTGGCCGCAATCTCATCCCGGCGGTGATCGTGGGCGAGGGCGAGCTGACCGATCTCTGCCTCTCCGAGATGCGCGCGAAGCCGCAGCTCGGGTATCACATCGTGGGCGTGCTCTCCACAACCCCGCGCGCGGAGCGCGCATCGGCGCCCTCCTCGTCGTGCCTGGGGCACGTCGAGGACCTGCCGGAGATCGTCCGCCGATTCCGCATCGAACAGGTCTTCATCACCGACCCGAAGATGAACCCGGACGTGCTCTTTGAGACGATCCTGCGCTGCTGGCGCGTGAGCCGCGTCGCCTTCAGCCTCGTGCCCAATCTCCTGAGCTGCCTCCCCAGGAAGACCGAGCTGGAGCAGATCGGCGCGCTCCCGATGATCAAGCTCTTTCAGGATCCCTTGCGGGGCCCGAACCGCTATCTCAAACGCGCCTTCGATGTGACCCTCTCGCTGTTGGCGCTGGTCCTCCTGAGCCCCCTGCTCTTGCTCATCGCAGTGCTCATCAAGCTCGATTCGCGCGGCCCCGTCCTCTTTCGTCAGGAGCGCGTCGGCATGGACGGGCGCTTGTTCACCCTCTACAAATTCCGCACGATGCGCGCCGATGCTGACGAACAGCCGCATCGGGAGGTCATGGCGCACCTGATTCGCGGCGCGCTTCAGGTGACAGGATCTCGAACAGGGCGGGAGCGCTCTTCACCCCTCTACGGGAAAGTCCCGAATGATCGGCGGATCACCCGCTTGGGGCGATGGCTGCGCCGCTGGAGCCTCGATGAACTGCCGCAGCTCTTCAACGTCCTCAAGGGAGAGATGAGTTTGGTCGGACCGCGCCCGCCTATCCCGTACGAGGTCGAGCACTACTCGAATTGGCACCGGAAGCGGCTCGACGTGAAGCCGGGGATCACCGGACTCTGGCAAGTGAGCGGGCGCAATCGTCTCCCCTTCGAGCGTATGGTGGAGCTGGATCTCTACTACATCGAGCACTGGTCGCTCTGGCTCGATGTGAAGATTCTCCTCAAAACGATCCCCGCTGTTCTTCGGGGCGAGACGGAGTGACCCTCCCCGCGAGATGCCCCGGCCGAGCTGATGGGACGACCGGCGCGCCGAATCGAGGCGCGGGGAGGGGACGTCGCCGAATGCAGGGCTGATCACTCCTTTCTGTGCTATCATTCCTCAGTGCGCTCGACGCGGATTTCGATCGCACCGCGCGCGGGCGGATGACGCCGGAGCACGCATCGGGAGGACGAAGGGGGCGGGCCTTAAGGGCGCTGCTGCCACCGCGCGTGTGACGGCCGGCGCACAAGTTCATGCGCCTCTCATTGGAGGAGATGGCGATGGCATCAACTCCGACAAGATCTCTCGAGGACTTGATCCGTCAGCTCCCAGAGGAGCTGCGCCAAGAGGTACGGGACTTCGTGGAATTTCTGATGAGCAAACGGCGAGCCCCTCAGCAGCCTCACGGCCGGCTCACGATGGCGTGGGCCGGTGGACTGCGAGAGTATCGCGACAGGTTCACCAGCATGGAGCTCCAGCAGAAGGCATCGGAGTGGTGGGCGCAGGACGTCCGCGATGAAATATCTCGTTGACACCAACATCTGGCTCGAACTCTTGCTGGAGCAGGATCGCGCTGAAGCTGTGCGCTCATTCCTGGGACGATGCGCGGGGCCGGATCTGGCCCTGACCGAATTCTCACTCTACTCCATCGGGCTCGTCATCACGCGGCTGGGACAGAAGGCGCTCTTTGCGAGTTTCGTTGAGGATCTGTTCATCATGGCCGGTGTGAGGCGAATCATCTTGGAAGCCGAGCACCTGATTCGGATCCCGGACACGATGTCTCGCTTTCAATTGGATTTCGACGATGCCTATCAATACGTCGCGGCAGAGACGCACGATCTGGTGCTCGTGAGCTTCGATGCGGATTTTGATCGCACCGCGCGCGGGCGGATGACGCCGGAGCAAGCGCTGGAGCACCTCGCGGGAGGATGAACAGGGCCTGCCCCATGGCGCTCCCTGAAGGCGAAGAGGCGTCTCGTCCCCGCTTGCGCGAACTCGCTCAATACAGCAGATACCGCTGCCGGATCTGTCGAAATCGCTCCAGCTCAGCCTGCCACGCGCGCTCGATGGTCTCGGCATCGGCGCCACTTTTGAGCAACTCGAGCGTGCGGCGATGGGCGAGCAAGCGCCCGAACGCATCCACCTGCCAGGTTTCCGGATAGAGCCGATGCAAGACGACGGCGATCTCGATCCCCAGACGCACGGGGCGCACGGCCGCGCGTTCGGTGACGACGATGGCCACTCCCCCGCATTCCTCTCCGGCGAACGGGCCCGCGCGGGGGGTGAAGCGGATGGGAACGAAGCGCACGCCGGGGATATCGCGCCGATTCAACTCCTCGGCCACGCGCCGCCCGTCCATCCACGGCGCGCCGAACAGCTCGAAGGGCCGATCCGTCCCGCGCCCGACCGACACGTTGGTCGTCTCCAGAAGGGCGATCCCCGGATAGAGCATCGCCGCTGTCAAGCTCCGCATATTGGGCGACGGGTTCACCCACTCCTGATTCGTCTGATCGAACCAATACTCGCGCTTCCATCCCTCCATCTTCACGACATGGAGATCGGCTCCGATCTTTCGCTCGGCGTTGAACAGCAGGGCCAGTTCGCCGATCGTCATCCCATGTCGGATGGGGATCGGATGGTACGCCGTGAAGGAGAGGGCATCGGGATCGGCCACCGGCCCCTCCACGTCGCGTCCGGTGATCGGATTGGGACGGTCGAGCACAATGAAGTGGATCCCCTGCGCGGCAGCCTCCTCCAGGGCATAGCCCATCGTCGTGATGTAGGTGTAGAACCGCGCCCCGATGTCTTGAATATCGAAGACGAGCGTATCCAGGCCGCGCAACATCTCGGCCGTCGGTCGCCGTCGCGGTCCGTAGAGGCTGTAGATGGGAAGTCCCGTCTTCTCATCCACGGCATCGCCGACGGGCCCGTCGGCTTGTCCGCGCAATCCATGCTCGGGACTGAAGAGGGCCACGAGCGTCACCTTCGGGGCGCGCGCGAGCAGATCAATGGTGCTCGTTCCATCGCGCGCACGCCCCGTATGATTGGTGATCACTCCGACGCGCCGACCTTCGAGCAGCCGGAATCCATCGCGGCGCAAGACGTCAATGCCGTTGAGCACGGAGGCCGTCTCCACACGCGCCCGCGCTTGGGGACGCTCGAGGTGAGGTGAGATCGCCCAGGGAGAAGGCCATAGCTCCGGCAGGGGGGGTCGCAGGATCGCCGCGGCGACGACCGAAGCCACGCGCCCGCGCAGCGACGTCACATCGCCACGACCGTCCGGATGCACGCGATTGCTCAGGAAGATGACGAAGGTCCGGCTCGCTGGATCAATCCAGAGCGAGGTGCCCGTGAATCCCGTGTGCCCGAATGAACCGATCGGGAAGAGATCGCCGCGATTGGCGGAATATCCCGTATGGACATCCCAACCGAGGCCGCGCATCTCGCCCGGCGGCAGGTGGCGCACCTCGATCATGCGCCGCACGCTCAAGGGGCTGAGGATGCGCACCCCGCGAAATGTCCCCCCGTTGAGGAGCATCTGGCAGTAGATGGCCAGGTCGCGCGCCGTCGAGAAGAGACCGGCGTGACCGGCGACGCCGCCGAGCGCATACGCGCGCGGATCATGGACTTCGCCGATCATCCACCGCCCCTCGCGCCGCTCGGTCGGGGCGCAGCGCTCGCGCAGCGCTCCGGTGGGCGCGAACGTCGTCTCCGTCATGCCGAGCGGTCGGAAGATGTGCTCGCGGGCGAAGTCATCCAGGCGTTGCCCCGAGACTCGGCGCACGAGTTCCCCGAGCACGATATACCCGACATCGCTGTAGATGAAGCGCGTGCCCGGTTCGGCCACCGTCCCCAAGGCGTAGATCCGCTCCATGGCCTTCTCCGGTCCGTCCCGATAGTCGGCCAGATCGTTATCGGCGATGAGCCCCCCGCGATGCTGAAGCAATTGCTCGATCGTGATCCGCTCCTTCCCGTTCTGCGCGAATTCGGGGATATAACGGGCGACCGGATCCCCCAGGCGGATCTTTCCCCGCTCGACCAGGATCATCACCGAAGTCGCCGTCGCCACGACCTTCGTCAACGACGCGAGATCGAAGACGGTATCGCGCGTCATCGGCAGGCGCGTCGGCTCCAGGGCGCGATGTCCGAATGCCCGCCAATAGACGATGCGCCCTTGGCGTCCGACGAGGACGACGGCGCCGGGCAGCTCCCGACGCGCGATCGCCGCCTGAACGATCGCATCAATATGCGCCAGATGTCGAGACGACATCCCGACCGCTTCCGGCGCGACGATAGGCAGCGGCGCCCCCCCTCGACGCGGCACCACCGCGGACACACCGCCCGCACTGCTGATGCCGATGATCAGACTCAGCCCGATGCCTCGCGTCCACCCCCTCATGGTCCGCTCCTCCCGAGGATGTGCTGAAGGTCTCGAAGGCGGGAGGATACCGGATCGGCCTCACCGCGCGCAATGCGGCATCCGCTTCTCCTCAGGGGTCACGCGCATGGAGCCTTTCTTGCCGTCCGCCAAACGGTTTGATACCCTTCTGCCGATGGACGAAGCGCCGGTGGTCGTCGAAGTCACGCGCGGTGCTCTCGTGGAATCGCGCCATCGCGCGATGATCGTCGCCTGCGATCCGCGTGGGCGCGTGTGCTTCGCCCTGGGGAACCCTCGCTCGATGACGTACCTGCGGTCTGCGGCGAAGCCGATTCAGGCGCTGCCGCTTGTCACCAGCGGCGCCGCGCGCTCCTTCGGGATCACGTCGAGAGAGTTGGCCATCATCTGCGGTTCCCACAGTGGTGAAGCCGTGCATACGGAGACGGTCGCGCGGCTTCTGCAGAAGATCGGCCTGCCGGAGACGGCACTTCGCTGTGGTCTCCATCCCCCGTTGGATACGGAGACGGCGCGCCGCGTGGGCCCCGAGGGCGTGACGGTGTTGCACAACGCGTGCTCAGGCAAGCATGCGGGGATGCTCGCCCTGGCCCGCTTCCTCGGCGCCGATGCGGACACTTATCTCGATCCCGCGCACCCCGTTCAGCAACAGATCCTCGACGCGCTCGCCCATCTGAGCGATCTCCCGCTCTCGGCGATCGGCATCGGCGTGGATGGATGTGGCGCGCCCACGTTCGCGATGCCGCTGGAGCGGATAGCCCTCGCCTATGCGCGATTGGTGAATCCCGATGGCCTGCAGGAGCCGCTTCGCGCCGCCATCATTGAAGTCACGCGCGCTATGCGCGAGCATCCGGAGATGGTGGGGGGAACGCGCCGCCGTTTGGATACGGACCTCATTCGGGTGAGCGAGGGGCGAATCCTCGCGAAAGCGGGCGCTGAAGGAGTCCACGCGATGGGCATCTTCCCCACTGCGCGCTTCCCCGAAGGGCTCGGCATCGCCATGAAGATCGAAGACGGGGACGAACGACGCGCTCGCAATCTCGTCGTCCTGGAGGTCCTGCGCCAGCTCGGGTTGCTCGATCGCCCCGCCCTTGATAAGCTTTCCGCCTATCACAGGCTGGAGGTGAAGAACCATCGGGGCATGGTGGTAGGACACATCCGACCGTGCTTTCGACTCGAGGGAACATGAACGACACCATTCGGCAGCTCTTCCCGATCACGGAGCGCTACATCTATATGAACCATGCCGCCGTCTCCCCCCTGCCGCGACCGGCGGTCGAAGCGATGACGCGTCACGCCGATACTGTCATGCGGCATGGGACGACGAAGCTCGCCGAATGGTGGGAAGCCATCGAACACACGCGCCGGAAGGTGGCGCGCCTGGTGAATGCCCGCCCGGAGGAGATCGCGTTCGTGCGGAATACGTCCGATGGGCTCTCGCTCATCGCCAACGGGCTGCGATGGCGAGAGGGGGATAACGTCGTCACGGCCGGATGCGAGTTCCCGGCCAATGTCTACCCCTGGATGCGCCTGCGGGCGCAGGGCGTTCACCTCCGCATGGCTCCCGAGCGCGAAGGGCGCATCGAGATCGAGGACCTGCTCGCGCTCGTGGACCGGCGCACGCGCGTGCTGGCCATCAGCTTCGTCCAATTCGCCAGCGGATTCCGTATGGACCTGGAGCGGCTGGGCGAATTCTGCCGGAAGCGCGGCATCCTCCTGGTCGTGGATGCCATTCAAGGCCTGGGCGCCCTCTCGTTCGATGTCGAGCGCTTCCATGTGGATGCGTTCGCCGCCGATGGCCACAAATGGTTGCTGGGGCCGGAAGGGACCGGCGTCCTCTATATCTCCTCCCGCGCGCTGGATCATCTGGAGCCGACGCTCGTCGGCTGGATGTCGGTGCGAAATTGGAAGGACTCGATCGCCGCTGAGGAGCTGACCTATGATCTCATCTATCGCGAGGGCGCGCTCCGCTTCGAGTCGGGGACGCTCAATGTCTGCGGCCTCTGCGGCCTCGGCGCCTCGGTGGAACTGTTGCTCCAGGTGGGCGTCTCGACGATCGAGGAGCACCTGGCCGCGCTCGGGCGAGAATTGTGCGACCGGCTGCAGGCGAAAGGGTATCACGTGATCAGCTCGCGGCGTCCCGGTGAGACCTCGGGCATCTTCTGCTTCACGCACCCGCATTATCCGGCGCATGCGCTGGTCGAGCGGCTCCAGGAGCAGAGGATCATCGTCTCGGCGCGCCTGGGACGCTTGCGCATCTCCCCACATCTCTACAACACGTGGGAGGAGGTCGTCGAAGTCGCGGCGCACTTGCCATGAGCACTGCCGTCGTACGTCCTGAAGCATCCTCACGTCGGCGATCCGGGGGGGCCACGACGACTCCCGCGCCGGGCTCGCGCCGATGGGAGGAATTCCGCCGACTCCTCGGCTACGTGCGCCCCTACTGGGGGGCCTTCCTCCTGGCGCTCATCTTGATGAACGTCGTCGCCGTACTGGAAGGCGCCCTGCGCAGCCTGCTGGTCCCGATCTCCGATGGCCTGCTGGCCTCCAGCGGCGTCGTCGCCTCGGCCCCGCGCGCCAAGAATCTCCTGGACTTTCATCGCTATCTCCCGCTGGAGGACGAGCGGAGCTGGTACCTGTTGGCCGCCCTGATGATCCTGATCACGATCGGGAAGGGAGCGGCCGAATTCTTCTCCAACTACCTCATGGCGCGCATCGGGCAACGCGCCGTCTTTGATCTCCGCTGCGCGCTCTACGATCATCTGCTCCGACAATCGGCCCCTTTCTTCTCCCGCTATTCGACGAACGCGCTCGCGTCGCATCTGGTCAACGATGTCGAGAAGATCGAGATGGCCGTCTCGCGCACGCTCACGGACGCGCTGCGCGAATCCTTCACGCTCATCGTCTTCCTGGTCATCGTCTTCAAGCTGAACTGGAGGCTGGCGCTGCTGGCGCTGGGGCTGGGACCGCTCGTCTACCAGGCGACGGTCTATTTCGGTCGCCATCTGCGACGAACGGGGCGGCGCGTGCAGGAGGGATATGAGCAGATCTTGAACGTCGCGCAGGAGACGCTCTCGGGCAACCTGGTGGTGAAGGCCTTTGGGACGGAGGCCTGGGAATCCGAACGGTTTCGCCGCGCCGCGCACGCCGTCATGCGCTCGGTCCTGAAGGCGGCGCGCACGGCCGCGCTCTCGCCGCCGATCATCGAGCTGATCGGGATCATCGCGGCCTCCGGCTTCATCCTCTACGCCCAGCGCATCATCGCCCGGCGCGAGATGACGCCCGGGGAATTCTTCGTCTTCCTCTTCTTCCTCTTCAGCCTCTACGATCCGGTGCGCAAGCTCAGCCGCATTCAGAACGCGATGCAGCATGCGCTGGCCGCCTGCCAGCGGGTCTTCACGCTGCTCGATACGCACACGGAGCTGGTGGATCGGCCGCAGGCCGTCGCGCTCACGACCTTCCGCGAGAAGATCGAATTCCGCAACGTCTCCTTCCGCTATCCCGACGCGGAGGAGTACGTCCTGCGAAACGTGAATCTCACGATTCGCGCCGGCGAGATGGTCGCCATCGTCGGAATGAGCGGTGTCGGGAAGACGACGCTCGTGAAGCTACTGCCGCGCTTCTATGACGTCACCGAGGGGGCCATCCTCATTGATGGGGTGGACATCCGCGATGTGCGTTTGGATTCACTGCGGCGCCTGATCGCCGTCGTCACGCAAGAGGTCATCCTCTTCAACGACACCGTGCGCCACAATATCGCCTACGGCCGACCGCAGGCGACGCCGGAGGAGATCGAGCGAGCCGCGCGCGCGGCACTCGCGCACGAATTCATCCGGGAGCTGCCCCGACAGTACGAGACGGTGATCGGCGAGCGGGGGATTCGCCTCTCCGGTGGCGAACGCCAGCGAATCGCCATCGCGCGAGCCATCCTCAAGGATGCCCCCATCTTGATCCTGGACGAAGCGACCTCGGCGCTCGATGCGGAATCCGAGCACGGCGTGCAGCAGGCGTTGCTCAACCTGATGGCCGGACGGACGGTCATCGTCATCGCGCATCGGCTCTCGACCGTCCGTCGTGCGGATCGCATCGTGGTCCTGGACGGCGGGATGATCGTCGAAGAGGGGACGCACGCCGAGCTGTTGCGTCGAGGGGGCGTGTACAGTCGCCTCTACGAACGGCAATTCGCCGATCAGATGTCCGCGGTCCTCTCCGAATGAGGGCGCTATGGTGCGCAGCATGACCGGTTACGGCAGCGCCGCCTATGAGGGCGAGGAGTTCTCGCTGCGGGCGAGCGTCTCCAGCGTGAACCACCGGTTCCTGGAGATCCACGTGCGCCTCCCTGAGGCGCTCGGCGCCTGGGAGCCCATCGTGCGGCGGAAGATCCAGGAGCGCTTCGAGCGCGGGCGCATCGTCTTCGCGCTCGATTTCATTCCGATGACCCCCACCTGGCTCACCTATGAGCTGAATCGTCCGCTAGTGATGGCCTACGTGACGGCACTGCGCCAGCTTCGAGAGGAGTTCGGCGTCTCGGGAGAGGTGGACGTGAACGCGCTCCTGCAGGTGCGCGATCTGGTGCAACCGCGCCCGCTCGCGGAGATCCCGCCCGCACTGGCCGAGAAGCTCGAGGAAGTCACCGAGAGCGCCCTGCGCGCGCTCGCCGAGATGCGCGCGACCGAGGGCGCGCACCTTCGCGACGATCTGCTCGGGCGGTTGGAGCGCATCGCCGACCACCTGCGCGCCATCGAGCAGGAAGCCGCGGCCCTCCCGGAGCTGTACCGGCAGAAGCTCCTGGAGCGCGCCAGTGAATGGATGCGCGAGTTGCCCCTGGATTCTGCGCGCCTCGCGCAAGAGGTCCTCTATTTCGTGAATCGCGCCGACATCAGCGAGGAGATCACGCGGCTGCGCGGCCATCTCACGCAGTGCCGCGCGCTGCTGGACGCGCGCGAGGCCGTGGGCAAACGCCTCGACTTCCTCTTCCAGGAGATGCAGCGGGAGATCAACACGATCTTGGCGAAAGCGGGGAATCTGGCGCTCGCGACGGAAGCGCTCGCCATCAAAGCCGAGATCGAGAAACTGCGGGAGCAGGTGCATAATGTCGAGTAAGCGCGGCCTGCTCTTCATCGTCTCGGGCCCCTCGGGCGTGGGGAAATCCACGCTCGTCTCGCGCGTGATCGCGCGCGTGCCCGATCTCGTCTACTCGGTGTCCTATACGACGCGCCCGCAGCGTCCGACGGAGATCGAGGGGCGCGATTACCACTTCGTGTCGCGTCGCGAATTCGAACGCATGCGCGAGGCTGGGGAACTGATCGAATGGGCGGAGGTCTACGGACATCTCTACGGGCGCTCGCACGCGGCGTTGGAGCGAGAGTTGGCTGCTGGGCGCGATGTGATCCTGAGCATTGACGTGCAGGGGGCCGCCGCCTTTCGACGATTGCCGCTGGAGCTGGTGAGCATCTTCGTCCTCCCCCCCTCGTTCGAGGTCCTGGCCGAGCGGCTGCGCGCGCGGGCGACCGAACTCTCGCGGAGCCTGGAGCAGCGCCTGGCCATCGCCCGCGAGGAGGTCCAGCACTATCGCGACTTCGATTACGTGATCATCAACGATCGGCTGGAGGAAGCGCTCGCGCTGCTAGAAGCGATCATCCTGGCCGAGCGCCATCGCCGACATCGCCGTGAAGAAGAGGTTCATGCCATCCTGCGCACATTCGCCTCGAGGGCCGAGGCGCGAGATCGCACGGAGTCGGTATGAGCGAACGTCCGTATCATGTCGTCCTCGGCATCACCGGCGGGATCGCGGCGTACAAGGCGCCGGAGATCCTGCGGCAACTGCAGCAACGGGGCGCTGAGGTGCGCGCCGTCCTGACGCGGGCGGCGACCCGCTTCATCGGGCGCGTGACGCTGGAGGCACTCTCGCGCCATCCGGTCGTCGTCGAGATGTTCGAGCCGAACGTGAACGTCGCTGTTCGACACGTGGAGATGGCGCGCTGGGCGGATTTGCTCTTGGTCGCCCCGGCAACAGCACACACCTTGGCGCGCTTCGCACATGGACTGGCCGATGACTTCCTCACGACGCTCTACCTCTCGGCGCGCTGTCCGGTGCTCGTCGCCCCAGCCATGGACGCCGAGATGTGGGAGAACGCAGCGACGCAGGAGAACCTCGCGCGCCTGCGGGAGCGCGGCGTCGCCGTCATCCCCCCTGAGCGGGGGTATCTCGCCTCGGGGATCGAGGGCGAGGGTCGCCTGGCCGATCCCGAACAGATCGTCGCGCGCGCCCTGGTGATCCTGGCCGCGCGGCCGTACGCTCGTGACCTGGAGGGAGAGCACATCCTCATCACCGCCGGCCCGACCTGCGAGGACCTCGATCCGATCCGCTATCTGACCAACCGCTCCACGGGCAAAATGGGCTACGCCCTCGCTCACGCGGCGCTGGCGCGCGGCGCGCAGGTGACGCTCATCAGCGGTCCCACGACGCTCGCCCCCCCTCCCGATGCCCAGGTGATCCTCGTGCGCCGCGCCGAGGAGATGTATCGCGCCGTCCTCGCGCACATGGAGGCGGCCACGGTCATCATCAAGGCGGCCGCTGTCGCCGATTATCGCCCCAAGGCGTTCTCTCCCACGAAGCTCAAGAAGACCGGCGCCGATCTCACACTCGCGCTCGAACGCACGCCCGATATCCTGGCCGAAGTGGGGCGTCGCAAGGGGTCGCGCCTGCTCGTCGGATTCGCCGCGGAGACCGAAGCCCATCTCGAACACGGGCGACAGAAGCTCCTCCAGAAGAACCTGGATCTCATCTTCATCAACGATGCCGCGAGCGCGGAGACGGGATTCGCAGCCGACGAGAATGCCGGCTTCCTCCTGGATCGCGAGGGCGACGTCGTGGAGTTGCCGAGGATGTCCAAGTACGAGCTGGCCATGCGTCTGCTCGATCGCGTGCGCGAACGTCTCGCCCGACGCCGCGGGGACGCCCATCGCGAGCGCGCGGAGGAACGGGGATGAGCGATGTCCGTGAGGAAATCCGGTCTCGCCTGCTCGAGCTGATTCGAGACGTCCGCGAGCACCTCCGGTATCTCGAGGAGCTGGGCGTGACGCACTGGGAGGATCTTCCGGCCACGGACGATCTCCGCGCGTGTATTTCCGCGCTCGCGGCTTCGGAGAGGACGGGCGAGGCGCCCTCCGAACCGCGCGCGGAAGCGGCGCGCGCTCAGGCCACGCTCGATGAAGAGATCCGCAAGGAGGGAGACCCTATGACGAGCAAGCGACGCGCAGCGCGTTCGGCCACCGCATCACCTGAACGCGCCTCGGAACAACCGACGCTCTTCGGCCACCTCCCCCTGCTGCAGACGGCGCCGCCGACCGAGGACCGTACGCTGGAGGAGATTCGCGCCGATGTGGGTGACTGCACGCGCTGCAAGCTGCATCGGTCGCGCACGACGATCGTCTTCGGCGAAGGTGATCCGCGCGCGCGCATCATGTTCGTCGGCGAAGGACCGGGAGCGGAAGAGGACGCCCAGGGACGCCCCTTCGTCGGCCGCGCGGGACAGCTGCTCAACCGGATGATCGAAGCCATGGGATTCCGGCGCGAGGAGGTCTATATCACCAACGTCGTCATGTGCCGCCCGCCGAACAATCGCACGCCCGAGCCCGATGAG
Organism: bacterium HR10; assembly: GCA_002923315.1. Lineage (GTDB taxonomy): Bacteria > Acidobacteriota > Blastocatellia > HR10 > HR10 > HR10. The sequence goes on from BEHM01000017.1 coordinate 28,907, forward strand.
ATCGCGACCTGCGAGCCGTTCCTCTTCCGGAAGATCCGCGTGATTCGGCCCGATGTCGTCGTCGCTCTGGGCGCCATCGCCGCGCAGTCGCTGCTGGGGACGAAAGCCCCCATCGGGCAGATCCGCGGACGCTTCTTCGAGGCGCACGGGACGAAGGTCATGCCCACCTTCCATCCCGCCTTCCTGCTGCGCGCACCCGAGAGGAAACGCGAGGCGTGGGAGGACCTGCGCAAGGTGCGGGATTACGTCCTGAGCCTCTCGCGGGAGCGAGCCTCGCGCTGAGTCCGAGCCCGTGCTCTCACCGTGTGGCAGCTTCGATCTCCCGTACGAGATCGAGCGCCGTCCACTCGTTGCCGCGAAAGACCGCCTGCAATTTCCCATCGGGACGAATCACAGCCGTCGCGAGATTGTGCGTGATCGTCCCGCCTTCGGTCCAGAACGAGAGCCCGAAGCTCGCACCAAATCGCGCCATCTCGAGCGCCGGACTCGTGGCGAACGTCCAATGCCGGAAGTCAGCGTTCCACCGCTCCCCATAGGCCTTGAGCACGGCCGGCGTATCATATTCGGGATCGAAGCTGAGCGTCAGGAACCGCACGCGATCCTGCTGGAACCACTCCGCCCGCCGTTTCCCCAAGGCTTCCTGCGCTTCGACGAACCGGCGCGTCATCAACGGACAGTAGTTCGGGAAGGGGCACCGCGTGAAGATGAACGTGAGGACGATCGTCTTCCCGCGCCATTCGCTGAGCCGAAACGTGCGCCCATCTTGATCCGTGAGCGCGATGTCCGGAACATCATCGCCCGGATTGAGCAGATATTCGATCGGAAGGGCCTTGGACCGATCCCAGGTGGGCGGCTCGCCCTTCTTCACCACGCGCAGGCGGGAGATCCATCCCTCCTCCTCGGTGACGACCAGCTCCCCCTCGACCTCATCGCCGGGCTCGACGCCCTCGAGCACGCGCGGGTCTTTGATGGGAAACGGCATCGTCATCGCCTTCATGTAACCGGGGATCTCCTCATGCGCGAGCGTGACCGATTGCCGATTGGCGGCCACGGCGACGACGCGCCCCCGGATGGCATACGTCCGTTCGGACGCGCGCTCCCGACATCCGAGAAGCGAGGTCAGCAGCAACAGCAGGATCGCACCGATGCTCCACTTCCGCCGCATAAGGCATACAGTGTATCGGCCCCCGCGCCATGCGCGCAAATCGCGCGCGAGCTGCCGCCCCTTGTTCGACGCTCCCCGCCTCAGTACAATGCTCCTTCGAGCGCCCGTATGAGGAGGGAGAACGTGTCGGAGAGAACGACGCCGCAACGTTCGCGGTCGGTCCTGCTCTTGATGCTGCTGGCCTTCCTCTTCATCCTCGTCCCTTTTCTGACCTGGTATCTCACCTGGTTCGGGCGCCCGCTCACGGATCGCCAGATCGAACGCTACCTCAACGATGAGGAGAAGCCGCGCCGCGCGCAACACGCGCTCTCGCAAATCGCCGATCGGATCCTGCGCGGCGATCCTTCGGTCCGGCGCTGGTACCCGAAGATCGTGAGCCTGGCTGAGCATCCGCGCCCGGAGATTCGCCTGATGGCGGCCTGGGTGATGGGGCAAGACAATCAGGCCGAGGAGTTTCACCGCGCCCTCAAACGGTTGTTGGCCGACGCCGTCCCGATGGTTCGGCGGAATGCGGCGCTCGCCCTGGTGCGCTTCGGAGATGAGAGCGGACGGTCGGAGATCCTCCAGATGCTTCGCGCCGAGCCGATCCGGGCACCGGATGAGGGGACGATCACGCTGAGCGTCTCGGCCGGAGATGACGTGCGGGCGGAGACGCTGCTGGCGCGCATTCGCTGCGAGGACGGACGCCAGGTGGATGTGCGCGCGCCTTGGCCGGGACGCATCGAGCGCGTGCTCACGACAAGCGGAGCGCGCATGCGCACGGGGGAGGAGATCCTCCACCTGGCGCCCGAGCGTCAACAGGTCTACGAAGCCCTGCGCGCGCTCTATTTCATCGGGCGAGCGGAGGACCTGCCCGAGGTCGAACGCTACATCAATGCGGGCCCAGAGTGGCCCGAGACCGTGCGCGAACAAGCGCGCCGCACCGCTCACGCCATCCGACAACGGACGGCCCAGCCCGCACCTTAGCCCGATCGCGCTCGCACGGCTGAGCCCAAGAAGCAGCCGCGTGGGCATGCTCTCGCTCCCGCACGCTCGGGGCCGTCTGTCGCATCGCGAACGCGTGTGGGGGCACGCCCGCCTCTGTCCCACGAGCAGAGGGCGAGAGCCCTCTCTTGACACCCACACAAGGCGCGATATATATTCTCGCTCGCCCGAAAGGAGGTTCAATATCGCCACGATGAGGAGAGGGGGACTATGGGACACATGACGCGACGATCCTTTCTGACTTCCCTGGGCGTCTCAACGGTCCTCGCGCGTTCGCAGTCTCTCTTCGGATCGCGCGAGGACCACATGGGATCACCGCCGCTTCCCCTCCCTTCGGAGCTGGGGCGCGAGCCGCTGTTGCAGGTGACCCCGCTCTCGCCGCCGTTTCGCCTGCCGGAGAGTTGGTACCGCCAGACGGTGAGGCGGCTGCAAGAGCGGTTGGCCGAACGCGGGCTCGACGGCATCATCCTGAAAGATCGGTGGAACATCATCTACGTCTCCGGCCTCTTCCACACGACGACGGAACGACCGTTCTGGCTCTTCGTCCCCACGCGGGGGGAGCCAATCTTCTTCTACCCGGGGCTCGATAAGGACCTCGTCAACACGTGGTGGATCAAGGAGGGCGAATGGTACTTCGATTATCCGCATGCCGGGTCGTTCAACGCGCTCGCGTATAAGGCGGGGCTGAAGGCCGATCTCTTGCAGTGGATGCTCAGGGGGTTGGCCAAGCGCGGATTCGGGCGCGCGCGCCTGGGCATCGAAGAGGAGGTCGGGCCGACGACGATGAAGCGCATGCAAGAGGCGCTGCCCGAAGCCCGGTTCGAGGTGGCTGGCGACGTGCTCCTCCGCATGCGCATGATCAAGACGCCCGAGGAGATCGAGCTGACGCGCAAGGCGATCGCGCTGCACGATCGGATGCTCGCCTTCGCCCGCGACTACATCCTGCAGCGGGGGACCGACGCCACCGATTTCGAGGTGCGGCATCGGACAGAGGAATTCGCCACGCACGAGCTGATGAAGCTCATGCAGCCCACCGGGCGTCCCCATCAGGCCGTCGGCGTGAACTTGCGCTTCAGTTGCCGCGCGGGCGTGGCCACGGCTTACCCGCATCCGAATCAGTTCTTCTACGCGCGCATTCGGCGGGGCGATGCCGTTCAAATCGCCGCCGTCATCACCATCGGCGGCTATGGAGGCGAAGGCTACCGCGCCCTGCATATCGAGCCGATGACCGATCACCAGCGGAAGCTGTGGGACGTGCACACGGAGATGGTCCTCAAGCAACAGGAACTCAGCCGAGCCGGCGTCCGATGCAACGAAGTCGCCGAGAAGGTCCTGGAGATCGCCGTCCGCGCCGGACTCGAACGATACATCTACCACCGCCCGGCGCACGGTCAGGGGATGGAGGGGCATCAGGCGCCGTACATCGCTCCAGGCGATGACACCGTCCTCGAAGAGGGGATGATGTTCAGCAACGAGCCGGGGCTCTACGATCCCGAAGGCGGCTTCGGCTACAACCATTCCAATTGCGTGCTCGTGACGAAGGATCGAGGTGTGGCCTTGAACCAAACGCCCCTCACGCGCGAGTGGTGCTGGCTGAAATTGTGAGGAGCGGTTTGCGAAACATCGCACACGGGAGGAAGCGATGCTCCGAATGACGAGGAACGCCTGGATGATGGGACTGGTCCTCACCCTCGCCGGGATGAGCCTCTCGGCATGGCCGCAGACGCCGCCGCAAGAGCGGCGCAGCATCCCGCCGGCGCCGGATCGGCGGCCGGACGAAGGCGAGGGGCCGTTTGAGCGCTTGATCATTCGCGGCGCGACGCTCATTGATGGGACGGGCGCGCCGCCCATCGGCCCTGTGGATATCGTCATCGAAGGGAACCGCATTCGGGAGATCCGAAGTGTCGGATACCCGGGAGTCCCCATTCGCGACGCTGGCCGGCCGCAGGGGGCGACGCGCGAGATTGATGCGCACGGCATGTACGTGCTGCCCGGATTCGTGGACCTGCACGGGCACATCGGTGGCGTCGCCCAGGGCACGCCGGCCGAGTACGTCTACAAGCTCTGGATGGCGCATGGGATCACCACCGTGCGCGATCCGGGTTCGGGTAATGGCGTGGACTGGACACTGCGCGAGCGAGAGCGCAGCGCGAAGAATCAGATCGTCGCTCCGCGCATCTTCGTCTACGTCCGTCCCGGCATGGGATGGGATCGGGGGCCGATCACCACGCCCGAGCTGGCGCGCGAGTACGTCCGATGGGCGGCGGCCAAAGGCGTGGACGGGCTCAAGCTCACGGCGTACGATCCCGAGATCATGGCCGCGCTCATTGACGAAGCGAAGAAGCACGGGCTGGGGACGGCGGCGCATCTGGCCCAGACGGGCGTCGCCCGGATGAATGCTCTGGACGCCGCGCGCCTGGGGCTCACGACGTTGGAACACTGGTACGGCTTGCCGGAAGCCCTCTTCGCCGATCGCACGGTTCAGGACTTCCCCTACGACTACAACTACAATGACGAACAGCACCGCTTCGGGCAGGCTGGGCGACTGTGGAAGCAAGCGGCGCCCCCCGGAAGCCCGAAGTGGAACGCCGTCCTGGAGGAGATGATACGTCTGGGCCTCGTGCTCGATCCGACCTTGAGCATCTACGAAGCGAGCCGCGATCTGATGCGCGCGATGCGCGCCGAGTGGCACGATACGTACACGCTCCCATCGCTGTGGGCTTTCTATCAACCCAATCGCGAGGCGCACGGTTCGTTCTTCTTCTACTGGACGACTCAGGACGAGATCGAGTGGAAGAACAATTACCGCCTGTGGATGACCTTCGTGAACGAATACAAGAATCGCGGTGGGCGCGTCACGACCGGATCGGACTCGGGATTCATCTTCAAGCTCTACGGCTTCGATTACATTCGTGAGCTGGAGCTCCTGCAGGAAGCGGGCTTCCATCCCCTGGAGGTCATTCGCTCGGCCACGCTCTGGGGCGCGGAGGCGCTCTTCAAGCCCAAGGGGAAGCCGATCGAATTCGGAATTGTTCGCCCGGGCATGCTCGCTGATCTGATCCTCGTCGAGGAGAATCCCCTTCAGAACCTGAAGGTCCTCTACGGCACGGGGGCGATGCGCCTCAATGATCGAACCCGTCGGGTCGAGCGCGTCGGTGGCGTGAAGTACACGATCAAGGATGGGATCATCTACGACGCGAAGAGGCTTCTGGCCGATGTCGCGCGCATGGTCGCCGAGGCCAAACGACGCCAGGTGCCAGAGGCGAATGCCGCATCGCGATGAGATCCAGGGGCGGAGAGATCGGAGGGTAACGTCCCGATCTCTCCGCGCACTGTGAGGGTTGCTCTGATGCCCGCCCATTCGTGGGACATATTCAACGCATCAGGAGGGGAAGATGAGGACAAAGGTACATGGTCATCACTTGTGGCGCGTTTTCGGGAAGCTGGCCATGCTGGCCACCCTCGTCCTTTGGTCCTCCGCGGAGACGTCCGCGCAAGTTCAGGTCGGTTCGATCGCGGGGACCGTGAGGGACGCCAGAGGGGCGGTCCTTCCTGGTGTCACCGTCACCGTGAGCGGACCGGCGCTCATCGGCGGTCCTCGCACGGTGACCACGGATGAGAACGGCTACTACAAGTTCCTCGATCTGAAGCCGGGCGAATATACGCTCCGCTTCGAGCATCCCGGCTTCAAGACGCTCGTGCGAGAACGGATCGTCGTCACCTCGGCCTTTCAAGCGACGGTCAATGTCCAACTGGATGTGGGGGAGGTGGTCGAGGTCGTCACCGTCAGTGGAGAATCTCCCGTCATTGACACGAGTAACGTCGTGACGCAGACGGTGATCTCGCAAGACATTCTCGAGCGCATCCCCAATCCCCGCGATCCGTGGGTCCTCGCGCGGATGGTCCCCGGTGTCGCCTCTGGCCGATTCGATGTGGGCGGGACGGAGGGGATGCAACAGTACGCGCTGACGATTCATGGCTCGCGCGACAGCGATAAGAAATTCGCCATTGACGGTCTGGAGATCAATTGGCCGGGGAGCACCGGAGGCGCGACGGCGATCTACTACGATGCCGGCATGTTCAAAGAGGTCAACTATCAGGTCGGTGCGTTGCCCGCCGAGATCTCTCAAGGGGGCGTCTACATGAACATGGTGACCAAAGATGGCGGGAATGAGATTCACGGCTCCATCCTCTTCTTCGGCGCCACCGATGCGCTGCAGGCCAATAACGTGAGCCCTGAACTGCGGGAGAAACTGCTGGCGCGCGTGCCCGCCCGACTGCGGCAGCGCCCGGACGTGAAGGCGGGGAATCCCATCAAGAACGTCTACGACCTGAACGGCAACGTCGGCGGGCCCTTCATCAAGGATAAGCTCTGGTGGTTCGTCTCTGTGCGCCAATGGGGGGTGGATCAGCTCGTCTCCGGGGCGTTCAATCCCGACGAGACGCAGGCGATTGACGACAACCGCATCCGCAACGCGTCGGCCAAGGTGACCTGGCAGGTGAACGCACAGCATCGGCTCTCGTTCATGTATAACCGCAACGAGAAGAACCGCTTCCACCGTCGGGACACGCCCCCGTTCTTCATCGAGGACAAAGCCTCCTGGCTGCAGGATCAGCCCGGATATAGCGCGCACATCAAATGGACCTATGCGCCCTCAGCGAAATGGGTCATTGACTCCGGGATTGCCGGCATGCACATCGTCTTCCCGTTGCGGTATCAGAAGGAGGTGCGACCGACCGACATCATGCGGGAAGACATCACGCTCTCGACGCGCAGCAATGCGGCGCTCTACAACTACCTGAACCCCAACTATCGCATCTCCATTGATTCGGCGGCCTCGTACGTGACGACGGGGTTGGGCGGAGCGCACAGCTTCAAGTTCGGCATTCAATTCATGCGCAGCCTCTTTCGCCAGATCTATACGATGAACGGCGATCACGGATTGATCTTCGATAACGGGCGTCCGGCCTTCGTGCGCGTCTACAACACGCCGATCGAGCAGGCGAACTATCTCCACCAGTTCGCGTGGTTCGTGCAAGATGCCTGGACCATTCGCGGACGGCTCACGCTGAATCTGGGCCTGCGCTACGAATATGCGCTGGGCGTGATCCCCCCGCAACGCTCGGCGGCCGGAACGTTCGTCCCCGAGCGGAGTTTCCCGGAGATTCGCAATGTGCCCAACTTCAAGGACTGGGCGCCGCGGCTGGGCCTCTCCTGGGACATCATGGGAACCGGTCGAACGGTCCTCAAGGCGAGTGCCAGTCGGTACCTGCAAAACGTCGGCATGGCCTATCCGGTGAGTGTGAATCCTCTCGGCTTGAGCGTGGAGACGCGCACGTGGACGGATCGCAACGGCGATGGGCTCGCCCAGCGGGATGAGATCGGGCCAGGCCCGGGCTTCGTCGGGGGATTGACGACGCGCATGGATCCGAATCTGGAGCGGCCCTATTCGTGGGAATACTCGCTCGGCATTCAGCAGCAGATCTATCGCGATCTGGTCGTCTCAGTCATCGCTTGGCACCGCGACAATCGGCGACAGGTCGGACGCGCGAACGTGGCCGTTCCCCCGTCGGCGTATATCCCGGTGCGCCTCACGCTCCCGGCGGATCTCCCCGCGCCTTTTGCCGGACAGACGATCACCGTCTACAATCAGGACCCGGCGACGCGGGGACGGGTGGACTTCCTCCTCACGAACTTCAAGGAGCTCGATAGCGAATACAACGGTGTGGACATCACCTTCATGAAGCGGATGTCGCAGCGATGGCAATTGTTGGGCGGTCTGACCATCGGGCGAGAACGCGGCGCGTTCCGCGGAGACCTCGTCAACGGCCTCGACGACCTGAACAATCCGAACTTCAACATCAACCGGAAGGGCATCGTGGGCAACGACTCCCCCTACATCTTCAAGCTCGCCGGGACGTACCAGCTCCCCTGGGGCTTCGAGGTGAGCGGGAACTTCCAACATTTCACCGGCTATCCCCTGCGGCGCATCTTCACCGTGAGGACAGCCCACATTCCGAATCTCACCCAGGTCAGCCAGGCGATTGATCTGGTCGAGCGCGGCACGGTGCGACTGCCTAACATCAACCTCCTTGATCTCCGCATCTCGCGCATCTTCGGCATCGGCGAGCGATGGCGGATCGAGCCGGCGCTCGACATCTTCAACGTGGGGAACGTCGCCACCACAACGGCGGTGATCGAAGCTGTGGGGCCAGCGCTCGATCAGCCGACGGTGATCGTCGCCCCGCGCCTCTTCAAACTGGGCGTGAAGGTGAACTTCTGATCTCGCCGAGGGCATCGCCCCGAGCGTGGACGGAGCACCCCTCTCCCACGTCGGGCGATGCCCCAGCTCCCATACGAACAGGCGTCTTCTTCCACCTGCACGGACTCCTCGCAGAGCCGCCGTGATGACCTCCGCCCGAGCCCCCTCTTCCGTCATGATGTTCCGCACGAAGTCGAGGAATCCCTCTCGCCCGATTCTGAGAGGTGGTTCGCCCCGCCCTCCCCTCATAAGGAGGCCAGCGGCTTCCCTTCACTCCCGAGAAGGGGAACTCCACACCGGGAAGAGTGCTCATCAGAGTGACGAATCCACACTCCTGGGACCGTTCAAGCAGTCGGCGCGTATCTTCGAAGAAAGCCGTCGTAGAGGCGGCGGAGGTGCAGACGTGGATTCGCGAGAAAATCTTGCGGAGCGATGTCAATCCACGTGAAGTCCGCGTGGGGGGGATGGCGCGGGACACCGCTCCAGGAGCGGACGACATCAACAGTGGGTTTGGGTGTGCCGTCGGCGCGCCAGAGGCCGAAGTATCGCTCATGAGGGGCCTCATCAAAGGGCGGGCGAGCACTGAGCTCCGGCGCGTAGTCGCTGTAGCACCAGAGCAAAGCACCAATGAATCCGAAGCGGTGCAGGAGCGCCAGGGCCTCGCCCGTGAACCGCGCGGCTTCTTCCTCCTCAAGCAGCGGGATGCGCGAGAGCAGCTGCTCGCCAGCGGGGCGCGTGGGCGCACCGAATTCCTCAAACAGCAGATCGCGACCATCGCCCAGCCAGCGGGTGATGAGGCCGAGGAAAGGAAGGAGCCAAGCATCCGTCGGCCCGCGCGCCCAATCCGCATAAACCGGATAGCCGTGCATCGAGAGCAGATCGCACGCGCGCGCCACTTCAGCCGGGCCCAGGTGCCGATCCTCTTCCAGGTCCTCCATGTGAAGGCCCAGTGTGATCGGATGAGAGGAACCGGCAGCGCGAATCTCCGCGACCATGCGCTCGAGCCATCCCAGGCCGGATTCGCGCGAAGGGGGGATCGTGCAATTTGAGGGTTCGTTCCCCAGGTCCCACCCCCAGAGGGCGGGGTGCCCGCAGAGCGCGCTCGCGACATGACGCGCCAATTGCGCTTGAGCCTCCAGGAGGCGCGCATCCGCATACCAGTTTTTCGGACGAGCCGGGACGACGCGATCACCTGCGATCGTCCGAAAGCGCCAGGGGCGATCGCTCGGCTCACACGCCCACAGGGGTATCCAATTGGCGCCGCTCATATGACCGGTGAAGAGGGTGGGCAGAAGTTGCAGATGGTGACGCGCCGCCAGATCGGCGACCACGCGCAGCCGTTCGATCGCCTCCGGCGCGATGCGCTCCGGCGCGGGCTGAAAGTCCTCCCAGAGGAGGAAGAGGCGAACGAGATCGAATCCGGCTTCTCGAAGGCGGGCGAAGTCGCGCTCGACCTCTTCGGCCTCGAACGCGCGCCACCAGGACATGGCCCGGCGCGCGGGCCAATAATTGATGCCGAGTCGAAACGCACCCTCCGTCATGGCTGCCGCTTCAGCGCGAACCGCGCTGCTGAAGGATCGCCTCGTAGACGCGCAAGTATTCCTCCACCATGCGATCGCGGCTGAAGTGCTCAGCGACATGCTGGCGAATGCGCGCGCGATCGAGCTCGGGCACGCGCCGGACAGCTTCGACGGCGTCTTCGATGGTCTCCACGATGAATCCGGTTTCGCCGTGTCGGATGATCTCCGGGACGGCGCCGCGTCCGCGGGCGATCACCGGCGTGCCGCAGGCCATCGCCTCGATCATGCTCAGGCCGAAGGGCTCCTCGAAGTTGATCAGGTGCAGTAGGGCCAGCGCGCGGCCGAGCACTTCGTCTCGACGATCGGGCCCGACCGAGCCGATATATTGAATCTGCCCATCGAGCTTCGGCGCGACTTCGCGTTCGAAATACGCCGGGTCCTGGACGATGCCCGCGATGACCAGCGGCAACCCCGTGCGCCGGGCGACCTCGATGGCTTCGGCCGTGCCCTTCTCATGATGAATGCGGCCGAAAAAGAGCAGGTACTCCCCCTGCTCGATGCGCAGGGTGAACTCCTCCAGCGGGATGCCGTGGTGGATCGTCGCGATGTAGTCGAGCTGTGGGCGGCGATCGGCCCAGCTGATGGCCACATAGTAGGTCCGCCCGTTGTACTTCTCGTAGACGGGCAGGATGCGTTCGGAAGAGAAGCCGTGGATCGTCGTCAGCACGGGAGTGCGCACGAGCCCGCTGTAGGTGAGGGGGAGGAAGTCGAAGTGATTGTGGATGAGGTCGAACTCCGCGGCGCGCTCGAAGACGGCGGAGATGTGGAGGCATTCCCAGACCTTCGGGTCGAGCGTGGGATCCTCCGAATACGGGCGCGGGCAGACGGCCACCAGCCGCGCGCGGGTGATCGAATCGGCTGTGGCGAAGAGCGTGACGTCCACGCCGCGTTCGACCAAGCCCTCGGTCAACAGTGAGACGACGCGCTCCCACGGGCCGTAATGTCGCGGGGGGACGCGCCAGGAGATGGGAGCGAGCATGGCGATGCGCATCTTCAGCCTCCTCTCAAGAGCCAGTCGAGCATCTCGCGCACCTGGCCGATGGCGAGGGCGATCGAGGTATCCGCCGCGCCGTAGTAGAGGCGCAACTCGCCGGTCTTGGGGTCGAGGATCGCGCCGCACGGGAAGACGACGTCGGCCACATCGCCCACGCGCTCATAGGGCGCGTCAGGGCCGAAGATCCACTCATCGCTGCGGCGGATGACGCGGCGCGGGTCCTCCAGATCAAGCAGGGCCAGACCGAGGCGGTAGAGACATCCGGCCGGCGTCAGGCGCACCCCGTGATAGATGATGAGCCAGCCTTCGGGCGTCTCGATCGGTGGAGGCGAGAGCCCGATCTTGTTCGCATCCCACCAGGCGCCTTGCCGCGCTTCGAGCAGAACGGCGTGATCACCCCAATGCTTGAGATCGGGCGAGAACGAGATCCAGATGTTCGCCCGCGTCGTCGGATATGTCGAGATGGGGCGATGGATGAGCGCCCATCGTCCATGGAATCGTCGAGGGAAGAGCGCCGCATCCTTATCCTCCGGCGGCATGATCACCCCCCGGCGCTCGAAGACCCGGAAATCACGCGTGAGGGCCAGCGAGACCAAGGGCCCGCTCGTCGAGAACGCGGTGTACGTGATGGCGTAGCGCTCCAGCTCCTCAATCCAGGTGATCCGCGGATCCTCGATCCCCCACACCTCCTCGGGATAGTGCTCCGGATCCGGCAGGAGCGTCGGCTGCGGATCAATCTGCCAGTTCGTGATCCCATCCCGGCTCCGAGCCACAGTCAAGTGTGAGATGCCGCGCCGGTCCTCGACGCGAACCAGAAGCAGTGTCTCGCCGCTTGGCAGAAGTGTCGCTCCGGCGTTGAAGACGCTGTTAGCCGGATAGGGCCAGTCGGCTGTCGTGAGAATCGGATTGCCCTCGTAGCGTCGCAGGAGCTCGCGAAATTTGTTCTTCTTCATGAGCGTTCCTCCCTCGCGCGAAGGTGAGAGGCGCGCACTCGGACGTGCGACCGATTTAGATGCGAGTGGGAGAGGCCGCGATGGTCGTCCGGAAGAGGCGACGCGCATAGTCAGCAGGGAGCTTCAGGCAGGGTCTCCGACGGGCAGCGCTTCAGGTGTTCCAGGACCTCGTCGAGCGCGGCCGTGGCCAAGCACACAGTCGTATCCGCAGCGCCGTAGTAGAGGCGCAACAGGCGGGTGGAGCGTTCGAGGATCGCCCCCGTGGGGAAGACGACGCCGGGGACATCGCCCCGACGCTCGTAGTCCTCATGAGGGGCGAAGACCCACGTCTCGGTCCGGCGGATGACCTTCCAGGGATAGTCCAGGTCCAACAGCGCGAGTCCGACGCGATAGAGGCTGCCGGAGGCCGTCACCCGCACGCCGTGATAGATGATGAGCCATCCCTCAGGCGTTTCGATCGGCGGCGGGCCCAGCCCCACGCGGTGCGAATCCCACCAGCCGGGCCGAGCCGGAATCAGAATCTGATGCTCGCCCCAGTAGCGCAAATCGGGCGAGGTGGAGATCCAAATATGCGCCTCGCCCCGAATGATGGGCCGATGCAGCAGGACGTATCGGTCCCGGATCATTCGGGGGAAGAGCGATGCGTCCTTATCCTCTGGAGGCAGGAGCGGGCCGACGCGCCGGAAATCCCGAAAGTCTCGGGTCAGCGCCAGGGAGATGAGCGGCCCACCGCGAGAGAACGAGACATAGGTGATGGCGTATTCCTGCCGTTCCGGGAGCCAGACGATGCGGGGGTCTTCGATCCCCCAGCATTCCTCCTTGTAGCGCGCATCGGGTTCGAGCGTCGGCCGAGGCTCGATCCGCCAGTTGGTCCGTCCATCTCGACTGCGCGCGAGCGTCAGGTGCGAGAATCCTCGCAAGTCTTCGACGCGGACCAAGAGGAGCGTCTCCCCCTCATGCTCGATCGCCCCCGGATTGAAGACGGCGTTGGCCGGATAGGGCCAATCCGCCGGGGTGAGGATCGGGTTCCCCTCATAGCGGCGGAAGAGCAGCGATGGGGCGCGCCATTCCATCATCTACTCGAACGCCGACAAGGTCCGTCCCTCCGCATCCGCGGCCGCGGAGAATCGGGTCTCCGTGGACTCCAGCTCGATCGGCGCCACTCGAAGGCCTTCGCTCCGCTGCGCCTCTTGCTGAGCGACCGTGAGGAAGGCGAGCATGCAGCAGATCGCTGACTCCGCTCCCTGGTTCATGCTCGGGCCTTGAGGCTCCAACCCATCGGCGCACGCGCCCGTGCTCAGATCATAGAGCCGGGCGCCGAGCCGATTCCGCCCGAGCAACCACTCGGCCGCCGCGCGCGCCAATTCCAGGTAGCGTTGCTCTTGCGTCAACTTGAATGCCGTCAGGCAGGCCTCGGCCGTGTACCCGGCTTCGATCGGTTGCTGACTGAAGATCGCGCGTTCGCCCCCGCGCCGATACCACCCCTGGTTCCCGATGAAATCGAAGTAGTCGTTGTGATAGGTCTGTGCGATCAGGAAATCCAGGGATTCAAGGCCAACGCGTTTGAACTCCTCCTCCCCCGTCGCGCGATAGGCCAGCAGGAGCGCCTGCGGGATCTTCGCGTTCCCGTAAGTCAACGCGTCCTGGAACCAGAGCCAGTCCTCCGCCCGATTCTGGACGTAGAGCTCCAGCAGTTGCGTCGCCAGCTCCGTCAACCGGCGGCGAACTTGCGCCGCACCGTCATAGCGGAGCAGGAAGTTGTAGAGGCCGCAGATCGCATAGGCGATCGCCCGGGGATGCCTCAGCGCAAGCTGTGGAAACGCGCGCTCGAACATCTCGCGGGCGAGGGCGCGCATCCCCTCGTTCGGGCTGTAGGCGATGGCTGCGCCCAATCCCCACAGAGCACGCCCGAGCGTATCCTCCGATCCCACGTCATCGGTGAAGCGGCGCGTGTAGTCCATGAAGTTGTGGAAGCGCCCGTCCGGAAGCTGCGCGTAATGCAGGAAGCTCAGATATCGCACGGCCAGAGGGAGCGCCGCCTCATCCCCGAATTGATGATGGTGCAGCAACGTCACGACCAGAGCCCGACCGACATCGTCGGTCGAATAGCCATAGCGCCGATCTGGAATGCCGTAGGTCGCATGCTGGATCAATCCGGTATCGTCGGTCAGGCGGATCAGGTGGTCGAGCTTGATCTCCGGCAGCTCATAACCCGCGCTGAAGGCCTTGCGGAGCGAGAGCGTGACGGCCTTGGCCGGCGCATAGGCCGAGATCCGCTCAAAGAGCGCGAGATAGTGCCTGCCGACTTCGGGCCAAATCATCTGCCGCCCGAACTCATAGGCCCGCTTGCGCATCTGGTGACGCAGGGGCTCGTTCTCGATCAGCTCCAAGAGCGCCTGCTGCAGGCCCCTCACATCCCCGAACTCCACGAGCCGTCCCCGGTTCTCGGCCAACAGCTCCTCGGCGTAATAGTACGGGGTCGAGATGACGGCCTTCCCCATGCCGATGGCATAGGCGAGCGTCCCGCTCACGACCTGCTCCTTCGATTGATACGGCGTGATGTAGATATCGCATGCGCCGATGAATTCGCACAGCTCGCTCAGCTCCACATACCGATTGAAGAAGAGGACGTGTTCCTCCAGCCCCAATTGCTGCACGCGCCGTTGGAGGAAGAGGCGATATTCCTCACCCTCCTTCCGCTTCACGACGGGATGCGTCGCACCGAGCACGATGTAGACGACCTCGGGATGTCGGGCCACAATCTCCGGCAGCGCCTCCAGCACCATCTCGATCCCCTTGTTGCGGTTCAAGAGGCCGAAGGTGAGCAACACCAGTCGTCCCTCGACGCCGAACTTGTCCTTGTAGTAGTTCGGATCCACGAAGGGGACATTCGGGACGCCATGATGGATGAGGCTGACCTTCTCCTCACTGACGCCATAGACATCCCGAAGGATGGGGATGGCCTTGCTGTTCATCACCACGAGATGATCCGAAGCGCGGGCGATCTGCCTCAAGACCTCCCGGTAGCTCGGCGGCGGGTTGAAGAGGACCGTGTGCAGTGTCGTCACGATCGGTTTGCGCAGTGACTCCAAGAAGTCGAGCACATACCGGCCCTGCTGCCCGCCGAAGATCCCGAATTCGTGCTGGAGGCAGAGGACATCGGCGCCGGAGAGGTTCGTATACTCCGCCGCCAGCCGATAATCGCTCAGACGATTGTGCCGGATCTCGAAGACGACCTCCGGCGGATAATCGTATCCCTCCGGCGTGTCCGTCATGGCGATGACCGACGCCTGCACGTCCGAGTGGTGCTCGAGGATCGCATGGCAGAGGTCATACGTGAACGTCGCGATCCCGCATTCGCGCGGCGGATACGTGCCGATGAAGCAGACTTTCAAACGCCGCTTCCCTTTCTTGCGCGTTCTGGTCGTGTGCGCGGAGGCCATAGGAATGCTCCTTGTAACCGGCGAGATATCGCATGGGGAATTTTAGCCAGGGGGATGGAAATGGGTCAAGGCACGGACTCGCTCAACGCCACTTCGTCCTGCATGGATGCGACATCAGTCATATCGAGCAGCTCGCGGGCGCGGCGGAAGATCGTCTCGAACATCGGTTCGGTGAGCCTCCCCGTGAAGGTGTTCTGCTGGCTCGGGTGGAACGAGGCGAGCAGCGTCAGCGTCGGTGTCAATGCCAGCTCCAGTCCGTGCCGGAAGCGTGGACGCGCGCCCGATCGTCTCGCCGCCGATGGGTGCAGCGCGCTGACCGCGCGAAGCACGGCCAGATAAGCGATCTGCCCCAAGGCGACGACGACGCGCACGCTTTTGAGAAGCGCCCACTCGCGCTCGAGAAAGGCGCGGCAGTTCCGCAGCTCCTCAGCCTGCGGCTTATTCTGCGGGGGCGCACAGCGAAGAGCGGCGGTGATGTAACAGTCGCGGAGTCGGAGACCGTCCTCGCGATGTCGGGACTCAGGACGATCGGCGAAACCGAAGCGATGGAGCACGCGATAGAGCCACTCCCCGCTCCGATCGCCCGTGAACATGCGCCCGGTGCGATTCGCCCCATGAGCCGCCGGGGCCAATCCCACAATGAGGAGGCGGGCGTGAGGGTCTCCGAATCCGGGGACGGGTTTAGACCAGTACTCCCACTCGCGATATCGTCGGGGCTTGTGGCGCGCGACTTCTTCTCGCCACGCCACGAGGCGGGGACAGCGGCGGCACGCCACGAGCTCCGCTTGAAGCTCGGCGAGCTTCTGCTCCGCCGGCGAGGTGCAAGCCCCCATCACCGTTCAGACATATTCGGCCGGGACGACGCGCCACTCCGCGGGCGGGCGATCGGGCGTATCGGGCAACCTCACGCCGTGGCGGCGCTCCCACTCCTCGGTCGGGACCATGTCAATGGCATCCCAGGGACAGCCGTCCAGGAACGTCCCATCGGGCCCTTTGCTCGTGCATTTGGCGCAGCCGATGCAGAGCGTCTTGTCCACCTCGATCCGCCCGAAAGGTGGATGCTCTTCGTCGGGCACCCAGAACATGCAGGCCTCGACCGGACAGTACTCGACGCACACGGGCGTGCCCGCGCATCCAGTGCAGTTCTCATTGATGACAGCCAGGAGTTTCGGCTTACGCTTTCGCAGATCGGTGCGCCCGTGCGACATCGGCGCGCGTTTCTCGATGAGGACCGTGCTCATGATCACCTCCTTCTCGAACCCCGCCGCCGGTGCAGTGAAGACATTATGGTACGGCATGAGCGTGTTCTCCCTCAAGCCCCGGGAACAACCCCGAAGCCCGCAAGATGGCGCGAATCTCCGCGCGCATCTTCTCATCGGGCGCAGGGAGCGGCGAGCGCGGCGGCCCGCCATAGAATCCGAGCAGGTCCAGAGCCGCTTTCAATCCGCTGATCCCGAACTGCGTGGTGACGGCGCGCGCCACCGGCAGCAGCTTCAGTTGCCACGCCGCGGCTTGCGCCGCATCCCCATTGCGCGCCAGGCGCATGATCGTCAAGCACGCCTCCGGAGCGATACAGCCGACGGCCAAGATGGCGCCTTTCGCGCCCAAGGCCATCGCCGCCTGAAGCAATGCCGCCGATCCGGTGAGAACGCTGAAGTCCGACGGGACAAGGCGCAGGATCTCAGCCAACGTCGCCAAATTCCCTCCGCTATCTTTGATCCCGATGATGTTGGGATGCTCGGCCAAGCGGGCGACCGTCTCCGGATCGAGCGCGATCCCCGTGAATTGCGGGACACTGTAGAGGAGGATCGGGATCGGCGAGGCATCGGCGATCCGGCGATAGTGCTCCAGGAGAACCCGGGGCGTGATCTGGTCCCGATAGTAATGCGGCGTCCCGACCAGCAGCGCATCCGCGCGCAAACTGGCCGCGCGCTGAGCGAAGTCCATAGCTTCGCGCGTAGCGTTATAGCTGGCGCCGACGATGAGCAGCTTATCGCCGGGGATCGCCTCGCGCGCCGTCTCGACCACCTTCCACCGTTCCCCCTCAGTGAGATGCACGAACTCCCCATTGGAGCCGAGGACGACGTATCCCGCGTAATCCCACCGATTCCACCGCTCGATGTTCGCGCGAAGGCGATCATAGGCGACCTGTTCCCGCTCATCAAAAGGCGTGGGGATAGGGGGGAGAAGGCCGACGATGAGTCGTTTCATCATGCACCTCCCGACAGCTCTCGCTCGTCATATGGCCCATCTTTTTACTCGGCGCGCACGCGATTGCGCAAGGTCCCGATGCCCTCGATCTCCACCTCGATGAGGTCGCCATCGGCGAGGGGGCCGACACCGGCGGGCGTGCCGGTGAAGATGAGATCGCCCGGCAGCAAGGTCATCACGTGCGAGATGAAGCGCACGAGCACGGGCACTGGGAAGATGAGATCGCGCGTTGAGGCTCGTTGCCGCACGCGGCCATTGACGCGCGTCTCGATCCGAAGATCGGAGGGATCCAGATCGGTGGCGATCACCGGACCAATGGGGGCGAACGTATCGAACCCTTTCGCGCGCGTGAACTGTCCGTCCCGCTGCTGCAGATCGCGCGCGGTCACATCGTTGCCGCACGTATAGCCGAGGACGTACGCGAGCGGATCCTCGCCCTCTCCGAGGCGAGAGGCGCGTCGGCCGATGACGACGACCAGCTCGCCCTCGTAGTCCACTCGCATGGACATACGGGGGAGTCGGATCGTCTCCTCCGGACCGATCACCGCGCTCGGCGGCTTGAGGAAGATCAGCGGCTCGGCGGGCACGCCATGCCCGAGCTCGGCCGCGTGGTCGCGATAGTTCCGCCCGAGCGCCACGATCTTGCTCGGTTCACAGGGGGCGAGTAAGCGCGTGTGTGAGAGCGGCCGCGCTTCGGACTCCCGAGGCGTGATCGAACCGAAGGGATGATCTTCTGCGATGGGGATGACGCGCTCCCCCTCGAGCAATCCATAGCGCGCTCGTGGGGGATTCGGGGCGAAGAGATCGAGAAACCGACAGATGCGCATCTCTGAGGACCTCCTGGACGACGATCTCCGACGGGCGGCTCTCATTCCCGAAGCGATCCACCGCCGTGATGCGATAGGCATAGCGCGCGCCCGGCTGCACGGCCTCATCGCGATAGGTTGTGAGCGGATGCGGTGTCGCGTTCAATCGCACCCACGCCGATTCCGGAGCGTCCGCCGAGGGAGCGCGATAGATATAATACCCCATGACGTCCGGCTCCCGGTTCGGCGTCCAGAAGAGGCTGACGATCCCATGCGCCGAAGCAGCGATCACGCCCTCGGGGGGAGCCGGTGGGAAGATGTCGCGCGGCGTGAAGCGAATCGGCGCCGCATCGCGGCTCTCGATGAGCGTCCCATCGCGCGCCGGGGCGACGGCCCTCACGACGTAGACATATTCGACACCGTATTGAAAGTCCCGATCGCGCCACTCCGTCTCCGTGACGAGTGCGGCGCCGTTGAGGGGAGGACCGAAGTGAGGGTCCTCGCCCCTTCGACGATACACGTTGTAGCCGAGGACGTTCGGCGGCGCGGATCCATCCACGTTGCGCGCGGGCGGTGCCCATGTGAGGAGGACGACATCCTGAGCGGCATCCACGGCGCGGAGGGCGCGCGGGGGGGAGGGGACATCGCCCTGCGGCTCGATCTGCACAATGTTCGAGAGCGGTCCAGGACGTCCGCGGGCGTCCACCAAGCGCGCGGCGTAGAGCCACCGATGCCCGAAGGCGGTGATCGGCCCATCCTCCAGCGTGAGCGTCTCCTGGGGTGAGGCGCGCGCGAGCTCCTCGCGATCGAAGATGGCGATCAGGCGCGCGCGCTCCAGAAACGCGTCCTCCGAAGGGAGTTCGGAAGCCCCGCGCGGCTCCAGAGCGCGATAGACTTCCAGACGATCCACGAGGAAGCCGCGCGCGGCGGAGGCATCTACATCCGGGCGCGGGAGCGTGAGCCGGAGCACGTCGCCCTGCTGCCGGACGCTCACTCCCTCCAGACGCATCGGCGTGGGCCGAGGAGGCGGCAGAGGGGCGCCGACTCTCCCACACGAGCAGGAGAGCGCTCCACTGAGAAGGAGGACGGAGAGCAAAGGAAGAGCGCGGCAGGTGAAGGCGAAGTGGCATCGGCCGGAGATCGATCGCGCTCCCGTCACAGGATGTAGCGGCTGAGGTCCTGATTTTGCACGATGCCCACGAGCTTGCGGCGTACGTACTCGGCATCAATCCGCTGATGTTTCTCCTTGAGATCGGGCGCTTCGAAGGAGATATCCTCGAGCACCTTCTCCATGATCGTGTGCAGGCGTCGGGCGCCGATATTCTCCGTCTGCTCGTTCACGGCGTAGGCGAATTCCGCGATGGCGTCAATGGCGTCGGGCGTGAACTCGAGCGTGACCCCTTCGGTCGCCAGCAGCGCCGTATACTGCTTGATGAGCGAGTTCTTCGGCTCGGTGAGGATGCGTTTGAAGTCCTCGACCGTCAGCGGATCCAGCTCCACGCGGATGGGGAAACGACCCTGCAACTCGGGGATGAGGTCGGAGGGTTTGGTGACATGAAAGGCGCCAGCAGCGATGAAGAGGATATGATCGGTGCGCACGGTGCCGTAGCGCGTGCTCACGGTCGTCCCCTCGATGATCGGCAGCAGATCGCGCTGCACCCCCTCGCGCGAGACGTCCGGCCCATGCCCGGATTCTCGTCCGGCGATCTTATCAATCTCGTCCAGGAAGATGATGCCCGATTGCTCGACGCGCTCCAGGGCGATGCGCGCCACCTGCTCCATGTCAATGAGCTTCTGCTCCTCCTCCTGGATGAGATAGTCCATCGCCTCATCCACGCGCATCTTTCGCTTCTTGGTGCGGCCGGGACCGAAGAGACCGGGGATCAGCTCCTGAATGGCGATGTCCATCTCCTCCACACCCTGGCTCGTGATGATCTCAAAGCGCCCGGGGAAGAAGCGTTCGCGAACCTCGATCTCGACGATGCGATGGTTGAGCTTCCCCTCGCGCAAGAGCTGGCGCAACTTCTCGCGCGTGCGCTGCAACTGCTCGAAATCGGCCCCCTCCTCGAGGAGGGCTGCCTCGCCCTCCTCCTCTTCCAAGAAATCGCCGAGCGCTTGTCGCCGCCCCTTGCGCTTTCGCCCCGAGGGCAGGAGCAGATCCAGAAGGCGCTCCTCCGCGTTCTGCTCCGCTTTATCGGCCACCTCCTGCATCTTCTCAGCACGCACCATATCCACGGCGACGTCCACGAGATCGCGGATCATGGACTCGACATCACGCCCGACGTATCCGACTTCAGTGAATTTGGACGCTTCGACCTTCAAGAAGGGCGAATTCGAGAGGCGCGCCAGGCGACGCGCGATCTCTGTCTTGCCGACGCCCGTCGGCCCGATCATGAGGATGTTCTTCGGGATGATGTCCTGAGCGAGATCAGGCGGGAGCTTCTGTCGGCGAATGCGATTGCGCAGGGCGATGGCGACGGCCCGCTTGGCCGCCGTTTGGCCGACGACGTACTTATCCAGCTCTTCGACGATCTGACGCGGCGTCAGCTCGTCCAATTTCGGCAGTGTCTCGACCTCGCTGGAGAGATAGATGACCATAGCCGGGTCACAACTCCTCGATGATGAAGTGCTCATTCGTATAGACGCAGATCTGGCTCGCGATACGCAGTGCTTCTTCGGCGATCTCGCGAGCCGAGAGCGTCGTATGCCGGAGCAGGGCGCGGGCGGCCGCCAGCGCATACGGCCCGCCCGATCCGATGGCGGCGACGTCGTCGTCCGGCTCGATGACCTCCCCGCTGCCGGAGAGAATGAGCGAGCGTTCGCGATCGGCGACGAGCAAGAGCGCCTCCAGATGGCGCAAGTATCGGTCCGTGCGCCAATCCCGCGCCAGCTCCACCGCCGCCCGATTCAAATTCCCGCGAAACTCCTCCAGTTTGCTCTCGAAGCGCTGAAAGAGCGCGAAGGCATCCGCCGTCGAACCCGCGAATCCCGCCAGGATGCGGTCATTATAGAGTCGGCGCACTTTGCGCGCGTTGTGCTTCAGGATCGTGTCCTGGAATGTGACCTGTCCATCACTGGCCATGACGACGCGACCCTGGCGGCGAACGCACAGGACGGTTGTACCCTTCATCTGCGCGTGACTCACCATTCGATTAGCACTATAAGAGTCGCGCCCGGAATTGTCAAGAAAGCGCGCGCCGCGCCTGCGACGCTTTGACTCGGACGCGCGCGCCGACTTAGGATTACCGGGGTCGTGGCAGAACGGCGATGGAGACGGTGCAGCACGTGGCGGAGCGCGTGAAAGCGATCCTCGGCGCGGAGTGGATCCCCGCGATCTACCGCGATCACATTCTCGCGGACCGAACACGCCGCTATGCGCTCAGGTGTCCGCGTGGGGCTCGACGCGTGGAGATCGCGCACACACTGCTGGGCATCGAGGTGAAGGTGGATGGCCGACGACTGCTGGTTCCCGATCTGGCCGTCGCGCGCTATCTGGCCGTCTTCGCCCGCATCGGGGCGGAAGCCATCGCCATCCCCTATGACATCACGCGCCTGTCGCGCTTCGCGGATCAGTTGGAGCAGTCCTGGCAACGACTTCTCCTGCTCGTGGAGCATGTCACCGAAGGGCGGAGCTCGCACTTTCGCGCCCGCGTGCGGGCCTGCTTGCTGCGGTGGATGCGGGATGAGCTGCGGATGCTCGGCGCGGGGGCGCCCTATCCGTCCTTCGAGATGCCGACGCGGCGGCGATGAGGTGGATCTCGATACGGCGACCGCTCTCGCGAATTCTCCTGCTGCACTTCGGGAGGCTGAGTGAGATCGTCTTCGCTCTGCCTGCGTGCTCGGCTGTGCGCGAGCGCTTTCCCGATGCCCGCATCACCGGGGTGGCGACGCCGTGGGGGTGCGAGCTGCTCGCCTTGAGCGGCGTCGTATCGGACTGCTGGCCGATCACGAGCACGCATCCGGCGGACCTGCTCCTCCCCTGGAACGCTCTTGAGGCCATCCAGGCGATGGGGGAGTTGCGGGAGCGACGGTATGAGCTGGCCATTGATTTCCACCCCTCAGGAGGGACGATCCTCATCGCCTTAGCCGCTGGCGTGCGCGCGCGTCTGGCCGCGGGGCGGCCAGAGGGGTTCGCCGGGCTCTTCTTCAACGTCTGGCGCGTGCCGGAGGACCCGCGCCGCCATCTCGTGGATCGGTATCTGGACGCTCTGCGCGCGCTCGATATCCCACCGACAGCTCGCATCCCCACGGTGCGCACCGATCCCGAGGCAGATGAGCGCTTCGAGCGGTGGCTCCGGGCCCAGGGGGTCGAGCCCGGGGAGCTTCTGATCGGACTCTCTCCAGAAGCCGACCCCAGTGCGACTCCGTGGCCGTGGGATCGGTTCCGCGATCTGGCGCAGCGTCTGGTCGCTCACTTCTGCGCCCGAATTCTCACTGTGGGGGGAGAGCGGCCGACGCGCCGGGGGCTCCCCAAAGGGACGCTGCGCGTGCGCGCGCGTGCGCTGCGCGAGTTGGCGTCGGCCCTGGCGCGCTGTGCGCTCGTCGTTTCGGGTGACGCCGGAGCGGGCCATCTCGCCGCCGCGCTCGGTGTTCCCACGCTCATGCTCGGATGTGCGAGCACACGGCGCCCGCTTGGGGACGAACACCGGTTCGTGGAACGCGCGGCTCTCGACCGATATTCTGTGGAGCGCGTCTTCGAAATGGCGAGTGAGATGCTCGGGCGCAGCCGGACGGCGACGCTCTTTCGTTCCTGAGGCTCTTTTTGACAATCCGGACGACCCGTGATAGAGTAGCGGAGGATTCGGTGAGAGGGACGGACGATGAGCATCAAACCGGAGCTGTTGGAGATTCTGGCCTGTCCCGCCTGCGTGCGCGAGATGAATGAGCGGGCGAAGGTTCGTCTGACGGCCGACGGGCAAGGGTTGCAATGCCCGATCTGTCGCCGCGTTTACCCCATTCGGGAGGGGATCCCCGTGATGCTCATCGAGGAGGCGCGCGTGGAGGAGCGAGAGCTGTGGCGGGAGTGACGCATCCTGGTTGAGGACGGCGCGTACGGTTCAGGAGAGTGAGAGCTCAAGCGAGAGGAGGCATCAAGGGGGATCATGGTGCGTTCGGATTCGGATCCTGTGGCGCATGCGGAGCTTCCCTGGGATCGCATTCGGCGCGTCCTGTTCATCCGGTTGCGCTCGATCGGAGATACGGTGCTCATGACGCCGTGCCTGACGGCGCTCAAGCAGTGGAAGCCGGAGCTGCAGATCAGCGTGCTCAGCGAAACCCTCTCGGCTCCGCTTCTGGAGGATCATCCGCACGTGGACGACGTGATCGTCCTGGAGCGGGACGAACGAGGGCTGCGTGACGGCATGCGCCGATGGCAGGTGGCGAAGCGCCTGCGCGAACAGGCCTTCGACGTCGCCTTCAATCTGCACGGAGGGCCGACGGCCACACTCCTCACGTATTTGAGTCGGGCCCCGGAGCGGATCGGATATCGGGGCTATCGCTACGGGTGGTTGCACAACCGGCGAGCGCCGGATCCTCCGCATATCTGGCAGAAGGTGGAGATCCATTCGGTCGAACAGCAACTCGGGCTCTTGAAATGGTGTGGCGTTCCCATCACGACGCCTCCACCGACCTCGCTGCGGGCGAATGAGCACGCTCTTATGAGCGTGCACCGACGCTTGAGACAGATGGGGATTCGCGGTCCATTCGCCGTGATCCATCCGGCCGCCACGCACGAGACCAAGCGATGGTCCGCGTACAAATTCGCTCAAGTCGTTCGCTACCTTGCGGCGAAGCATGATCTGCCCTCGCTCGTCCTCGCGGCGCGACATGAGGGGCACATCACGGACGCTGTCAAAGGCTTCGCGGGAGTGGCCGCGCATCCGATCACTGATCTCACCCTGAAGGAGGTCATCGCGTTGCTCAGCCGCGCGGCGCTCTTTGTGGGCAACGATAGCGGGCCGGCGCATATCGCGGCCGCCGTGGGCTGTCCGGGGGTCGTGATCTTCGGCGCTTCAGATCCGACAGTCTGGCGGCCCTGGGGCACGGCGCCCTCGGCCGTCGTGCAAGCGACGCGGGATCATATGGGTGTATCCCTTCCCCCATCCGAGCGCATTCGACATGTCCGCGTCGAGCACGTGATCGAGGCCATTGAGCGCGTGCTCGCCTCGATCAGCGGGGAAGTGATGTGGCGACCGTCGCTCGCTGATCGGGAATGGTCGCCATAGGAGGCGAGATGCCATGCTGCACCAGTTGGAACGTCTGACGCCCGAGCAGGCCGAGCGCGTGCTGGAGCGATTCGCGGGTCGGCGATTGCTGGTGCTCGGGGACCTCATGCTCGACGAATACCTGTGGGGGAAGGCCCGGCGCATCTCGCCTGAAGCACCCGTGCCCGTGGTCGAGATCGAGCGCGAATCGTTTCGCCTGGGGGGAGCGGGCAATGTGGCGAGCAACCTGCTGGCGCTTGGGGCTCGAGCATGGCTGGTGGCCGTGACGGGGGCGGACGCGGCGGCCGAGCGCCTCCGCGCTCTGCTCGCCGAATGGCGGATTGAGGCCGATGGCCTCCTGACCGATATGACGCGTCCGACCACGGTCAAAACGCGCATTCTGGCGCAACATCAACAGGTCGTGCGCGCCGATCGGGAGAGTCGAGCCCCGCTCTCGGAAGACCTCACGCGCCGCCTCCTGGCCCTGGTGCGGGAGCGATTGGACGCCGTCGAGGGCGTCGTCATCTCCGACTACGAGAAGGGGACGATCACGCCGCCGCTGCTGGAGGCGCTGCTGCCGGAGCTCCGACGTCGGCATCTCCCCGTCTTCCTCGATCCGAAGATGCGCAACTTCCCCTACTATCGGCCGGTGACGTGGATCAAGCCGAATCAACGCGAGGCCGAGGCCGTGATCCATCGAGAGATCGCGGATGAGGCGACGCTCCTGGAAGCCGGACGCCA
The DNA here is from genome assembly GCA_002923315.1 of bacterium HR10. Lineage (GTDB taxonomy): Bacteria > Acidobacteriota > Blastocatellia > HR10 > HR10 > HR10. The sequence continues at coordinate 54,250 of BEHM01000017.1, forward strand.
GCTGCAGCGCGCGGCCGACAGCGACTACGTGCTGCTCACGCGCGGCGAGCATGGGATGACCCTGTTCGCCCGCGAGGGCTGGGTGCGACATATCCCCACCGTGGCGCGCGAAGTCTACGATGTGACGGGAGCCGGGGATACGGTCATGGCCGCGCTCAGCCTCTCGGTCCTGGCCGGCGCCGATCCGCTGCAGGCCGCGCAACTGGCCAATTATGCCGCCAGCATCGTCATCGCGAAGCTCGGGACGGCCGTCGTCACGCGCGAGGAAATTCAGAATGCCCTTCGCGCCGATTGGCTCCTGCGCCGGAGCGACGCGCGGTGATCAACGCTCGCCGAGCAAGAGCTTGGCGATCGTCTGAAGCTGCATATTCGACGTCCCCTCGTAGATCTTCCCGATCTTCGAATCGCGGAAGTACTTCTCAGCCGGATAATCCTTGGTGAATCCGTAGCCGCCGTAGATCTCGACGACATGGGAGGTGACCCTCTCGGCGACGACCGAGGCGTAATACTTGGCCATCGCCGCCTCCTTCACGAAGGGACGACCGGCGTCCTTCAAACGGGCGGCGTTATAGACGAGCAACCGCGCCGCCTCCAACTCCGTCGCCAGCTCCGCGATCAGGAATTGAATGGCCTGAAATTCGGCGATCGGCCGCCCGAATTGCTTCCGCTCCTTGGCGTATTGAATCCCGCACTGGAGCGCCCCCTGCGCCAGGCCAATCATCTGCGCGCCGATGCCGATCCGCCCCTCGTTGAGGGTCTCGATGGCGACCTTGTATCCCTTGCCCACTTCGCCGAGGATGTTCTCCTTGGGGACGGGGACGTCATCCAGAATGAGCTCGCACGTTGAGGAGGCGCGAATGCCGAGCTTGTCCTCCTTCTTCCCGACGGCGAATCCGGGGAAATCCCGCTCGACGAGGAAGGCCGTGATACCCCGATAGCCGAGTTCGGGATTGACCGTGGCGAAGACGATGAAGAGACCGGCCTCCAGGGCATTCGTCGTCCAGAGCTTGCGCCCGGTCAGCACATAGTGGTCCCCGCGCTCGATGGCCCGGCATTGCAAGGCGAAGGCATCGCTGCCGGCCCCGGCTTCCGAGAGGGCGTACGCGCCGACGGTATCCGAAGCCAATCGCGGCAAGTATTTCGCCTTCAACGCCGGCGATCCCCAGCGCGTGATCGCATTGTTGACGAGCGTATTCTGCACATCCACGACGACGCCCGCTGAGGCATCCACGCGCGAGAGCTCCTCGACGGCGAGCACGGCCATGAAGAAGCTGCTCCCTGCTCCGCCGTACTCCTCCGGGATATTGATGCCCATGAGGCCGAGTCGGAAGAAATCCTGCAGGAGCCCGGGATCGAATTTCCCCTCCTCGTCCATCTTCTTGACCAGGGGACGAACCCGCTCCTCGGCGAACTGCCGAACGTTGTGTCGGAACAACTCCTCCTCTTCGGAGAGTTGCGTCAGAGGAGGAACCGGGAGATGCCCTGTCGCCGCACTCTCGTGACTCATCCTCTCCTCCTCGATGATGACGTCGTGTGAGAGGGCATAGTATTCCATACGCGCGACCCGCGAGGCAATGTGCACCACGGAGGTCTGAGCAACGCTGAGGGTCGTTCCCCCGGCGCGTTGCGGCCCCGTCGGGGCTATGCTAGCATCTAAGCCTCTCAAGCGGCAGGCGGGTTGTATGCGGCGCATTCGCAAGACGGTGACAGCGAGTGGGCTCACGGTCGTGAGCGAACGCATGGATCACCTCCGCTCGGTGAGCCTCGGCATCTGGGTGCGCGCCGGGTCCCGGCATGAGCCGATCGAGCAGTCGGGCATCGCGCATTTCATCGAGCATCTCGTCTTCAAAGGGACCGAGCGGCGGAGCACGCGCCAGATCGCGGAGGAATCCGATTGGTTGGGCGGTACGCTCGACGCCTTCACGAGCCATGAATGCGCGGCCTACTCGGCCAAGATCCTCGACGAGCATCTGGCGCGCGCGTTCGACCTCTTGGCCGATCTGGTGACGGCGCCGCGCTTCGAAGCGCCGGAGATCGAGAAGGAGCGGCAGGTGATCCTGGAGGAGATGCGCTTGGTCGAGGACACGCCCGATGATCTCGCCACCGAGATCTTCCTCCGGAATTTCTGGCCACAGCATCGGCTGGGACAGCCGATTCTGGGGACCGAGGAGACGTTGGCGCGGCTGACGCGCGAGGCGATCGTTGGGTATTGGCGGCAGCTCTACACCCCGCCGAATCTCGTCGTCTCGGCCGCCGGCCAGGTCGAACATGATCACCTGGTCGAGCTGGCGGCCCGCTATTTCGATCACATCCCCGATAGCGGGATGCGCCCTCAAGATACGCCCCCGCAGCCTTCCCCCCGCATCGTCGTGCATGAGAAAGAGCAGCTTTCGGAGACGCAGATTCTGCTCGGCGCGCAATGCCCCGGCTTGCGCTCGCGGGATCGGCAGGCCGTCCTGCTGCTCAGCTCCATCCTCGGTGGGGGGACCAGCTCTCGCCTCTTCCAGACCATTCGCGAGGATCATGGCCTGGCGTATGCGACCAGCGCCGGGACCATGCTCTTCTCCGATACGGGGCTTCTCCTCATCCACGCAGCAACATCGCCGAAGAATGTACGGCGCGTCCTCGATCTCATCGTCGCCGAACTCGGTCGCTTGAAGCGCGAACCGGTTCCCGCCGAGGAGCTGCAGCGGGCGAAGGAGCAGGCGAAGGCGGCGACTATGCTCAGCCTGGAATCCTCCAGCGCGCGCATGGCCCACATCGCGCAGCAGGAGATCTACTTCGGCCATCAGACGACCTACGACCAGATCCTCAAAAGCATCGAGGCCGTCTCCGTGGACGATGTCCAGCGGTTGGCGCGAGAGATCTTTCAAACCGAGGCGCTCGCCCTCGTCCTCCTGGGACGATTGGACAGCGTGCGCGTGGATCACTCGCACTTGGCGTGCTGAGCGCGCCAGCTTCGGTCGGAGGAGGGGGATGCGGATCAACATCTTGGGCAGCTCCAGCTCGGGCAATGCGACCCTGCTGGTCTTCGGGACGACGCGCGTGCTGCTGGATGCGGGATTCTCGGCCCGCGAGTTGACTCGGCGACTTCGAGAGATCGGCGAGGACCCCGCCCGCCTCTCGGCCATCGTGCTCACGCACGAGCATACGGATCACATTCGGAGCGTCCCGCGCCTGGCGCGCACGCTCGGCCTCCCGATCTTCATCTCGCGAGCCAGTTGCGAGGCCTGGAACCGGATGAACCCCACCGATCCGATCCACGCGGCCGAATACATCGCTGCCGAGTGTCCCTTCCAGATCGGGCCGATGACATTCCGCCCCTTCGCCGTGCCCCATGACGCGGCCGATACGCTCGCCTTCACCATCGAGGCCGGAGGCGTGAAGGTGGGGTACGTGACCGATCTCGGCTATATCCCGAAGCTGGTCGCCGAGCGCGTGAGGGGATCGGATGTTCTCATCCTGGAAGCCAATCATGATCTGGAGATGTTGCGCAATGGTCCCTATCCGTGGAGCGTCAAACAGCGTATCCTCAGCCGGCACGGCCATCTCTCCAATGAGGAGATGGCGCGCTTCTTGCGCGAGGATTTCGATGGACGCGCTGAGCACATCGTGCTCGTGCATCTGAGTCGGACGAACAATCATCCGGAGCTGGCGCGTCTGGCGGCCTTGGAAGCGCTCGGGGCGCGCGGCTCCGCCTTCGCGCGCGACGCCGAACGACGCGTGCGCGTCGCCGCGCACGATCGCCCGGGTCCGTGGATCGAGCTATGATCCCGCGCTACACGCTGCCCGAGATGGGCGCCATCTGGAGCGAGGAGAATAAGTTCCGCACGTGGCTCGAGGTGGAACTGGCCGTCTGCGAAGTCCTCGCCGAGCGCGGGCGCATCCCCAGATCGGCGCTGGAGCAGATCCGCGCGCGCGCGCGGGTGGACGTCGCGCGCATTCACGAGATCGAGCGCACGACGCGGCATGACGTGATCGCCTTCCTCTCGGCGGTGGCCGAAGCCGTCGGCCCCGAGGCTCGCTACATCCACCTCGGCCTCACCTCGTCGGACGTCGTGGATACGGCGACGGCGCTGCTGCTGCGCGCGTCGGCCGATCTGATCCTCGCGCGTTTGGAACGCTTGGCGGAGGTCCTGCGCCGCCGCGCCTTCGAATTCAAGGACACGCCCATGGTCGGGCGCACACATGGCGTCCACGCCGAACCGATCACCTTCGGATTGAAGCTCGCCCTGTGGTACGCGGAGACGGAGCGGAATCGGGAGCGCGTGCGCCGCGCGCGCGAACAGATCAGCGTGGGGAAGATCTCGGGCGCCGTCGGCACGTTCGCCCATCTCGATCCCGAGGTGGAGGAGGCCGTCTGTCGTCGCTTGGGACTTCGGCCCGAGCCGATCTCCTCGCAGATCATCCCGCGCGATCGCCATGCCGAATTCCTGGCAGCCCTGGCGCTGGTCGCCGCGAGCCTGGAGAAGATCGCCCTGGAGATCAGGCATCTGCAGCGCACCGAGGTGCGCGAGGCTGAGGAGTTCTTCGCTGTCGGGCAGAAGGGGTCCTCGGCCATGCCGCATAAGCGAAACCCCATCACGGCGGAGCAGATCTGCGGCCTGGCCCGCGTCGTGCGCGCGAATCTTCACGCGGCGCTGGAGAACATCCCCCTCTGGCACGAACGCGACATCTCACATTCCTCGGTCGAACGCCTGATCCTCCCCGAGAGTTGCATCCTCACCGATTACCTGCTCCATCGGACGACGGAGCTGCTGGAGCGGCTCGTCGTCTCCCCGGAGCGCATGCGGGCGAATCTCGAGGCGACGCGTGGATTGATCTTCAGCGGGGCGCTGCTGTTGGCGCTCACCGAGCGCGGCCTCTCGCGGGAACAGGCCTATGTCCTCGTGCAGCGCCACGCCATGCGCGCCTGGGACGAAGGCGCCGATTTTCGAGACCTCGTGCGCGCCGATCCCGAGATCCGCGCGCGGCTCGCGCCGTCGGAGATCGAGGAGATCTTTCGCCTGGATCGCGCGCTGCGGCATGTGGACGCCATCTTCCGCCGCGTCTTCGGCGAAGCGGCGCGCCCCGCCCGAACGGAGGGAGACGGAGCATCATGAGAGCGACCGTGCACGTCAGGCTGAAGCGGAGCGTCCTCGATCCCCAAGGTCAGGCGATCCACCAGGCCGTTCGAACCCTGGGCTATGAGGGCATCCGCGAGATTCGGCAGGGGAAATACTTCGAGATCGAGCTGGAGGAAGGGCTCTCACCCGAGCGCGCCCGCGCGCTGCTGGAACGGCTCGCGCACGAGGTGCTCGCCAATCCCGTGCTCGAGGAATACTGGGTCGAGATCGAGGGGGACGCGAGATGAAATTCGGCGTCGTCGTCTTTCCCGGCTCCAACTGCGATCACGATGCCTATCATGTGATCAGCAAGGTCCTCGGACAGCCGGTGGACTTCATCTGGCACAAGCAGACGGCGCTCGGCGACTACGATGCCGTGATCTTGCCGGGCGGCTTCTCCTATGGGGATTACTTGCGCGCGGGCGCGCTCGCCCGCTTCAGCCCCATCATGGGGGCTGTGCGCGAGTTCGCCGCGCGCGGCGGATTCGTGCTCGGCATCTGCAACGGCTTCCAAATCCTCTGTGAGAGTGGCTTGCTGCCGGGCGCTCTCATGCGCAATCGCGGCCGCCGATTCCTCTGTCAATTCGTGCACGTTCGCGTTGAGGCGACCGATACCCCCTTCACGCAGCTCTATCGGAAGGGGCAGGTGCTCCATCTGCCCATCGCTCATGGGGAGGGGAACTACTATTGCGATCCAGAGACGCTCGCCGAACTCCGGCGCGAGAACCGCATCATCTTCCGATACTGCGACGCCGAGGGGAACGTGACCGAGGCCGCCAACCCCAACGGGTCACTCGACAATATCGCGGGCATCTGCAATCGAGAGCGAAACGTGCTGGGGATGATGCCCCATCCCGAGCGCGCGTCGGAGGAGATCCTCGGCAGCTCCGACGGCCGCGCCCTCTTTCAATCGCTCGCGCTCGTTCTGGCCGCAATGACGCGCGAGTGATCACGTCCGCTCCCAGATGGAGAAGACGAAGCGCCAGTCCAGACGTCGTCCGAAGATCGGCGTGGTCCTCGGCGGAGGAGGGGCGAAGGGACTGGCGCACATCGGCGTCTTGAAGGTCCTCGAGGAAGCCGAGATTCCCATTGACGGGATCGTGGGGACGAGCGTCGGCGCCTTCATCGGCGGCGCCTACGCCAGCGGCGTCCCCATCCCGCAGATGATCGAGATGGCGCGCCGCATCCGCTGGAGCGATCTGGGGCGCCTCCGCCCCTCGCGACTCGGCCTCCGCGATGGGCGACGCATGGAGGACTTCATTCGCGCGCATTTCCCGGTCACGCGCTTCGAAGAGCTGCGCATTCCGCTGGCCGTCGTCGCCACCGACATCGCCACCGGCCAGATGCGCGTTTTCACCACGGGAGACCTCGCCTTCGCCATTCGCGCCAGTTGCGCCATCCCGGGATACTTCACCCCGGCCCTCGATGAGGAGGGACGGATGCTTGTGGATGGCGCCATCGTCGCGAACCTCCCGACGCTCGTGGCGGTGACGCTCGGCGCCGAACGCGTGATCGCCGTGGATGTGAACGCGTATCCCATCATGGAGACGCCGCCGCGAAACGCCTTCCAGATCTACACGCAAGCCCTCGCCATCCTCTCCTTCACGGCGCAATCCTATATGGCCGAGCATGCCGATGTGCTCATCTCCCCGGACGTGGCCTCGTTCTCGTGGGATGAATTGGAACGCGCGGATGAGCTGATCCGAGCCGGGGAAGAGGCCGCGCGCAAGCGTCTCCCCGACTGCCGAGCCCTGCTCTCCCGACGGGAGGGGTTCTTCCGCCGATTGCGTCAGGCGCTGCTCATCGCGCGCCATCGCGCCGTCCCCCTTCGACGCTGAGGGCGCTTCCGGCTTGCCTCCCCGCCATCGGCTGTAATATATTGACCGGGGCGAACGATGCGGATCACGCGGGCGGATGCCATCTTCGTCGGATTCATCTTGAGTGTCCTCCTCTTCCTCGTGTTCCTCTCGACCCGATCTCGACGATCTCCATTGCTGCCGCCAGACGAGGCGCACCGCACGGCGCGCACGCGCTCCGAGTGTTTGACGTGTCATGATCCGGAGAACCCAACCGCGCTTCGTCCGCTTCGTTCGTCCCATCCGCAGAAATGGCGCGATGCGACCTTCGCGTGTACGCGGTGCCATCCGCGCGAATGAGCTCGAGAATCTCGAAGAAGGGGGAGGGATATGGCGAAAGCAAAGACAGCGATCACTCGATCCAAAGTGGCGAGGAAGGCCCCAGCCATCCGGACGGCGACGGCTCCTCGCTTCTTCAATTACATCAACGGGGAGTGGGTTCCGTCGGTCACCGGGGAGTATTTCGAGAACCGGAACCCAGCCGACACGCGCGATCTCATCGGCCTCTTCCCAAAGTCGAATGCCGAGGACGTGGCGCGCGCCGTGGCCGCAGCGCGCGAGGCCTACGAGAAGTGGCGTTTGGTTCCGGCCCCCAAGCGCGCCGAGATCATGTTCCGCCTGGGGGAGATCCTGATCCGCCGCAAGGAGGCCTATGCGCGCGAGATGACGCGCGAGATGGGGAAGATTCTGAAGGAATCGCGGGGGGATGTGCAGGAGGCCATTGATATCTGCTACTTCACGGCGGGTGAAGGTCGCCGCCTGTACGGGCAGACGACGCCTTCGGAGCTCCCGAACAAGTTCGCCATGTCCGTCCGCATGCCCGTGGGCGTATGCGCGATCATCACCCCGTGGAATTTCCCCATGGCGATCCCCGCTTGGAAGCTCATGCCCGCGATCCTCTGCGGCAATACGGTCGTGATGAAGCCGGCGACGGATACGCCGCTGTCGGTCTACAATCTCGTCAAGGCGTGCGAGGAGGCCGGCGTTCCGCCCGGTGTCGTCAATCTCGTGACCGGTTCGGGGTCGAGCGTGGGCACGCCGCTCATGACCCATCCCGACGTGCGGTTGGTGTCGTTCACGGGCTCGACCGAGGTCGGTCGCAAGGTCTCCGAAGCCTGCGCCCCATCGTTCAAGAAGTGCAACCTGGAGATGGGGGGGAAGAACGTCATCATCGTCATGGACGATGCGAATCTGGACCTGGCCGTGGATGGCGCCGTCTGGGGCGGATTCGGCACGAGCGGACAACGCTGCACCGCCTCCAGCCGCATCGTCGTGCATAAGAAGGTCTACAAGAAGTTCCTCACGCAATTCGTCGAGCGCGCTCGCGCCCTGCGCGTCGGCAACGGGCTGGACGAACGGACGGAGATGGGACCGATCATCAACGAGGCGCAAGTGGAATCCATCCTGCGCTATATCGAGATCGGGAAGACTCAGGACGGGGCCAAGCTCATGTGCGGGGGGAATCGACTGACGCACGGGGAGTATGCCCACGGGTACTTCATCGAGCCGACGGTCTTCGCCGACTGCCATCCGGATATGGTCATCTGTCAGGAGGAGATCTTCGGCCCGGTCGTCTCCGTGATCCCCTGCAATTCGCTGGAGGACGCCATCCAGATCGGCAACAACGTGCGCTACGGGCTCTCGTCGGCCATCTACACGCAGGACATCAACAAGGCCTTCATCGCCATGCGCGAGATGTACACGGGGATCTTCTACGTGAACGCGCCCACGATCGGCGCCGAGACCCATCTGCCTTTCGGCGGGACGAAGGAGACCGGCAATGGACATCGAGAGGCCGGCGTGCAGGCGCTCGAACTCTTCACTGAGTGGAAGGCCGTGTACATCGACTACAGCGGCCGATTGCAGCGGGCGCAGATTGATACGGAGGAGCTCACCCGACTCGCGTCGTGATGCGCGTGGCGTCCCGCGCGGAGATCGTCTCCCCGCGGGGCGCTTGTCTTCCTGGAGGAGACACGCATGATCATCGGTGTTCCGAAAGAGCTCAAGCCCGATGAGTATCGCGTCGGCTTAGTCCCGGCCGGCGTGAAGGCGCTCAGCGAGGAGGGACATACCGTCTACGTCGAGACCGGGGCCGGAGAGGGGAGCGGCATTTCGGATCGGGAATACGAAGAGGCCGGAGCGCAGATTCTGGAGGATCCGGATGAAGTCTGGGCGCGCGCCGATCTGATCATCAAAGTGAAGGAGCCGATCCCGGTCGAATACGCGCGGTTGCGGGAGGGACAGATCCTGTTCACGTACCTGCATCTGGCGCCCGCGCCGGAGTTGACGCGCGAGTTGCTCGCGCGCAAGGTCACCGGCATCGCCTACGAGACGATCACCGATGCCGAAGGTCGCTTGCCGCTGCTCACGCCGATGAGCGAAGTCGCCGGACGTATGGCCGTGCAGGTCGGCGCGACGTATCTGCAGAAGACGCATGGGGGGCGCGGCGTCTTGCTCGGCGGCGTCCCCGGTGTGCTGCCGGCGAAAGTCGTCATCCTCGGCGCCGGCGTCGTCGGCACCAACGCCACGCGCATCGCCGTCGGCATGGGCGCGCAGGTGACCGTCATTGATAAGAATCTCGATCGGCTTCGCTACTTGGATGACATCTTCGGGAGCCAGATTCGCACGCTCGTCTCGAACACCTACAACATCTGGAACGCGATCGAGAACGCGGATCTCGTCATCTGCGGCGTGCTGATCCCGGGGGCGGCGGCCCCCAAGCTCATCACCCGCGAGATGCTCGCCTGCATGCACAAGGGAGCCGTCATCGTGGACGTATCGGTGGATCAAGGGGGGTGTGTGGAGACCTCGCGGCCGACGACGCATAGCGATCCGGTCTTCTTCGTGGACGATGTCTTGCACTATTGCGTGCCGAATATGCCGGGGGCGGTGCCGCGAACTTCGACCTTCGCGCTGACGAATGTGACGTTGCCGTATGCGGTGAAGCTGGCCTCGCTGGGGTTCTGGGGGGCGATTCGGTCAGACCCGGGGCTGCGCTCGGGCGTCAACACGTATCGAGGATACATCACCCATCCGGCTGTGGCCGAGTCGCAGGGGCTGGAGTACACGCCCCTGGAGGACATCGCCTGAGCCCCCGCCCTCCCCCGCGGCTCCGGAGAGGAGAAGGACGCTCCGCTGCTCACGGCCATCTCCGAAAATGAGAAAGGGGCTTGACGGATAGTATAATTACTGAAGGCCACCAAGAAGCGAAGACATCCTCTGCGAGGAGGTCAAGCGAGGGATGGCTTTCGACGAAGGGATTCTCAGGAAGCGGCCATTGGGATCGCACGGGGGATGCTGAGGAGGACAGGAAGGGGATCATTCATCGCCCTGCTTTCTATCGGGATGCTGGCGGGACATCCGAGCGACCACCAAGCTCCGACCTCGAAGATCGAGTGCTGCTCCTCCCAGACCCCATCGGCTTGTCCTCAGCTCGCTGGACTCCCCCGCGGGACATGGGGCTTCTCGGCCGGCCCGACCGCGCGTCCCGGTTATCCCGTTGATGTCCCAAGCGTGACCTCCGATGCCTGTCGAGGCCTCGCCGTCACGAAGGTTCAGTTAAAGAACCGTTCCGCCAAAACGGTCGTGGCCGTTCGCCTGACCTGGGATGTGGTGGAGCGCTCGAACTCAAACCACATCCTCCTTCAGGGACAGACGCCGCTCATCTGGCTGAAAGCACCGCTTCGGGCTGGAGAGGAAGCCGCCCTGGAACAGTTCATCGTCGCCTTTGCCGAGAGGTAAAATCAAAGGGTGTGGAAATTCTGCTGAAGGCGGTGTATCCTCCCTTCTTAAGAGAGAAAACGTTAACGAAGAGAAAGGAGGAGGTAC
>BEHM01000018.1 GCA_002923315.1 bacterium HR10
GCATCTGGATAAGCATGGCTTCAGCGACATCAAGATGACGAAGCTCGGTGGCGGCGATGAGTGGTCGCGCACGAGCGTGCGCGCGCCGGTCGTGCAAGCAGTTCTGGCCGTCTACAAGCACTATGGCATTGAGCCGGCGATCTGGCCGCGCTCGGCCGGCTCGAGCCCGCAGGCGCAGTACACGCGTCCACCGCTCAATCTCCCCGCCTGCTCGGGAGGCCTCGGCCACGGCGGCCGCGCGCACGCGATTGATGAATATCTGGTGATCGAGGGGAACGATCGCGTCGCGGGACTTGTCAAAGCCGAGCAGTCTATTGTAGACATCCTCTTCGCCTACGCCTATTGGCCGGAGTAATGGGGAGAGGGGATCGGAGGGGCGGTCTCTCGCCTGAGGGACCGTCTCCTCCGATGAAGCGCTCGGATCACACGAAGGAGGGGGGAGATGAGGATCATGCTCATGACGCTTCGGCGATGGGTCACCGCGTTTGTTCTCTTCGTCCTCGCGATCAGTGGAGCTTCTCCGATCTTCTCAGGATCGGTGTTGAGCGCTGCTCAGGATCGCGCGTCGCGCTTTGATCCAAAGCTGTATCACGCGATGCAGTGGCGCTTGATCGGTCCGTTTCGCGGCGGACGCGTGACCGCCGTCGCGGGCGTGCCGAGCCAGCCGATGACCTTCTACATGGGCGCGACCGGAGGCGGCGTATGGAAGACGGAGGATGGAGGCCTGACGTGGCGGAATATCTCCGACGGATACTTCAAGACGGGCTCAATCGGAGCGATCGCCGTGGCCGAGTCGGATCCGAACGTCATCTACGTCGGCACGGGTGAGGCCTGTCCACGCGGCAACGTCTCGCACGGGGATGGGGTGTACAAGTCCACCGACGGGGGGAGGACGTGGGTGAACGTGGGGTTGCGCGATACGCGCCATATCGCGCGAATTCGCATCCATCCGCAGAATCCGGACCTCGTCTACGTCGCGGCGCTCGGACATGTCTTCGGCCCCAACGAGGAGCGGGGGATCTTCCGCTCCAAGGATGGGGGGAAGACGTGGGAGAAGGTCCTCTTTGTGGACGATAAGGCGGGGGCGATTGATCTCGCTCTGGATCCGACCAATCCGCGCATCCTCTACGCCGCGTTCTGGCAAGTCCTGCGTCAGCCGTGGGCGCTCATCAGTGGTGGACCGGGCAGCGGCCTCTACAAAACGACCGATGGGGGGGACACGTGGACGAAGCTGACGACCGGACTCCCGCAGGGGATCAAGGGACGCATCGGCGTCGCCGTCTCCCCGGCGCGGCCCGATCGCGTGTGGGCGATCGTGGAGGCTGAGGATGGCGGCGTCTTCCGCTCCGATGACGGGGGCCGAAGCTGGCGCCTCGTGAATAAAGAGCGAAAGCTGCGTCAGCGGGCCTGGTATTATTCGCACATTTATGCCGATCCGAAGGATCCGGACACGGTCTACGTTCTCAACGTGCAGTTCTTCAAATCCATTGACGGCGGACGGACCTTCGACATCACCATTCGCGCGCCGCATGGGGACCATCACGACCTCTGGATCAATCCGAACAATCCGCAGATCATGATCAACGGCAACGATGGCGGGGCCAATGTCACGTTCAATGGGGGACAGACCTGGTCGCCGCAGAGCAATCAACCGACGGCGCAGTTCTATCGCGTGGCCGTGGACAACCGCTTCCCCTACTACGTCTATGGCGCGCAGCAGGACAACACGACCGTCGCTATTGCCAGCCGCACGACGGGACCGGGGATTGATCGGCCCGATTGGTATCCGGTCGGCGGCGGCGAGAGCGGATATGTGATCCCGCATCCGCAGGATCCGAACATCGTCTATGCGGGGAGCTACGGAGGGCTCATCACTCGGTACGATCATCGCACGCGGCAGGCGCGCAATATCACGGCCTGGCCGCAGACGGCCGTCGGCGAGGCGGCCAAGAACTTGAAGTATCGCTTCCAGTGGAACGCGCCCATTCTCATCTCGCCCCATGATCCGAAGGTCATTTATCACGCGGCGCAGGTGCTCCTGCGATCCACCGATGAGGGGCAGACGTGGCAGGAGATCAGCCCCGATCTCACGCGCAACGATACGAGCAAGCAGGAGTATTCGGGCGGACCGATCACGCGGGACAACACGGGCGTTGAAGTGTACGGCACTATCTTCGCGGTGGCGGAATCGCCCCGGCAGGCGGGCCTCATCTGGGCGGGCACCGACGACGGACTCGTGTGGGTGACGCGCAATGGGGGGAAGAACTGGGAGAATGTGACGCCGCGGGAGCTGCCCGAATGGGGAACGGTCAACGCGATCGAAGCCTCTCCACATGATCCGGCGACGGCCTACATCGCCGTGCATCGCTATCGGCTCGACGACTATCGTCCGTACATCTTCAAGACGAACGATTACGGGAAGACGTGGAAGAAGATCGTGCGGGGGCTGCCCGAGAACGACTTCGTGCGCGTCGTGCGCGAGGATCCCGTGCGGCGCGGTCTGCTCTATGCGGGGACGGAGACGGGCGTCTACGTCTCCTTCGATGATGGCGAGACCTGGCAATCGTTGCAGTTGAATCTGCCGGTCGTCCCCATTCACGATCTCGTGGTGAAGGACACGGATTTGGTGGCGGCGACGCATGGGCGCTCGTTCTGGATCTTGGATGACCTGACGCCGTTGCGCGAGCTGACCGATGCGGTCGCGCGCGCGGACGTTCATCTCTTCACCCCGCGCCCCACCTATCGCCTGGAGGGGGGCAGCGCCGAGATTCCGGGCCTGGGGAAGAATCCCCCCAACGGCGTGATCGTCTATTATTATCTCGCGCGGAAGCCCGAGGACGAGGTGAAGCTCGAATTCCTGGATGCGCGGGGACGCGTCATTCGGACCTTCAGCAGTCGCGCGCGTCCGGCGGAAGCGCCGCCGGAGCCCATGGCGGAATTCTTCGGCCAGGCGCCTCCACAGGAGCGCGTTCCGGCGGAAGCGGGCCTGAACCGGTTCGTCTGGGACTTGCGGTATCCTGATCCCGTGCGCGTGCCCGGAGCGGTCACGTGGGGGAGCGCGCGGGGGCCGAAGGTGGTGCCCGGCACGTATCAGGTGCGCCTCATCGTTGGCGGACAGACGCTCGTGCGTTCCTTCGAAGTGCGGAAGGACCCGCGCGTGGTGACGACGCAAGAGGAGTTTCAGGAGCAATTTGATCTCCTCCTGCAGATTCGCGACGCCATCAGCGATGTCCATGACGCCGTGAATCGGATTCGTGATGTGAAGCGTCAACTGGAGGAGCTGACCAAGCGCTTGAGCGATCATTCGCAGGGGAGAGCGCTCGTGGATTCGGCCCGCGCGCTCCAGCAGCGACTCACGCGCCTGGAGGAGGAGCTGATTCAGACGCGGAACGAGGCGCCGCAGGATCCGCTCAATTTCCCGCCCAAGCTCAACAATCAATTGATCACGCTCTACGGCGCGGTGGCGAGCGCCGATGCGCGTCCGACCGCGGCCGCTCGCGCCCGCTGGGAGGAGCTGCGGGCTCAGGTCGCTCGGCACCTCGGCGATCTGCAGCAGGTGTTGGAGCGGGATCTCGCCGAGTTGAACCGGCGGATGCGGGAGGCGGGCATTTCGCCGCTGTTCGTCACGGCTCCGCGCCGCTGATCCGCGCGCAGCCCGACGCCGCTCCTGTGGGGGTCGAGAGGCCTCGGTTGCCTTTCCCCATCATCTGTGGTAGCTTTGCCCCTTCAACGAGCGTGAGGACCGTATGCCGAGGATTCTCATCACGAACGATGACGGGATTCATGCAGAGGGGATTCGGAGGTTGGAGGAGAAGTTGCGCGCAGTGGGCGAGGTCATCGTCGTCGCGCCTTCACATGAGATGAGCGCGGCGTCGCATGCGCTGACGCTCAGTCGCCCGTTGCGCATTGATCGCATTGACGATCATCATTTCGCCGTGGACGGGACGCCGACCGATTGCGTGACGCTCGCCATGTGCGAGATCCTGCGCGAGGCTCCGCCGGATATCATCGTCTCCGGGATCAATCACGGGGGGAATCTCGGCGATGACGTGCTCTATTCGGGGACGGTCGCCGGCGCTCTGGAGGCGCTCGTCTACGGATTGCCTGGGGTGGCCATCTCGCAGGTGGGGCGCGGAGAGGTGGATTTCGAACCAGCGGCTCATTTCGCCGCGATCCTGGTGCGCCGGATCTTGGCCGAGGGGTTGCCGGATCGCACGGTCTTGAACGTGAACGTCCCGCGTGGGCCGATTCGCGGCGTGCGCTTCACGCATCAGGGCACGCGCGTCGCCCGCATTCGCATTCATCACGGGGTGGACCCGCGCGGCCGCCGCTACTACTGGATCGGCGAGGAGCACGCCGAGTGGACTCATGAGGAGATGAGCGACTACGACGCCATCCGGGAGGGATACATCTCGATCACCCCGCTGCACAATAATCTCACCAATTTTCGCGCCCTGGAAGCGCTGCACGCTTGGGCCGCGCTCACCGATGAGTTCGCTCTCCCCGAATCGAAACGGTGATCCCTACGCGCGCGCGCGCCACCGCATGGTCGAGCGATTGCGCGAGCGGGGGATTCGCGACCCGCGCGTCCTGGAGGCGATGGAGCGCGTCCCTCGCCATCTCTTCGTCGAAGAAGCCCTCTGGGCGCGCGCGTATGAGGATCATCCTTTGCCGATCGGTTATGGGCAGACGATCTCGCAGCCCTATATGGTGGCGCGGATGACCGAGCTGTTGGAGGTCAAGCCGGGAGATCGCGTCCTGGAAGTGGGCGCGGGCTCGGGCTATCAGACGGCGATCCTCGCCACCTTGGGGGCGCGCGTCTACGCCGTCGAACGCATCCCGGAGCTGGCCGCGCGCGCACAAGCGACGCTCGAAGCGTTAGGGATCACCCAGGTCCTGATCCGCGCGTTCGATGGGACGCTCGGATGGCCGGAGATGGCCCCGTTTGACGCCATCTTGGTCGCGGCCTCAAGCCCCACGGTCCCACCGCCGTATTTGGAGCAGCTCGTCGTCGGAGGACGTTTGGTGATGCCCATTGGCGACGAGACGTATCAGCAGCTCATGCGCTTGATCAAGGGGGAGCGCGAGCACACGGTCGAGTGGCACGGTGGCTGCGTGTTTGTCAAACTCATCGGGCAATACGGATGGAAGGAATGAGGGACGCGGACGGGAGGATCGTCGCCGAAGAGCGCGCCGAATCCGAGGGGGCAACGCCGCCAATTGCTCCCGTGCCCCTGGTGCGACGCGCGTCTCTGAGCGGTCGCTCTCTTGTGCGAGGTCTTCGTGCGAGCCTGCATCGGCTCTATGCCTGGACGCTCCATTGGGCGGAGACGCCGCAGGCCATGCTCGCCCTCTTCGCGATCGCCTTCGCCGAGTCCTCGTTCTTCCCCATCCCTCCGGATGCGCTCTTGATCGCCATGGTCATCGCGACCCCTCGGCGCTTCGCGCGCTATGCGGCCGTGTGCACGCTGGGCTCGGTGCTCGGCGGGATGTTCGGATACCTCATCGGGTATGCCTTCATGGAGACGCTCGGATGGCGCATCATTGATTTCTATGGCGCGCGCGCGCTCTGGGGCGAGTTTCAGGCGAAGTATCAGGACTATGGGCTCCTCTTCCTCGCCATCGCGGCCTTCACGCCGATCCCTTACAAGGTCGCGACGATCGCCTCGGGCGCGACGCAGATTGATGTCCTGGCCTTCGCGCTCGTCTCCGCCCTGGGGCGAGGAGCGCGATTCTTTCTGGTCGCGGGGCTGCTGCGCCTGTTCGGGGAGCCGATTCGCGCGTTCATCGAGCGCTACTTCGATGTGCTCTCGCTTCTGTTCGTGCTCTTGCTCATCGGGGGATTCCTCGCTCTCGGCGCCTTGCGATGAGCGTGGTGAGCGCTCTCAGTGCGCATCCTTCATGGGCGGGGTGCTCTCCCGGACGTCGGTTCGAGCGCTTTCCCCATGAGGAAAGCGTCCATCTGGCCCAGGTAATATCCCTGGATCCGCTTCAGCACCCGATATCCGTGCTTCTCGTAGAAGCGAATCGCGCGGCGGTTATCCACGGCTGTCTCCAGGAAGATGGAATGCGCGCCCGCCTGGTGCAATCGCCGTTCCGCCTCTCGCAGAAGGAGGCTGCCGATGCCTCGTCCCTGCCAGTCGGGGTGCACATCTATGGTCACGAGGTGTCCGATGCGAGCCCCCCGGCGTTCTGCCTCCAGGCGCGCGATGAGGAAGCCGACGATCCGGTGCTCGGGCTCCTCGACGACGATCGTGAACGTTCGACGATCGGCGATGTAGAGGCGCATCTCCTCGGCGGTGTACGCGATGCCAGGGGGGAAACACAGCCGGTCAATCTCACAGAGGCGCGCGAAGTCTTCCGGTCGGTAGTCGCGGAGGATCATCGGTAGAGGCCGGTCGCCCGGATGTATGCCTCAACTGCTTCGGGGACGAGCGAGGCGATGGATTCCCCCCTTCGGATGCGCCATCGGACTTCCGTCGCCGAGATGAACCGCACCTCTTCAGGGAGCTCCATGCAGGCGATGCGCGAGCCGTACGGCAGGGCTTCTTCCTCCAGGAGCTGCTCAAGCGCTGCGCAGGTGAAGGAGCCTCGAGCGGCGACGATCACGCGGCTCGCTGAGAAGAGATCTTCGAGCACCGCCGCGCGATCTCGATAGGGCTTGTAGTAGCGTCCGAGATAGCGTCCCTGGCGATCGAGAAGACGCTCGAAGGTGTCCGAGCCGACGAGGAAGACGATCTCCGATGTCGCGTATTCCCGTCGCAGCGGCAAGATCATATCCACGAGGAAGGGATGGCTGACCACGCCAATGGCGATCGTGGGATCGGTCCCGAAGGTCGCCAGAAGCATCGCCACGCGGTCTTCGAGCGCCGCCTCGTACGCGCGCTTATCGGCGTTGGTGAGGCCGGGCAGGAGCGCGATCGCCTCCAAGTCATAGTGCTCGCGCGCGCGCCGAATGATCTCGACGTGCGCTCGCGTTGGGGGGTTGAACGAAGCGGGGAAGACGCCGAGCCGGATGGGCGACCCTCCAGCTCGGCGAATCCATGCGATCGTGGGCGCATCGGCGCGCACGAGGGTCGCCATGGCTTCACGCGCGCGTGTTCGCCACTGTTCGATCTCGGGCGTCGCCATCTGTCCCTGTCCCGATAGGGATTGTACCATCCGAACCCCCGAGAGTGCGCTCCCGTCAAAGGGCCCTACACCCTTCCACGTCGGCCGGGACGCTCGCGGGATCAGGAGCGGGCGGACTTGCGGGGACTCTTCGTCTTCCGTCGCACCAGACGCTTGAGTTCGGCCATGAATTCGGAGACGTCTTGAAATTCCAGGTAGACGGAGGCGAAGCGCACGTAGGCGACTTTGTCCAGCTCTTTGAGCCGCCGCATGATCAGCTCGCCGATCTTCTGCGTCGGGCGCTCTCGATCTGGAGAGGTGCGGACGTAGGATTCGACCGCGTCCACAATGGCCTCGATCTTGGCCATCGGGATGGGCCGTTTCTCGCACGCTTTCAGGATCCCCGCGAGGACTTTTTGGCGATCGAAGGGCTCCCGCCGTCCGTCCTTCTTGATGACCATGTAGGGGATCTCATCAATGCGCTCATAGCTGGTGAAGCGGCGGCCGCATTTGAGGCATTCGCGGCGGCGTCGGATCGAGTCGCCCTCGCGCGATTCTCGCGAGTCCACCACGCGATCTTCCAGATGTCCGCAAAACGGGCACTTCATACGCGACAGCTCATCCTCGGCCGGTGCGGGCCATCACTCCCCCTTCGGCTCCATCTGAGGTCGGTTCGGCGAGCGCGGTCTCCGCCATCATCAGCTCTCGGAGCGTCGCCCAGGAGAGCCCTTCGCGCCGGAAGAAGCACGGGCTCACCAGTATGGCCGGCCCAAAGCTCACCAGGTGCGTGATCAGTGCCATGCTCGCCGCCTTGTTCTTCTCGATGCCGAGCCCCATGAGCCCCAGCATCGTCAGCGTGTGGAATGCTCCGGCAGACCCTCCGGGCGTCGGCACCAAAGAGCCCACCATCGCGAAACCGATGACAAATATGACGGAAGCGACCGTCAAGCGCAAGCCGAAGGCGAAGGCGACCAACCAGAAGCTCAGAACCACAAGCCCCCAGGTCAGGATCGTATAGCCCACGATGCGGGCGAGCGCCCGAATGTCGCGCAGGGCCGAGAGCCCCTCAGCCAGATGGCGGAGGAGATTGAGAATAGGCCGACGGAGCTTCCCCGGCAATCCGAGCGAGCGCCGCTCAAGGGCATCCAAGATCCCGTCAGCCCGAGAGCGAAGAGCCGACAAACCCACAAGGCCCAGGATTGAAAGCACCAGGGCCGCTCCCCCAAGGCGTGCGAACGCGGCCGGTGGCCGGTGGAGATCATCCAGACCGGAGGCGAAAGGAAGACTGAGCGCGAAGGCCAGTGCTACGGCGAGCATATCGCAGATACGCTCCAGGAGGATCGTGGCAATGGTGGCACTTGGGCGGATCCGCTCACGAAGGCTGAGGATCAGAGGGCGTGTCGCCTCTCCGATGCGCCCGAACACGAAGATCGTGGAGAAGCCGATCACCGTCGCGGCTATGGTGTTTCCGAGCGTGGGCGAACCTATGGGCGCCAGGAGGGCGCGCCATCGAAGGGATCGCGTCAGATAGGTCAGCAGAATCGGGAGCACGGCCAGAAGGACTACGGGCACGTTCACGCGCCGAAGGCTCTCTCGGATCAGCGACCAATCCAGCCGATACCAGAAAGCGCCCAGGAGCGCGACGGCCACGGCCGTCCACAGCAGGAATGTGCGCCATCGTCCTCGCATGGTTCGACCGGCGCTAAGGCTATCCGAATCTTCTCGGGGCGGTCAAGCGCTAGCGTCCTGATGCCCGCTCCCCTGATCCACTCATTGACAGGGGGGCAGGAAAGCCGTAAGATAATGCCGGTGCGGGGGGAAGCGGCGATGACGAAAGCGGATATCGCACGGGCGATTTACGAACGGCATGGGGGACTCTCGACGCGAGAAGCGACGGCGCTTGTGGATTTGATCCTGGAGATCATCAAAAGCCGACTGGCCCAGGGACATAAGGTCTGCCTCGGACGCGTGGGCGTGATGGAGGTCGTCGAGCGCACGTCGCGCCGAGGGCGTCCTCCGTCCGGGGGGAAGAAGCCCACCACGCGCGTCTTGATCTTCCGACCGGCCCGGGCGCTGCGGGCTTGAGTCCGAAGCCCGGAAGGCCTTGAGCGACAGGTATGAGCCAGTAGGGGGGACGATATGCAGCCTGTGAAGGCCATTCCGGATAAGCTCTATTTCAAGATCGGCGAAGTCTGTGAGATCACGGGCGTTCAACCCCATGTCCTGCGCTATTGGGAGACCGAATTCCCGCAATTGGCGCCGGAGAAGAATCGCGCCGGACAGCGCGTGTACAAGCGGCGAGACATCGAGCTGATCTTGAAGATCAAGAAGCTCCTCTACGAGGATAAGTTCACGATCGCCGGCGCGCGCAAGCGCTTGGCTGCCGAATCGCGGTTCAAGCTCCTCTCCTCGGAAGCATCACCTGATGTGACCGAGGGCGCGAGCGAAGGGCCGACGCCGCCGGTCTCTCCCCGCGTTTATCAGGTCCTCCGTGAGGTCAAGCGCGGGTTGGAAGAGCTATTGGCAATGCTGAACCAAAGTGATATAATCGCTTCGTCAAAGTGAAGCGAATGGGACTCGATTGAAAGAGGATTGCGACCGGGACGTGGCGCAGCCTGGCTAGCGCGCTTGCTTGGGGTGCAAGAGGTCGCCGGTTCAAATCCGGCCGTCCCGACCATTTCCCTTCTATTCTGCCGGGTTCTCACCACCACGAGCTCATCCAGATGATCAGTTGCTTCCTGCTTCCTCGACCCATGGCTCAGCGAACCAGCCCGCTGCGCCGCTGCTGCCAACGGCAGTGATTGAGGGAAGAAAACGTCGTCCCGGATGTGCGAGATAAGCGGGATTGTCCTCCGCCGCAGTGGTCATTGAGGATTAAGGACGATGGCGCATGAGATGGGCGTCGGCGACCCGCTGGTCGGCACGGCGTAGTGGGCTTGCGTTCACGCCTCCACCACTCGACGCTCGTTCTCCCCGTCGGGCAGGCGCCGACTCAGGCATGAGCGGGAGGTATTCGGTGTGGTCAAGGACCAGCGACCGGTAGCACTCGCTTACTCCCGCGTGATGAATTCTCGTTCCAGGGCCTGAAGCGTCTCCACGATGCCCGTGTACGCCAGCTCCGTATGGGAGGCCATCGTCGGTCCGATGAAGCCCTGACGTCGCCACTCGTCGGCCTTGGCCTGAACCTTCAAGCGCGTCTGGTCCCAGACGGGCCCGCCGAACATATCCACACATTCCTCGGCGAAACGCCCCTCCGCATCCATGGAGAAGGCCAGGCAGGAGACGATGGGCAGGCAGAATGGTCCGGTCACCGGTGTATTGATGGGCACGGGCATGAGGGGCATCACGTGCGATCCCCGGGCATCGCCGGCGACGAAGTGTCCGAGCAGGAAGGGCTCGACGATCTCCTCAGGAGCCGGAAAGATGCCTTGCGTGCGGACGATCGCCACCGGATCGTCCTTGCCCGTGTATCGGCCAGCGATATTGTGCAAGCGCGTGGCCGAGACCGCCACGATCTGCTCATCGGGTTTGTAGCGCGAATGAATCGCCTCGACGGCGAACCGATCCGGGTTCTGCAAGAGCGTGGCCACGTCCCAGATGCGTTCGGGGACATCGAGCCGGATGATCCGATCCCGATCCTTGGCGTCCATGTCAATGATCGTGAAGGTGAATCCCTGATGCATCTTGGGATTGAGGAGCAATCCCCCGTTGTGCATAGGATCGCAGAAGGCGGCGTAGAGGGGGTAATTGTACGCGCCCGGACTGCACTTGTCGGCGGCGAAGATGAGGAACGCTTCCGCCGGACGATCCTTGCTCTGCGGATCCCGCTCGAACTCGATCTCGGCGACAGCCGGACCCGCCCCGCGAATATTCCCCGAGGGCGCATCCACCAGGAGGTCTTGTCCAGCGCCGTAGAGCCCTTGTTTGCGCGCGACTTCGGTCGCCGCCAGGAAGCATTCCCAGGCGAAGCGATGCACGGCTGGTGCTCCCACCCCATGCGTGTGGCTCATGATGAGGGCGATGTCATCGCCCGTGAACGTGACCAGCCCGTCAATGAGCAGACCTTTGGCGGAGCACGCCGATCGCATCATCTCCCGAACGGCGTGAAGCATCCGCTCAGAGGGACGCGTATGTCCACCAATAGACCCGACGTCGGCTTTGATGACCGAGAGCGTGACTCTCATGGCCTCTCCCCTCCCGAAGAACGTTCATCGCCCAATCTCCGGATCCTCATCACGCGTAATCCGGGAGCTGCTATTATAGCATCGGGGTCCCTGTCGGGGAAACGCGCGTTCATCCTCTGAGCGAGAGCGGATTGAATCGCGTCTGGTCATCGTAGGCATCCAGGCCCTCGACTCGCTTCAGAAAGGCGACGATCGCGTAGGTCGCGGGCGTCGCGATGGCCTCATAGAGCGACTTCACGAGCCATTGGGTGAGGAAGGCGCGCAGCAGGGCTTGAAGTGGGATCGTCCCGGCGAAGGCGAGCGTCAGAAACAACCCCGAATCCACGGCTTGGCCGACGAGCGTGGAACCGATCGTGCGCATCCAGAGCCAGCGCCCGCGCGTGACGATCTTCAGCCGGGCGAGCACGTAAGCATTGGCGAACTCGCCGAAGAGATAGGCCAGGAACGAGGCCGCGAGCAGACGCGGCGTGTAGCCGAGGATGCGTTCATATGCCGCCTGCCCATCCCAGAACGGCGCCGGGGGCAGGATCTGCCCGATCCAAATAGCGATGACCGTCAGGAGATTGCAGAAGAAGCCGAGCCAGATGACGCGCCGCGCCTGACGATAGCCATAGACCTCCGTGAGGACGTCGCCGAAGATATAGCTGATCGGGAAGACGACGACTCCGGCCGGGACGATCCAGCCGCGAATCTCCACGAGCTTGACGCCCGTGATGTTCGCCGCGATCAAGCAGGTGATGAATCCGGCGGTGACGAGGACGAACCAGATCGAGTATCCGCGCCCGACATCGAGGTCAGAGCTTGAACCGCTTCTCATCCGATTGCCCTCGGGTCAGTTCTCGCAGCAGCTCTTCCGCGCGACGTCGCTCGCGCTCGCGACTCTCGCGGTCCAGCTCGAAGCTCACGCGAAGATGGTCACCGGCCGTCACCCCCGGCGGCAGATAGCGCATCGGAATGTCGAAGCGGATGCGATCATCCTCGTAGAGGTAGCACACGGCGATGTCATCTTCGATCCGATCCACGACCAGCCTCATACGCCTGCTCCTTCACCGCATTCTGCCCCGGCTTCACCGGAGAACGTTCTCGCGGGGCGAAGCTCTCGGCGCTTGGCGCGACGATTCCATCGGGAGCGGAGAGCCCGCGCGCCCATTGCGCGGCGCCCAGGGCGAAGGCTCCTCGGCCCGGAAGCGCGGGCGTCGTCCGCGCCAGAGGTCCTCAGCAGCCACGGCGCGCTCGGTGTGAATCTCATAGCGGTGCCCATCCGTGCGCAGCACGATCTCGCCCTCGAGATCGGTCCGATGCAGCTCGCGCACCCAGCGGCGCAGCCGGTTGAGCGTCTCCGGCGCCGGATGGCCGTACTCGTTCTCCGCTCCGCAGGAGATGATCGCGACCTCGGGGCGCACGCGTTCCAGGAAGGCGCGCGTCGTCGAATGGCGCGACCCGTGATGCGCGACCTTGAGCACGCGCGCTTGAAGCGGCGCCGTCGTCCCGTCCTGTTCGAGGAGGCGTTCTTCGGTCTCTCGCTCGCTATCTCCCGTGAAGAGCATGGAGAACGCGTCGTACTCCAGTCGCACGACGATCGAGTTCGCATTCTCATCGCTGCGCGTCCCCTGGAGCCGCGTGGGGAAGGGCGCCAGGATCGAGAGCGTCACGCCCGTCCCGATCTCGAATTCCTGCCCCGCCTCGGCGACGGCGAATCGAATCCCCTTCTCTCGGATCTTCTCCAACATGCGCGTGTACGTGCGCGTCGGATGGGGCTGGCCGCTGTCCAGGAACATGCGGACGGGGACGGCATCGAGCACCGCCGTCATGCCGCCGATGTGATCCGCATGTGGGTGCGTGGCGATGACCAGATCCAGTTGCGTGACGCCGTATCGCGCGAGCGCCTCGCGCACGCGATCGGCCGCCTCCGGGGGACCGGCATCAATGAGCACAGCCTTACGCTCCGGGGTGAGGATCAAGAAGCTATCCCCCTGTCCGACGTCGAGCGCGACGACCGTCAATCTCCCCGTTTCAGGTGGTGGCGGACGCCGCCCGATCTCCAAACGATGGAGCAGGAGGGCAGCGATCAGCAGCAGGACGCCCAGAAGCAGCAACAGGAGCGTTCGACGAGGGTTTCTCGACGGTGCGGCGCGCGCCCTCGGTCGTCGGGCCATATGCGCTCAGCGCTCCGGTGTCAGGACGGGGCTGGCTGTCGCCGACTGGCCCACGCACCGGATGCGACGCGGTTGGTATTCGGGATCAATTTCGGTCGGGTAGCGGCCCGTATAGCAGGCGGTGCAATAGCGGGTATCTTCCGGATCGCCGCACGCGCGCAGCAGCGACTCGTAGCTCAAGTATCCGAGGCTCTCGGCGCCGAGGAAGCGGCGGATCTCCTCGACGGACATTCGCGCGGCGATCAGCTCGTCCGCGCGCGGCGTGTCGATCCCGTAATAACAGGGGGCGATCGTCGGCGGGCAACTGATGCGCACGTGAATCTCGCGCGCGCCCGCCGCGCGGATCATCTGCACGATCTCGCGACTCGTCGTCCCGCGCACGATCGAATCGTCCACGAGCACGACGCGGCGATCGTCCAGCAGCTCACGCACGGGATTGAGTTTGACCTTCACCCTCAGGTTTCGGATCGCGGCTCGCGGCTCGATGAACGTGCGCCCGACATAGTGGTTGCGCACCAGGCCGAAGACCAGGGGGATCCCCGATTCCATCGAGTAACCGATAGCGGCCGCCACTCCGGAATCGGGGACCGGGACGACGACGTCCGCCGAGGCCGGATGTTCGCGCGCCAGCAGTCGCCCCAGCAGGTAGCGGGACTGACTCACGGGCCGACCGAAGACGATGCTGTCCGGGCGCGAGAAGTAGACGTGCTCGAAGATGCATTGCGTCGGACGCCGTCGCGGAAAAGGGAAGAGCGAGCGCCGGCCTGTCGCATCTACGACGATCATCTCGCCCGGTTCCACGTCGCGCACCAGTGTGGCCCCGATCAGGTCGAAGGCGCAGCTCTCCGAGGCGAAGACCGTCGCCCCATCGAGGGTCCCCAACAGCAGCGGTCGAAAGCCGCGCGGATCGCGGACGGCGATCAGTGCCTGCGGGGTCGCAAAGAGCATCGAGTAAGCGCCCTCCAATCGGCTGAGCGCTTCGACGATCGCTCCCAAGAGATCGCGCGCGCGCGAACGCGCGATGAGATGGAGCACGACCTCCGTGTCGCTCGTGGATTGGAAGATCGCGCCCTCGCGCTCCAACTCCGCGCGCACGCGCAGCGCTTCGGGCATGTTGCCGTTATGACAGACGGCGATCTGCCCGCCATGAAAACTGACGACCATCGGTTGCGCCTCGCGCAGGCTCACGTCCCCGGTCGTCGAATATCGCACGTGGCCGATGGCCGATCGGCCCGGCAGCGCGGCGAAGGTCTCCTCGCGGAAGACATCGCTCACGTATCCCATCCCCCGAACCACATGCAGGCGCTCTCCGTCGGAGGTCGCGATGCCGGCCGATTCCTGCCCGCGATGTTGCAGGGCGTAGAGGCCGTAATAGGTCAGGCGAGCCGCTTCCTCATGGTCGAAGATCCCGAAGACGCCGCACTCTTCGCGGAACTTGTCCTCGCTCATGGCCGACCGCCTCTCAACGCCTTGCTTTTATTACACGTGCTCGGAAAAGTCAATGGTGCAGCTCACACAAGAGCTATTTCGGACGCGCATCCAGCGCGACACCCCGCGATCCACGAGGACGTCGCGAGCGTTCACGATTCCGGCGATTCCGCGCCTCGCAGGGCGGCGATCACCTCGCGAGCCCGCGCGCGCGCCCACGCATCGGCCTGCAGCACCTCCTCGATCGTGCGCGGCTCCTGCGGCTCGTGTTCGCGCATCACGCGTTCGATCACCGTGGCGATGGCCGGGAAGGGGAGGCGATGCTCCAGGAAGGCCTGTACGGCGATCTCGTTCGCGGCGTTGAGGACGGCGGGCATCGTCCCTCCTCGCCGCAGCGCCTCGTAGGCCAGGCGCACGCAGGGGAAGCGCTCGAAGTCCGGCGGGTGGAATTCCAGATGCCAGGCCGAGGAGAGATCGAATCGAGGCAGCGGCGTCGGTCGCCGATCCGGGTAGGTGAGCGCATACTGGATGGCATACCGCATGTCGGTCGGTCCCAATTGCGCGAGGATGGAGCCGTCCACCAATTCGATCATCGAATGCACGATGGATTGCGGGTGGATGAGAATATCAATCTGCTCCGGCGCGAAGCCGAACAGCCAATGCGCCTCGATGACCTCCAACCCTTTGTTCATGAGCGTCGCCGAATCAATGGTGATCTTCGGCCCCATGCGCCAAGTGGGATGCTGCAGCGCTTGCTCGGGCGTGACGCGCGGGAGTTCGGTCGCCGGGAGCGTCCGAAAAGGCCCCCCAGAGGCCGTCAGGATCAGCCGCGCGACATCGCGGCGTCGAACCCCTTGCAGGCATTGGTGCAGGGCGTTGTGCTCGCTGTCCACGGGCAGAATTTCGGCGCCGCTGGTGGCCGCTTGCGCGGTCATCAAGCGACCGGCCATCACGAGCGTCTCCTTGTTGGCCAGAGCCACGCGTTTGCCCTGCTCCAGAGCCCGATAGGTGGGCAGAAGGCCCACGGCGCCGACAGTCGCCACGAGCACGATGTCCACATCCGGCTGGGTCGCGACGGCGACAAGCCCTTCCGGTCCATGAAGGATCTGCGGGCGCTGGGACGCACCCCGCCGATCGAGCTCGGCGTCCAACTCGGCCGCGGCTTCCGCCGTCGCCACCGAGACGAGACGAGGCGAGAATCGAACGATCTGATCGGCGAGCCGCGCGACATTCCGGCTCGCGGCCAATCCGATCACGCGGAAGCCCTCCAGGTGTTCGAGCAGCGCGAGCGCGCTCGTGCCGATCGAACCCGTCGAGCCCAAGATGGCGATGCGCTTCGTCACGCCCTCCCTCGCCGCTTCTGCGGTTTCGCGCCTTCGAGGAGCTCCCTCTGCCACAGGCGATCCGAGCCGATCATGATAGGAGAAGTCGGCTGTAGATGTAAATGATCGGCGCGTTGAAGAGGATGCTATCGGCGCGGTCCAGAATCCCCCCGTGACCCGGGAGCAGGCGTCCGGCATCTTTCAGGTTCGATCCGCGTTTGAGCATGGATTCGACCAGATCGCCGATCTGTCCAATCGCGTTCAGGATGAGCGCGAGCCCGATCGCGTGCGCGATCGGCAACGCTTCGAAGAACCAGAATTTCCCTCCCAGGGCGGCCAGCACGCTTCCCAGCACCCCCCCCACAGCCCCCTCGACCGTTTTGCCCGGGCTCACACGCGGCGCCAGTTTGTGGCGCCCGAAGGCGCGCCCCACAAAATAAGCCGCCGTATCGCCTGCGAAGATGATGAAGAAGAAGAGCGAGAGGAGCCGAGCCGCCATCCTCGCTTCCACGCTCACGCGCAGGAGGATGAGGAACCCCAAGCACACGGCGACGTAGAGGACGCCGGCGACCGTCACGGCGCTCTCAGGCAGCACCCGCTCGAACCGCTCCGCCGTGAAGAGCGAGAGCGCGAGCGTGAGCGCCAGCAGCAGCAACAGGCCTCCTACGATCAGCAGCGCATTCTGCTGGTAGAATCCGAAGAGGACGACCAGAGCCGCGGCATATCCGAGCCCGCGATCACTCCGATATCCCGCGCGCTCGGCCAGGGTGTAGAACTCATGCAGGCCGATGAGCGTTCCGGCGACGACCCACCCGATCAGGTAATGTGGGCTTGAGGCCCATAGGGCGAAAATGAAAAAGGGCAACAGAACGAGAGCCGTGAGCACTCGCGCCATCGCTCTTCCTCCTCGCGCCTTCCCATGGGATCTCCGCCAGACGGTGGTTCAGGAGAGCGCGGCCGGGGAGCGCTCGACCGCACTGAGCCCTCCATAGCGCCGCTCGCGTTTCTGATATTCGATCAGGGCCTGAAAGAAATGGGCCGGGCGAAAATCGGGCCAGAGCGTCTCGGTCACATAGAGTTCCGTATAGGCGATCTGCCAGAGCAAGAAGTTGCTCACGCGCATCTCGCCGCTGGTTCGAATTAAGAGGTCGGGATCGGGCAGATCGGCCGTCTCCAAATATCGCGCGATGAGCGCCTCGGTGATCGCCTCCGGCGGCAGCCCGCTCTGGCGCGCCTCGCGGTAGAGGCGGCGGAAGGCGTCCACCAACTCCGCGCGCCCGCTGTAGTTGAGCGCGACGACCAGTTGCATTCGCCGATTCGCCGCCGTCTCGACCATGGCCCGATGCAGCTCTTCGCGAATCGCCTCCTCCAGCTCCTCCCATCGCCCGATGATGCGCAGACGAATGTCATGACGCTTGAGCGTCTCCAACTCTTTGCGGAGGAATTCTCGGAGCAAGCTCATGAGCGCTTCGATCTCCTCCTGCGGCCGCTTCCAGTTCTCGGTCGAGAAAGCGTAGAGCGTCAACACGGGGATGCCCAAGCGAGCGGCCGTCTCCACGATCCGGCGCGCGGCCTTGGCGCCCGCGCGATGACCGACCACGCGCGGCTTCCGCCGTCGCAGCGCCCAGCGCCCATTCCCATCCATGATGATGGCGACGTGTTGGGGGAGACGCTCGGGACGGATCTGCGTGAGGAGGAGCGCTTCGCGCGAGCCGGGTTTGATGACCCCCTCGAACTGCTTCTGCAGATCCTCCATCGAATCACCCTGGAGGGCCATCGCGTGGCCCCCGGTGATCTGCGCGGTGCGCGATCGCTCGCCTCACCGACGGATGCAATCTTAGTAACGGACGCGCAGCAGCGTCAAGCCCTTGGCCGGAAAGGTCGGACCGGCCCTTCGCCGATCGCGCGCGCGCAGGATGCGCTCCATGTCTGAGGCGCGCCAGCGTCCGCGCCCGATCTCGCAGAGCGTGCCCATGAGCGTGCGCACCATGTAACGGAGGAACCCATTGGCCGTGATCTCCAGGTGCAGCAGATCCCCCTCGCACCATAAGCGCGCTTCGTGGACGCGTCGCACCGTCGTCTTCCCCGCGCGCTCGCGCGTGCCGAAGGAGGCGAAATCGTGTTCGCCGATGATCACCTCGAGCGCCTCACGCATGGCCGCCAGATCGAGGGGGAAGGGGAAATGATGCACGTAGCGATAGAGGAAGGGGCTGAGCACCGGTCCGAGACAGAGGGTGTACCGATATGTCTTCGACACCGCGCTATAGCGGGCGTGAAAATCCGGCGGGACGAATTCCACAGCCATCACGCGCACGTCCGGCGGGAGATTCGCGTTGAGCGCGCGTTGCCACTCGGCTTCGGACATCTCGCGCGTGAGGAAGACGCTGGCGACCTGCCCGTGCGCATGCACGCCGCGATCCGTCCGTCCGGCGCCGTGCACGGTCACAGGACGATGCTCCAGACGCGAGAGCACGTCGGTGAGCACGCCCTGGACCGTCCGCGCCTCAGCCTGAATCTGCCAGCCGTAGAAATCTGTCCCGTCGTACTGCAGGAGGAGCTTCGCGTTTGGCACACCCTCCCTCCTTCTGCATCGCGTTTGTTGGAAGCGCCCGAAGTGGTGTCGTCGTCCCCTCAGGCGAGGTAGCGGCTGCCCGGTGTCGTCAACGGCAGACCGGCTGCGCACAAAGGGCATTCATCCGGCGGATATGTGGGCAGCTCCACCTGCAGCAGGGCGCGCAACGGCACGCCAAAATAGAGCGCTCTGCCGCTGCGGTCAATCAACGCGCCGACGCCGACAACGCGCCCCCCTGCTGCGCGAACCAGCTCGATCACTTCGCGCGTCGAGCGTCCGGTCGTGATGACGTCTTCGACGACGAGCACGCCTTCGTCAGGAGCGATGGCGAACCCCCGACGGAGCGTGAATCGCCCCTCTTCGCGCTCGGCGAAGATGGCGCGCGCGTCCAGATGCCGCGCGACCTCATGCGCGACGAGGATGCCGCCGATGGCCGGAGCGATGACCGTCTGGATCGGTGCATCCGCGAAAGCCTCGGCCAATCGTGCGCCAAGTGCCGTGGCGATCTTCGGATATTGCAGCACGAGCGCGCACTGGATGTAGCGCGCGCTGTGCAAGCCCGAGGAGAGCCGGAAGTGGCCCTCCAGAAGAGCCCCAGCCTCCCGAAAGAGGCGTCCGATGTCGTCTGTGCTCATCCCGTCGTCTCCTTCAGAGGATCCTCCTCGCGTGGAGGAGAGGATGTCGCGCCTTGTTGCTCTTCCTCTGTCGCCGGCGAGGCGACCTCTGCCTCGCCTCCGGGGGCGAATGCGATCGAGGGAGAAGGGGGCGTCGGAGGGGTCACCCGAGGAGCCGAGCGCAACCGCTGGGCGAGCCGATCGAAGAGTCCGCCGAGCAAGAGGGCCACGTCTTGCTCCGGAGAGCGAACGGCCGGGCGCGGGACCGATTCGCCTCGTTGTTGAATCGCCTTGCTGTAGGCGGCTGTCGCCCCTTCGAGATCTCCCTTGATGTAGAGCATCCGCCCCAGCTCATTGTAGGCCTCGGCGAAGACGCCCTGACGTTGGGCGATGGCCTTCTGGAACGCTTCGATGGCCCGAGCGACTTCACCCCGACGCGCGTGCACACGCCCCTTTTGATAGTAGGCTTCGGGGAAGACGCCGCGATTGGCCGCGATCGCCAGCGAGAATTGATCCAGAGCCGGATCGAGCATCCCCCGGCGGCTGTAGAGCAAGCCCAGCTCGTAGTGGGCCTCGGGGAAGCTCTTCGGATGCGTGGCGCAGACCGTTTGCAAGGCGGCGATGGCTCCGTCCACATCACCCTGCGCCGCCAGCGCGCGCCCGAGCCAGTAGTGCGCTTCCGGGAAATCGCCCTGCTGCTCAAGCGCCATCTGGAACTCGCGGGCAGCCGCGGCATACTCCCCCTTCTCGTAGAGCGCCTTGCCGAGGTCGAAATGCGCTTCGGGGAAGGGACCGCTCTTTTGCTCTAACGCCTGGCGCAGCTCCCGGAGCGCCTCCTCCAGGCGCCCCCGGCCGAGCGCGAGCACACCCAAATAGTAGTGCGCTTCGGGATCGTTCGGGTGAAGCTCCAGCGCTTTCCGGAATGAGGCTTCCGCCTGCTCCCATTCACCCGCTTGCAGCAGCACTAGGCCCAGGTTGTGATGGAGAGCAGGATCGCGCCCGCCCGTTTGCTCTATCGCCTGCCGATACGCCTCGATGGCCCTCGTGATGTCTCCCTGCCGCACGTACGCATTCCCCAAGTTCCAGAGGGCTTCGGGGAAACGCCCGCTGCTTTGTTCGATCGCCGTGCGATAGGCTGAGATCGCATCCTCGATTCGCCCTTGAGCGAGGAAGACGTTCCCCAGACTGTAGTACGCCAGGGGGAACAGCTCGCACTGCGCGATCGCCTGACGGAGCGCTTCCAGAGCCGCATCCAGCTCTCCGTGCTCGAGGAGCATGACGCCCAGGCTGTAGTACGCCTGGGGGAATGCCTGCGGCTCGACTTCGATCGCGCGGTGAAAGGCGGCGCGCGCTTCGGCCACTTCTCCACGTTCCCAGAGGGCGAGGCCGAGCCGATAGTGCGCTTGACCGAAGTCAGGCTTGTGCTCGATGGCTGTGCGATAGGCGGCGATCGCTTGCTCCAGGTCTCCGCGCGCGAAGTAGGCATTGCCGAGATCGTAATATCCCTCCGGGTATGGTCGTCCCGCTGTTTGAATCGCCGCTTGGAAGGCGGCGATAGCGCGCTCGATCTCGCCCCGATCCAGAAGTGCCACTCCCAGGTCATGATGCGCGCGCGGGAGATCGGGCTTGAGCTCGAGGGCGCGCTCCAGGGCGCGGATCGCTTCGTCCAGCTCGCCGTTCAGATAGAGCGCGACGCCCAGGCCGTGATACGCGTGCACGAAGTCGGGGCGGAGTGCGAGCGCCTGCCGATAGGCTTCAATGGCCTCCTCCACGCGCCCGAGGTGCAGCAGCGCGCGCCCCAGGTGATCGTAGGCCTCGGGGAACTCCGGCTGCTGTTCAATCGCCTGGCGCAGACTCTGGATCGCGCCTTCCCACTCTCCGGCATCAAGCAGGGCGCACCCCAGATGATAGTGCGCCTCGGGGAAATCGCTCCGCGCGCGCACGGCCTGGCGGAAGGCCTCGATGGCTTCCGGAAGCGCATCCATTCCTTTCTGTTGGAGCGCGCGCCCGAGTTCCAGGTACGCTTCCGGCCACGGTGTCGGGCACGCCGCGATCGCGCGCCGATAGGCCTCGATAGCCTCCTCCAGCTTCCCCTGCACGAGGAACGCGAGCCCCAAATCGCGCCATGCTTCCGGATACGGCTCTTGGCGCTGGTGGATCGCCGTCTGGTACGCGTCAATGGCTTCGGCCAGGTCACCACGGCTATATGCGATGCGCCCCAGCAAATGATACGCCTCCGGGAAGTGACGCTCGCGTTGCTCGATGGCCGTCTGAATCGCCTGGCGGGCCGCCTCCAGCTCCCCCAGCTCCAGGAGCGTGCGGGCCAAATTGAAATGCGCGTTGGGGAAGTGCGGATGTTCAGCGATCGCGTGGCGGAAGGCGTCGGCCGCCGCCTGCAGCTCGCCTTTCTCGTGCAGCACGCGCCCGAGGTTATACCGCGCGCGCGGGAATGTCCCCCCGGCCGCTTCCAGCGCCTGGCGAAAAGCCGCAGCCGCTCGATCCAGGTCCTTTCGGAGGAAGAAGAGATGCCCCAGCTCGTACCAGCTCTCAGCCACCTCATATCCTTGGGCGATCACACGCTCCAGATGCGCGATGGCCTCCTCCAGACGTCCAGCGCTGGCGAGCGCCCGCGCCAGCTCCAGCTCCGCTTCGGGAAAGTGCCCCTGCCGCTGTTCCACGGCGCGGCTGAGAGCCGCGATCGCCTCCTCATACGCGCCTTGCGTCGCATACAGACGGCCGAGATCGTAATACGCCCTGGGGAAGAAGGGATTCTGTTCGATGGCACGATGATACGCGGCGGCGGCTTGCTCGACATCCCCTTGCTGCGCGAGCAGCAGTCCGAGTTGGTGATGCGCCGCGGCGAAGTTCCCCCCGCGTTGGCGAATGGCCGTCTCCAGGGCTTCGCGCGCGGCCTCCAGATCTCCCTGCCGCAAGTACGCGCGTCCGAGGTTGAAATAAGCCTCCGGGTGATTCGGATTCACCTGAAGCAACGTGCGGAAAGTCGTGATCGCTTCCTCCAGGCGCCCTCGCGCCAGCAACGCTCTCCCCAGCTCGTACTGCGCTTCCGGATATACCCCCCCACGTTGTTCGATCGCCGTGCGAAAGGCCTCGATCGCTTCTTCCAGATCGCCCTTCCCCATCAGGAGCCAGCCGAGCTGAAAATGGATGTCCGGACTGTGCCCTCCGGACTGCTCAATGGCCGTGCGATAGGCCGCGATCGCCTCCTCGATGCGTCCGGTGTGCGCCAGCGCGAACCCCAGGTGAAAATGGGCGCGCGGGAAGACGCCGCCGCGTTGCGCGATCGCCTGCCGAAAGGCTTCGATCGCTCGTTCGACCTCTCCCTTGCCGAAGAGCGCGAGCCCGAGATTGTGATACGCGCCCGGATGGTTCCCCCCCGTTTGTTCAATGGCGCGCTCATAGGCCGCGATGGCCTCTTCGAGCTCGCCGCGCCGAGCCAGCGCCATCCCCAAATAATAGTGCGCTTCCGGGTACTGGGGCTGTTGCTCAATGGCCGTTCGAAACGCGGCGATCGCCCGCTCGACATCCCCGGCGTCATACAGGGCTCGGCCCAGTAGGAAATAGGCTTTGGGGAACCGACCTTGCTGCTGCTTGATCGCCGTGCGGAGGGCCGTGATCGCCGCCTCCAGCTCCCCCCGCTGATAATGGTGCTGCGCCTGGTCGAGATAGTGCTGAGCGAGATAACCCGTCATGATCCCCCCTCCTGGCGCCCCGTGCCGGTCTCATTCCCGAAAGTGGAAGAGCACGGCTCGACCGCCACGAAGCCAGACAAGAAGCGGAGCGCTCGCGGTTGCTCCCGTTCGCTTCGCCCGGACGATCTCTCGACCGTTGAGCGCCAGCGCCACTTCGTTTCGATCCGCCACGAGCGTGAGCGCCCAGGGTCTGGACGGATCCGGCGGATCGTTGAGCGGCTCCAGCACGTCCTCGCGCGCGCCGGTGAGACGAACGGGGCGAACGCTCCAGGCGGAGAATTCGCGCGCGCGCTCGAGCCGAAAGCCGAGCGCCACATCCCCTGATCGGAAGAGGAGGACGCAGTGCCGTTCGGTCGAGGGCGGAGCGAGCGCCAGCTCGAAGGTGAGTCGAGGGGGGATGTCCGCTCGGAGCAGGCGTTGGATGGGTTCTCCCGGAGCGTGAAGCAGAAGAGCATCGCGCATTCGATCGAGCCACGCGGCTCCGTCGCTCTGAGAGGGCGCCTGCTGCCACAGACGGCGCGCATCCTCCAGGCGACCGAGGCGCAGTGCGTACAGCTCGGCGAGCGCTTCCAGAGCCAACTGATCACGCCGCCGCTCGAGCGCCAGGCGCAATTGCTCTTCCGCTTCCTCATAGCGTCCGACAGCGGGATCGGCGAGGACCAGGGCCAGGTCGTACTGAGCCTCCGGAAAATTCCCCCCGCGCAAGAGGAGAGCCGCGCGAAGCTCAGCGAGCGCCCGCTCATAGTCGCGCACGCGATAGAGCGCGCGCCCCAGCAAGTGACGAGCGGTCGGATCATTCCCCCCACGCTTGGCGAGCGCTGTCGAGAGCACCTCGATGGCCATCGGAGCCTCTCCCCGTTCCAGGAGCACGCGCCCGAGCACGAGATAGGCTTCTGGAAAGAGGCCGTTCTTCAGTCGAATCGCCCGCCGGAGTTCCCGCACGGCCAGTTCGTACTGCTTGTGCAGAAGCAGGATGCGCCCGACCTCGAGCAGATCCTCGGGATTCTCCCCCGCCCGCTCAAGCACCTCACCGAACAAGCGCTCGGCTTCCTCGCGCCGCCCCTGATGCAGATACAGCTCGCCGAGAGCCGTGGCGGCGGCGATCAAACGGCCGCGACTCTGTTCGAGGGCCGCTCGAAAGGCGCGCTCGGCGCCCTCGGTATCCCCCTCCTCCCACAATACGCGCCCGAGCTGAAGTTGCGCCTCCGGGAACACCCCGCCCGCCTGCTCCAGCGCCAGCAGGACTTCGCTCTTGGCTCCGGCGATCTCTCCCTGATCCAGATAAATGAGGCTCAACAGATAATGCGCGCGCGCATTGCCCAGTGCGCTCCCGGCGATGATCTCCCGCAACAGTCGAGCGGCACCCTCTCGATCCCCCTCCTCGAACAGGCGCCAGGCCTCCGAGAGCGGATCGTAAATCGCGCGCGGAGCGGGTGGAGCGGCGATCGCAGGCGGCGGTGGAAGGGGCGGCCAGTCGGTCAACCACCGATAGGTTCGATAGCCCAATCCGCTCGCGCCCATCAGCAGAAGCGCACCCGCCAGCGCTGCCCCCCATCGGGGGCGGATGAGGCGAGCGGTGGGCGCCGCGCTCTCTTGAGGACGCGTGGGATGAACCGGAACTCCTTCGACCGAGGTCGGACGTGAGGGAAGCCGCACGGTTCGTCGCCCCGCGCTGGCGCGCACCGCGCGCTCGAACTCCTCGGCCAATTCCCACGCACTCTGCGGCCGGGCCGCCGGATCCTTGCTGAGCGCGCGCCGCACGACGGCCTCGATCTCCGGGCTCACATCGGGTCGCAGCGCTCGAAGCGGCGGTGGCTCCTCGTGGGCGTGCTTGAGCATGACCTCCATCGGATCTCCCTCGAAGGGGGGACGTCCCGCCAGCATCTCGTACAGGATCACGCCCACGCTGTAGATGTCCGAGAGCGCGGTCGGGCTCTTCGCCTGACATTGTTCGGGAGAGGCGTATTCGGGCGTGCCGATGAAGACACGGCGCGAGATGGGGTCTCGATCTCGCTTCTGCTCATCCACCACCTTCGCGATGCCGAAGTCGAGCACCTTGACGTAATCCCTCTCTCCAGCCGCCTGCTGCAAGATGATGTTGTCCGGTTTGAGATCGCGATGGATGATCCCATGAGCGTGCGCCTCGGCCAGCGCCGAACAAATTTGCGTGAGGATGCGCGCCGCGCGTGCGGGCGAGAAGGGACCTTCGCGCTTCAGCACTTCGGTGAGCGTCTCCCCCTCCAGATACTCCATGAGCAGGTAGACGACGTCGTCCTCGCGTCCGCAATCAATGATGTTGATCGCGTGCGGGTGCGTGATGCGGGCCGCCGCGCGCGCCTCATACAGGAAGCGTTCGACGAAGCTCGGATAAGCCGCTAAATCCTCCAGCAGGACTTTGAGCGCGACCACCTTCCCCGTCACGACGTTCCGCGCGCGGTAGACGCTCCCCATCCCCCCTTGTCCGATCTTCGCCTCGATGTGATACTTGCCCGCGATCGTGCGTCCCAGCAGCCGATCCGGCTTGGTCTCTTCCATCGGTCCGGTCATCCGCGCGATGCTCTTGCCTGATCCCCCCTCTTGCCGTATCCTGATAGGCTTTATCTTATCGCAAAACGAATCGGATGCAAGCCATTTCCAGCCAGGGAGGTGAGCGAATGCCGAAACTCACGCGCCGCCATTTCGTGTTGAGTGGAATGACCGCCCTCGTCTCCGCGCGGATGCGATCCGCACGGGCGCAGTCACGAACCCCGAATCGGCCACTGGCGATCGCCAGCGCCAATCGCGTCACCTTGCCCGATGGCACGGTCTATTACAACGGGATTCGCGCGACGGCGCGGGCGTTCGAGCTGATGCGCGCCGGGAGCGATCCCCTGGATGCGGTGATCGCCGGCGTCACGATCGTTGAGGATGATCCCAATGATATGAGCGTCGGATATGGTGGCCTGCCGAATGAGGAAGGCGAGGTCGAATTGGACGCCTCGGTCATGCACGGACCGACGGGCCGCTGCGGCGCCGTCGCGGCCTTGCGCTACATCAAGAATCCCTCTCGGGTCGCGCGTCTGGTCATGGAGGAGACCGATCACATCTTGCTCGTCGGCGAAGGCGCGCTGCGGTTCGCGCTCTCCTTCGGCTTCCAGAAGCAAGACCTGTTGACCGAACGCGCGCGCCAGGTGTGGCTCCAATGGCGACGCGAGCGCGGCGAGCGGGATCACTGGATGCAGCAGAAGCTTCCCGGGGCGTTGCGCTCGGCGCTTCAGACTCCGGATGGGGCGCACTTCACGGGGACGATCAATTGCCTGGCGATCACCGAAGCGGGGGATCTGGCCGGTGTGACCACCACAAGTGGCCTGGCCTTCAAAGTCCCCGGGCGCGTCGGCGACTCCCCGATCATCGGGTGCGGCCTCTACGTGGATAATGACGTCGGGGCAGCGGGCTCGACCGGGTGGGGCGAGGATAATATTCGCGTCGTCGGTGCCCACACGGTCGTGGAGAATATGCGGCGCGGCATGAGCCCGCTCGAGGCGTGCCTGGATGCCCTGCGGCGCATCGTCAAACTCTATGGCGGACGGCCCGCGCATCAGGTGAATTTCTACGCCCTCAACAAGAACGGCGAGTACGCCGGAGCCGCCATCTTCAAGGGAGCGCAATTCGCCGTCACCGATGCGCGCGGCAGTCGCGTCGAAGACTCCGCTTATCTCCTCGAGCGCCCGCCGCAGTGAGCCCGCGCGATCGCCGACATAGCCGGGGACAGTGAGCTCATCCGTCAGCCGAGATGCTCGCGGAGGACCCGCACCAGGTCCTCAACCTGAAAGTGGAGTGAGAGCGCGCGAGCCCAGGATGCCTCTCGCGACAGCGCGTCTGATCCGTCGCTCGCGGCCTCATCGGCGCGCGGCGAGAGGGTGGATGCGCAACTCCTCGACGTTCCACAGGAGGAAATCGGGGATGAGGCCAGGTTTGAGGTTCTCCACATGGGCCTTCGCCGCGACGATCAGATCGCGAGCCAACAGGTAAATGAACGGCACCTGCTCTGCCATAATCTCCTGCACCCGATCGAAGAGCGCCTTTCGCCGTGTGGGATCGAATGTGCGCATCTGTGCGTCCATCAGTTCGTCAATCTCTCGCTCCCATGCGGTGGCCGGAGCCTTCTGCCGCGGATACCACCAGTGGCTCGTCCCCCAGCTGGGAAGGACATTGTTGAGGGCCGAGGGATCCGTGTCCCCGAGCGCGAGCCCCAGCAGTCCGGCTTCGTAGTCGAAGCTTTGTTCGATGCGAGCAAATAAGGATTTCGCTTCCAGAGGCACGAGCTGGACGTGGAGCCCCACCTTCCTGAGGTCCTCTTGGATCATCAACCCGAGGCGCTCGCGAATCGGATTTCCCGCAGTCGTCACAATGGTGAAGGCCACCGGATGCCCCTGCCGATCTTCCAATCGCCCATCCCCATCGCGGTCGGTCAGCCCCATCTCGGCCAGGAGGGTGCGGGCGCGAGTGGGATCATACGGATAGGTTCGCACCCCCGGATGGTACCAAGGGCTCGAAGGCGGAACTGGCCCCCACACCGGGGTCGCCTTTCCCGAGAAAAGGACTTCGACCAGGGCCTGACGATCAATGGCGAAGGCGATCGCTTGGCGAAATCGCACGTCTTGAAACCACGCCCGCTTCCATGGGGGAATGCGCGGCGCTTGCGGGTTCAGGTTGAACCACAGGACTTCGGAGATGAGGCTCGGACCGAGATCAAGCACGCGAACAGCGCGGGCCTCTACCTGAGGCTGCAATCGCGCAGCTTCCTCCGGCGTGATCGGAGCCAGAAGATCCAGCTCTCCTTGCTGGAACTTCAGAAATCGGGTGTTCCGATCGGGCACGATCAGGAAGAGGAGCTCATCCAAGTAGGGGAGCCGTCGCTTCTGCGCATCGCGCTTCCAGTAGTAGGGATTGCGCACGAGGACGGTCCGTTGTCCGGGCACATACTCTTTCAACATGAAGGGGCCGGCGCCGACGATTTCCGATGCCGGTGTGGAGAGTCCCCACGCTGAACGGAAGCGCCCCTCTCGGTACGGCCGCTCCAGGCGATGTCGGGGCAGGATGAAGACCGCGTCAAACACGCGCTCTATCGGGGCGTAGGCATATGGGAGTGTGAACGTGAGGGTGAGCTCATCCTCGCGATGGACCGCGATCTTCCGCCCTCCAATTTTCAATAGGTCGGCCAGAGCGTTCGGCACGTTCGGATCATAAATGACCTCAAACGTGAAGAGGACGTCGTCGGCCGTGAGTGGATGCCCATCGGAGAAGGTGAGTCCGCGCCGGAGCCGGAGGCTCAGTTGCGTTCGATCCCGTGAGTAGCTGAGCGATTCGGCCAGTTCGAGTTCCGGCTGGCCCGTTTGCCGATTGATTCGAATCAGTGGAGCCATCAGGCAGCTGAGGACGCTCAAGCTCTCTTGATCGTCCGCGAAGAGCGGATTGAACGTCTTCGGCCCTGCGGCCTGGGCGAGCACCAAACGCCCTCCCGATCCTGCCGAGGATGGTGGAGAGGGAGCGCGATGGCAGGAGGCCGTCACGCTCACAAGCAGAAGAATCCCCAGTCGAGTGATTTTCGCGCTGTTCATCTCATCTCGCGTCTCATGTTAGCATGAGAGAGGTGAGATCGCACGCTTTCAAGGAGGCGAACGATCATGCGCGTTCTTTTGCTGCGGCGGGGTATCCAGGCGATCGGGCTGTTGATCGCTCTCTCTTTCGTGACTTTTCTGGTGCTGGCGCTCACCCCGGGGGATCCGCTCGCCCATATGGAAGGGCGTCTCTCCCTCTCTCCGGAGGTGCGCGAGGCGTGGCGCCGGCAGTGGGGGTGGGATCAGCCTGTCCTGATTCGATACGGAAGATGGCTCGCTCAGGTCGCGAGGGGGCACCTTGGGTATTCGATCGCGTACCAGATGCCGGTCTCGGAGGTGATCGGTGCGCGTCTGGGGGCGACGCTCTTGCTCACCATCGCGGCGAGCGCGATCGCATGGGGGGTCGGTCTTCCGCTTGGGATCGTCGCCGCTCTTCGAGCCCACACCTGGATTGATCGTCTCCATGCATTGCTCATGACGGCGGCGTTAACGACGCCCCGATTCTTCTTGGCCTTAGTCGCCCTTCTTTTTGCGATGGTGACGGGATGGTTCCCCTTAGGGGGCTTTCACTCCCCGGGGATCGAAACGGCGCCCGCTGTCCCGCGGATCCTGGACGTGATCCATCATCTGGTGCTCCCGGCGCTGGTGCTCAGCGTGCACCCGCTGGCTGTGGTTTCCACCCACCTGCGGGGCATGCTCGTGGAAGTTCTGCAGGCGGATTTCGTACGCACTGCTCGCGCCAAGGGACTTCCGCCGTGGGGCCTCCTGTGGCGGCACGCACTGCGTCCGGCGCTCGCTCCCGTGATCGTGCTCCTCGGCTACTCCATTGGGAGCCTCCTGAGCGGCTCCGCGGTCGTCGAAACGGTCTTGGCCTGGCCCGGGCTCGGACAGCTCGCCGTCGAGGCGGCATTGGCCCGAGATCCAAATGTCCTCATGGCCGCCGTTCTCGTGAGTGGAGCCGCATTGATGTTCGGAAATGCTATCGCCGATGTGCTCCTCATGCTGAATGATCCGCGCGCTCGCATCGAGGTGTGAGATGATGGCTTCTTCATCAGGTCTCCGTCGGATATGGGCCCATCCGCGAGCACGCCGACTGTTGATGGCTGCTCTGGGCATTTCCCTGCTGGCACTTTTGGCCGGATTCATTGCTCCGTATGATCCCCGGACTCAAGATCGAGAAGCCGTGAAGATGCCACCCCATCGGTTGCGCTTTCGTGATGCCGATGGGCGTTTTCATCTGCGCCCCTTCTTTCATCCCTGGCGCATTGTGGATCGGGCGCGTTGGCGATATGAGGAAGACCGATCGCGCCGCTATGAGCTGGTGTTCTTCGTTCGCGGGGAGCAAGCCCCGCTTTTCCTCGGCGTGAGGACCTCGTGGCATCTCTTCGGGGCCCGCCCTGCTTCTTCGACGCGCCGGGCGGGTGTCTTCGATCGAAGGGATTGGGAGCGCCCCCCGCGCTTTTATCTGCTGGGCGCAGATCCGCTAGGGCGCGACGTTTTCTCCCGCCTCATTCACGGCGCGCGCCCCGCGCTCTTGATCGCTTCGTTGAGCCTGGCCGGAGCTTTCTTCGTCGGATTCGCGCTTGGTGGTCTGGCTGGATATTACGGTGGGATTGGAGACGCCGCGCTCATGCGTATCGCCGAGTTGGTGGAATCCGTTCCTGTTCTCTTCCTGCTCTTGGCCTGGCGTGCGGCCCTCCCGCTGCAACTTCCGGTCGAGATGAGCCTCTTCACGTTGGTGGCCCTGTTTGTGCTCGTGAGCTGGGCAGCTGTCGCCCGTATCACTCGCGGATGCGTGCTCTCGTTGAAGACGCAGGACTTCGTTCTGAGCGCGTTCGCTCTGGGAGCGGGGCCGGGGTGGGTCTTGCGACATCATCTCCTCCCGCATGCGCTCACGCCCGCGCTCATTCAAGCGACGGTCATGCTCCCCAGCTTCCTCTTAGGAGAAGCCGCGCTCTCCTTCCTCGGACTCGGGGTTCCAGAACCTGAGCCGAGTTGGGGGAATATGTTGGCAGCCGCGCGAGACCTCTCCGTGCTCTACGCACATCCATGGCTCCTCGCTCCGGGATTCGCCATTTGGGGACTCGTTCTGCTCTTCACGCAGCTTGGCGAGGCCGTCCGCGCTGCATCTGATCCCCGCCGTCCACAATCGGCGCCGCTCATGTGAGGAGGTCGCTGTTCCCTCGTTCGGCAGCATGAGTTCTCGGAGGTCCGGACGTTGGGGGCATCTCATGCTCTCTCGTGCAGGAGGGACAGTCGTCCCTTTGAGGCCGTTGGCGCGGGCAGGGCGGATGCTTGACAAGGAGCGGACCGAAAGCGTAGTATCCCGCAGGGAACTCGCGCGAAGGGGGATGTGTTGAACGCGCCGAATGCGGTGACATTGCTCAGAATCTTCATCGTCCCGTTGCTGGTCGTCGTCTTGCTCACGCGCGTCTCGGAGGCCTGGTTTGGCGTCTCGCAGCGATTGTTAGGCGTGGCCATCTTTCTGGTGGCGGCCCTCACGGATTGGTTGGATGGGTTTTTGGCGCGCCGCCGTCGCCAGGTCTCTCCACTGGGCATGTTGCTCGATCCTCTGGCCGACAAGCTCTTGATCTCAGCGGCCTTGATCGCGCTGGTGGATAATCGGCTCGCGCCGGCCTGGGCCGTCGTCATCATCATCGGACGCGAATTCGCCGTGACGGGCTTGCGCAGTATGGCCGCGCACGAGGGGTTGGTGATCGTTCCCTCCCGGATGGGAAAGTTCAAGATGCTCGCTGAGGTCGTCGCCGTCGCCTTGCTCATCCTGAGCATGACCGATGAGGGGGGGCCGCCGGTGACGCCCTACGCCGTTCCCGTCTTC
This sequence comes from bacterium HR10, assembly GCA_002923315.1. Classification (GTDB taxonomy): domain Bacteria; phylum Acidobacteriota; class Blastocatellia; order HR10; family HR10; genus HR10. Next base: position 31,536 of record BEHM01000018.1, read on the forward strand.
TGGGAAGCTCCGGCCTTCGTCCACGTGCTCGCGCGTTTCTCCGAGAGCGGGCACCTCTCGGCGCAGGATCTGCGCATTTTGCTCTACAGCGCGGGCCGCGCTGTCCTCTGGCTCGTCGTCATCTCCTCGATCTGGTCCATGTACGGCTACTTCCGGCAGTTCTACACCTTCGTGCGCGAGTCAGCGCCGTCGCGCCATCGGGTCGCTTCGGCCAGTGAGGATGCGGTCGCGCCGTCGTCCGGGCGAAGGCTCCGGTGATTCACCCGTGGAAGAAGAGGCCCCAATAGCTGTTCACCATCCAATGCAGAAGCGCCGCGGTGATCACCTTCCCCGTCCGCATGTAGGCGAGCCCGTAGAACCATCCGGCGATGGTCGCGAGCACGACGTACACCCAGACCGGTTGATCGGGATTGTTGGCGTGAGCCAGGCCGAAGATGAGCGAAGCGAGCGCGAGCGCTCGGAGCGGATGCGCGCGGAAGCGCCGAACGAGGAGATTTTGGATCACGCCGCGGAAGAGCAGCTCTTCCGGGAGCGCGATCAAGAATGCCGTGCCCAGCAGAAGGACGCCGATTTCCGAAAGCGGTCGCATCCTCGCCGAGGAAGCGGCGAAACCGGTGGGAATCGCCAGGGGGAGGGCGAAGAACGTCACAAAGAGCGCGAAGTACACCAGGGCGCGCTTCACGTCCTCTCGTCCGAGAAGGAACGTGTATCCGATGTCCAGGCGGCGCACGGCGAGAAAGAGCACGAGCAACCAGGTCACGCCGACAAGCTTATCCAGGCCGATGCCCGGTCGTCGGGGGATCTCCGCCAGCGGCAGCCACTCGAATTCGATGGGGAACCAGAGGGCCAGAACAGCGAGCGCGTCCGGCCACGTGAGCCCCTCCGAACTCGGGCGTCGCAGCGTGAGCAAGATAGCGGGAAGTGAGAGATACACCGCGCACGCCCCTACACTCCTCCAGTGGAATTGGCCGAGCCCGAGGGCCACAAGCGCCACGAGCGTCGTGAGGACGAGCGCGAGGCCGAAGACGCGCGGGCGACGGATCAATTCGCCCGCGTGGAAGAAGGCCATGAGCCGCTCCCGCACGTCCGCGAGGCTCAGCAGGAGCATGGGCCAGAAAAAGAGCGCGAACGCGAGAAGCGCTCCAAGGCGGATGCGCCAGGACTCGTCCCTCAAGGTATAGAGGGAGAACGCCGCCGTCGTCACGAGGATGAGGAGGAGCACGATCCGTCTCTCTGGCGTCGTCGAAGGCATCAGCGTCACGTCCGTTTCAGCAGGCGCTTTGCTCTCGCTGTCTCGCCCCATTCCTGATAGAGCGCGGCCAAGCGCTCGCGCAATCGCGGCGCTTTCGCGCCGAGCGCCTTGATCCCTTGTTCCCCCACGCGCATGGCCCGATCCGGGTAGTTCGTCGCCAGGTAATGATCGAATAGCTCCACGTAGTCCTCTTCGGCGACCAGGCTCTTATGCCGGGCGGCCTCGTACTCTTCGATTCGGCCTTCGAGGCGGCAGAGCCGGGCGAGCAGGGCATACGCGCCGGTATCCGATCCGAGCCATTGCTCCTGCAAGACGGCGATAGCCTCCGCGCGTCGGTTCCAGCGTTCGGTCAGCTTCAGTAGTGCCGGCTCAATGAGTGCGCGCGCCGGGGCGCGCGCCAGGAGGAAGAGTTCGGTCAGAGCGCGCACGAAGGATGTCGCGAGTTTCGGATCGCGCCCGAAGGCCTCGGCCTGGTGCTCGATGAGTTCGAGCGCGTGCGCGATAATAGGCGTCAGCTCCGCGTCCGGCCGATGCCGGCGCAGCTCGAGCGCGCGCTGCAGCGTCTCGCGCGCGATCGCAGCCGCAGCGGTGGGCTCGAAGGTCTTCGCCCATACGAGCAGGTGCGCGATGCGCTCCTGGTTACGCCGAAGGCCTTCTTGAGAAGCCCGCCACATGCCGCGGAACAGGTGCGCGATGCGCGTGGGGAGATGCTCCGGGCGCAGCGCCTCTCTCCATCGGTGAAGGGCCTCTTCGACCGCGCTGTTGGTGCGGCTCTCGTCAGAGAGCACGTCGCGGAGGATGTCGGGCGGGATCGTCTCCAGCCACATGGCCAAAGAGGCGGCGCGATCACTCATGGGCCTGCCCTGGCCGATCTCTTCGCGCCGATCGAGCCACGCGAAGAGGGTGGCCACCACGTGCTTGCAGACGCCCCAGCTATATGGGCACGAGCAGTGCGAATACAGCTCTTGGTCTTCGATCCAGATCTCCACGCGGTACGCGCGCTCCTGCTGGCCACGGACGCGCGCCTGCAGCCGATCCTCGGCCACAAGTTGCAGCTCGCGGACGCGGCCGCTGCGATAGTAGCTCCGCCCGCGTTCCAAGATGATCTCGCTGCCGGCGTACCACTCAATATCCCGGTGGCTGAGCGTCCAGAAGTCCGGCATACGTCTTCCGACCTGTTTGACCCGCTCGTTCGGCCATTGGTATTGTATGTCATGGGTATGCGAGCGGAGAAGCGGATGACCAGCACCGGGCGACATCGCGGGTGGGCGTTGGTGATCAGCGGGATCGTCGCGCTAGGGGGGATGTTTCCGGTCCCGTCTCATGAGAGCGCTTCCGTTTGGTGGAAGCTCGTCGGGCAACCGGCCGAAGACACGACGCGGGGCATGGCGGAACTTCAGGCACTCTGCTCGCGCGGGAGGGACCCCTCAGACGCCGAGCTGCACTCCGTAGAGCGCCGGCATCCGAACACGAAGGCGGCGGCACTGGCGCGGCTGCTGCGGGGGTATCGGAAGTACGCGAATCGAGAATATGCCGCGGCCGTGGATCTCCTTCGAGATCCGCTCATTCCGACCCGAACGCGGCTCGGGGATTACGCGCTCTTCTACTTGGCCAAGAGTCTTCTGGCTCTCGGCCGCGCGACGGAGGCCGAGGCGCAGTGGATGACGCTCTGGCATTCTTATCCGAATTCGATCCATGCGCGCTCGGCAGTGCTGGAGGCGGCGCGTTCGGCGCTCAATCGCCGGGATGCGCGCGCGGCGATCCAGTATCTGACGCCGTTGGCGGAAGCCGGAGATGTCGAGGCGCTGCTTGTGCAGGCCGAGGGGTATGAGCAACTCGGTGAGCGGGAGCGCGCGATCGCGCTCTACGAGCGCATTCACTTCGATCTGCCACCGGTGCGCGCCAGTGCGCGCGCGCGCGAGCGGCTGCTGCGATTGGGCGTGGCCGTGGATGAGGTGGCGCGCTATCCGCTGGACCGTGTGCGCGGGCGCGCGGATCGGCTCTACGCGTCCGGGGCCTTTGAAGAGGCGGCGCGGGCCTATCGAGCGCTGCTGGCGGCTTTTCCCGAAACGGCGCGCGACGACGCGGTGATGCTTCGCTTCGGCATCAGCCTCTTGCGCAGCGGGGCTGTGGGAGAGGCGATCGCCACGCTCGCGCGCGTGAGCGATCGCGCCGCGGCGGAGCTGCAGGCGGAGGCGCTCTATCATCTGGCCGAAGGCTACCGGCGGCTCGGGCGCGTCGCCGAATTCTTGGAGACCAGTCGGCATCTGGTCGGGCGCTATCCCTCAAGTTCCTGGGCAGCCCGCGCCCTCTTCTCGCGCGCGCAATTCCATCTGAGGAACGGAGAGCGCGAGGCCGCGCTGGAGGCGTTCGAGCAACTCGTTCGCCTGCATCCCGATTCCGAGTTCGCCCCGGAAGCGCTGTGGGCGATCGGATGGGAGGCCTATCGTCGGCGGCAGTACGAGCGAGCGGCGACGACGCTGCTTCGGATCGTCGCGCGACATCCTCACGCGGACGTCGTCGCTCAAGCCGCATACTGGGCGGCGCGCGCTGAGGAGAAGCGGGGGCAGGGCGCGCGCGCGGCGCTCCTCTACGAGAAGATCGTCCAGCGATACCACGATGCTTATTACGGACAATTGGCGCGGCAGCGCGCCGAACGCTTGAGCGCTCGGGGCATCGCGCCTGTGGCGCCGCGACCGGCGCGGCGGCAGGGGGAGGTGGCCGCGAACGATCCGCTCTTTGATCAAGCGGTGACGAACCTGCGTCCCATTCGCGCCCCGGAGGAGACGGCCGGACCGACGACGCTCGAACGCGTGGAGAAGGCCGTCGAGCTGCGCGTGATTCGGCTGGATGAGCTGGCGCTCGGCGAACTCACCGCCGCTCAACAGGAGGCGCCCACATCCCCGCGCGTGGCCCTGGAACTGGCTCGCCTCTGGCGAGATCGCGGCGATCCTCTGGCGGCCATCAACGCCTTGCGGCAGGCGCATCCCGAATATGCGGCCTATCGCGGCGATGAGGTGTCGGAGGAGGTCTTCCGCTTGCTCTTCCCCCTCACCCATTGGGAGGTGATTCGGCGGAATGCGCGCGCGCAGGGCCTGGACCCGTATGTGATCGCCGGGCTGATCCGTCAGGAATCGGGGTTCCATCCGCGCGCGCGTTCGGTCGCCAACGCGCGCGGGCTGATGCAACTGATCCCTTCGACGGGACGATTGGTCGCGCGGCGATACGGTCTGCGGCGCCTCTCTCCGGAGCGGTTGTACGATCCGGTCTTGAACATTCGCTTGGGAACGGCATATCTTGCCGAACAGCTCCGGCGGTTCGGGCGGATCGAGTACGCCCTGGCGGCCTACAATGCCGGACCCGCGCGCGTCGCGCGATGGCTCGCGGAGCTGCCCACCGAAGAGATGGACGAGTGGATCGAGAGCATCCCGATCACGGAGACGCGCCAGTATGTCAAGAGCGTGCTCCGCAACGTGGCGCATTATCGCCGAATCTACGGCGCATCCTGAGCGGCGATGATTCGTTCGTGTGTCCTCGGTTTTGTGTGCTCAGCGCTCCTCTTAGGAGGAGATGGGCTGTCTGCGCGCGCACCTTCGGAGAATCCGCGCGCTCAGGCGCAGGTGGTGATCTCCACGCTGCCGGAAGCCGTCGTCTTCCTCAACGGCGTGCGCCGGGGGGTGACTGATGCGCGCGGGACGTTGACGCTCACGGTGGAGCCCGGGACGTACACGCTGCGGGTGAGCAAGCTCGGGCGTCAGGAGGTCGAGAGGCGCGTACACCTTCAGCCTGGGGCCGCACGACGGCTTGTGCTCTCGCTCCCACCGCTGCGGGATCGCGCCGAGCGCCATCGCCAGCAAGGCGATGCCTGGCGCGAGCAGAAGCTCTTCGCGCGCGCCGTCGCCGAATATCGGCGGGCGATCGCGTTGAGGAGAGGGAGGTTCCCCCGCGCGCGGCTGGGACTGGCGCGCGCCCTGCTGGCGCTCGAAGAACACGAGGAGGCTTTGCGACAGGTCCGACGGGCTCTTGCCGAGAGTCGAGCCCCGTTGCCCGAAGCGCACACGCTCTTGGGGAATATCCTCCGCGCTCAGGGCCTGTATGAGGAGGCGATTCGCGAATATCGCGCGGCGCTTCGACACGCGGGCGGTTTCTCTCCGGAAGCGCATGCCGGCTTGGCCCTCGCCTTGGAGGAGATCGGAGAGACCGAAGCCGCCATCACCCATATGCGAACGGCGATCGCGCAAAATGCGGACACCGAGCCGATCCTGTATTACCTCCTCGGCAACCTCTTGCTCACGGCCGATCGTCTGCCTGAAGCCATCGCCGCGTATGAAGCGTATCTGCGATTAGCCCCGCAGAGCGAGACGGCCCCGGCGGTCCGGTCGCTCGTCGAACAGCTCCGCCGAGAGCTCGCATCGCAGGAGCAGCGATGAAGCCGTCGGCCGAAGACATGCGGGTCGTCGAGCAGGAGGTCGAGACCGGGCGCGGAACGTCCGGTGAGAATCCGAGCGTCGTCATCCTGGGGCGTCCCAATGTCGGGAAATCCACGCTCTTCAATCGCCTGGTGGGCATGCGGCGGGCGATCGTGGGGGATGAGCCGGGGATCACGCGCGATCGGATTCACGGGCGCGTGCGCTGGCGTGGCCGCGAGTTCGAGCTTGTGGATACGGGGGGACTGCTCCCGGACGAGGCGGCGATCATTCCGGCCAGCATCGTGCGCCAAGCCGAGGCGGCCATCGCGCGCGCGCATCTGCTCCTCTTTGTGGTGGATGTGCGCGAAGGGGTGACGCCGCTTGATGAAGACCTGGCGCGGCGCTTGCGCCGCTTTGGCAAGCCCATCTTCCTGGTCGTCAACAAGGTGGATGCCGCGCGTTGGGAAGCGCATGCGGAGGATTTTCGGCGTCTCGGCTTCGCGCGCGTCTTTCTCATCTCCGCCGAGCACGGGCATGGCATCGGTGAGCTGCTGGACGCGATCCTCGAGATCGTCCCGGCTCCGGAAGTCGTCGAGACGCGCCCGGATGAGATTCGTCTCGCCATCATCGGGAAGCCGAACGTCGGCAAGTCCTCGCTGGTGAATCGGCTGCTCGGCACCGAGCGCGTGATCGTCGCACCCACGCCGGGCACGACGCGCGACGCCGTAGATTCGGAGCTTGAGTTCGAGGGGATGCGCTTCCGCCTCATTGATACGGCCGGCATTCGCCGGAAATCGCGCGTGCTGGAACAGACCGAGCGCATCGCCGTGCTCATGGCCGAGCGTCACATCGAGCGCGCGGATGTCGCCGTGCTCGTGATTGATGCGACCGAGGGGCCGACGGCTCTGGATGCGCGCATTGCGGGGTTCGCGCATGAGGCGGGGAAGTCGCTCATCATCGCCGTCAACAAGTGGGATTTGGTCCCACAGGATCCCCGGATGGCCGCGCGGATGGAGGAAGCCATCCGCGTGCGCTTGCGATTCCTCGATTACGCGCCCATTGTCTTCATCTCGGCCCTCACGGGGCAGCACGTCACGCGCGTTTTGGAGCTGGCCGTGCGGGCGCACGAGGCGCGCCATCGGCGCATCCCGACGGCCGAGTTGAACCGCTTCTTCCAGCAGTTCGTCGCCGAGGCGCGGGCGACCACACGCCATCGGGGAGTGCGCGTGCAGTACCTCACGCAGGCGGGCGTGGACCCGCCGACCTTCGTCCTCTTCCTCAACTCGCGGCGCGAGAAGCTGGAGGCCGCCTATGAGCGCTACATCGAGAATCGGTTGCGCGAGCAATACGAATTCTTCGCCACACCGATTCGCATCAAGCAGCGACTCAAGGCGTGAGCCGCGGTCGCAGTGGAGGCGAGCGCATGGAAGGTAAGCGCGTCAGTGAGAGCCAGGTCGTCCTCAGCCAGATGATGCAGCCGGAGCACGCGAACATTCTCGGGAATGTTCATGGCGGATGGATCATGAAGCTCATTGACGAGGCGGGAGCGATCGTCGCCTCACGCCATGCGCGAAAGCCCGTCGTCACGGTCGTTGTGGATTCGATCCGATTTTGCGCGCCCGTGCATGTCGGCGATCTCGTGCATGTGCGAGCCCGCCTGACACAGGTGTGGCGCACCTCGATGGAAGTGGAAGTCGAAGTGGAGGCCGAGGCGTTGCTCACCGGAGAGCGTCGCGTGACTTCGACGGCCTATCTCGTCTACGTCGCCCTGGATGAGGCGGGGCGGCCGACGCCTATTCCTCCGCTGCTTCTCGTGGACGAGGAGGAGCGCCGGCGCGCTGAGGAGGCCGAGCGCCGGCGCGTCGAACGTCTGGCCCGACGGACGGCTGAAGACGCGCTGCGGTGAGTGGAATATGCCTCCTGCTCCCTCCCGCGCTTGGGTTCTCCCCGCGCCGCTGCTTGCTCATCTTCCGCCGTCTTCGATAAGATCGCATATTCCGTCGCGCGGAGGGCTCGCGATCGGGAGGGCTCTCCGCGACATCTCCGAGGCGAGGGGTGATGCGTATGGAGACGAGATTGGTCGAATATCGCGTGGAGGACGGCATCGCCATCATCGAGCTCTCCGATCCCCCGGCGAACACCTACACCTACGAGATGATGCGGCAGTTCGATGACGCCATCCTTCAGGCGCGGTTTGACGACCGCGTGCACGTGCTCGTGGTCACCGGAGCGGGCGATCGGTTCTTCTGCGCGGGCGCCAATATCCGCATGCTCGCCGAAGTCACGCCGCAGTACAAGTACTATTTCTGCCTGCATGCGAACGAGACGCTGAACCGGTTGGAGAACACGCCCAAGCTGGTGATCGCCGCGCTGAACGGGCACACGGTAGGCGGGGGACTAGAGATCGCCCTGGCGTGCGATCTCCGCATCGCGCGGAAGGATAGCGGGAAGATCGGGCTGCCCGAGGTCTCGCTCGGCGTTTTACCCGGCACGGGGGGGACGCAGCGATTGGCGCGCCTTCTGGGAAAGGCGCGCGCGCTGGAGCTGATGGTCACCGGGCGCCTGATGACCTACGAGGAGGCTCTGGAGATCGGGCTCATCCATCACATCTTCCCGAACGAGAACTTCATGGCGCACGTCCTGGACTACGCGCGCCAATTCCTCCCGCCGCGAAAGGCCAGCCGCGCCGTCGGTCATATCAAGCGCGCCGTTCAATCCGGATGGGAGATGTCCCTCCACGATGGATTGGCTCTGGAGCGCGAGCTGCAGCAACTCCTCTTCCAGAGCGAGGACGCCCGAGAAGGGCTCACGGCCTACGTCGAGAAGCGCGAGCCGCGATTCCAGGGGCGATGAAGCACACTGGATGCTTTGACAGCCAACGCCGCGCCTCCCTACAATGGCGCGCGTGAGCGCGGAGCGAGCGGCGGCGTTCGAGCGCGCGCGTTCGGGGATCGGCTTCTTCGCTGGTCCCCTGGTGTTTCTTCTCGTCCTCCTGCTGCCGACGCCCTCGGCCTTCTGGCGCGAAGCCGAGGCGCTCGTCGCCACATCGCCGGAGGTCGCGCAGCTCGCCTTCGGCATGAAGGTGACGCTCGCGCTGCTTCTGCTCATGGTCATCTGGTGGGTGACCGAAGCCGTCCCCATCCCCGTCACCGCATTGCTCCCTGGCCTCATCCTCCCGGTCTTTCAGGTCGTCGGCGTTCAGGGGGGGCAGGTGGTGGAGCTGAACGCTCGCGCCGTGCTCGCTCATTATGCCAATCCCGTGATCTTCCTCTTCCTCTCCGGATTCCTGATCGCAGGCGCCATGCAGAAATGGGGGGTGGATCGGCGCATCGCCCTCTGGATCTTGACGCGCGGACGCGCGGCCAAGAGTCCCGATCGGGTCCTGCTCAGCCTGATGGGGGCCTCGGCCTTCATCTCCATGTGGGTCTCCAATACGGCGACGACGGCCATGATGCTGCCGATCGGTTTGGGCGTGCTCTCGCGCGTGCGCGGCGCGTCCTCGAACTACGCGCGGGCGATGCTGTTGGGCATCGCCTATGCGGCCTCCATCGGCGGTGTGGGGACGATCATCGGGACGCCGCCCAATGGCATCGCCGTCTCCATTCTCCGGCAGCAGAACATCGCGCAGCTCCATTTCCTGGAGTGGATGAGCTTCGGCGTCCCCTTCGTCCTCGTGGGCGTTCCGCTGGCCTGGCTCGTGCTGCGCGCGCTCTTCCCCTGCGACGTCACCTTCGATGAGGGGGTCGGCGCGCTCCTGCGTGAGGAGCGAGCGGCATTGGGGCCGTGGGGGCGAGGCGAGAAGCTGACGCTCGTGGGATTCCTTCTGGCCGTGACGCTCTGGACGACCACCCCCGTCTGGTCGCTCATCCCCGAGATCGGTCGCCGATTGTCTGGGCTCGATGAGCACCTGATCGCTCTGGGCGCCGCGATCCTCCTTTTCCTCCTGCCGGTGGATTGGTCCTCACGACGGTTCGTCCTGCAGTGGGAGGATTCCCGCTATGTGGACTGGGGGACGCTGCTGCTGTTCGGCGGAGGGATCGCGCTCTCCGATGCCATGTTCAAAACGGGATTGGCGCGCGTGCTCGCCTCGGAATTCGTGACGCTCTTTGGGAAGCCGGTCCCGCTGGTGCTCGTCCTCCTGGTGGTGATCTTCATGGAGCTGCTCACCGAGGTGACCTCGAATACGGCGGTCACCTCGATGATGGTGCCGATTCTGATCTCGATGGCTTCGGGGTTGGGCGCCGATGCCCTCTCGCTCGTCCTCCCGGCGACGATCGCGGCCTCGATGGCCTTCATGCTCCCGGTGGCGACGCCGCCGAATGCGCTCGTCTACGCGACGCGGCGCGTGGCGATCGCCGATATGCTGCGCGCGGGCATCGTCCTGGACCTGGTCGCCTGGCTCTACATCGTCGCGTTCTTCTACGGCTATGTCTCTGTGGTCCTCGGGCTCGTCCGCTTCTGAAACGCCATCGCTATGGCGCGCGACACGCGTTCAGGCCGAGCCATCGCGAGAGCCGGTGACGGTATTTCGCCACGAGCGCGTACAGGGCCATCTCCAGGAGAAGGAGCGGGGGCAGGGCGTAGATGGCGAGCACGAGAAATCGCCAGGGGAAGAGGTGAAAGAAGAACGCATTGATCCCGAAGACGCCGCCCCAGACGCGCCCACGTCGGGTGATGACATAGAGGCGTTGGGCGCATCGTTCGAGCGTGAGACCGACGCGCGCGAGCGCTTCGGCCGAGACGGCTTGATAGGGGAGGAGGGTGAACCTCCCGCGCCGATCGCGGCGGCGCGCCCAGCGAGCGAACGCCGTGCAGAGGCCGCACGCTCCGTCGAAGAGCAGATAGTTCGTAGCGCCGATCCTCAGGGAGATGGTCCCCTCCTCATTCGGTCGCTCCGCGCGCGCGTCGCGCGAACGTGAGACGTCAGACGTCAGGGTCGCGCGCATCTCACTCCTCGCATCAGGCGAAAAGCTCCGCCCCTCTCCTCCCCGCGAGCGAATCGGTCTCCCGCCCCCATGTGTGCCGAGCGAGACAGCAGAGCAGGGATCGGTTCGAATCGGAGGGTGGAGTCGGCGATTTCGGCGGCTCGTCTTCGGGGCAGGTCTCCTCTTTTCGCAACCGCGGTCGCTTGCGCTCTTGCTCCTTCTGCTGCTCCATCGCCTCTTTGGACAGTGTGCGCAAGCGCTCTTTGATCCGGTGGAACTCCTCGCTATCGGTGATATAGTCCTCGCGCGGCGGCAAGAAGGCGAATTCCCGGAAGCTGTGGATGATGCGGTCGGCGAAGGCCGGATGCGTGCGGAAGAAGCTCGTCCCTCGCGCGTACCCGTGCTTGCTCGCCATCTTGTCGAAGAAGGTGATGAACGCGCGCGGATCGTAACCGCTCTTCCAGAGATATTGCGCGCCGAGCTGATCGGCCTCCAGCTCGAACTCCCGGCTCACGCCGAGCAGCTTCAGCTCGATGACCAGCCCTAAGCCCGCGAAGCCGTATTCGAGCAGATAGTACGTGAGGAGGCTCACCACGCCGCCCGTGGCGATGTAGGCCGCGATCTGCGCCGCCTGGTAGAGGATCGAGGCGATCGTCGCGCGCTTCATCAGGCGCGCGCTGTGGCGCGCGGCCGCGTGCGCGATCTCGTGGGCGATGACGCCCGCCAGCTCCGACTCCGACTCCGCTTCGAGCACCAGTCCCGTGTTGATGAAGAGGAATCCGCCCGGCAGGGCGAAGGCGTTCACCTCATCCGTCAGCAAAAGCTGCGTCTTCACCGGGACGCGCAAGTCGGAGTTCCGCGCGATGTGCTCGGCCAGGTTCCGAATGTAGGTCTCGATCTCCTCGTCCTTGAATTCGGGCGGCATGAGCCCGAGCGCCTTCAATTCGCGAATCGCGTCCTCACCCATCTTGATGTCCTTCTCCTGACCCTTCCCGACGTCGCGGAATCCGATGTCCTCCACATCGCCGTAGGGCCGCTGCCGCGCGCGTCCCAGTCGGATCTCCTCCTCAATGCGTTTTTTCTCAGGAGGCCAGCGCGTGAGCAGATCCAGTTTCGCCTCTTTGTTCTCGTACGTGACCTCGACGGTCTTTCGCTCGAGGGCTTCTTTCTCAACGAGCTTCTTGCGGAGGCGCTGGATATGGCAGTGGATCTCGCGCCGCTCTTTCGCCGTTTGCGGGTCATCGCGCGAGGAGCGCCGGTTCAGCTCCGAGAGCTTCTGACGCGCCGCCTCGATCTGCTGGCGGAGCGCCGCGATCTCCTGCTTGAGCGCTGCGAGCTTCTGCTCCTTCTCCTTCTTGAGCTGCTCGCGGAACGCCTCGATCTCATTCTGGCGGAACGAATATTGCTCGGCGATCGTGAGGACGTCCAGATACGGTTTCTCGATGATCTCCGCCAGAGCAGGCGGAGGCCCGGCCCGATCCTGCGGGACCGATGCGCTCGCTCTCGCGCTCTCGACGGGCAGACTCACCAGGCCGAGCGCGAGCATCACTGCCACTGCGAGGATGCGCCGTGTCCATCCCTTCATTTTCTCCTCCTTTCCCACCTCTGAGATGCTCTCATGGGCCACTCGGGTTCCCTCCTCAGCAATCCCCTGCCTCGCATCAGTATAGAGCGAATTCCGCACGCGCCCAAGTCATTCCCTGGATGCGGCCGATTCGGAAGCAGTGGGGATCGGACGACTCCATGCACGATACCACGCCCACGCCCATCCGATATGGATGAGCGCGAGGAGAGGAATCCCCAAGAGCGTCCAGGCGCCGAGGTCCTTCCACCAGGTGGCGATCAGCAACGCGGCCAGCGGCACGCTCGACGCGACGCGAGCCGTATAGGCGATCACCCGATGTGGGTCGGCCCAAGGCGTGGGCAAGCGCGAGAGCTCCAGGTGCTCTCGAATCGGCTCGAGCGCGCGCTGCGTGACGCGCGACGAGCGCACGAGCACCACCACCCCGATCGCGAAAAGGAGCGCGCGCTCCATCACCGAGCGCGCGGCGAGCGCACCGAGAAAGAGCGGTCCGATCGCCCCCCAGAGCAGGAGGCAGCGAGCCGTTCCACATCGCGCGCGTGCCGTCGCTCCGGAATTCGCTGTCGCGGACCGCATCGTCATCGGCCGGAGCGTGATCGAGATGAGCATGCCGGCGAAGGCGATCGGTCTCGGAATGAAGCGGTGCAGGACGCGATAGAGCGCTCGGGTGTTCTTCATGAAGACGGGCGCCAGCAGGGTCATCGCGAAGACGTACCATCCCGTGAATTGAAAGAGGTCCGAGCCGATGAGTCCGAGCTGCTGCCCGAACGCCGCGTAGAGGAGGGCGTACTCCCCGCGCGGGATCATTCCCGCGCCAATCGCCAGCGCCACAGGCCCGGGGAAGCCAGCCAAGAAGGCGAGCGAGGAGGTGACCACCAGTTCGGTCAGGATGGAGAGCGGGGCGATCAGCAGCACCAGGGGGAGGACGCGCCGCAGGCTCTCCCCCTCCAGCATGGTCCCGAACGTGAGGAAGAACAGGGCGAGGAAGACATCGCGGAACGATTCCAGCCGGCTGTAGATGCGCTCGCCGAGATCGCTCTGGCGCGCGGGAGCGATCATGCCGAGCAAGAATGCTCCGGCAGCCGGGGCGAGGCCGAAGAGCGACGCTCCAACTCCCGCGAGGGCGATCAGCGCCAGCCACAACAGGGCGAACAGCTCCTCCGATCGCACGCGCAGAGCGAGGGTCAGAAGGCGGGCGAGACTCTTCCCGCCGAATCCGAGGATGAGCGCGTAAAAGGCGATCGCCTTCAGCAATGAGACGACGGCCGGCGATGTGCGCGCGCCTTCGCCGGAGAGCCCCGCGAGCACGCCCAGGTAGAGCACGGCGATGAAATCCTCGAAGATCATGATGCCCATGAGGGCTTCGGCCTCAGGGTTGGCCGTGCGTCGCCATTCGATCAGGAGTTTGGCGACGACCCCACTGCTGCTCATGGCGACGATCCCCGCCAGAAATGCGCGTTCCATCAGGCTCCATCCGAGCGCGTATCCGACCAGGAAGCCCACCGAGAGGTTCGCCACGAGCTCTCCTATGCCGATGAGCAGGACCGCCGCGCGCACACGCCGGAGACGCTCCAGGGAGAATTCGACGCCGAGGAAGAACATGAGCAAGACGATGCCCAACTCCGCGAGCGTTCGCATCAACGCGGCGTCGGCGATGACGCCGAGGGCGTGAGGACCGAGCACGGCTCCGATCAGGATGTAGCCGATGATGACCGATTGGCCGAGGCGGACGGCGAGCCACGCGCCGAGGAAGCCAAAGAGCAGGAGCACTCCGAGATCGCGCAAGAACGAAGATTCCGGCATACAACATCCGCTTCGCCGTCTGGGCCGGCACCCCCCTTGTGCGCAGGGGGCGTATCCGCTCGCCTCAGGCGGCCATCTCGATGAGTCGGCGGAAGGCGTCGAACCCCTCCTGCTTGCCGAGGACGACGATCGTGTCTCCGGCGCGCAGGACCTCGTCGGCCGGAGGATTCGGGACGCTCTCCGGCTCACGAATGATGGCGATCACGGAGACGCCCGTCCGCTTTCGAATCTCCAATTCGCCGATGCTCTTGCCGACCACAGGAGAGCGCGCATCGAGTCGGAACCACTCGATGCGCAGCTCCTGAAGGACGACCTCCAAATTCTCCACGGCCTTCGGTCGAAAGAAAGCACCGGCGAGGATCGAGCCGATCTGTCGCGCTTCGTCGTCCCTCAGTTCCACGGCGAAGAGGGGGTCGGACTCATCGCCGCGATAGATGTAGATCTCACGAACGCCGCTGTGATGAATAACGATCGTGAAGCGGTCACGCTCGTACGTGGTGATCTCATACTTTCGCCCGACGCCGGGCAATTCGACTTCGGAGATGACAGCCATAGCGCCCTCCTCATCACCTCCTGGCCCTCTCGACCTCCCGATCGTTCACGCTCGGGGTGGGTGGTGCGATCCCCTCCGCCTCCTCCCCCCGCGAGTGCCACAGCGGGTCGGTCTGCGCGCGAATCTGCTCCTTCAGGCGCGCGTAGCCCTCGGCGAGGATCGCCTTCTGCTCCTCGGTGAGCGCGGGCGTGCCGGGCGCCACATGATCGCTCGCGATGATCCCCTCCCGATAAAGCGCATGTTTCATGCCGGCGATGAGCTTGAAGACCGGCCGCCCGCTCTCCCAGAAGGTGCAGAGGCGTTCGAACGCCCCAAGCAGCGACCGATAGCGGGACATGAGCGGCTCATCGCCCGCCGCGCAGACGCGCCATGCCTTCTGCCATTCGCGGGGGAAGACGTTCGCCGGACCCGCGACGACGCCGATCGGCAGAGCGTGATGCAGGAGGTAGAGGTTCCAGGACTCGCGAAGCTTTCCCAGAAGACCACGCGTGGGCCGGAAGAGATCGAAGATGAGCATCGCTTCGCCCACGTAGATCCCGAAGGCGCCTCGCTCGTTGAAATGCAGCGCCGCTTTCGTGTAGTGGCCGAGCACGCGGCGCGGGGCGGTGACCTTGATCCCGCGAACGTAGGGGAGGCGACTGAGCCGCTTCACATCGCGCGTGCGGATGTGGGGGATCGTGGGGTGAACGGCGATCTCCGCGTTGTCATAGAGGAGCAACGGCAGCTCCCTCCCTTTCCGTTCAAAGAGCGGCGTCACCTCGCGATGGAAGAAGGTCACGACGTCGCCGATGTCCTCGATCGAGAGCGGGGCGATCACCCCCGCATCCGCACCCAGCTCCAGCGCCCGCTCCAGGCCGACTCGTGTTTCGGCGCGCGTTCGCCCCGTCACCCCCACCCACACTTCGATCGGGGGCCGTCCCAAACGACGGAGGTGCTCGTTGATCGTCCGTCGCTCATCGAGAGCGACGGCGATGAGCCGTTCCCGTTGCTCCATGGGGATTCGGTTCCATTCGCCCGTCGTCCCCAGGATGAAGAGAACATCCGCCCCGAACCCCGATTGGACGAGGTAACGCAGGAGGCGTCGCTGATCGGCATCCAGCAGGCGCCCCTCCTCGTCCAGGATCGTGAGGACGGGGATGCTCAACCCTCCTCGCGGGCGATCGTCCTTCATAGCCTCCTCCGCGAGCGCGCGGGCGGATCGCCCTCTCCGTTCGAGAGACGGAGCGGCGCTCCGTCGGGGAGGTCACGCGCGGCGTCGGAGCGCATAGAGGTAGAGCGCCGCCAGCGTCTTCCCGTCGCGGATCTCGCCCGCGCGCACTTTCTCGTACACGGACTCCCAGGTCAACGGGACGACCTCGATGAGCTCATCGCTATCCAACTGTTGCGCCGCCGGGCGCAAGTCTTCGGCTTGGAAGACGTGCATGCGCTCATCGGTGAACCCGGGGGCGGTGAAGAATTCCCCGAGCCGGATCAAGCGACCCGCGCGATACCCCGTCTCCTCCTCCAGCTCGCGATGCGCGCATGCTTCCGCGCTCTCGGCCGCGCGATCGAGCGTCCCGGCCGGAAACTCCCACAGGACTTCGCCCACGGCATAGCGGAACTGGCGGATCAGGAGGACGCGCTCCTCATCGAGTACCGGGATGATGACCACCGATCCGGGATGACGCACGATTTCGCGCGTCGTCTCGCGCCCGTTGGGCAGGCGGATGCGATCCACATCGAGGGCGACGGCCCGCCCCGTGTAGATGCGTTGCGTGTGGAGCCGTTGTTCGCGCCACTGCTCAGCCATACGCCTCCTCTTCGGCGCCGCTTCGGCGCGCGCGCGATGGAGTCGCGCGCTGCAGAGCGGCCTCGTAGACGGATTCGATACGACGCAGGATCTGCTCTCGATCGAAACGCCGTCGGACGGCTTCGCGCGCGGCCTGGGCCAAGCGCGCGCGGAGCGCCGGGTCCTCCAGAAGCTCGCGCACGCGATCGGCCAATGCCGCGACATCTCCGGGAGGGATGAGCCATCCCGTCTCCCCGTGGACGATGATCTCGGTGGGGCCTCCGGCGGCGAAGGCCACGACGGGCACACCGGCCGCCATGGCTTGAACGAGCGCGAGCGAGAAACCCTCCCCATGCGAGGGGAGGACGAAGAGATCGCTCGCCGCCCACACCAAGCGCAAGTCCTCCACGTGTCCGAGGAAGCGCACGCACGCCTGGAGGTCGAGCTCGCCGACCAGCCGTCGCAGCCGGGCTTCGAACGCGCGATGTTTCGTCGGGGCCGCGCCGACGATCACGAATTCGCAATCGTCGCGCCACCGACGAAGCAGATGCGCCGCGCGCACGAATTCCTCCTGTCCTTTGGCTGGAGCCAGTTGGCCCACCGTCGTGATCACCAGCGGGCGTGTGAGGCCCAAACGCGCGCGCGCCTCCGAGCGTTCGGGGAGCGGCGTCAGGTCCTCGCGCCTCACCCAGTTGGGGATGGTCACGACCTGCGCTTCGGGCAGGCCGAGCCCAAGAAGCGTTCGCCGCACGAAGTCGGAGACGGCGATGATGCGATCCGCGCGCCGCAAGATTGCGCGATACACCGGATTCCGCTTCAACGGGAGATAATGATGTCGCGTCACGATCGCGCGCGCGCTTCCGGCCCACATGGCCGCCAGAATCGCCGGCAGATAGTCGCGCCCCAGGTGCGCGTGGATGATCTCAATGGCGTGCGCGCGCAGCAGGCGACTCAGTCGGTATGCCGAGAGGCCGTCCAGCGAATTCCGCAGCGGCAGAACGTGCGTGGCCGCCACATGCGCGCCCACGCGCTCCGGCAGCGGGCTGCCGCGACGCACGGCCAGATGGACTTCGTGTCCGCGCTCGTGAAGTCCCGCCACCAGGTCGGCGACGTGAAGTTCGCCACCGCCCATCTCTATCGCTGAGCACACCTGAAGAATACGCATCGGCTTGACAAATCCAGGGGCAACCATACACGATGCCTTCGGTATGTGGCAAGAGAGGCCGTGGGGAATCGCTCCTGAGGGGGAGCCACTTGTCCTCCTCCTGCTGGTGGCGTTCCTCTTCGGGCTCGTGGTGGGCAGCTTCCTGAACGTCCTCATCTATCGCATCCCGCGCCGCCTGTCCATCGTTCGACCCGGCTCGCAGTGCCCGCACTGCGGCGCTCGAATTCGACCGCGCGACAACGTCCCACTGCTCAGCTTCTTTCTCCTCAGGGGGCGATGTCGCTCGTGCCGGCAGCCGATCTCATGGCAATACCCGGCCGTCGAGCTGGGGACGGCCCTGCTGTTTGTGCTCCTCGTGTGGGAGCGAGGATGGGGGTGGGAGCTGGTGCCGGAGGCGTTCTTTGTGAGCGCGCTCATCGCCCTCGCCGTCATTGACGCGCGCCATCGCCTGCTGCCGGATGCCCTCACCTATCCGGGATTCGTGCTGGCCGTCGGATTGCGCGCGCTGGTGCCCGCTGAGCCCATCGCGGGCGCGCGCGGTCTCGTGGAGAGGCCTTCGGGCAATCCGCTCTCAGTGCTGCGACATGCCGTCTTCGAGCACGCGCTCGGCGCGGGTGCAGTGCTCATCCTGATGAGCAGCGCCCTGCTCCTCCTTCTGGAGCGCGTGGATTACCGATTGCTCGGCCGTAAACTGGAGGGATTGGACGAGGCGCATTCGCCGGAGGACGAACCCTCCGCACCTGCGCCTGGTCCTGCGGCGCGCGTCGAGGACCCGCGTCAGGCCATCGGGGCCGGTTCGGAGTCTCCCCTGTCGAGCGCGGGGATCGGGAGTGGGGGGTATCCTCGCGATGCTGAACGAAAAGACTCGTGGTCGCCCGAATGGATGGCGATCGTCACCGCGATCGGGCTCGCGGGGGCCTTCGTGCTCCGTGGGCTGCACGATCCGTCCTTCGCCCTCTCCGGCGTGCGCTCCGCTCTCAGCGCTCTTGAGGGCGCCGTGATCGGAAGTGGCGTGCTCTGGCTCTCGCGCCTCGGCTATTATGCCCTGCGCCGCCTGGAGGGCGTGGGGTTCGGCGATGTGAAGATGCTGCTCATGATCGGCGCCTTCCTGGGATGGGGGGAGACGCTGCTGACCATCTTCCTCGCTTCACTGCTCGGCTCCGTCTACGGCGTGACGCTCATGCTCCTCAGGCGCGAGCGCAATCCCACGCTGCCCTTCGGCTCGTTCCTGAGCCTGGCGGCGCTCGTCGTCCTGCTGTTTCTCCCCTGAGACTCTCGCGCGAATGAATGCATGCGGAGGGCGTTGTCCGGCGCCTCCTTCATTGATCGGGCTCGAGCCGAGCCCGAGAGGCAGCTCAGTGTGCGGCGAGCACGCGCAGAGCGAAGGGCAGACCGTAGGCGTGCGTCCAGCCGAAGACCCGCAGCCCGTGCGTGAAGCTCCATAGGGGACGACTGCCATCGGGATTGCGCGGGAGGTGACTCGCCTTCTCCAAGGCGAGGAACAGTTCGCGTTGCGTCCAGGTGTCATCAATCGGGCGAGGGAGCGGATCCATCCTCATGACCTCAAGGCGTCGCCGCAATTCTTCCAGGAAGCTGGGCTCGCCCGTCAGGTCGTAGCCCACGACGAGGCTGTGAATCGTCGCCAGGTAGGATTCCATCCCATGGCTGAGCGGGGGGACATCGCGCACGCGTCGCGCGTGACGCACGAGCGCGGCGCGCACGGCTCGGTCTGCCGTGAGATCGAGATATCGCGCCAACGCATACGAGGCGTAGTTTTGAGCGTACCCGTAACGATCCATGACCAGACTCCCCCCCTGCTCGCGCTCTTGCCACATGAGCATGCGCGCGATTCGTTCTCTCAACTCGCGATGATAGCGTTCGTCCTGGGTCGCTTCCCACACCTCGAGCAGATTCCACACTGAGAGATAGAGCCGACGCCCGGTGAGATCATGCTCCCCCCAGATGCGTTTCAAATACGTCTCCGCCGTTTGAAGAGCCACGTCCAGGCCGCGATGGTACCCGGCCACGTAATAGCTCGCGATCCATCCGGCCACCCAGACGTGCGCGCTCAGGGCGCGCGACCAGTGCTGCATGCCGTGTCGGCGCCCGATGCCGAGGTACTTCGTCCCCGGCGGCCGTTTGAGCGTCTCCCAGAAGTCGAGCGCCGAGTTCGTGTCCCCGTAGTACTTCGGATCGGTCGGCCAGTGCGTGTTATCCACGTCCATGGAATGGCGGCTCGCTGCCTCCGCGGCCAGATGAAAGCGGCGATCCCCCGTGCGGAGAAAATGGAGCCAGAGCATGAAGTCCACGGCCGGCTCGTTGCACACCCAGACGTCCCACTTCTCGCCGTCGAAGTTCCACTTCCCATCGCCGTAGTCGAACATCCCGAACCAGGGCACCCATCGCTGGTTGAAGAGCCACCACTCGAATTTATAGTCGAGGGCGCGCTCGAGTTCGGGGAAGCGTTCTGCGCGCGGAGCGAAGCGCCCGTAGACGCCGCTCTCGGCGTACCAGCTCGGATCGGCGTGCGCGATCGGCGGATCCAGGACGTAGCTCATCGTGCGCGCGATCTCTTCCGCAGAGGTGTCGCCTGTGTGGAAGTAGAAGATCAACTCACTCGTCTTCGCCAACCCCTGTGCCCAGTTCTCCACCGTTCCCTCGGAACCATCCTCATACTCCAGCTCGCTCGACCAGCGGGCGAAGGTCATCGGTTCGACGCGCGGCGACCAGAGGAACGCCGTCAGGCGATCCGGCGCTTCCCAGCGGATCTCCTTCGGGTATTCTTCGAGGAAATGTCGAATCCCGATGGCGAGGCCCCATCGGTCATCCGCGAGGCTCAGCCATCCATCGGCGCGCTCCGCCCGAACGAGCGTTCGGTCGTCCACATCGAGGTGCGCGAAGAAGCCCTCCAGTCGCCGATCCGGCGTGGATTCGGGAACGGGAGGCATGCGGGTCGGTTTCGGCCCGGATTGCAGCAATGAGACCTGACGCGCCGCCGGTATCGGGCGCGCGAGCACGCGGCGGGTGCCCTCTTGCCACCATCGGCCCTCGCGATAGGCCGTCTGCAGCCGTCGCCGTGGCGAGAGGTTCACCTGGAGCGCCAGACCAGCGGCCGCGATGCGATCATTCGGTTGCGTCCATCCGGGATCGCCCGGCTCCTCCCGACGGATCCGCTCGCCCTGCGTGGCGACGTGCGCGTGTTCCCCCTCCTGCGGTCGGTGGTGATCGGGAACGCCCGTATAGACGAACGTGTGGAGGACGCGAAGATACGGCTTCCCCGCATAGGCATGAAGGCGCATCACGAAGGGGGCCGGATGGTTATCGGCGCGCGCGTAGCGGTATTCGCCCTCAATGCGCACGATGGCGTGGAGCGGTCCCGACCCCTTCTCGACGACCGTGCGCGTGATGAAAGCACGCGAGGGATCCAGGCCCGCATCGTCGAGGAGATCGAGGAACGATCCGCGTCCGACCGGCCCTTCAGCGATCACATCCGACTCCTCGAATCCGTTGCCCTCGAGATCCAGGTGCACGCGATGCAGAAATCCTCCTTCGCCTTTTCGCACGAGGACGCGCAGCGGTCCCGTCGTCACTTCGACGAATCCGCGCTCCCCTTGATTGTTCACGACGCTCACGCGCGCGTCTCCAGATGCGGTGCGTCGAACTCCGGGGCCGTACTCGACGAAGTACTCGGTGGCGGCCTCGGCGAAGAAGAAGACCCAAGCCCATCTCACGCTCTCATCAGCCGGCTCCCACGTGCTCACCTCCGTGATCTGCGAGGGGATCTCGCGACCATCTGGCGTGAGGACGCGCACGTGATCGGGCGAACGCAGGGCGCCTTTGGGGAAAGGGAGGCCGAAGAGAATGGGCGCCCCCTCCTGCGGCCGCTCGATGCGGATACGCACGCGCTGGGCGATCGGTGCGGGACGGATCGGTGATCCGTCCATGAGGCCCGCGCGCGCCTGAGCAAGGATGAGGATCGCCGAGATCCAGACCCTCATCTCCCCCCCTTCAGCGTTCGGTCCGGCCCGCGTAGAGCAGATTCACGAAGAGGCGGATGGCGCCGGGCACGCCGGCCGGCAGTTGCCGAAAGAAGGCGTAACCGGTGTAAATGTACGTGCCCGCTCCGTATCGAGCGCGCAAGAGGCCGCCCATGAGCAGCGGCTCGCCCGGATCGCGCGAAGCCAGCAGCGGCGTGAACCGCTCATCCCAGCTCTCCATGAAGTAGAGGCCACGCTCGTGCACCCATCCCTGAAAGTCGCGCTCGGCGATGCGATTCGGCCAGTGAAAGAGCCGATCCTCCGGAGCCAGGATCTCGACCGGCGCGTCCTCGACGCTCACGCGTCCGCTGCCGAGCGTCGCCGGATAAGGCGTGAATCGCCCCGCGTTGAAGGCCGCGATGTTCTGATTGTATTGCACGATGAGCGTTCCCCCGCGCTCGACGAAGTCCAGGAGCCGCCGATTGTGGTCCCGCACGTCCGATCGCACATCGTAAGCCCGGATGCCGAGGATGATCACGTGGAAGCGATTGAGGTCCTCCCGCGCGAGCTGTTCGGCGGTGAGCAGCTCCACATCCAGTCCGAGTTGCGCGAGCACGCGCGGGATGTCGTCCCCAGCGCCCATGACGTATCCGATGCGCATCTCACCGGGCGGCACACGGACATCCACGACGTGGAGGCGAACCCGAGCCGGCTGGCAGAACGGGAACCAGCCGATCTCACGCCGTCCGAGGATCGTGCACCCTTCGCTGTATGTCCGCCCTTGATATTCGGCGATGGCCGTCACCTCATAGCGGCCTTCGCGCACATCCCCAGGCGTGAGCGTGAAGGTGACGCTCTGCACCTCCCCCTCGCGGGAGAAGTCGAGGACGCGCGCCGCGGGCTCAGCGCGCCAATCCGGCGGTGCCTCAAGACGCAGCCTGACGCGGGCTCCGCCGATCACCTGGTTGCGCACGCTCACCGTCACCGGGATCGCTCGGGGCGCAGACGCGCTCTGAACGACGGATTCCGGGTGAACATGAACCGAGAGCGGCGGTCCGATGACGAGCGGACGGTGTTCCTCACCGTACATCGGGTCCACCACGCGCGCGCGGGGAATGGCGGCGATCTCGCCCTTCAACTCCTCGATCGCATAGATCGCGCGAACGCGCAGCGGCAACGGTGGCAGCGGAAGCGTCACATACTCCGGGACGTCAAGCCGAAGGATCGCCTCCGTCGGCGGATCCTCGCGCCGCCAGTACGGGCGCGTCCACAGGGAACGCGCGACGTCGTGAGGGAGCGTCACCTGACACTGGACGAGAGCGCTCTCATTCGGACCCAGCGACCGGAGATCGCGTCCAAGTACGGTGACGGTGAAGTCCGAGGGCGCTTCGCACCGGATGTCCTCGGCGCGCACGCGCTCACGCCCGCGGTTGACCAGGCGCGCCGTCAGCGTGAACGTCTGCCCCGGAGAGGCCACCGCGAGCGTCTCGCGCGGACGCGAGAATCCGAACGCGCCGGCTCGCTCCGCTGGGGTATCGCTTGGCGCGTCCACCAGCGCTTCGAGCGT
Organism: bacterium HR10; assembly: GCA_002923315.1. Lineage (GTDB taxonomy): Bacteria > Acidobacteriota > Blastocatellia > HR10 > HR10 > HR10. The sequence goes on from BEHM01000018.1 coordinate 54,537, forward strand.
GAGCCCGAGCGCCAGATTGATCGCACGAAGGCATTGCGCGCGCTTGGTCCGCAAGGGGACCAGGACGTTCTGCCGCGCGGCGGGAGAGAGGGGCGCGCGCTCAAGACGCGCGATGAGATCGGTGAGCGCCGCCAGACCGCGCAGCAGGGGACGAGCGACGCGCTCCGGATGCTCAGGGGTGAGTGCGGCCATCGCTTCGGCGATGCGCTCCTCCAGCGCGCGCAAAGCGGGGCGGAGCCACGGCACCGCGCGCTCTTCCGCGCCGAGTCGCGCGGCCAGTCCGGGCAAGCTCGTGTCCAGGCCGTCGAAGAAGCTCTCCTCCCGACGATCGCCCGGTCGAGGGGATGGCACCCGCGTGGCGACGAGCCGATAGTACGCATACCGGTCTCCGGCCGGAACAACAACGCCGCCCGCTCCCTGCGTGAGCTGCAGGCTCAACCCCTTCATGGCGAGTTGCGCGTACGATTGACCGAGCGCGGGATCATAGGCGCCCGTGTTGAGTCGCAGCACATCGCCTTCATCCGCGCGCACATTCCCCACATAGAGCTTGTACGGCGACCAGGGGAGCCATCCCGCCGCGATCTGCTCCGGGAAGCGGCGCGGATCGCCCGCCGCCTCGAATGCTTCGCGCGCGAGCAGGCCCGCGGCTTGATGCTGGCCATGCCCATCGCGGGGCGCTCCCTGAAAGCGCGCCACGATCACATCGGGGCGAAACGCGCGGATGACGCGCACCAGGTCGGCGAGCGCCGTCTCACGTCCTCGCCATTTCTCGAAGGTCTCCTCGGCCGTTTTCGAGAAGCCGAAATCAGCGACGCGCGTGAAGCGCTGGCGCACCCCATAGTGCGCATCGGCGGAGAGCAGCTCCAGTGTGCGCAGCAGCCCCAGGGCATCGAAAAGCTCCGGCCCCGTCTTATTCTGCCCTCCCTCGCCCCGCGTGAGCGTGAGCAGCATCACCTCGGCGCCCAGACCACGCGCCAGCAGCGTGAGCATCGCACCGTCTTCGTCATCGGGATGAGCCGTCACATGCAGCACCCGCGCCGTCGTGCGCAGCTTGCGCAGCGCCTGCACAAGCCCCGCCAGACCGAGATCCTCGCTCGGCTTCGGGATGATCTCCATCCACGGCTCATCGTCCGTCTCCCACTCGGCGACTGCAGCCTCTGGCCCCCGGACGCCGAGCGCCTCCCGCGGAAACGGTCCCGCTCCAGCAAGGAGTATCGCGCCCAGGACGAGCAGAGCCACCCGCGCCCGATGAGGCCCGCGAGCCATCGAAGCGCCGCCCGCGTTTGATCGCATCCTCCTCCCCCCTCGGAATGCCCCCTGCAAGGGAAGGCGCGGTGAGATGCCGGCATCACGTCCTCTCGCCCCAGCATCTCACCGAAGGTCTCACGCCCGCTCGTTCAGAAGTTGAGCTTGAAGCCGAGCTGCAGCTGCCGCGATTCGAGCGCTCCCGCGCGCGGGAACCGCTGCGGGAGGGCCGAGACCGGACTCCCATCGGCGTTCACCGCCACCGTCGTCGTCAGGTTCGTGATGTTCGGATGATTGGTCAGATTCGTGAACTCGGCGAAGAACTCCACGTTCGCGCGCTCCCCCAGCCGCACGAAGCGCGAGTATCGAAGGTCGAGGTTGAAGTGGTTCGGTCCATCCACCGTGTTGCGCCCGATGAAGAGCGGACGATCCATGAGGATGCGGTCGTTGTTGAGATCGCGATTGGCCAGGATGTTGAACGTGTCGCCGCTGTCGGCGCTCAGGATGAAGCTCACCTGATTGTCGTTGAGCAGGGCGCTCCAGAAGCGATTCGAGAGATCCACCTTCGGCGCCAGGACGCCGTTCACGTAGAAGATGTGCCGGCGATCCGAGAGGGAGTTGCCGCGATCGCGACGCCGGTTGGTCGGGTCCGAGAGCTGGACGTTGCTGTCGAGCACATTCACCTCAGGCGCGTCGTCAATGGCGTGCGACCAGGTGTAGGAGGCGGTGAACTGATACCCGCGCGAGAAGCGCTTGATCAACTGCACGGTGACGCCATTGTAGTTGGAGTTCCCCACAGATTCGGCGAGGAAGACGTTGTCGAAGTCGGGGAAGCGTCGCGTCTGCGGATTCACCGCGGTGTCGAAGACCGGTCGCCCATCGGCCAGGGTCCGGATCGGGTTGATCGGGTTGATGTTCCGCTGCACGGGGATGCGCGTCCCCTTGGCGAAGACGTAGCTGAGGACGATGGACATCTCGTGGGTGAGCGCCCGCTCGATCTGCAGATTCGCATTGCTCGAATAGAGGTTGGCGAAGTCCGGCGCCACGGCGTTGATGCTCACGCGCGGGAGCGGAAAGCCCGCGGGCAACTGATCGAACGTCTGTGGGAAAGCCGGCGCGAAGGGGCTCGTCCCCGAGACCGAGATGTCGCGGAAACGCGGATTCCCGTTGTTCAGGAGCGCGAGCCGATAGAAGTCGAGCTTCGGGAAGTCGTAGTAAATCCCCGCGCTCGCCCGCACGACCGTCTTGCGCTCTCGTCCGATCCCGTACGAGAGCCCGATGCGCGGCGCGAAGTTGTTCGTGTCCACATTGAAGTCGCGCGAGAGCGGGAGCGGAGCCGTCGGATCCGGATCGGGCACGTCATACAGCTCATAGCGCACGCCGTAGAGGAGCTTGAGATTCTGCGTCACGCGCCAATCGTCCTGCCAGAAGGCTCCCCAGAAGAAGGCGCGCTCGCTGATCTGCGGATTCCCGATGCGCTGGCGGAAGGTCGTGTAGCTCCTCGGATTCGTCCCGTTGACGGCGCTCAGGTAGGCATCAATGTTGGGGAAGACGTATTCGGCGAAGAGCGGCTCGCGCCGGAAATCGCCATAGGTCGTCATCGTGAATCCGAATTTGAAGGCATGGTTGCCGCGAATGAGCGTGACATTGTCCACGATGTCCACGCTGGTCTGGCGGAAGCGCTGGCCGTCATCGGTCGGTCCCCCGAACTGCGCCACGCCCGAGATCGTGATGGCCGGGCCGCGAACGGCGTTCTCCGGATTGGCCGTGCGGAAGAAGCGGCGTCGCGCGTACTGGAAGCGCAGCTCGTTGATGGCGCGCGCCGAGATCGTCGAGGTGAGCTGCGTCGCCACCGAGTCGGCCGCATCAATGAAATCCGTCGAGCGCGTCACCGAGAGGAGTCCGGCCGAGAGCGCCCCGCCGATGTTATTCGGCGAGCTGTTGCGGAAGAGGTTGTATCGGGCCATGAGGCGATGCCGCTCGGAGATCGTGTAATCGCTGCGCGCGATGAAGAAGTTGACCCGTTGCGAGGCCGGGACCACGCCGGTCTGCTTCGGCGTCAGCCCGATGCGCGCCGCATTCTCCGGAGTGATGGTGATCGGGCGCGGGATGTCGCGCCGCGTGAATTCATACGCGCTGAAGTAGTGGAGCCGATCGCGTCGGATCGGACCGCCCAGTCGCGCCGTCACCGTATCGGCCGCGAAATCGGGCTTCGGCTGCGTGGGCGACAACAGCGTGGGACGCGCCGAGAAGGACTTGCGGCGGAAGCGATACCCAGCCTCCCCATGCACCTCATTCGTCCCCGAATCGGTGATGGCATTGTAGACGGTCCCCGTCGTCGTCCCGAACTCCGGAGCGAAGCCGTTGTTGACGACCTGGATCTCGCGGATGAAGACTTCGGAGATCGGCATCAGGCGAATGCCCGCGCGATCGGCCTGCGTGTTCGTATTGCCGTCCAGTTGGTAGTTGATCCGGTCAATGAACCCGTTCGTGTTCACCTTGCGCGGCACGCCGAATTCGGGATTGGGGCGCGCGCTCACCCCCGGCTGCAGGAGCATGAAGTTGTAGATGTTGCGCGAGACCAGGGGTAGGTTCCGCACCTCTTGCGTCGAGATCGTATTCCCCTGCTCGATCTTCCCGATATCGGCCACAGGGACATCAGCCGTGACCGTCACCGCTTGCTCGATCTGCCCGACCTCCAGCGTGACATCCACGACGGCCGTTCGCCCAGCCGTGAGGACGACACCCGAGCGCACAGCGCGTTTGAAGCCCACAGCTTCCACGCTGATCTCATAGCGGCCCAAGGGCAGAAGCGTCGCGCGGTAAAATCCGCGCTCGTTCGTCGTCAGTGTTCGGGCATAGCCCGTGTCCATATTGACGATGCGCACGGTGGCGCCGGCGATGACCGCTCCCGAAGGGTCCAGGACGATCCCCTCGATGACGCCGTCGGTCGCCTGCGCCTGCACGAGCAGGAACATCGCCAGAACGATGCTCTTCATAGCCCCCTCCTTTCGTTAAAGCCGCGCGACCACATCGGCGAGTTGTCGTTCGACCAGTTGCAACGCCGAGAAGATCGCCCCATAGAGTTGCGCGCGATCCTCCAGGGCCGAGACGACGACCGCCGGTTTGGCCGGAACAGTTCGCGCGATGGTCTCCCGAATGGGCTCGGTGAGAAGCTCTCCCGCCAGGCTCACGCCTCCCCCGAGCACGATCATCTCCGGATCCAGGAGCGTGGCCACATTCGCCACAGCCGCGCTGAGATAGGCTGCGATTTCATCCACGAGCCGTCGGGCCGTCTCGTCACCTCGACGGGCCGCGTCGAAGACGGCCTTGGCGTCCAGGGCACGGGATCGCCCCATGAGCTGGCGGGCGCGCGCCGCCATCGCCGGTCCGGAGGCGCGCATCTCCAGAAATCCCAGCTCGCGGAATTCCTCGCACGTCGCCTTCGGATCCAGAAGCATGTATCCGACTTCTCCAGCGGCGTGCGTCGAGCCACGATAGAGTTCCCCGTTGATGAGCAGGCCCGCTCCGATTCCCGCGCCGATGGCGATGAAGGCGACATTTCGGAGCCCGCGCGCGGCTCCGCGCCAGCTCTCGCCCAGCACGGCCATGTTCACGTCGTTATCCACGTGGACGGGGAGGCGCAGTGCGCTCTCCATCAACTCGCGGAGCGGGACGTCGCGCCAGCCCGGGAGATTCGGGGCGTGACGAACGATCCCGCGCTCCACGTCGGTGATGCCGGGAGCGCCGATGGCCAACAGTCGCACCTCACGCCAACGCACGCCGGCCGTCTTCACCACCTGACGGCTGAGCGTCGCGATCTGCTCGACGACAGTGCGGACATAGGGCGGAGACTTTCGCGTCGGCTCCTCCGCGTGCGCGAGGAGTTCGCCGTTGAGATCGGCCACCGCGACGCGCACGCGCGTCCCTCCGATGTCGGCGCCGAGCACATACCCGAAGCGCGCGTTGAAGCGCAGCAGCGTCGGGCGACGCCCACCGCTGGAGTCCCCGACGCCCTCTTCTCGCAAGAGTCCCGCGCGCAGCAGCTTCGCCACCAGGGCCGAGACCGTCGGCGGACTCAGCCCCGAACGGCGCGCCAACTCGGCGCGCGAGATCACCTCCGATGCGCGCGCCAGCCGCAACAGCGCGAGCATGTTCAGTTGCTTGAGGAGTCCGTGATTGGCCGGACCCATCGCCTCCGCCGCCCGCTTGTGCCCGTGCCCATCCATGACTTTGTTCGGGAACATAATAAACTTCTCCTCGCCCATGTCAAGCCCGGATCGGCGCAGCGCCCGGTCGCTTCGGACGAGCGCGCGGCGCCCGAAGACGGCGAAGAGGCGCGCTTTACAACGGAGAGCGACTCGATTTACCATGCCGGAGGTATGGCGAAGGTGGGCATGGTCAGTCTCGGCTGTCCGAAGAATCTCGTGGACAGCGAGGTCATGCTGGGGCTGCTCGTGCGCGAGGGGTTCGCGCTCACGACGGAAGCGGCTGAGGCCGATATCCTCATCGTGAACACGTGCGCCTTCATTGATCCGGCCAAGATGGAGTCCATCGAGACGATCCTCGAAATGGCGCGATGGAAGGCGCACGGGCGCTGCCGCAAGCTCATCGTCACCGGCTGTCTGGCCGAGCGCTATCGCGAGCACCTGCAGCGGGAGTTGCCCGAGGTGGATGCGCTCGTCGGGACGCGAGAGATCGAGCGCATCGTCGAAGTGTGCCGCGACGGCGAGTGGGGAACGACGACCCGATCGCGGCGTCGCCTTCCGATCCTCCCCGCAGAGCTGGCCTCTCGATACGTGGAGGATGCAGCGCGTCCGCGCGTGCTGGCGACGCCGCCCTTCTCGGCGTATCTCAAGATCGCCGAGGGGTGCGATCACACGTGTTCCTTCTGCATCATCCCGACGCTGCGCGGGCCGTTTCGCAGCCGTCCCCTGGAATCCTTGCTTCGAGAGGCGGAGGCCCTGGCCGCGCGCGGCGTTCGCGAACTGATCCTCATCGCGCAGGACACGACGCATTACGGGGCGGACTTGGGGATGAGGGAGGGATTGGCCACGCTGCTGCGGGCGCTGGCGCGGATTGAGGGGATTCGATGGATTCGCTTCCTCTACGGCTATCCGCATCACGTGAGCGAGGCGGTGATCGAAGCCGTCGCTTCTGAAGAGAAGGTGTGCGCCTACTTCGATATCCCCTTTCAGCACGCGAGCGGGCGTCTGTTGCGCCTCATGCGTCGCGGAGGGACGCGTCGCTCGTTCGAACGTCTCGTGGAGCGGATCCGGCGCCGTATCCCGGACGCGACGTTGCGGACGACGTTCATCATTGGATTCCCCGGAGAGACGGAGCGCGATTTTCGCGAGCTGCTCGACTTCTGCCGGACGGTCGAGTTCGACTACGCGGGAGCGTTCCTCTATTCGGATGAGGAGGGAACGGCGGCCTTCGGATTGACCACGAAGGTGCCCCGGGAGGTCGCGCGCGAGCGCTTGAGACGGTTTCAGCGCGAGCAAGCGCGTATTGCTGCTCGGCGGAGCCATCGGTGGATCGGTCGAACGGTCGAGGTTTTGGTGGAGGGAAGCCTCGAGGGGGAGGCCTTCGATCGTCGCCCGCGCGCTTCTCCGATGCCTCTTCTGCTGCGGGGGCGGATGGCCGGGCAAGCGCCGGAGATTGATGGTCGCGTGATCCTGGATCTGGGGGATGGGGTGAAATCGGCCTTCGAGCCGCGACTTCCCCAGCCGGGGGAATTCGTCTCGGTCGAGATCGTTGACACCATCGGGTGTGATCTGATCGGGCGGGTGTGCGCGCCCGGGAAGGCTTCGCGATGAACATGCGCGCGCGTGTTGAGAGCCTCGCTCGCGTTCGGCGTTCCTCCGAAGGCGGCACGGCATCCCTCGCTGATCGCGTGGCGTGGTGGATCGCTGCCGGTGGAGGAGCCGGTCTGGCGCCGATAGCTCCCGGGACGGTGGGGGCTCTTGTTGGACTCGGGCTCTTCGCGCTTGGCTCCTGGTTCGAGCGCGCGCTGGGCATCGTGGGAGTGAGCTGGAGCATCGCTGGAGTTCTCTTGGGCATTGGCACGTGGGCGTCTTCCCGAGTGGTGCGGCTCTTGGGGAGAGAGGATCCTCCGCAGATCGTGGTGGACGAGGTCGTCGGTCAGTTCCTCGCGCTGCTCTTGAGCGTCAGTGGTCGTGCTTTCTTGCGAGGGGCCATCGAAGGAGCGGTGTCGTGGCCGGGATGGGGGATGCTGTGGGCGAGCTTCGGGCTCTTTCGCCTGTTCGACATCTGGAAGCCGTATCCCATTCGGCGAGTCGAACAGTGGAAGGGGGGGATTGGGGTCATGGCGGACGATGTGTTGGCGGGGATTTGCGCCGGGCTCGCGACCGTTCTCCTGGTCGAGATCATCTCTTGAAGGAGGATCGAGGATGCGGCCCATACGACCGCGACGGGCGGAGATCATCGCCGTCGGATCGGAGCTGCTGACGCCCTTCCGCGTGGATACGAATTCCCTCTGGTTGACCGAACGGCTGAATGCGCTCGGGATCGAAGTCGTCGTGAAGATGATCGTCGGCGATGACGAGTCGTTGCTGGAGCGGCTGGTTCGCGAGGCCCTGACGCGCTCGGAGGTGATCGTGATGACCGGCGGATTGGGGCCTACGGAGGACGATGTGACGCGCAAGGCGCTCTCACGCGCGCTCTCGCGGCCCTTGGTGCTCGATGAGCAGGTTCTGGAGCGGATTCGAGCGCGCTTCGCCCGTCGCGGACTCGCCATGCCGAAGATCAATGAGCGACAGGCGCTCGTGCTGGAGGGCGCGGTCGTCTTGGAGAACCGACATGGGACGGCACCGGGGATGTTCGTGGACCATGAGGGGCGCGCGCTCGTCGTGTTGCCGGGGCCGCCGACGGAGATGCAGGCCATGTTCGAGAGCGAGGTCGTGCCGCTGCTGGAGCCGCTCGCCGGCGGCGTGAAGATTCGTCGCCGCACGCTGCGGGTCGCAGGCCTGAGCGAATCCGCCGTGGATCAGGCGATCGCGCCCATCTACACGCAGTATGCGAATCCGCAGACGACGATTCTGGCCACGACCGGCGGGATCGAGATCCACCTCACGGCCAGCGGCGTGACCGAGGAGGAGATCGAAGCGCGGCTCGATGAATTGTCGGATCGCATCGAGCAAGCGCTGGGCGCGCGCGTCTTCACCACGCGCGGCGAATCCCTGGAGGAGGTGATCGGCCGCCTCGCTCTGACCAAAGGCTATACGATCGCCGTCGCCGAGAGCGTGACCGGCGGCCTCATCGCCAAGCGCCTGACCGATGTTCCCGGAAGCTCGCAGTATTTCCGCGGGGGGATCACCGCCTACTCGGATGAGGCGAAGTGCGCGCTCCTGGGGGTTCCAGCAGACATGCTCGCCACGCATGGCGCCGTCAGCGCGGAGGTCGCCGAGGCGATGGCCCGACGCGTGAAGGAATCCTTAGGCGCGACCGTGGGCGTGGCCGTCACGGGAGTGGCCGGACCCGGAGGGGGAACGTCGGAGAAGCCCGTCGGTTTGGTCTTCATCGGTTTGGCCGATGATGTCCATGTCGAGAGCCATCGGCATTGGTTTCCGGGGGATCGCGCGCGCATTCGGGAGCTGGCCGCTCAGGCGGCCCTGGCGCTTCTGTATGAACGCTTGTTGTGATGCGCCGGGCTCCGAAGGCGGGCTCACGCCCTCTTCGAAGTCGGGCGCACGGCGACTTTGACGCGCGCCGGTCGCAGCAGGCGATCGCCCATCAGGTAGCCGCGCTGATATTCGTCAATGATGGTGTTCTCCTCATATTCGTCGGTCGGCTCCACAGCGAAAGCCTCATGACGCGTGGGATCGAACGGGCGTCCGAGCGTCTCCATGGGTCTGACGTTGAAGCGGGCGAGCAGCTCCAACAGCCGACGGTGGATCACGGTGAGCCCGTGCAGCACCCCATCGAGATCGCGAAGCCAACGCGCGGCTTCCAGAGCGCGCTCGAAATCATCCACGATGGGGAGGAACTCGGTCAGGACTTCGACAAGCGCCTCCTCCCGCATGCGCTCTCGCTCGCGCTCGATGCGCTTGCGATAGTTCTCGAATTCGGCAGCCAGGCGCAGCAGGCGCTCGTAGAGCGCTTCTCGCTCCTGCCGAAGTCGCGTGATCTCGTCCTCCGGCACAGATGCGACCTCTGGGCGGTGGGCGTCAATGACCTCCCGGCCGATCTCGCGAATAGTGGCGCTCAGCTCCTCCGCTTCCGGCTCCGAAGCACCCTCAGCCTCATGCTCCCGTTCGGTTTCAGGCGGGCGCACGGGATACTCCGCGGGCGCCTCCTCATGATGCTCAACGAACCGGATCGGGATGCGGCGCGCATTCGGTTTCTCCATCTCCTCCTCCAGCGGGCGAAGATCACGCTCTAGACTACCATCGGCGCTGAGGGGCTGTCAATGATCGGGACCCTCGGCACCTTGAAGCGCGGGGGCGAGACGGCTCCCCGTTCGTCTTGCACCTGTTGGACAAGTCCGCACCCTCAAGGCACGATCCGCAATCGGATCATGCCGACCCGGGAAGAAGCCATCTCGCCGTCTGATTCACACAGCGAAAGCAGCGCGCGGGCTCACCATCGAGGGGATCGGCCCGATCCGCGCGGGGGACGGCGTCCCCCCCGGGAGGGCCCGCTTCCTCGATCATACCCGAACTGATTCGCGGGGCGTTCCGGTCGAGGTCGAGCTTCGTTCACGATCAGCGTGCGGCCTTCGTATTCC
>BEHM01000019.1 GCA_002923315.1 bacterium HR10
GCTACAGGAGCGACTCACGCAGTGGGGGCTGGCCCTTGTGCTCGGCGGCGTCCTGGGGAATCTCACGGATCGGCTCCTGCGCGGGGCCGTCGTGGACTTTCTCGATGTCTTCATCGGGCGGTACCGATGGCCCACGTTCAACATCGCCGATCTCGTCATCACCATGGGCGCGCTGTTGCTGTTGGCCGATGCGCTGCGCCCCTCGCCGGAAGCTCGCCTGCGTCGTCAACCCAATGGGGGGCTCCCCTAGGAGCGCGCGAGGATGCATCCGGAACTCTTTCGCCTCCCGTATGTGAATGTGCCGATCTACACCTATGGCGCCCTCCAGGCGCTCGCCTTTCTGCTGGGTCTCTGGCTGGCCATGCGTTTGGGCGAACAGGACGGATTAGATCGCACGCACCTGTTCAATTTCGGCATCGGCGCGCTGCTCGGAGGGGTGATCGGCGCGCGGCTGCTGATGATCCTCACCGAGTGGAACCTCCATGAGGACAAATGGCAGCTCCTCTTCTCTCTCGATCTCTTGAGATCGGGCGGCGTCTATCTGGGCGGCTTCCTGGGCGGGCTGGCCGTCGCGCTGTGGCTGGCTCGACGATACCGGCTCCCCTGGTGGCGGACGGCCGATGCGTTCGCGCCGAGCGTGGCGCTCGGGCTGGCTCTGGGACGGCTCGGTTGCTTCTCCGCCGGGTGCTGCTGGGGGAAACCGACAACAGCGTGGTGGGGGGTCGAATTTCCCGAGATCGCGCATCGCTTCGTGGGGACGCCGACGGGCGTGCGCCTGCATCCGACGCAGCTCTATGAAGCCGCGGTCGCCTTCCTCCTTTTCCTCCTGCTGCTCGGGCTGCGAAAGCGGCGCGCGTTTCCCGGCCAATTGATCCTCACCTACATGTTCCTCTACGGCGCGGCGCGAGTGGTTCTCGAATTCTGGCGCGACGATTGGCGCGGATGGATCGGTCCGCTCTCGACCTCGCAGTTCCTCTCCCTCGGCCTCATGCTCGCTTCGCTGCTTCTCTTCGCCCGATTGTCCGCGCAGCGACGTCGCCCGGCGTCCGAAGCACCCTCATCCCCCCCTCACGGAAATTGAGGATCGTGGGAGCGTGTGCTATAAGTAAAGGCCACGTCCGGTGTGAGGCCGCGATCTATGGCGCTGCCGGAGAGCGCTCGACTGGAAGGACCGATCCTTCAGGAGCTGCTCGCTCTCGGAGGCGAGGAGCGCCTGCGCGCGCTGTATGACCGACTCCGCGCGTATTTCCCCCACCTGGAGGAGCAGCCGGACGCTTCCGCGCACTGGCGAATGCTGGTGCAACGCGCCGGAGCCCGCCTGGTCAGAAAGGGCGAACTGCAGCGGCACGCGGGCCGGTGGCGACTCACCGAGCGCGGCCGCCAGCGCGCCGAGGCGGAGCGGATGTGCCTGGAGCCGCTGCGCGGTGAGTCTCCGCGACGCGCGCCCTCTCACGCGGAGCTGCAGACCATGCTCGTCGAGATCGGACGCCTGCTCGGCAAATACGCAGAGCGAGAGCACGAGCGTTACGACGTCGTGTGGAAGGACAGCCCTCTGTCACCCCGCCTGAGCCACGTGTTCGAGGTCCAGGTGCGGGGGAAGATCGAGAGCGCGCTGGTCAAGCTCAAGCACGCCTACGATACGCAGCGGTCGAAACCCGTGCTCGTCATCTCGGATGCGCGAGACGAACGCCGCGCGCGCGAGTGGCTGCGCCCTTATCTCTCCGGCTCCTTCCATGAGATCGGGGAGGTCACCCTCGTCCTCGGGGCCGGGGACGTCGAGCGCTTGCATCGCGCGCTCACGTCAGTTCAAGACGTGCTATGCGGGATCTTCACCTGACGCCGCCCTTGCGCCGACAGTACCTGGAGATCAAGCGGCGCTATCCCGACATGCTCGTCCTCTTTCAGGTGGGCGACTTCTTCGAAGCCTTCGACGAGGATGCCCGCACGCTCTCGCGCGAGTTGGGGCTGGTCCTGACGACGAAGTACATGGGGAAGAATCTGCGCGTGCCGCTGGCGGGCATTCCCGTGGTCTCGCTCACGCACCATCTGCGCCGGTTGATCGAGCGGGGATACAAGGTCGCCATCTGCGAACAACTGACGCCGCCCGGCCGACGCCTCATTCATCGCGACGTCACGCGCGTGGTGACGCCGGGCACGCTCATGGAGCCCGCGCTCCTGGAGGAGCGCGCGAGCAATTACCTGGTGAGCTTCCTCGCCGAAGATGCGCGCGCGGGCGTAGCCTTTGTGGAGATCACGACTGGGGAATTCGCGGCGACGGAAGCCTCGCGCGAGCAGGCCTGGGAAGAGCTGACGCGTTTGGGACCGGCCGAAGTTCTCGTCCCGGAGAGTTTCGCCCGCGCGGAGGGCGCGAAGATCCCCGCCCTCACGCTCGGGCGCGCCGCCACGATCACGCCGCTGGCGGATGAGGTGTTCGCTCCGGACGTCTGCCGCCGCGCGCTTCACGAGCACTTCGGTGCCGCCGCCCTGGAGGCGCAACCGCTGGCGATCCGCGCCGCCGGCGCCATCCTGCAATATCTTCGGCGGACGCAGCCGCGCGTGGTCGAGCAGCTCGATCGCGTGCACTCATATACGCTCGACGCCTTCATGGCGTTGGACCCGCAGACGATCACCCACCTGGAGATCTTCCAGAGTCGCGCGGGGACGAGCGAGGGATCGCTGCTGGCCGTTCTGGATCGCACGATCACGCCCATGGGCAGCCGTCGGCTGAAACAGTGGTTGAAATACCCTCTGGTGGACCTCGCGGCCCTGCGGGAGCGTCAGGAAGCGGTCCAGTGGTTTCTCGACCGGGAAGCCATCCGCCGCGAATTCCGCGCCCAGCTCGGCCAGCTCGCCGACATGGAACGGGTGATCGGGCGCGTCAAGAGCGGATCGGTCACGCCCCGTGAAGTCGTCGCGCTCGGCCGCAGCCTGCGCGCGCTCTCCGCGATCCGCGCGCTCTTCGCCGAAGCCCCCCCGCCGCTCCGCTCGCGACTCACTCAGGTGATCCCGCAGGACGCCATCGCGCAACTCATCGCCGAGGCGCTTGTCGAAGACCCTCCGCCCTCCCTCGAACAGGGTGGGGTCATCCGAGCGGGCTTCTCCAGGGAGCTGGACGAGCTGCGCGCGCTCCTCAAGAACGGGAAGGCCTATTTGGCCGAACTCGAAGCGCGCGAGCGCGCGCGCACGGGCATCCGCTCGCTCAAGGTGGGGTACAACAAGGTCTTCGGTTACTACATCGAGGTCACCAAGCCCAATCTGCATCTGGTCCCCCCGGACTACATCCGCAAGCAGACGCTCGTGGGGGCCGAGCGATTCTTCACCCTCGAGCTGAAGGAACACGAATCGGTCGTCGCGCATGCGGAGGAGCGAATTCGCGAATTGGAATCGAGCCTGTTCCAGCAACTCTGCGCGCGCATCGCCGAACACCGCGAGGACATCCTCCGCACGGCGCGCGCGCTCGGCGAGCTGGACGTCTTGGCGACCTGGGCCGACGTCGCCGCCGAATACGGCTATGTCCGCCCGCAGCTGGTGGCCGAACCGCGAACGCTCATTCGCAATGGGCGCCATCCCGTCGTCGAACGCTGCGTGCCGGCCGGTCAGTTCGTCCCCAACGACACGGCCCTCTCGACCGAGGAGGCGCAGATCCTCATCCTCACCGGCCCGAACCTCTCGGGCAAGTCCACGTATCTGCGTCAGGTCGCCCTCATCACGCTGCTGGCGCAGGTGGGCAGCTTCGTCCCGGCCGAAGAGGCCATCATCGGAGTGACCGATCGCATCTTCTACCGCTTCGGCGCCGAAGACTACATCAGCCAAGGCCGCTCGAGCTTCTTCGTCGAGATGACGGAGACGGCGGCGATCCTGAATCGCGCGACCTCGCGTTCGCTCATCCTCCTGGATGAGATCGGGCGCGGGACGAGCACGTACGATGGCTTGGCGCTGGCGCGCGCCGTGATCGAATACCTCCATCACCATCCGCGCGTGCGGGCGCGAACGCTCTTCGCCACGCACTTTCATGAACTGACGGAGCTGGAGCAGCTGCTGCCTCGGGTGAAGAACTTCCACATCCTGGTGGCTGAAGAGAACGGGGAACTCCGCTTCCTGCACCGCGTCGTCCCCGGGCGCGCGACCCGCAGCTACGGCGTGCAGGTCGCCCGACTGGCGGGACTGCCGCGCCCGATCATTCGCCGCGCCGAAGAGTTGCTCGCCGAATATGAAGCCCAGGGACGACGGGGGCTCGAGCTCGGACGTCGCGTCGCCGAACATCCCGGTGAGTATGCCACCTCCCCTCTTCGGGAGATCGCCGATCGGTTGCAGCGTCTGGACCCGAATGTCCTCACTCCGATCGAAGCGCTCATGACGCTCTACGAACTGAAGCGTATGCTCGAAGCCTCCGGGTCGGAATGATCACGGCGCTTCATTCCGCTTTCGTCGAAGGACCGGCGCGCAACACGGCGAGGAACGCTTCCTGGGGGATCTCGACGCGCCCGATCTTCTTCAACCGCTTCTTCCCCTCCTTCTGCTTCTCTAACAGCTTGCGCTTGCGCGTGACGTCACCGCCGTAACATTTGGCGAGCACGTTCTTGCCGATGGCGCGCAGCGTCTCGCGGGCGATGACGCGACTACCGATGGCGGCCTGAATCGGCACTTCGAAGAGCTGGCGCGGGATCAGCTCGCGCAGCTTCTCGACGATCGCCCGACCGCGGGCATAGGCGTGCTCGCGGTGCACGATCACCGAGAGCGCATCCACCGGCTCCCCCGCGACCAGAATGTCCAGCTTCACCAGATCCGCTTCGCGATATCCGGCGAAGTGATAGTCGAGCGAGGCGTAGCCGCGCGAGAGCGATTTCAACCGATCGTAGAAATCGAGCACGATCTCCGCCAGCGGCAGCTCATAGGTCAACAGCACGCGCGTCGGCGAAACGTATTCGAAGCGCTTCTGCACGCCGCGCTTCTCCTCCAGGAGCTGAAGGATCGGACCGACGGATTCGGCGCTGGTCAGGATCGTCGCCTCGATGATGGGTTCCTCGATCTTCGCGATCTGCCCGGGATCGGGCATCTTGACCGGATTCTCGATCTCCAACACCTGTCCCGCGCGCGTCGTCACGCGATAGCGCACGCTGGGCGCGGTCGTGATCAGCTCCAATCCGAACTCTCGCTCCAGGCGCTCTTGCACGATCTCCATATGCAGCAGGCCGAGGAAGCCGCAGCGGAAGCCGAAGCCCAGAGCCGCCGACGTCTCCGGCTCGAAGAAGAACGCGGCATCGTTCAGGCGCAGCTTGCCCAGGGCCTCGCGCAGTTCCTCATACTGCCCGCTCTCGACCGGATACAATCCGGCGAAGACCATGGGCTTGATCTCCTGAAAGCCGGGGAACGGCGCGGCTGTCGGCCGCTCGGCCTCGGTGATCGTATCCCCGATCTTCACGTCGGTGATCGTCTTGATGTTCGCGATGACGAAGCCGACCTCGCCCACGGAGAGCTGCTCGACGCGACGCGGCTTGGGGGTGAGGACGCCCAGCTCCTCCACCTCGTACTCGCGCCCGGTCGCCATGAGCCGGATGCGCTGTCCCAAGCGTATCGTCCCCTCGATCACGCGCACCAGGACGACGACGCCGCGATACGCGTCGAACCAGGAATCGAAGATCAGGGCTTTCAACGGCGCATCAGGATCCCCCTGCGGCGGCGGAATGCGGTGGACGATCGCCTCCAGGACCTCCTCGGTGCCCAGGCCGAGCTTCGCGCTGGTGAGAATCGCCTGGCTCGCATCCAGGCCGATGATGGTCTCAATCTGCTCGCGCGTCTTCTCCGGGTCAGCTCCCGGCAGATCAATCTTGTTGATGATGGGGATGAGTTCGAGATTGTGCTCGAGCGCGAGATACGCATTGGCGACCGTCTGCGCCTCGACGCCCTGCGCGGCATCTACCACCAGCAGCGCCCCCTCGCACGCGGCGAGACTGCGAGAGACCTCGTAGGTGAAGTCCACATGTCCGGGCGTGTCGATCAGATTCAGGATGTAGGTGCGCCCATCCCGCGCCGTGTACTGGAGGCGAACGGCGTGCGCCTTGATCGTGATCCCCCGCTCGCGCTCCAGGTCCATCGAGTCCAGCACCTGTTCGGTCATCTCCCGCTCGCTGAGCGCCCCAGTGCGCTCCAGGAGGCGATCGGCGAGCGTGGATTTGCCATGATCAATATGAGCGATGATCGAGAAATTGCGGATGAGCTCAGGCCTGACCATCTCCGAAACTACCGGAAGGTATCGCGCGCGAGCATCGCACTGCCGATGACGCCCGCCTGACCGCCCAGCAGCGACGTGACGATCTCACAATGAGCCGCCATGGCCGCGAACGCCCGTCGCTTGACCTCCGCGATGATCGGATTCAGCAGCAGCTCGCCAGCGACCATAACGCCTCCCCCCAGCACGACCATATCGGGATTGAGGAGGTTGATGACATTGGCCACCGCGATCCCGATCCACTTCCCCGTCTGCTCTAGGATCATGAGCGAGAAATCGTCACCGGTGAGCGCTTCGGTGGCGATGCGCTCGGGTGTCAGCTCCCCTTTCCCCGGCAGGGCCAGGCTCGAGAGCGAGGAACTGCGGTCCCGGAAGAGCCGCTCGCGCGCGCGCCGGACGATATTGGGGCCGGAGGCGATCGTCTCCAAGCACCCGCGATTGCCGCACGCGCAGGGCAGGCCCTCCGGGTCCACGGTCGTATGGCCGAATTCTCCGGCGAAACCGAGCGAGCCGCGATAGAGTTTCCCTTCGCAGATGACTCCGGCTCCGATACCCGTCCCCACGGCGATGTAGATCACGTTCGATCGGCCCCGAGCCGCACCGCAGACGAATTCTCCATAGGCGGCCATATTCGCATCGTTCTCGACGAGCACTGGACACCGCAAGAGCTCTGCCACCGCTTCGGAGACATTCGCCTTCACGAGTGCGGGCAGGTTCGGTGCCGCCTCCACGCGCCGTGTCCTGGCGTTCACCAATCCCGGGACGCCCACGCCCGCGCTGCGGATCGGCCACCGACGCTCGCTCGCCCGATCGCGCAAGCGCTCGACGCAGCGGCGCACCCCCTCCAGGACCACGCTCGGATCATCGCCGATGGCTTCCTGGGTGATCTCGCAGATCTCCCCCTCGGCGTTCACGAGCGCCGCTTTGACGGTCGTGGCGCTGACGTCCACGCCCATGTAGATGGTCTCATCGTCCATAGACCTTCCCGCCTCGGTTTTCGACACTATAGCAGAAGGCGCGAGAACGCGTCAAAATCTCCCCCCCTCTGTCCCTCCGCCGCTGACCTCGCGAATCTCGGTCCCACGACCTTGCGCGAATCGTCGAGTGTGATAAATTTACCACTTCGCGTGATGATCTCGCCATCGAGGGAGAGGGGCAACCGATGAAGACGTATACAGGACCGGAGATCCGAAACATCGCTGTCGTCGGACATGGAGACGCGGGGAAGACCTCGCTCGTCGCCGCCATGCTCTTTGATGCGGGCGTCACCCCGCGATTGGGGCGAGTGGACGAGGGCACGACGGTGACCGATTACGATGAGGATGAGATCGAGCGCAAGATCACGCTGCATACGGCGCTCGCCCACGTGGAATGGAAGGGGACGAAGATCAACCTCCTGGACACCCCCGGCTATCAGGCCTTCATCCACGACGCGCGCGGCGCCGTGCGCGTAGCCGATACGGCTCTGGTCGTCGTGGACGCCGTCGAGGGCGTTCAGGTGCAAACGGAGAAGGCGTGGAGCTATGCGGAGGAATTCGGGACCCCACGCGCCTTGGTCATCAACAAGATGGATCGCGAGCGGGCCGACTTCGACGCCGCGCTCAACTCCATCGCGGAGGCGTTTGGACGCTCGGCGGTCCCCTTTCAGATCCCCATCGGGCGAGAGCGCGAATTCTCTGGCGTGGTGGATGTGATCACGCGCCGCGCCTATCTCTTTCAGAATGACCTGAGCGGGACGTTCACCGAGACGGATCCGCCGGCGGAGCTGAGCGATCAGATCGAGGCGCGCCGCGAAGCGCTCATCGAGATGGTGGCCGAGAGCTCGGATGAGCTGCTGGAGAAGTTCTTCGCCGAGGGCACGCTCGCGGATGAGGACTTGCTCGCGGGCATTCGGAAGGCCATCGTGGAGAAGCGGCTCTTCCCCGTCTTCGTCGCTTCGGCGTACTTGAACATCGGCATTCAGCCGCTTCTGGATGCGCTGGTGCGCTACACGCCGGCGCCCACGGATTTCGGGAGCGTGCGCGGGCGCGCGGGGATCGAAGCCGATGCCCCTGTGATCGAACGCCCGATCTCGGATGACGCGCCCTACTCCGCCTTCGTCTTCAAGACGATCGCCGATCCCTTCGCCGGTCGCATCACGCTCTTCAAGGTCTACTCCGGCATCATGCGATCGGACATGACGGCCTACAACGTCACCAAGGGCGTCCAGGAGCGCCTGGGGCCGCTTCATGTCGTTCAGGGCAAGCAGCTCGAAAAGGTCCCCGAGCTGCATGCGGGCGACATCGGGGCCGTCACAAAGCTGCGCGAGACGCACACCAATGACACCTTCGCCGACAAGGCGGCGCCCATCGTCTACGATCCGATCACCTTCCCGCAGCCGGCCATCGCCTTCGCTATCGAGCCGAAGTCGCGCGCGGATGAGGACAAGCTCTCGGCGGCGCTGCATCGGCTCCTGGAAGAGGACCTGGCGCTGCGCTTCGAGCGCGATCCGCAGACGAAAGACTTCCTGCTCTCGGGGACCGGACAATTGCACATCGAGACCGTCGTCGCGCGCCTCAAGAAGCGCTACGGCGTGGACGTGAACCTGAAGCTCCCGAAGGTGCCCTATCGCGAGACGTTCAAAAACCGCGTGGAAGCGCACGGGCGGCACAAGAAGCAGACGGGCGGGCGCGGACAGTTCGGCGATTGCGTCTGCATCTTCGAGCCGCTGCCGCGCGGCGCGGGCTTCGAGTTCGTGGATAAGATCTTCGGCGGGGTGATCCCACAGCAATTCCGCCCGGCGGTCGAGAAAGGGATTCTCGAAGCCGCACAGAATGGGCCGCTGGCGGGCTATCCCGTCGTGGATTTCCGCGTCGAGCTGATTGATGGGCAGACGCATCCGGTGGATTCCGATGAGTTGTCCTTCAAGCTGGCGGGGATCAAAGCCTTCCGCATCGCTATGGAGAAGGCCAATCCCGTGCTGCTGGAGCCGATCATGCACGTGGAAGTCGTCGTCCCGCAGGAATGCGCGGGCGATGTCATCGGCGATCTGAACGCGCGGCGCGGCCGCATCCTGGGCATGGAAGCGCGCGGCAAGCAGCAGGTCATTCGCGCGCAAGTCCCGCTGGCCGAGATGCTCACCTATCAATCCACGTTGAATTCGCTCACGGGCGCGCGCGGCACGTACACGATGGAGCTCTCGCATTACGACGAGGTTCCCCCGCACATCGCGCAGAAGATCATCGCCGAAGCGCGCGCCGAAGGCCGGGTCAAAGCTGAAGAGGAGTGATGCCCCCTGCGCGCGCCGACCGCGCGCGGAGACGCAGCATGCCGAGGACGCTGCTCGTCGCGACGAGAAATCGCGGGAAATGGATGGAGATCCGGGAGCTGCTCGCCGACCTCCCGCTGGAATTGATCAACCTGGGCGATCTCCCTCATCTCCCCGATGCCGTCGAATCCGGGTCCTCATTTGAGGAGAACGCGCTGCAGAAGGCCCGCTTCTTCCACGAACGAACGGGATGGCTCACGATCGCCGAAGACTCCGGTCTGGTCGTGGAGGCGCTCGGGGGCGCCCCGGGTCTTCTGTCCGCTCGATACGGCAGAAGCGACGCCGAGCGCATCGCCCGATTGCTCGCCGAGCTTCGCGACGTCCCCTCCGAACGACGCACGGCCCGCTTCGTCTGCGTCGCCGCGCTCGTCGGCCCAGGTCTGGAGCGGACCTTTCGCGGCGAAGTGGTCGGCCGAATTCGGACGGCACCGGCGGGGACCGGCGGCTTCGGATACGACCCCGTCTTTGAATACCCCCCGCTGGGAAAGACATTCGCCGAACTGACGCGCGCGGAGAAGTGCGCCGTCAGCCACCGCGGCCAGGCCTTCCGCCAGCTCCGTGACTTCCTCCAACAGCACCTGAGCATCGCCCCTTGAGGTCCTCCCGCCCTCACGAAGAGGAAGGGCCGACCGCCTCCGGCTGCCACCGCAACGGCGAGGTCATCCTCAGGAGGCCATCCAGCACCTCCTCCAGGGCCAGCGGGAAAACGAGCCATACCTGCACCTGACGGCGTCGAAGCGCCTGCTGACGATCCCAGACCTTCCAGATGTCCACCGGCGCAAGGCACATCGCCCGCTCCCATCCGCAGAGGAGGATCGCCCACTGCGGCGCATCCCCCTCCTGCAAGAAGTCCACGAAGTCGCCATGAACCCGACACCCCCTCCGATACCGAAGGCCTCGCCGTTCCAGCCCCTCGACGACCCGGCGAGCGAAGTGCTCTTGTTCCACACGCACTGCTTCCGACCGGAGTCCCCCAGCGTCCACCTGATCGCGCGGAACGTCCTGCAAGGGCGCCGCCCGCAACAACCGGTTCACCAGAACCGATCGCCTCTCGAATTCGGGGCTGAGCAGCAGAATGAGCTGACGCCGCGCTCGCGTGATGGCGACATTGAACAGGTTCGGATGCTCGACCCACCGCTGATGGTATCCCCGGCATTGTCGCCGGCGACCGTGGCGAAGACGAGACGATCAACTTCGCTCCCCTGAAAGCGATGAGCTGTCCCGATGATCAGGTGCTGGGACTCGCGCTTCTTCCGCAAATCCTCGAATACCGGCTCCGCGCCCAAGTGCTCTAAGGCGTCGTCTATGAAAGCCCGATAGGGGGAGACAAGCCCCAACGTCTCATCGGGATAGCGCTCGGCCCATTCGGCCAGGATGCGAAACGCAGCTCGCAATTGCTCAGCGTTGGTGAGACTGCCCGTTGCGCCTCGCGTTCGGTGCGCGCCGGCGACGCGTTGTACGAGGACCGGCTCCCGCTCCTTCCACTCCGTGTGAATGTGTAACCGCCCGCCATAGAAGGTCTCGTTCGCGAAGGCGATGATGGGCGGCGGGCACCGGAAGTGATCGGTCAACCAAAAGGTCTCTCCCCCGCCGATCTGATGAGCCAGAGCGAAAGCCGAGACGCCGAAGGAGGCCTCAACGAGCTTCCCGGCCACTGATTGCAACTGAGGCACGGGCGATACGCGCTTCCATCGCTCTCGCGTCACATGGTCCAACTGTTTGGGATCGCCCACGATGACGACGCGCTGCGCCCGATAGAGGAGCGGCAGTAGCGACGCCGGATCACACGATGACGCCTCATCAACGACGAGAGTGTCGAAGACACCGGCCGAAAGCGGGAGATTCTGCCCCGTCGAGAGCGTCGTGACGGCGATGGGAAAACCCAAGCGCGCAAGCTGCTCGAAGGCCTTCGGACGCGCTCGCCGATCCGTTAAAGCGGCCACCGCTTCACGGAGCGTGGACCGACTCCGCTGCAACAGGTCATTCAGGCGCGCCCACAAGGCGAGAGTGTACGCCCGGCGCGCCGCCGGGAGCGTCTGCCGATCCGCTTGTTCGAGAAGCTGCTCCAGCTCACTCCACGTCGCTTGGAAGTCCCGCCACCGCCGCTTCCCCAACAACTGCCAGCGCATTCCCCACCACAAGCCATCCCACCACCCCTCATCGGGACCGAAGCCGAACGAGCGTAGCCCTCGCGCCTTCCGATTGAGCTGGAGACAGAGGCGAACGAACTCTTCCCGATGCGACCGCAGTTCATTCTCTGCAGCACGGAGAAGTGATTCGCCACCCTCCATGGGTGACGGCCGATCTCTGAGAAGCGCAGCAAACAACTCTCCTTCGTACCCCCATCGGGAACGATCCGCCAGCTCTCCCAATGTGCGCGCCAGTTGCATCCGCGCCTGTTCATTGCCGGTGCGCAGCACACACCCCTTCCCCATTAAACGCTCGGCCAGTTCCACCGCTGCATCCACAGCGCGATTGATCCGACTGGCCAGAAGCAACGACCGACCGGAGAGCAGATGATGAATGATGAGCCCGACGATCACGCGCGTCTTGCCCGTGCCGGGCGGTCCCGTGATGACCGTCACGGGCTGACGCATTGCCGCCGCTAACGCCATGGCCTGGCTCAACGTCGGAGCAATGGGATTGGCCAGCGCCGTCAGCACATCCTCGAAAGCGGGACGCCCCGGCTTCGGCGGCCCAAAGAGAAAGGCGAGCGCCGTGCCGGCATTCGATCGCCCTCGAAGCTGTTCCAGCTCCTCCAGAAGCGCGCGATCGTAGGTGGCCTCCCCGATGACCCAGAAGCCCGCCTGAGCGACAATGGCCGGAGGCCTCGCTTCCGAAAGTGACGTCGGATCCAAAATGGAGAGTCCGCGCTGGTGCAGCAGATCGCGCACAGTGCGCGCCAGGGCAAGGGGACTCTCGCGAGCTGCGTGCTCAAGCTGAGCCCGCACCACGATCAGGTCTTCCACGCTGATCTCCTCGCTCAGGGAACGTCCGAGCAAAAGATCCGCCGGATCCACGCGCGTTCCTTCCGGCCCCGGCAGACAATACACACCCCCGACGGGTTCCCACCGCCGCTCGCCGCTCTCCATATCGGCGAAGACGGCCAGATACGGCGCGAAGAGTACCACGGCGCTCTCTCGCCCCCTCGCCTGCACTAGGGCCTGTTGTGCAGCCGGTGTCGAAAGCATCTCCGCCCACGTCGCCGCCACCTCAGAGACCGGATGAAATCGGGGTTTTTCACGGCGCATCCCGAAGAATTCGCGATCGCTCAGACTCGCCTCGCCCTGCCGCTCCAGAGCGAGACACTGACGATAATAGTCCACCAACTGGGCTATGGATGTCGCACAGATGAACCCGCTCATCGCCTCCTCCCCTTCTTTCGGTCGCCGCCTCGAACGAGCTTCAAGGTGATCCCCGCTCCTCGCGGACGACGGCCAGACGCTTGCCCTCCCCGAAATGAATCAGGTAGCCCGGCACAAGGGGTAGCGACTCCCCGTTCCGCGCCGTGAAGCGCTCCTCCTGATCCGGGGAACAAGCCGCCCACTCGCCTCCTTCCGTATTGACCAGTCGGTATTGCCCCCGCCGTCCGTCCCACTCCACGTGTCCGACGACCCGCTCGCCTCCCCGGGTGAGCGGAGGCTTGCGATGCGGCTCGATCATATCAGCGAAGAGCCGGAATCCATGTCCGAGCACGATCCGCCGATCAATGAGAAAGAACTGGCCGCGCTGCCGCTCCTCGTAGAGCTCCAGCACGACGGGAAAAGGCGGCCGACATCGCTCGCCACAAAAGGGACAGGTTCGACGTTGAGGAGGATGAAGCCAATACGGATAGGGGAAATGCTGGCCACACTGCCCACAGCCCCACAGCTCATCGATGGCGAAGGCGAGAGCTTCCTCCCACTCCCGCGCCGACGGACGCTTGTCTGGTTCGCGCAAGCCCTCGATCAGCGCCCGTTCTGTCAGCCGTTGCAGGGCGGGCGTGAGCATCCGATAGCTCAATGCTCCCCGCCGGTACAGGGGCAATCCCAAATTCCGAGGGTGATGCCGATGATCCTGAGGATGCTCGCTGAAGAGCGCACGTTCCCCCCACACCAGCTCTTCGCTCTTGTTGGGATCATTATCGTATTCGATCAGCGGCTGCATGACGTTGCGAAACAGAAGCGTATGCAGGATCAAGACCGCAAGGCTATGTCGGTCCGTGCGCTCGCTTGGTCTTTGGCCTTGCGTCAGAATCTCCGGCGCCATGAAGCCCATCATCCCGGCCACCTGCGGGGGCAGAAAGCCCGGCACCACGACACCATCAATCTCCAACATGACGGCATCCCCTTCATCCAGATCAACCAGAAAGTTGCGAAAGTGAATGTCGCTGTGGGCGCACCCCTTGCCGTGCAATACCACGATGGCAGAGGCTATGCTCCGGGCAACCTTCAAATACTGCGCCCACGTTTTGCCTTGCCGGAATTGCTCGGCCGCGCACCGGGCGTTGAGCATGAAGGCGATCAGCTCCCGATACTCCGGCCCAACGCGCCGCATGATGAAGCCGACCCGCCTCTGACCGTCCAGAGTCTCAATCAAAGCCAGCGGCGGCAGAATGAACCGCTCCTGCTCCGGCGGCAGGTGGCCGAAAAGTTTCATCACCTGCTGAAGCAACTACTCTTTGTCAGGGCGCGGCTGATGATAGACTTTGACAGCAAACCGGCCGTCTGTGCTGAAGTAGACGGCGCCCTCGCCGCCCATCTTCGCCTCCTCGGTCACCTCGACTGTGGACGGCACATCAGCCGGCGGATTTTTCAGCACGACCACGGGCATCGCCGGTCACCTCCTGTCCCCGGCCAAATCATTCAACTTCCCACAAACACACTGTCCCATCCTCTCCCCCTGAGGCAAGGAGCCGGCCATCGGGGCTGAAGCTGACGCTCTCCACCTCACCGCCGTGCTCCATCCTCTGGGTCATGGGCTGGTACCTCCCTCGTTCAGATTCGCCCCATCCACGGGGTGCCTGGCGATCCGAGGACCGCGCAAGCGGCTCTTATTATAGCACACGTCCAGACGCCCTTATTTTGTCGCCGAGGACGCTTCCGCAGAAATTCTACCTGGACGGCACCCGCCGATATGGGAGGAAGTGTGGACGAAGGCGGGGCGCTTGTCTTCAGCAGGGAGGGGGCTCAACTCCCCCAATCCCGCTTGTAGCGGAAGTCATGGCCGATGGAGCGGGAGGAGATCTTCGGGCAGAGGGGCGTCCGCCGCTTGAATTGCGATCGGCGCACCATCTCCGCGATCCGGCGCACCAGCGCCTCATCATGGCCATCCGCGACGAGCGCCTCCAGGGGCCGACGCCGATCCACCAGCTCGACAAGAAGGGCATCGAGCAGATCATAGGTGATCCCCAACTCCTCCTCATCCGACTGACCGACCCAGAGGTCGGCCGTCGGCGGCTTCTCCAGAATGCGCGCCGGAACGCCGAGATACTGTGCCAGCCGCCGCACCTCGGCCTTATAGAGGTCGCCAAGCGGCCACATCGCCGCCGCCATATCGCCGTAGATCGTCCCATATCCCACGAGCAACTCGGTCTTGTTGCTCGTTCCAATTACCAGGGCGCGCAATGCTGCCGAGAGATCATACAGCACCAACATCCGCATGCGCGCCATCGCGTTCCCGCGCCGAATGCGATCGGCATCCGGGAAGCGCTCGAAATACGCGTCCACCATCGGCGTGATCTCGACCCGAATCGTCCGAATCCCCAATTGATCGGCGACCATCTGCGCATCGGCCACGCTGGCGGGATCGCTCGTCCGATAGGGCATGAGCACGCCGTAAGTGTTCTCCGGCCCCAACGCCCGCGCCGTCAGGTGCGCGACGACCGAGGAGTCCAATCCCCCGGAGAGGCCGAGCACGCCGCGCTCGAACCCCACCTTCGTCACCTCCTCGCGAATAAACCGAATGAGCAATTCCGCTGCCAGCGCGGGATTGAAATCCTCAAACGCCATCTCCGATCCGTGCTCACGATCCCTCGTCCGAGGGCGCAAGACGATGTCGTCTCGCATAGATGCGCTTCAGCTCGCGCAGGACCAAATCCAGGCGCTCATCGCGCAAGAGGGGATAGAACAAGCGAGCGCGACGGATCTCCCCCACATCCACCTCGCCGACCAGCAACGCTTCATCCAGCGTGGGAGCGCTCGCGCTCGGGCGGCCGAACGGATCCACGATCACCGACCCTCCGGCGAAGACGGCGCCGTCTTCGAATCCCACGCGGTTCACATACACGACGTAGATCATGTAGGCCTGCGCGGCGGAACGGGTGATCGTCTCCCACGCCTCGATGCTGCCGAGCTTGCCCTCGCCGCGCACACCACGTCCCGGACCAGCGGAGAGGCACAGGAGGATCTGCGCCCCATCCTGCGCCAGGAGATAGACCGAGGAGGGATGCCACATGTCCTCGCAGATGAGCATCCCCATGCGCCCCCATTGCGTGTCGAAGGCGCGCAGGGTGTCGCCCGGGGCCAGGTATCGCCCCTCGTCGAACATCCCATAGGTCGGCAGATAGAGCTTGCGATGGACGTGGACGATCTCCCCTCGGCTCACATACACCGCCGCATTGAAGAATCGGAAATCCTCCCCGACCTCGATGCAGCCGAAGGCGATATCCAGGCGATGCCGCAGGCTGGCCTCGCGCAACGCCGCCACCACCTCCGAGCGCGCGGGCTCAAGCGCCACATCGGGGACCAGATCTTCCAGGTAATACCCGGTGAGGGAGAGTTCGGGGAAGACGATCACCTCCGCTCCCTGCTCCGCCGCGCGCGCGATGGTCTCCAGATGCAGCGCGAGGTTGCGCGCCACATCGCCCAGCGAGGGCCGAATCTGCGCCAACGCGATCCGGAACCGCATGCGCTCTCCCCGAGATCACCGAATCTCCAGGTCCTGGCTCAGGACGAGGCGGAAGCGCGTCCCCGGGCGCAGCGAGATGTCTTCGCCCGGGAGCGTGATCTCCGTCGCTCCGGACTCGCGCGTCGAGACCTTCATCAGCTCGACGCTCTCGCGTCGCAGCCCTCGTCGGGAAGGCTTCCCCTCAGGAATCCCCGGATCCGGAATCCGGCGAATGCTGATCCCGCCGGAGACTTCGATGCGCGGCCCACGACGCGGCTCCCCCCCGGTCGTCTCCGCTGGGACCATCTCCTTGGGCGGAGGCGGCGGCTCCAGCGCCTTCACCCGCAGGGCGATGGGAAGCGCGCGCGCGCCCAGGGAGACCTCACGAAAGTGCACGACGAGCGTCGAGAAATTCCCTTCCTCATCCTGCTCCGCTCTGGCCACACCGAGGATGCGCGCGCCTCGCGGCAAGACCTCTCGCCCACCGACGAGGATCGTCTGCGCCAGCCGAAGCACGAACTGCCCTTCCTCCCCGATCAGGCGCGTATCCAAATCCTCCTCCAGCTCCGCCACGAATTCGGTCCCTGCCGGGATGACGGCCCGTTGAGCGGCGATGACCATCCCAAGAAGCATCGCGGAGAGAAGCCCCGCGACGCCGCTCCAGAGACGGATGGAATTGGCTCGAGCGATCGTTCTCATCACTCCCTCCCGGCGCTCACTGGAGGCCGTACAGCTTCAATCGGAACTCATCGCTGACCAGCTTGATCTCGGGGCGAATGCCCGAGAAGTGCTGGGCGACATGCAGCAGCATCGGCACTCCGCCGGTCACGGTCTCCAGTCCGTAGTACGGGCTCTTGAAAATCGCCTTCAGCCGAGGATGCGGGGCATTGACGACGCCGTAGCAGATGGGGTCGAGGGCGACCCCGCTTGTGCGCATCGGATTGATCAGCTCGATGCGATCATCGAAGATGAGCAACCGCGTCACCTGGTCGCGCGCGCTGTAATCACGATGCACCAGGGCATTGGTGAGGGCTTCGAGGACCGCCGCGCGGGGGTAACGCGCGCGCGGCGCGACCGGGGACCGCTCCGACCATCGGCGCAGCGGGCGCTCCTGGAGTAAATCCGCGTAGCGCTCCACGAACCGCAACGCCCGCTCGTAGACGTTGGCGAGATTCCCCACGATCTCCTCCCGCTCGACGATGGGATCGGTGATGTCCACCCCGCCGAAGCGCGTCGCCACGATGCCGCTGCGCGGCAGATGCGCCGCGACCCGCTCGTCCTTCCCGAAGAGCAGCAGCCCGGCGAGCGTCGGGACGCTCTCGTGCTCGAACGTGACCGCCAACTGCAGGTAATGGATCATGACCTCGTCCACGGGATACCCATGCTCCTCGAACTCGCTCAGGTCTCCCCCGCGCACCCCCCGCACATAGCTCCAGAAGACGGCCTCATCAATATCGTCGAGCGTCGCTGTGGGGATCGGCAGCAACTCGAAGCCGTAGGAGTGGCGAGGATCATACATCTCGGCGATCTCCTCGGCCGTCGCCTCTCGCTTGGTCGAGCCCACGCGCACGTAGCACCGATGATCGAACGTCCGGTAGGGCCGATGCAAGCCGCTCACTTCCAGCGCCACGATGCGCTTGCCGTTGTCGAAGGCGATCTTGTTGATCTGCGGACGAATCGGCGGGATGACGAGTCGCCGGCAGACGTCAATGAGCTGCTGTTCGACCCATTCGGGATCATCCACCCCCTCGACGCGCCGATTGTCGTTGACGCCGATGATGATGAACCCTCCGCCCGAATTGGCGAGCGCGACGATCTCCGCCGCGAGCTTCTCCGGGTTGTTCAAGCGCACCTTGAACTCGACGTAGCTGTCCTCCCCCCCTTGGATGAGGTTGAGCAGCTCGGTTCGATCCAAGAGCACATGCTCCTCGAAATACTGCTGCGCGAAGAAGGAGCGTGTGGAGCTGGGCACATGCCGGTTGCGGAATCGTCTCCTTCCCATGGGCCGCCCTCGCGCCTGAAGACGCGCCATCGGACGCCACCCGCCCGATGTCGTCTTCGATGGAATGTCCATGCTGCACGCACAGGGAGAATATACACGATCCCCGACCGCCGGCGCAAAAATTTTCTCTCCGAGGGGGGTGGAAGCCTCAAGGCTCGGGGATGCGCTGCGCGATCCGCCCGCTCACCGCGCGGTCTCCGAATACGGTCGGCGGAGGTAGCGACGTGCTTGCTCGTGCGCACCCAGCACATTCTCTCGTCGAAGGACGAGCTGATACTGCGCTTGAGCCGCCCGGCGCTCGCCACGAAGGTCGAGGATTTGGCCGATGCGAAGATGGGCCAGCGTCTTCAGATCCGCATGAGCGTCCTCCATGGCGACGAGGCGGCGAAAATGGTGGAGCGCCGCCTGCTTGTACCCACTCTGAAAGAGCGCCTCGGCGTACTGATAGCGAATCAGGTCGTGGTTCTCCCGATAGGCCGGCTGCGCGAGCAACGCCTCGAACGCGCCGACGGCTTCGGCCCGCTCCCCGATGCGCATGAGCAGGTTCGCGCGCTCCAATCCGAAGAGGTAGTTGCGGGGGTATCGGGCGATCAACTCATCGAGCACGCGGAGGGCATCCGAGAAGCGCCCCTCGCGATAGTAGACGGCGATCAGGAGCGTGCGGGCGTCATCGGCCACATATTTGCCCGAGCGCGCGGCCTCCTCCAGTTGCTCGATCCCGCGCTCGCGGCTCCCGCGAATCCCCCCCAGGGCGACCAGGATCTTCACGGCCAGCGGCAGGCTCCCGACGATATACTCGTAGAGACCGACGGTGAGCAGGGCATCGGCGAACTGCGGATCGCGACGCAGCACCTCCCGATGTTCCTTCACGGCGCGAAAGCCATTGCGCAACGCCGAGAAGAACTTGCGGAGGACGGTCGCCTCATACCCGGCCAGCACGGCATACGCCGCGCCCAGGAAATAGCGAGCCTCGACATCGGCCTCGTCCGCGCGAAGTCGGGCCTCGGCCTTCTCGATCGCCCGCTCGATATACGCGCGAAATCGCCGCTCGTGCTCCTCATCCGCGCGCTCCTCCGATTGCGCGTAGAAAGCCGGATTGATGTAGATGCCCGTCTGAAGCCGCCGCGTGCGATTGAGCCAATCAATCCACGCGTGCGTGGCCAGATAGAGATAGCCCGCCGGATGCTCGGGGAAGTCAGCGGTGAGCCGCTCGAAGTACCTTCGCGCCTGCTCGTAGTCCAAATTGTAGAACGCCTCGAACCCCGCGCGGCGCAACGCTTCGAACGACGCCGACTCCTGCACGACGCCCAGCGCCGAAGACGGAGTCGCGACCGCGCGCCGCCCCATCGCCTCGAGGAAGCCCCGCATGGGAGCGAGCACAAGCAGAAGAGCCGCGCCGATGATCCGCGCACGCATACCGATCACCACAGGTGGTTATTGTACCACCGCGACGATGTTCGAGGAACGACGACCCGAAGGGCTCGAGGGATGATCTCGAACTCGACCGGCAGCGTGCCCGCCAACTCGCCATCCACCTGGAAGGGGATCTCCATCCCGGGATCAGCATACGCCCGCCCCCGCCGCGCGCTCACATAGAGGACACCGGGTTGATGAATGTGCCATCCGAGAAAGGCCAGGGGCAGATAGAAGAAGAGGTAGAGCCACCGGCTCCGGCTCGTGATCACACAGGCGCGCAGCTCCTCGGCATCCGGGCGAGCATCCGGCGCCATGCGAATCCCCCCGCCATAGCTCGGCACATTGGCGATCGCCGCAAACGTCGCGCGGATGCGGTGATCGCCCAGCTCCAGCGTGAACGTCGGCGCCTTCCACATGAACAGATGCTTCACGCCGGCCACCCAGTAGGCCAGGATGCCGAGATGTCGCTTGAGCCACGGATTCACCTCACGCACGATCGAAGCATCCAACCCCATGCCGACCATCAGGACGAAATATCGGCCATTGGCCCGGCCGAGGCTCAGGCAGTGGGTGTGATGCTCGGCGATCATGCGCACCACATCGGGCAGACGACGAGGGAGACCCAGCACCTCGGCCAGGACATTAGCTGTGCCCGCGGGCCAGAGGGCCAGGGTGACCGGCTCGCCGACGATCCCTTGCACGACCTCGTTCACCGTCCCATCGCCGCCTCGAACGATGAGACATTCGGCCCCTCCGGAAATGGCTTGGCGGGCGAGGTGCGTGGCCTCGCCGGGCACAGACGTCGTGAGCACATCCAGGACAATGCCCCGCTCGGCGAGCATCTGCCGGAACCGCACGATCTGCTCGTGCGCCCTCTTTTGGCGTCCCGCCGCCGGATTGTGGATGAGAACCGCGCGCGTGAGGGGAGCCCCCAGAGGGTCGGTCCGCCGAGATCGCCGCGAGAGTCCATCCCTCATTCGAGGCGATAGTTGGGCGCTTCCTTGGTGATGATCACGTCGTGCACATGACTCTCGCGCCATCCGGCCGGCGTGATCCGAATGAAGCGCGCCTTCTCCTGAAGCTCTCGAATCGTGCGACAGCCGCAGTAGCCCATGCCGGCGCGCAGTCCGCCGACCAATTGCTCGACGATCACCGCCAGCGGCCCCTTATACGGGACCTTGCCCTCGACCCCCTCCGGCACGAGCTTCCCGCGCTCGGGCGCTTGCTGATACCGATCGCCGCTGCCGGCCATCATGGCCCCGAGCGACCCCATCCCTCGATAGGTCTTGAACGTGCGCCCCTGGTAGAGAATCGTCTCCCCCGGGCTCTCATCGGTTCCGGCGAAGAGCGAGCCGATCATCACACAATCGGCGCCGGCCGCAATGGCCTTGGTGATGTCCCCGGAGAATCGAATCCCGCCATCGGCGATGATGGGGACGCCCGTGCCGCGCGCCGCGCGCGCGCACTCCATGATCGCCGTGATCTGCGGCACGCCCGCTCCTGTGACCACGCGCGTCGTGCAGATCGAGCCCGGCCCCTGCCCGACCTTCACTCCATCCGCACCCGCCGCGATCAATTCGCGTGTCGCTTCCGCTGTGGAGACATTGCCGGCGACCACGTCCACCTCGGGGAACTTCCGCTTCAGCTGCCGCACGGCCTCCAGCACGCGCGTCGTGTGCCCGTGCGCCGTATCAATGACGAGCACGTCCACGCGCGCTCTCACCAGTTCCTCAGCCCGCTCCAGGAAATCCCCCGTCGCGCCGACGGCGGCACCCACGCGCAGTCGTCCCAGGTGGTCCTTCGCCGCATTCGGATACTTGATCGCCTTCTGAATGTCCTTGACCGTGATCAATCCCTTGAGCCGAAAGTCCTCGTCCACGATCGGGAGCTTCTCGATCCGATGCTGCTGCAAGATGACCTTCGCGTCCTCGAGCGTCGTCCCGACAGGCGCCGTGATCAACCGCTCGCGTCCGGTCATCACGTCGCGGACGCGCAAGTCCATACGGGTCTCGAACCGCAGGTCGCGATTCGTCAAGATCCCCACGAGCTTCCCCTCCCCGTCCACCACAGGCACGCCCGAGATCTTGTAATGGGCCATCATCGCCAGGGCTTCGGAGATCGGCCGATCCGGCGTGATCGTGATCGGGTCCACGATCATCCCGCTCTCGGAGCGCTTCACCTTATCCACCTCGGCCGCCTGCGCCTCGATCGAGAGATTGCGGTGAATGACCCCGATCCCCCCCTGCTGCGCCAACGCGATGGCCAGATGCGCCTCGGTGACCGTGTCCATCGCCGCACTGCTGATGGGGATGTTCAACCGCACGTTCCGCGAGAAGAAGGTCGTCGTATCGGTCTCCGTCGGCAGGACATCGCTCTTGGCGGGGATGAGCAGGACATCATCGAAGGTGAGCCCTTCGGGAAGGCCCATCGTCGGTATGGTCTCACTCTGGCCGCTCATAGCTAGGCTGTGAGTGTATGCGAGGAGGGCGCGATCGTCAAGGAAGATCGCCTCCGTCGCGCCTCAGGCCGCCGCGATGTGCTCCTTCAACTTCTCCGCCTGATGGTGCGTGATGAGGGCCTCGATCAGCTCATCCAACTCGCCGTCCAGGATGCGATCGAGCTGATAGAGGGTGAGACCGATGCGATGATCCGTCACCCGATTCTCCTTGAAATTGTAGGTGCGAATCTTCTCGCTTCGGTCGCCACTTTTGACCTGCTGCCGGCGTTCGGCGGAGACCGCCTCATGCTGCCGCCGCCGTTCCAGTTCCAGCAACCGCGAGCGGAGTACGCGCAGGGCCCGCTCCCGGTTCTTGATCTGCGAGCGCTCGTCCTGACAGGTCACCACCAGCCCCGTCGGCAGGTGCGTGATCCGCACGGCGGAATACGTCGTATTGACCGATTGCCCGCCATGGCCTGAGGAGCAGAAGGTATCAATGCGCAAGTCCTTCGGATCAATCCGCACCTCCACCTCTTCCGCTTCGGGCAAAACGGCCACCGTTGCCGCCGACGTGTGAATGCGCCCGCTCGCTTCGGTGATGGGGACGCGCTGCACGCGATGCACTCCGGACTCGAACTTCAAGCGGGAATAGGCCCCACGCCCTTCAATCAAGAGGATCGCTTCCTTGACGCCCCCGATGTCGGATTCGGAGACATCGAGCAGTTGCACGCGCCACCCCTGGCGCTCAGCATAGCGCGTGTACATGCGTAAGAGATCCGCGGCAAAAAGCGTGGCCTCGGCCCCCCCCGTCCCGGCGCGCACTTCCAGAATGACGTTCCGCTCATCGTTGGGGTCTTTCGGCAACAGCAACAGCTTCAGCTCCTGCTCGCAGCGCTGCAGCCGCTCTTCCAAGGCATGCATTTCCGCGCGCGCCAGCTCGCGCAGTTCGCCGTCGGTCTCTTCCTCCAGCAGGGCGCGCGCGTCCTCCCATTCTCGCCGCAAGCGCTCGTACTCACGATACTTCGCGATGATCGGCTCCAGCTCTCGCTGCTGCTTGAGGAGCTTCACGTACCGCTCGTGATCGAGGAGCACCTCGGGATCAGCGAGCTGATGGCCCAGTTCCTCAGACTTCGCCACGATCCCCCTGAGTTTCTCTCGCAATTCCATCGCCACGCTCTCCCACCAGAAACACCGAGGGCCACAAGCGCTCACCCCTGCGCGGGAGCGAGACCTGTGGCCCACAGGAGAAGGACGATCCCGCTACCCCTTGTTCTCCCCGGCCGATCGTTGCCCATACTTTCGCTGGAAGCGCTCGACGCGACCGGCGCTATCCACGTACTTCTGCTTCCCCGTGAAGAAGGGGTGGCAGGCAGAACACACCTCCAGATGAATCTCCCGCTTGGTCGAGCGCGTGCGCCACGTCTCACCGCAGGCGCACGTGACGATCGCTTCCACATACTCCGGATGGATGCCTTTCTTCACCGCTCTCCCTCCTTTCGTGCACGACACAAAAAGGTACACAGCATGCGCCCAGATTGTCAAGAAAGCGTCTTCCCATTCCGTCATCTTCACCTCGTGGGGTGAAACAACCGACCGACTGTTCTGCGCCTCCGACCGGAGGCTCGGCAGATCGGTTCTCCCGCTGCCCCCGCACAGTAGGGACAGCATGGCGCTCTGCTCTCCCACAGGCGCCACTGGAACTCCTCACAGACCCCCTCAGGCCCATCCCCCCGAAGGTCGAACACCACCTTCACCCCTGCCCCTCTCCTGGGGAGCACAAAAACGGCCGCCGTTGTCACCCCTCTCTCATCACGAAGGGAGGTCGAGGACATCGTAGCGGGTCACAATGCCCACGATCCGCCCATATTCTTCGACCAGAATAGCCGGGGAATGCTTGAGATACTTCACGGCCGTCTCGACCTCGACGCTCTCGCTCACGACGGGGAACGGGGCCTCCATCACCTCGCTCACGGGCGCTTGCAACAGGTCGCGATTTTTGAGGAGTTTCGCCATGAGCCGCCCCTCGCGCACGCTTCCGACCGAGCGTCCCTCTTCTAATACGGGCAACTGCGAGAGTCCATACTGGTTCATCTTGTGCAAGGCCTCGGCCACGCGATCGCGCGGGGCGACAGCGACCAGAGGCGGCACCATGCTCGTGTCCTTCATCTGCAAGAGCGTCCCCAAGGTCAAGCGCTCGAATCCGAGCAGCCGCTTCTCCTTCATCCATTCATCCGAATAGAACTTGGACAAGTAGCGCTCGCCCGTATCGCAGACGATGAAGACCACCACATGCTCGCGCGTCAGCCGCTCGGCGACCTTCAGCGCCGCATACGCGATCGTCCCCGTGCTCCCTCCGGCGAAGATCCCCTCCTCTCGCGCCAAGCGCCGCGCCATGTTGAACGAATCGCGATCGGTGACGTTGATGATCTCGTCAATGTACTTCATGTGCACGTTGGCGGGGATCGTCTCTTGCCCGATCCCCTCGACCAAGTACGGGGTCGCCTCCATGAGCTGCCCCGTCTCCTTGTAGGTCTTGAAGACCGATCCATAGGGGTCGGCGCCGATGACCCGGATCCTGGGGTTCTTCTCCTTGAGATACCGGCCGACGCCGCTGATCGTCCCGCCAGTCCCAATGCCTGCGACAAAGTGCGTGATCCGCCCCTCGGTCTGCTCCCAGATCTCCGGCCCCGTCGTGCGATAATGAGCCTCGGGGTTGGCCGGGTTCTCGTATTGATTGAGCATGATGGCCCCTGGGGTCTCGCGCGCGATCCGCTTGGCCGTGTTCACGTAGTGATCCGGAGAGTCAGGCTTGGCCGTGACCGGGACGATGACGACCTCCGCTCCCAGGGCCTTCAGATACCGCACCTTCTCCTGACTCGCCTTGTCGGTCATGACGAAGATCGCCTTGTAGCCCTTCACAGCGCAGGCCAGAGCCAATCCGATCCCCGTATTGCCACTGGTCGGCTCGACGATGGTCCCCCCCGGCTTCAATCGGCCCTCTCGCTCAGCCCGCTCGATCATCGCGATCCCGATCCGGTCCTTCACGCTCCCGCCGGGGTTCATGGATTCGAGCTTCGCCAGGACGGTCGCCTCGATCCCTCGGGTCACTTTGTTGAGCTTGACGAGCGGCGTGCGGCCGATGAGCTGCAGGATGTTCTCCTTGTAGTCCATACGCACCCCCTCGTTATCGCGTGATCACGCGCCTGTATTGTACACGGCTCCGCTTCGGCTTTCACGCGCCGATCGCGGCTTTCCCCACAGCGGCGCCGTGGGTATAATCGTCTGCAGCATGATGGCTCCGAAAGCCGAGATTCGACGCTTCGACATCTTCGCCGAATGGAATCGGCTGCGCGCGGTGACGCTCCTGAAATTGCCGGAACCAGAAGCGCGCGCTTACGGATTGGCCGTCGCCAAGGTCGTCGCGGCGCGCAAGCTGCGCGGCTATACGCCGAGAGAGTTGGCCGACTTCAAGCGTCAGGCGCGGACGCTCGCGCATCCTGAGGAGATCACCGTCCCGTGGTGGCATCGGCTCGCCTCCCCCGAAGAATTCGAGACGAAGATCATCGAACGCATGGGGCGCGCCTTCTACGAGCAGGTCTTTCGGCCCACCATCGCCCGAGCCTGGCGCGAGGGGAAGAGTTACGAGGAGATTCGCGACACGCTCCGCCAGCAATGGAACCGACTTCGAGGATGATCCGACCCTCACGGGAGCCTCTCGCGCACGCGGGCGACAACACGCATGAAGGCCTTCACGCGCTCGGCATCCACAGGATGCTGCACGACCCCATCACGCTTGAAGAAAGTTCCGACGATCACACCGTCAGCCACCGGGAGAATGTTCGCGACATTCTCCCTCGTCACTCCACTGCCCACGAGCACGGGCGTCGCGCCAGCTACAGCTTTCGCCTCCCGGACGCGCTCCGGAGACGTCTCTCGCCCTGTCGCCGCCCCCGAGAGGATGATGGCATCGGCCCGTCCCCGCTCGATCGTCTCCAGAACTTCCTGCGCGAGGTCGCGCGGAGCAAGGGGAGCCGAATGCTTCACGGCGACGTCGGCGAAGATCTTCACAGCACTTCCGAGCATCACGCGATCGCGCAGTAGCCGATGAGCCTCCCCCTCGATCACGCCCTGATCGGTCACGCGCACCCCCACGTGAACATTAACGCGGATGAACTCGGCCCCGATGGCTGTCGCGATGGCCAGAGCGCTGCGCGCATCATTGCGCAGGACGTTCACTCCCAGTGGCTTGGCGAAGGTCCGCTTCACTTCGTGGCCGAGGACCGTCAGGAAAGCCACCGTATGCGGCGGGACGCGGCGCGGATAGTAAGGCGCATCGCCGAAATTCTCTAAGAGGAATCCGTCCACCCCGCCTTCGGCCAGCGCTTCCGCATCGGCCAAGACCCGCGCGCGCACGCGCTCCCAATCGCCCTCGAACCCAGGCGCCCCGGGCAAAGCCGGCGCATGAAGCATACCGATGATCGGTTTCTTGACCCCGAAGATCTGCTCGAGCATCCGCCCTTCGCCCAGTCTACGGGGTTCCACGCCAAGATGCAACGCGAGGAGCCCTGTTCCCGAGCATCGGCCTTGTCACCCCTGCAGGAGTGATGATAAAGTGGGGGGCGATGCCGATCATCACGATTCCGCCCGTGCTGCGAGAGAAGCTCGGCGAGGATGGGGCCGAGGCTCTGGTGGCGTTGTTGAGCGCCATAGATCGAGAAGCGCGCGGCGAGGTGCTCCTGCTGGCAGAAGAGAAGTTCGAGCGGCGGGTGTCGGAGGCGGGGGAGCGATTCGAACGCCGCATAGCGGAGATGAGCGAGCGCTTCGAGTCCCGGCTCACGGAAGCAAGGGAGCGGTTCGCGCACCAAGTGGTGGAGATGGGAGAACGGTCCGCGCACCAACTGGTCGAGCTCCACACGCGGCTTGAGCAACGGCTGTCGGATCTGGAGGGGAGAGTTGAGCGCCGGCTCGTCGAGATGAGCGAGCGGTTTGAGGCCCGGCTGGGAGATACACAGGAGGAGATGGAGCGCCGCCTTGCGGAGACGGAAGCTCGGCTCAATGACCGACTGAGCGCGGAGATCGCCAAACTCGACGGACGGATCACGGCGGAAGCCGCTCGGCTGGACCAGCGCGTGACCGAGGAGACTGGCCGGTTGGAGCAGCGAATCATTGATCTGGATCGGCGCATGACTGAAAAGGTGGCGCGGCTCGAAGTGAGACTCGCGGAGACCAAGGCCGACCTGCTCCGATGGATGTTCATCTTCTGGGTGGGGCAACTGGGCGCGATCGTGGGGGTCCTCCTCGCCCCCTTTCGTTTCCTTCGCGCGTGAGCACTGGCGCGTTTCTCATGCGGATGCCTCCTTCGCTCTGCATCCGGGGAGGATTGAGGGGGGCGCCCCCGAGGCGATGATTTCGTGATCGCGGGCTCGCGTTTGCCGAGTACGACGCCGCTCTGCCATAATCCATCAGCGGGACTACCATGAAACCGCGAATCATCCTCTTCTCCGGCAAAGGAGGTGTCGGCAAGACGTCGGTGGCAGCCGCGACGGGAGTGCGCGCGGCCGAGCTCGGCTATCGCACGATTGTCCTCTCGCTGGACATCGCGCACAGCCTCTCGGACGCCTTCGATCTGCCCGTCGGACTGCACGAGAAGAATGAAGGCCGTCCCGTCCACGTCGCCGATCGCCTCGACATTCAGGAGATTGACGTCCAAGAGGAGCTGGAGCGGTGGTGGAGCGAGGTCTACAAGTATCTGGCCGCCGTCTTCAGCGCCACCGGTATGGGCGACCTCATGGCCGAGGAGATGGCCATCCTCCCCGGCATGGAGGAGATCATCGGCCTGCTCTACATCAATCAGTACATCGAGGAGCGGAGCTACGACGTCATCATCTTGGACTGCGCGCCGACGGGCGAATCGTTGCGCTTCATCAGCTTGCCCTCGGCACTCGAATGGTTCATGGACAAGATCTTTCACCTGGAGCGCACGGTCATGCGCGTCGTGCGCCCGATGGCGAAGCCGTTCGCGCCGATCCCCCTGCCGGACGATAGCTACTATGCGGCCATCGAACGGCTCTATCGGCGCCTCAAAGGCGTGGACAAATACCTGCTCGATCCCCAGGTCACGACAGCGCGACTGGTCACCAATGCGGAGAAGATGGTCGTGCGCGAGACGCAGCGCGCGTTCATGTATCTCTGCCTCTACGAGATCGCCGTGGACGCGGTGGTCGTCAACAAGCTCATCCCTCCACACGTCATGGACGCGCACTTCAGGAGCTGGCTGACGGCGCAAATGGGATATGTGGAACAGATC
The DNA here is from genome assembly GCA_002923315.1 of bacterium HR10. Lineage (GTDB taxonomy): Bacteria > Acidobacteriota > Blastocatellia > HR10 > HR10 > HR10. The sequence goes on from BEHM01000019.1 coordinate 28,566, forward strand.
GAGGAGTACTTCGCCCCCATCCCCATTTTGAAAGCGCCCCTTTTTGAGAGCGAGATCGTCGGCGTGGAGCGACTGCGCCAACTCGCTCTGGAACTCTATGGCTCGCGCGACCCGACGCACGTGCTCTATGCGGAGAAGCCGTACCAGTATCACTTCGCGGATGGGCGGTATGTGCTGCAGCTCAAGCTTCCCTTCGCCAGTCGCGAGCACATTGATCTCTATCGGGACGCCGATGAGCTGATCATCCGCATCGGCAGCTTCAAACGCCACGTCCTCCTTCCGCACAAGCTGATCAAAAGCCGCATTCGATCCGCTTCGTACAAAGGGGACACGCTCGTCATCGAATTCGCGGAGGCCTCGGAGGCCTGAGCCCATCCGAGCCTCATCGAGAGGGCTCCCCGACCCGATGCAGCTTCATCATGTCGGAGAGGCCGAGGCCGCGGAGCGTACCGGCCATGAGCACGACCACGTCCCCCATGCGCGCCAAGCCCTCGCTCAGCAGCAGGTGATCGCATGCGGCGAGGAGATCATCCGATCCCGCGGGGAACGGAAAGAGCCACGGCTCCACACCCCAGACGGCGGCCAATTGCCGATAGGTGGTGCGCGACGGCGTGAGCGCGATCACCCGTTGCGCGGGGCGGAGCGCCGCGAGATGCCGAGGCATGTTCCCCCTCTCGGTGAACACCACGATCAGAGAGGCGTTCACCTCCTCGGCAGCGAACGCCGCGGCCTCCGCGATGGCTCGCCCATAGGATCCCGACGGCCGATTGCTCACCGCTTCTCGGAGTCGCGAGCGGGAGAGCGGCGAGGCCTCTGCCGCTCGAACGATGCGGTCCATTGTGCGCACGGCCTCCACGGGGAATCGCCCGACAGCCGTCTCCCCCGAGAGCATGACGGCATCCGTGCCATCGAATACGGCGTTGGCGACGTCGGAAGCTTCGGCGCGCGTCGGGCGCGGATTCTCGATCATGGATTGGAGCATCTGCGTCGCCGTGATTACGATCTTCCCCGCACGATTCGCTTTCGCGATGATCTCTTTCTGCAGGACGGGGACGCTCTCGACCGACGTCTCGACGCCGAGATCGCCCCGCGCGACCATGAGCCCGTCCGCCGCGTGAAGGATGTCGTCCAGGCGTTGAACGGCTTCGGCCTTCTCGATCTTCGCGATCACGGGGATCTGGGCGCCGGCCTCCTCGATCACCCGCTTCGCCAGGTGACAATCGGCGGCGGAGCGAACGAAGGAGAGACCGATGTAGTCCACTTCCTGTTCGATCCCGAACCGGAGATCGCGCCGATCCTTCTCCGTCAGCGCGGAGAGCGACAGCGAGACGCCCGGAAGATTCAGACCCTTGCGCGGCCCCAGCCATCCTCCATGGACGACGCGGCAGACGAGGGCACCGGCTTCCTTCTCCTCGACCACCAGCTCGAGCGCCCCATCATCGAGCAGGATGCGATCGCCCACGGCGGCCTCTTCGACCAACGCGGGGTAATTCGTCGAGAGGCGCGTCGCATCGCCCACAATCGGCTCGGCGACGATGCGCAGGCGCGCTCCCGTCGGCACCTCAATCGGTCGTCCATCTTTCAAGTCCCCGATTCGCAGTTTCGGCCCCGCCAGGTCCATCAATACGGCGACGGCGCGTCGCATGCGGTCCGCCACCTCGCGCACTCTCGCGATGGTCTCCGCGTGCTCCTCATAGGTCCCATAGGACATATTCAGCCGCACGACATCCACGCCCGCTTCGATGAGCGCCGGGAGCATCGAGCGCGAAGCCGGTCCAATGGTCGCGACGATCTTCACGCGCCGCATCGCTTCTCTCCTGGGGCGAATGTCGAGCACCGTGAAATCGCGCGCGGACTCACGAAGCGCCTTTGGCAGACGAAGAGGGAGGCGATGACTCCGCCACGTCGCGTCCCCACGAGAGCGTCGCCGACTCCATCCCCTCCGGGGCGTTCTCCGCAGGAGCCGGCTCACATTCCGCGGCGGACGACACGGATTCCGGCTGATCCGCATCAGGCCGCGAGGAGGCCACGCGCAAGAAGTCGAGGCTCGGCACAGCCTCATAATTGGCGTCCGCAGCCACCAACTCCTCCTCCCGAAAGCCGGGATAGGGGACGCGCTCGTGATAGATCGTCCCCAACGTCTGAACGATCGTCTCCCGGATGCGCGTGAGGTCGCGCATCCGAAGATTGCACTCATCGAATTGTCCGTCGGTCACCATGTCCTCGATGATCCGCCGCACGAGCGACCGAATCTTCTCCGGCGTGGGGCGTCGGAGCGAGCGCACAGCCGCTTCGGAGCTATCGCACATCATCACGATGGCCGCCTCGATCGTCTGCGGTTTCGGACCCGGATAGCGAAAGCACCGCTCATCCACCGGTGTTCCCGAGACCGCGGCGCGCTCGAGAGCCTTCGCATAAAAGTAATGCAGGCGCCGCGTCCCATGATGCTGAGGGATGAGGTCCACGATCTGCCGGGGCAAGCCGTATTGCTCGGCCAAGCGAATCCCCTCGCTCACGTGCTGAATGATCCGACGGGCGCTCTCCTCCGGCGGCCAGCGATCATGCGGATTACTCCCCGCGCGCTGATTCTCGATGTACAGGCCGGGATCGGCCAGCTTCCCCACATCGTGATAGTACGAGCCGACGCGCACCAGCAGCGCGTGCGCGCCGATGGCCTTGGCCGCCTCCTCGGCCAACGTCGCGACGATGAGCGAGTGATGGTAGGTCCCCGGCGCCTCAATGGCCAAGCGTTTGAGCAGCGGCAGCTCGACATTGGACAACTCCAGCAACTTCACGTCCGTGACGATGCCAAAGAGCGATTCGTTGATCGGCAGGGCGAACGCCGCCAGGGCTGCGGTCAGGACCCCCCCCGTCACTCCACACACGGCGTTCCAGAGGATGGGACCGAAGACCATGCTCTCGCCCTGGCTCAGGAGGATCAGTCCGGTAGCCCCGAGGTTCGCCACCCCAATGATCAGGCCGGCGCGCGTGATCGTGTCCCGCCGCTGATACCGGCCGACGCCATAGACGGCCACGATGTTCCCGATCGCGGCATAGAGCAACAACGAGAGGTCTCGCGCCAGCACGCCGACGAGCAGCGAGACCAGTAACCCCACCACCAGGGCCAAGCGCGGTTCCAGCAACACGGCGACCACGAGCGCGGCCGCCGCATAGGGGATGGCGAACTGATACCCCTCAGGGGAATCGAATGTCCCCAACCGATAAGCGATGCCGCTGGAGATGGCCAGGCCCGCGCGCACGATGAAGAGCTGGGCGGAGATCGAGATCGCCGCCAGCAAGAAGATCTTGAGCGGCGTGAGATAATAGACGCGCGTGCGCGCGGCGAAGCGCCAGAGCGCGTAATAGAACACCAGGGAGATGATCCACAAACCGAGTGCCCGTCGGCCCGGACGCGCATCGGCCGCCTGTCGGCGCAACGCCTCCAAGGCGGCCTGAATTTGAGGAGTGACGATCTGTCCGCGCGCCGCGATCAACTGTCGCGGCGCATAGCGCGTTGTGGCCACCAGGTGCGCCGTCGCGTGACGACGCAAGCGTTCGGTCAGGTCCTCGGCCAGCAGACAATTCACGCGCACAAGGTCCGCAAGCCAGGTGCCGTACAGTCGGGCGTCGGATTCGCTCAAGGAGCGCCGCACGGCCTGGCGCGCCTCCGTCAGCGGAATGACCTCGCTCGCCCGCACGCGCGGATGCTCCTGAAGACGCTCGATCTCCTCCATCGGCTCCACCTGAGCCGGAACGATGCGCACCTCTCCGGTGAGATTCTCCGCCAGCTCGCGCGGCTCACCATCGGGGCGAATATACCGACTCATGACGCTCTGAAGCGCCGCCTCCAGACGGGCGAGCACTGACTCCCCGCTCTGTCCCAGCGCCCAGATCGAGACGATCTCCTCCGTCAGCGGGAAAGGCGCCCCTTGAGCCCGAAGCGGGGCCACGACGTGCGTCTCCAAACGCGCCCGTATGCGACGACGCTTCAACTCCTCAGCGCTCAGCGCGCGCTTCCCGAAGCTGGCCTCCATCTGTTTGGCGAACTGCTCGCGCCCGAGCGCGAAATATTCCCGCAGAGCCGATCGGGCGTCCTCGGCCCGATCCGGATAAAACCGGAAGATCGGCGGGATCTTCCGCGCCTCCTCCTGGCGCAATCGCGCCGTGCGCTCCGGGTCCACGACGATCAACTCCGTCGGCGCGACCACATCCGTCCGGAGCACTTCCCCCACCCGATACTGTGGAAACGCCGACAGTGGGAACCGCGCCACGAGCACCGCCGTCAGCGCGGCCAGAGGAACTGCGCAGAGCCAGAACGCAACGCTCGGCGACGTGCGCCTGACGAGCCGCTCCCAGAAGCGCGCGGCCAAGGCCTCGATGTCCTCCCGAAGCTCCCTCATGCGCGTACGCCCACCAACGTCTCCCCGAAGGGTTCATCCGCTCCCCCACATCCTCCCAACTGCTCCGCGATCCGCTCCAGCAACTCCCCGAGCGTCTCCGCATGAAGGGCCGAGATGGCGAGCGCGCCGTAGCTGCGACAGAGGTTGCGCACGATCTCCGGGGCCACCAGGTCGCTCTTATTGAAGACGAGCAAGCGGGGGATCTGTCCCAGATGCAACTCCCGCAGCGTCGCCTCCACCGTCTCGATATGCCGTTCAATGTGCGGGCTGCTGGCGTCCACCAGGTGAATGAGGAGATCCGAATCGGCGATCTCCTCCAACGTCGCCCGGAAGGCGCGGAGCACATCCGGTGGGAGATGACGAATGAACCCCACCGTATCCGAGAGGATGATCTCCCGCCCCTGCGGCAAGCGCAAGCGGCGGCTCGTGGGATCGAGCGTCGCGAACATCCGCTCCTCGGCGAGCACACAGGAGCGCGTCAGCGTGTTCAGGAGCGTGGACTTCCCCGCATTCGTGTAGCCGACAATGGAGACGACCGGGATCTGCGCGCGTCGTCGCCGCTGACGCCGTTGCTCTCGCTCCGTGCGAAGCGCGGCGATCTGCTCCTCCAGATGCCGAATGCGCTCGCGAATCCGCCGCCGATCCATCTCCAGCTTCGTCTCCCCCGGACCGCGCCCGCCGATGCCGCCGGTCAACCGCGAGAGTCCCGTATCGGCATCGGTCAATCGCGGCAGCAGGTAGCGGAGCTGCGCCAGCTCGACCTGCAACTTCCCCTCTCGCGAGCGCGCCCGCTGCGCGAAGATGTCCAGGATGAGTTGTGGACGATCGAGGATCTTCAAATCCGTGGCCGCATTGATGGCGCGCACCTGTCCCGGCGTCAGACTCTGATCGAAGATGATCATATCCGCACCCAACTGCAGCGCGCGAGTGAGGACCTCTCGCAGCTTCCCCTTCCCGATGAGGAACTTCGGATCGTACGCCTTGCGCCGCTGCACGAAGGCATCCAGGACGACGACGCCCGCTGAATCGCTCAACTGCCGAAGCTCCTCGAGCGACTCCTCGGCCTCGGCCAGAGACCCCGTCGTCACACTCACCAAGAGCGCCCGCTCGCGCTCATCCTGCGGATGCGCCAGGCGGCGATTGCGCGCCAGCTCCTCCTCGAGCGACTCGATCAGCTCCAGGAAATTCACCGAGAGGTGACCGGGCGGTTGGGGCTCCAGTAGCTGAAATCGAGACGCGAAGGAAGTGCTCCCCCCATCGGCATCCCCCGGCTGCGCCGGCATCAGATGCGCCACATGCACGCGCGCCGGAATGCCCGTCTCGGTCACCTCCACGATCGCCATCACGTCCAGCCGCAGCAGCGCCAGGTCCGTCAGATCGTCTTCCGTGAAGGATTCGCCATTGAGGTGCGTATGGATGCAGCGAAGCCCGCAAAATCGCCCGCTGGAGGTCCGAACGCGCCGCAGATCCGGCCAGACGATCTGACGCGCATCGCCGACGACGACGTACTCGATCCGCCCTTTGCGATCCACGAGAATCCCCACCTGCCGATGCATCTCATGGGAGAGTTCGGCGAGGGTGCGCGCCAACTCCGGCGTGATGATCTGGTCCGGGGGAAGGCGGCGATGATAGAGGCGTTCCAACCGCCGCCGATGGCTCGCCTTCAATCCGTGCGTCTGACCGAAGACCGTTCCGATAGGCCGTGACCTCCCGAATCAACGTCACCGGGCGAACACGCATCGCCCGCACTTCGGCTCTCACCGGCCGAAGCATGAGCTATTGTACCACCCCGAACAGTCCCGGAGCGAGAGAGAAGGACGAGCGCTCCGCTTGACGCCGACCGCGCGGCCCCTTTAGACTTCCCCCTCGCATGCGGGAGCGACGATGAGATCGGAATTCCCAAGCCACCGTCCCTGCATCGTCCTCATCACGCGGCCTCGCGATCAGGCGGAAGAGCTGGCCGACCGCCTCCGTGATGCGGGCGCGCATCCACTGATCTTCCCGACGATCGAGATCGCTCCCCCTCAGTCATGGGATGCGTGCGATGAGCGCATCCGGCAGATCGCCGACTACACCGATGTGATCTTCACGAGCCCGAACGCCGTCCGCTTCTTTCTAGAGCGATGCGCGCGCTTCTTCGATCTCGCGCATCTGCGCACACGCACCTTCCACGCCGTAGGTCCGAAGACGGCGGAAGCGATCGCGGCCTATGGTCTCACCACAGCTCCCCTGCCCGAGGCGTTCGATGCCGCGCATCTGGCGGCGGCGCTCGCTTCCGAGCCCATGGCGTCGCAGCGCCGCTTCCTCTTCCCGAGAGGCGACCTGGCGGAGGAGACCCTCCTGCGCCGATTGCGAGCGGCCGGCCTCTCGGTGGATGACGTCATCGTGTATCGAACCGTGAAGCCCGATCCCCCTCCGGAAGTGCGACAGGCCATCTGGGCGGCGCTCGCGCGCGGGGAGATTCGCGTCGTCGCCTTCTTCAGCCCTTCCAGCGTGCGGAATTTCCTGGACTTCTTCCCGGACTTCCCGGCGCTCTTCCGCGAGCCGCAGAGGCGCCCGCCCAAGATCGCCGTGATCGGCGAGACCACGGCGCGCGCGTGCCAGGCGATGGGGCTGCCTGTGCATCTTCGCCCTGAGGCGATGTCGGGCGTCCCTCCGGCACAAGCGCTCGCCCGCGCGATCCTTCGAGCATGCCTCGCGGAGAGATCCGATGAAACCGCTTGAGAATGACCTCTTCCTGAAGGCGTGCCGGCGAGAGCCGACCGAGCGCACGCCCATCTGGCTGATGCGCCAGGCGGGACGATACCTGCCCTCTTATCAAGCGCTGCGCCAGCGCTACGATTTCCTCACGCTCTGCCGCACGCCGGAACTGGCGGCCGAGGTCACCCTCCAGCCTGTCGAACAACTCGATGTTGACGCCGCCATCCTCTTCTCGGACATCCTCGTCGTCCCTGAAGCGATGGGACTCGCGGTGCGCATTGAAGACGGCCTCGGACCACAGATCGAGCATCCCGTGCGCACGGCCGCCGATGTCGCCCGCCTTGCGATCCCCGATCCGCACGAGAAGCTCGGCTATGTCTTGGAAGCCATCCGCGCGACGTTGGAGCGCTTGCGCGGGCGCGTGCCGCTCATCGGATTCGCCGGAGCCCCATGGACGCTCTTGGCCTACATGGTCGAAGGCAGCGGGACGGGAGATTTCCGGCGCGCGCGGGTGTTCGTTCGCGAAGCTCCGGATGTGGCGCACGCGCTTCTGGAGAAGATCGCGCACGCTGTCGCCCGCTTCCTGCGAGCTCAGATCGAGGCGGGCGTGCACGCCGTGCAGCTCTTCGATACGTGGGCCGGACTCCTCGACCCCGATTCCTTCGCGGAGTTCGCGCTCGCGGGGGTGCGCCGCGTCATCCAGGAGCTCAAGGCCACCGGACGCGTTGATGTCCCCATCCTGCTCTTCTCGCGCGGGACGGCCGCATGGACGGAGACCCTCGCGGAGACGGGCGCGGATGTCCTGAGCTTGGATTGGACCTGCGATCTGGCGCGCGCTCGCCAACAGGTCGGCGATCGCGTCGCCCTTCAGGGGAATTTGGATCCGATCGCTCTGCTCGCCTCGCCCGACATCGTCGTCCGGGAAGCTCGACGCGTACTCGCCCGATTCGGCCCCGGCTCGGGGCACATCTTCAACCTCGGGCACGGTGTGTTGCCGGAGACTCCGGTCGAGAATGTGCGTCGGCTCGTGGACACCGTCAAGCGCGAGAGTCCAAAATATCATGTCGAGGATCGGAAGGGATCAACGCTCGGCTGATGGGCGACCGAGCCTCGCGCGAGAGCGCCGCACTGAATCAGGAGCTGCCGACATGAAGAGCTTGGAATTTGTCGAACTGGACCTGCTTCGGAAATACGATCGGCCGGGACCGCGCTACACGAGCTATCCTCCGGCCCCGGCCTTCACGCCGGAGTTCGGACCGGAGGAGTTCCGACGCGCCATTCTGGAGAACAACAGCGCGCGGGCGAATGCCGATCTCTCGCTCTACGTTCACATCCCGTTCTGCGATACGCTTTGTTACTTTTGCGGCTGCACGATGCTGGTGACGCATCGGCCGGAGACGATCCGAAAGTACCTGGATCATCTGAAGCAGGAGATCGCCATGCTGCGCGCCTGGATCGCTCCCGAGCGAAAGGTCACGCAATTGCACTGGGGAGGTGGTACCCCCTCGTACTTGCGTCCGGAGGAGATTCGCGAACTGGCCGGATTCATCGCCGAGCGCTTCCCCTACGCGGAGGATCCCGAGATCGGTGTGGAGATTGATCCGCGCGGGCTCACCGTCGAGCACATGCGGGCCTTTCGCGAGAGCGGGTTCAATCGGGTGAGTATGGGCGTGCAAGATTTCGATCCCACCGTCCAACGAGCCATCAACCGCATCCAACCGGAGGAGATCACGCGCCGCGCTATCGAGTGGGCGCGCGAGCTGGGCTTCCGCAGCATCAACCTGGACCTCATCTACGGCCTTCCCTTCCAGACGCTCGATTCCTTCGCGCGCACGTTGGAGACGGTGATCGAGCTTTCGCCCGATCGGCTCGCTGTCTTCAACTTCGCGTATGTGCCGTGGCTCAAGCCGCATCAGCGGTTGATCCGGCCGGAGGACCTTCCCCCGCCGGAGACGAAGCTGCGGTTGCTGAAGCTGACCATCGAGACCTTGAGCCAGGCCGGATACGTCTACATCGGCATGGATCACTTCGCGAAGCCGGAGGACGAGCTGGCGCGCGCGCAACGGGAGAAGACGCTCTATCGCAACTTCCAGGGCTACTCGACGCGCGCCGGCGCTGACCTCTATGCCTTCGGCATGTCGGCCATCAGTCAGTTCGACCGCATCTACGCGCAGAACCACAAGGAGCTGAAGCACTACTACGCGCGCCTCGCGGAGGGAAGGCCCGCGACGGCGCTCGGATACCGGCTGACGGATGATGATGTCCTGCGCCGCCACGTCATCATGCGGCTGATGTGCGATATGGAGCTGACGAAGGCCGACGTGGAGCGAACCTTCGGCATCCGCTTCGATGAGTATTTCGCTGACGCGCTCCCGAAGCTGGAGGAGTTCGTCGCTGACGGTCTGCTGCGGATCACCGGGGAGAAACTCATCGTCACGGATCTCGGCCGGCTGGTCATCCGCAATATCGCCATGTGCTTCGATGCGCATCTGGAGCGGATGATGCGCGAACGGCCGATCTTCTCGCGAACCGTGTGACCGCGAGCCCTCGCCCGGAGGTCGTCATGCCCGAGCACGGCATCATCCTGTTCAACCTGGGCGGACCGGATTCGCTGCGCGCCGTCGAACCGTTCCTCTTCAATCTCTTCTCCGACCCGGACATCTTCCGCGTGCCGATGGGGCGGCTGTGGCAGCGTCCGCTGGCGCGCGCGATCGCGAAATGGCGCGCTCGTGTGGTCGCCCGCCACTATGCGCAGATCGGCGGACGCTCGCCGCTTCGGGAATGGACCGAGCGTCAGGCCGAGCGTCTGGAACGAAAGCTCCGCGCGCATCTGGAATGCCGCGTCTACATCGGCATGCGCTATTGGCACCCGCTGATCGAGGAGGCCGTCCGAGCGGCGCTCGCTGACGGCGTCCGCGCGCTCACGCTCGTGCCGCTCTATCCGCAATTCTCCCTCACGACGACGGGCTCCAGCTTGAACGAATTCCAGCGGGTCTGGCAGCGGTATGGTTCCCCCTCGATCCCCATCACCACGATCCGCAGTTATCCCGATCATCCCCTCTATGTGCGCGCCGTGAGCGAACGGATCGAGGAAGCTGTCGGTCGCCACCATCTGCACGCGCATTCGTCCTGGGCACTCATCTTCAGCGCGCACAGTCTGCCCGTGCGCCTCATCGAAAATGGCGATCCGTACCTGGAGGAGACGAAGCGATCGGTCGAGGCCATCCTCACGCATCTGCGCACGGAGAGCGAGCACCGCGACATCTATGCCCGTGTCCCCACCGCGCTCGCGTTTCAAAGCCGGGTCGGGCCGGTTCGGTGGCTCGAGCCGTCCACCGTGGAGGTCGTGAAGCAGTTCGCGCGCCAGGGGGTGCAAGATCTCGTCCTCGTTCCCATCAGCTTCGTCTCCGATCACATCGAGACGCTCTACGAGCTGGGGCATGAGGTTCGAGAGATCGCCCGCGCACATGGCGTGCGCACCTTCGTGCTCGTCGAGGCGTTGAACGATTCGGAGACGTTCGCCGACGCGCTGGCGGCGATCGTGCTCGACGTGCTCGGTCATGGGGGTTGAGGTCGCGATCATCGGAGCCGGCATTTCGGGATTGAGCGTCGCATTCTTCCTGAAGCGAGCGGGCGCTGGCGTCCTGGTCCTCGAAGCCGAAGAAGACGTCGGGGGGACGATGCGAAGCCGGCGCTTCAAGGGATACCTGATCGAGCTGGGGCCGAATAGCGCCCTGGAGACGACGCCACTCTTTCAGGAGCTGATCGCGGCCGCCGGATTGGCGGGCGAGCGGGTGTATGCATCTGAAGCCGCGCGGAACCGATACATCGTTCGCGGCGGAGAGCTGCATCCGCTTCCTCTGACGCCCCTGGCCTTCCTGCGGAGCCGGCTTTGGAGTTGGAAGGGGAAGCTGCGCGTGCTCGCCGAACCGTTTCATGGTCGTGCTGATCGAGAGGAATCCGTCGCTGATTTCGCGCGGCGACGCGTGGGGCAAGAGTTCCTCGATTACGCCGTCAACCCATTTGTCGCGGGCATCTATGCGGGCGATCCCGAGCGACTGAGCGTTCGCTTCGCCTTCCCGCGCCTCTACGCGCTGGAGGCCCAATATGGGGGGCTGTTTCTGGGGATGCTGCGCGGAGCGCGGGAGCGGCGCCGTCGCGGCGAAGCCCCGAAGATCGCGGCGCGTCTCTTCTCCTTTCGGGAGGGGATGGGGGCATTGCCCCGCGCCCTGGCCGCCGCGCTCGGGAACACGGTCTGGTGCGCGACGCGCGCCTTGTGCGTGGAGCGGGCCGGCGCGGCCTTCGAAATCGCCTTCGAGCGCGACGGACGCCGCGATACCCTGCGCGCGGAACGAGTCGTCCTGGCGACGCCCGCCTATGCGGCGGCTTCACTCCTTAAGCGGCTCGCTCCGGAAGCCGCCCGCGCGCTGGACCGAATCGTCTACCCGCCGGTGAGCGCGGTCATCCTCGGATACCCTGAGACGGCCATCGGCCGACCGCTTGACGGCTTCGGCTTCCTCGTCCCGGAGAAGGAGCAGCGGCGCATTCTGGGAACGATCTGGAACTCCACGATCTTCCCCGCTCGCGCGCCGCAAGGCTTTGTCACCCTCACCACGTTCGTTGGCGGCATGCGTCAACCGGAGCTGGCTCGACGCCCCAATGAGGAGCTGATCGCACTCGTGGCCGAAGAGCTCACCGACCTCTTGCGCCTTCGCGGAGAGCCGGAATTCGCCTACGTCTCCCGATGGGAGCGCGCGATCCCGCAATACGAGCTCGGCTATGGTGAAATCCTCGACGCGCTTGATCGCGCGGAGCGGGAGCACGTGGGCCTCTACTTCTGCGCGAACTACCGCGGAGGGATCGCCGTCGGCGATTGCGTCATGAGCGCGCACGCGACGGCTGAGCGGATCTTGCGCGATCGCGCGCGGTCATGAGATCAGATCAGGCGGCCGCCGGAGAGCTTGAAAATCCTCCCTCAGCTCCGCTACATTCTCGAATCAGGCAGCCAGACGCTCGACCTCGAGCGGGCGAGCGAAAAGACTCTCTGAATCGGAGGAAGGGGCGAGGATGGGACAGCAAGAGCATCGCGCGGCGCAGGATCGTCCCGATCTCTCAGCTTTTGAAGGGAAGGATTTCTCCAATGCCGAGCATCGTCAGGTGGTGATCATCGGCACGGGACCGGCTGGGCTCACGGCGGCGCTCTACGCGGCACGGGCCAAGTTGAGCCCGCTCGTCTTTCAGGGTCCGGAACCAGGTGGGCAGTTGACCACGACGACGCTCGTCGAAAATTATCCGGGCTTTCCCGATGGCATTCTGGGGCCCGAGCTGATGCGACTCTTCGAAGCGCAAGCGGTGCGCTTTGGCGCCGAGGTGCGATGGGGGACAGTCACGGCTGTGGATTTCTCGCAGCGCCCCTTTCGATTGCTCGTGGACGATCATCTGCCGGTGCTCGCCGATGCTGTGATCATCGCCACGGGCGCTTCGGCCAAATATCTCGGCCTGGAGAATGAGCGGCGTCTGATCGGGCGCGGTGTCTCCGCCTGCGCCACGTGCGATGGCGCGTTCTTCAACGGCGTCGAGGTCGCCGTCGTCGGCGGTGGTGATACGGCGATGGAGGAAGCGCTCTTCCTCACGCGCTTCGCTACGCGTGTGCATGTCATCCATCGGCGCGATCAATTGCGCGCGTCCAAGATCATGCAGGAGCGGGCCTTCGCCCACCCCAAGATCACGTTCATCTGGAATACCGTCGTCGAGGACGTCCTCGGCGAGCGACAAGTGGAGGGTGTGCTCCTGCGCAATGTGAAGACGGAGGAGCGAACGATCCTGCCCGTTCGAGGCCTCTTCATCGCCATCGGGCACAAACCGAACACGGAGGTCTTTCGCGGATGGCTCGAGATGGATGAACTGGGGTACATTCGGACACGCCCGGGCTCGACGATGACGAGCGTGCCCGGCGTCTTCGCCTGCGGTGACGTGCAGGATCGCGTCTATCGGCAGGCGGTGACCGCTGCCGGCAGTGGTTGCATGGCGGCTATGGATGCTGAACGCTGGCTGGCTGAGCACTCCCCCGCATGATGAATGAGTGGCCCCCCTTCCGGGCAGATGGGAGTAAAGCCGGATGCACTCATGCACCGTCAGCTGGAGGACGGACGCGCGAAGGGCAGTGACGGGTGGTCTCGCCCCTCGCCTCAGGGGCGCGTTGTTCGGTTCGTCCCCTTATACCCAGGGCCACGCACAACGCGTCCCGGTTTCGCCCCCGTGTGCTCCCCATCCTTGAGCACCTGGACGCCGTTGACGAAAACGTGAATCACACCGGTCGCATATTGATGCGGCCGCTCGTAGGTGGCATGATCCCGGATCTTCGCTGGATCGAAGACGACGACATCGGCGAAGTATCCCACCTTCAATCGCCCGCGCCGATCGAGCTTGAGATTTTCAGCCGGGAGTGAGGTCATGCGCCGGATGGCCTCCTCGAGCGGGATCACCTTCTGCTCCCGCACATAGTGGCCGAGCACGCGGGCGAACGTCCCGTAAGCGCGCGGATGCGGATTCGACTTGAGGAACACCCCTTCCGGGGCTAATGCTTCGGCGTCCGAGCCAAAGCTCACCCAGGGGAGCGCGATCTGCTTCTTCACGTTCTCCTCGGACATGAGGAAGTAGACCGTGTCCACGCGGCTGTCGTCCTCGATCACCAGGTCAATGATCGTGTCTTCGGGCGAGCGTCCGCGCATGCGGGCGATTTCGGCGAGCGTCTTGCCCGTAAGCGGCTTGAGGGCCTCGTTCTTGAAGCCGACCAGCAGGACATTCTCCGGCGAGCCGGCCATCAGATAAAGGTTCTCCCACCGATCGGTCGGCGTGCGCATCTCGCGAAGGACGCGCGCGCGAATAGCGGGATTCTTCAACCGCTCGACCCACGCGCGATGTCCCCCCTCCTGCACCCAAGGCGGCATCGCGGCGTTCAAGCCGGTCGCGCCGGCTGTGTACGGGTACATGTTGGCCGTGATGCGCAAGCCCGCGGCGCGCGCGGCTTCGATTCGACGGATCGCCTCGTCGAGCTTCGGCCAATTGGCGCGCCCGGCTGCCTTCAGATGATAGATCTCGGCTGGAATCTTCGCCTCGCGCGCGATGCGGATCAACTCGTCAATGGCTTCGAGCAGCCGGTTCCCCTCACTGCGGATGTGCGAGATGTACATGCCGCCGTATTCCGCAGCGACTTTGCATAACTCAATCAGCTCCTCCGTGCTCGCATAGAAGGCCGGCGCATAGATGAGCGAAGAGCCGACGCCGAGTGCCCCCTCCTCCATCGCCTGGCGAACAAGTTGGCGCATCCGATCCATCTCCGCCGGCGTCGGGAGCCGATTCTCGTAGCCGAGGACGTGAATGCGAATGGTCGTCGCACCGACGAAAGAGGCGACATTGGGGGAGACGCCGCGCCGGACGAGATACTCCAGGTATTCGCCGAGCGTCGTCCAGGGGATGTCGTACTTGATGTCGCCCTGCCGTTCGAGCATCTCCCGCTTCATCGCCTCATTGAGCGGACCCATGGACCACCCCTCGCCGAAGACCTCCAGCGTGACCCCCTGCCGAATGTCGCTCTGCGCGCGCCCGTCGGCGATGAGCGATTCAGTCGCCCAACTGAGCATGTTGATGAAGCCGGGAGCGACAGCCAGCCCCGTGGCGTTGATCTCCAGGCGCCCGCGCGCATTCTCTAAGCGCCCGAGGGCAGCGATCGTGTCCCCGCGAATGGCGAGGTCCCCAACAAACGGAGGTGAACCGCTGCCATCGTAGATCGTCCCCCCACGGATCACCACATCGTACTCCACACGCGGCGAACAGGACCACAGGAGCATCGTCAGGCCACAAATGATCCCCACGCTCCGTTTCATGAGCCCTCCCTCCCCCGTATTCGATCGGGTAGGCCTCCAAATGATAAAGTGCCTTCTCTCGCTTGACAATGCCCCAGTCACAAATTCGGCCTCGCCTGGCAGAGGTCGTCGGAGCAGAATGTGGTATATTTTGATACTGCCATCTCGCCGATGGCGCAAGGAGCATGAGCTCGGGACGAAGAAAGGGGTAAGGGACAATGGCCTTTGACGTGCACGATTATCTGGAGTTGCTCCGGCTGCTGCAGGAGCGTCCGGAGTGGCGGGCGGAGTTGCGCCGCCTGCTGCTGACGGATGAGCTTCTGGCACTGCCCGAGATTGTGCGAGAGTTGGCCGAGGCTCAGCGTCGGACTGAGGAACACGTGGGCCGAGTCGAGGAGCAGATCGCCGCGCTGGCCGAAGCTCAGCGTCGGACTGAGGAACGCGTGGGCCGAGTCGAGGAGCGCATGAGCTGGGTCGAGGAACAGATCGCCGCACTGGCCGAAGCTCAGCGTCGGACTGAGGAACGCGTGGGCCGAGTCGAGGAGCAAATCGCCGCGCTGGCCGAAGCTCAGCGTCGGACTGAGGAACGCGTGGGCCGGGTCGAGGAACAGATCGCCGCACTGGCCGAGGCTCAGCGTCGGACTGAGGAACGCGTGGGCCGAGTCGAGGAGCAGATCGCCGCGCTGGCCGAAGCTCAGCGTCGGACTGAGGAACGCGTGGGCCGAGTCGAGGAGCGCATGAGCTGGGTCGAGGAGCAAATCGCCGCGCTGGCCGAAGCTCAGCGTCGGACTGAGGAACGCGTGGGCCATGTTGAAGAACAAGTGGCGGCCTTGGCCGAGGCGCAACGTCAGATGCAAGAACAGATCCGGCAGTTGACGTCTTCCATCTATCTCCTGGCCGAACAGGTGCGGTCCTTGGTAGAAGCCCAGAAGCGTACCGATGATACTGTGGGCGGTCTCAAAGGTCGAGTGCTGGAGCTGATGTATCAGAGTAAGGCGGTCGCGTATTTCGGTCCTCTGCTCCGGCGCCCTCGCGTGGTTGATCTGGGGGCCTTGCTGGAGACGCTGGAAGCCCATCTGTCGCCGGAAGAATTCCGCGATGTGTTGCAACTCGACCTGCTCGTCAGCGGTAAGCCGCGCCTTCAACCGGAAGCGCCGGAAGTTTTCCTGGCTGTGGAGATCTCATCTGTGATTGATGAACGGGACGTCGAGCGCGCCTTGCGAAGATCCGCTCTGCTGCGCCGGGCGGGATTTCGAGCCATCCCCGTCGTAGCTGGTGAGCGCGCGACGCTGGGAGCTGAGGATGAAGCGCGCGCCCATCATGTGGCCGTGCTGCAAGATGGCCGGGTCTTCCTCTGGGCCGAAGCGCTACACGCGTGGGCGACGTCGTGATGGATCATCACGGGCGGTGTGAACAGACGCGCACACAGCCATCCCCGTCCCCTGAGCTTCGGAAGTCACGAAGGAACCTGGACGAGGCCCCTCACTCTCTACATCCCGTTGGGAACGGTGCTGCGCACGGTGATCGTCTCGCTCGTCGTGCTGATGGGCATTCGACCCATGGACGAGCGAGAGATCAGGCAGGCAGATGGCGCCACGTGATCTCATCTTGCTCTGCCGCATAGCCCATGCCGCGCCGAACGTGATGACGGGGCCGAGTACCTTCGTCACCGGTGGACCCACAGCGACTGCAGCGCCGTTTGTCCCAATGTTTCAACCTTGAGAGCGCGCGCCTGATACGGCGTCAGCACGGACTCTGGCGAGGGACCGAGGAGTCCCCCACACGCGAAGTTCCCCCTTCCCCACATCGAATGGGTGATTCTCCCACCTCGGCTCGCGATTTCGCGCGCCACGGCGCAACCTCCCTCCTCACCAGTCCGCAAGCGGCTCAGGACAAGCCCTCAACGCTCAACGAGTTGAATGGGCCAGCCGGAGAGCCGCCTCGCGCCGATGGGGCGCGCCGATCGGTACAAAAGTTGCTTCCCTCAAAAAAGGGGAGCAGGAAGATGGCGGACGAGACGGTCGTTGATCGCGGGCGTGTGGAGATCGCCGAGGATTTGTGCAAAGGCTGTGGCCTTTGCCTTCTCGCCTGCCCGGTGCGGGTCCTCGTCCTGGCGGAGCATTTGAACAGCTACGGGTATCATCCGGCGCGCTACCTGGGTCGAGGGTGCACTGGATGCGGCGTGTGCTATTACGCCTGTCCCGAGCCCGCCGCGATCACCGTCTACCGGCGAGAAGCCGCAGCCGCGCGCGTGTGAGGAGAGTTGAGATGACACGAATTCTGCTGAAGGGCAACGAAGCGGCCGTCATCGGCGCGATCCTCGCCGGATGCCGCTCCTTCTTCGGTTATCCAATCACACCGGCCAGTGAGATCGCCGAAGCCGCCGCTCGCTACTTCCCGCTCGTCGGGGGGACGTTCCTTCAAGCGGAGAGCGAGGTCGCGGCGATCAACATGGTCTACGGAGCGGCGGCAGCTGGAGAGCGCACGATGACGGCTTCCTCAGGACCGGGATTGAGCCTCATGCAAGAGGGGATCTCGTATCTGGCGGGAGCGGAGCTGCCCGCTGTCATCGTGGACGTCATGCGCGGGGGACCGGGCTTGGGGAATATCGCGCCTGAACAGAGCGACTATCACCAGATCGTCAAAGGCGGAGGACATGGGAACTATCGCACGATCGTGCTCGCGCCAAACTCGGTTCAGGAGATGTGTGATCTGACGATGCTCGCCTTCGAGCTGGCCGACCGCTATCGGAATCCCGTCATCGTCCTGACCGATGGCTTCATCGGCCAGATGATGGAGCCGGTCGAGCTGCCGCGCACGCTCGCCCGGCCTGTGGCGAAGCCATGGGCCGTCCAAGGGACGGCCGAGACGCGCCAGAACCTGATCACCTCCATCTACCTGGACCCTCAGGAGCTGGAGGCGCACATCCGACGGCTTGAGGAGAAGTACGCGCGCGCGGCCCGTCAGGCCGTGATGTACGAGAAGTATCGCACCGAGGACGCCGAGATCATCACCATCGGCTACGGCATCGTCTCGCGTGTTCTGAAGGCCGCCGTCACTCAGGCGCGCGCGCAAGGGATTCGGGCCGGGCTCTTTCGCCCCATCACGCTCTGGCCCTTCCCGTCGCGGGAGCTCTCGGTCATGGCCGAATGGGCGCGGGTCTTCTTGGTCGTCGAGCTGAGTCACGGGCAGCTGGTTGAAGACGTGCGCCTCGCGATCGAAGGGGCACGCCCCGTGAAGCTCTATACCCGATTCGGGGGAATCGTCCCGACGGCTGAAGAGCTGCTTGAGCAAATTCATAAGGTGAGCGAGGACGACGATGTACGTGCGAGCCTACGAGAAGCCGAAGAGTATCTATGGGGTGTTTGAGCGCAAACCGGGCGATCCGCGCACGACTCATTATTGCCCGGGATGCGGTCACGGGAACGTGCACAAGTATATCGCCGAGGCGATTGATGACCTCGGCATCCAAGATCGCACGATCCTGATCAGCCCCGTCGGTTGCGCCGTCTTCGCCTATTACTACTTCGACGTGGGCAACATTCAGGCCGCGCACGGACGCGCGCCGGCTGTCGCCACGGCCGTCAAGCGCGCGCGCCCGGAGAGCATCGTCATCAGCTATCAGGGAGATGGTGATCTGGCGGCAATCGGGGGGAACGAGATCCTGCACGCGGCCAATCGGGGGGAGAACATCACGGTCTTCTTCATCAACAACGCCATCTACGGCATGACCGGGGGGCAGATGGCGCCGACGACGCTTCCCGGCCAAGTCACGACGACCACGCCCATGGGACGCGCTCCCGAGCGCGAGGGCTTCCCCCTGCGCGTGAGTGAGCTGCTGGCCAGCCTGGAGGGCCCGACCTACATCGAGCGCGTCGCCCTCTTCGACAACAAATCGCGCATGCGCGCGCGAAAGGCCATTCGCAAGGCCCTGCAGGTGCAGCTCGAAGGGCGCGGGTTCTCGTTCGTCGAAATCCTCTCGCCCTGTCCCACGGGATGGGGGATGACGCCCGCCCAAGCGTGCGAGTGGATTCAGCGGGAGATGCTCCGATACTTCCCCTTGGGCGTCTTCAAAGACATCTCGGCCACGCGGCCGTCCGCCCCGACGGCCTCGCACCAGGGGAAGCTCACGGATCTGGCCTCCTCGCCGGAGGAGGTCCTCGCGCTTCTCGGCCTGGAGGGCGTGGTATCGGCGCATCCGCCGTGGCCGCACGATGTGGACGCGCCGGCGCGTTATCGCAACCCGCGCATCAAGATCGCGGGGTTCGGTGGACAGGGGGTACTCTTCCTGGGCCGATTGCTGGCCGAAGCGGGGATGCGGCAGGGGTATCACGTCTGCTGGCTTCCCTCCTACGGCCCGGAGATGCGCGGCGGGACGGCCCATTGTCATGTCACGATCTCGGGCGAGCCGATCGCCTCGCCCTTGGTCTCACGTCCGAGCGTGCTCATCGCCATGAATCGCCCTTCGCTCGAACGCTTCGAGCCGGAGGTGATCCCAGGGGGGGTGATCCTCTACGATAGCTCGCTCATCTCCATGCCGCCACGACGAACGGATGTGGAGGTGCTCCCAGTACCGGCCACGCGCATGGCCGATCGCCTGGGCAGCGCGAAAGCCGCGAACATGGTCGCGCTCGGCGCGTACCTGCAGCTCACGCACGTGCTCCCGGCTGAGGCCGTGATCGCCGCGCTGGAGCGCGTAGTCGAGGATCGCTCGCTCCTGGAGCTGAATGTGAAGAGCCTTCGGGCGGGCATGGAGTACGTGAGCGCTCGACGAGAGCACGGCGCCCCCTGAGACGGGCGCGGAGAGGAGGAGCTCATGGCGCGCATTCTCCTCATTGACGATGAGCCGAACGTGCGATTACTCTATGCGACGGTGTTGAGCGAGAGCGGGCACGAGGTCCGAGAAGCTTCTTCCGGAAGCGAGGCCATGCGATGTCTGGAACAAGAGCCGGTAGATCTCGTCATTTTGGACATCAAGCTCGGGAGGGAGAATGGCCTGGAACTGCTTCAGGAGATCGTGCACCGGCATCCGCGCGTGCCCGTGATCTTGCTGACAGCGTACACATCGTTCCAGGATGATTACACATCCTGGCTGGCGACCCGATACGTCGTGAAGGAGACCAATGTGAGGGCATTCCTTCACGAAGTGGACCGAGTGCTCACCGAGACTCGGCCTCGCCTGAGGGCCTCGTGAGCGGAGGTGAACCTATGAAAGGCCGACGGGAAGACCTGATCCGCTTGCTCGAAGCCGAGCTGGATGTCCTCGAAGGCGGAGGGTACGGACGATCGGTGCGGGAGCCGTGGAAGCCGCGACCGATGTTCCAACATTCGGTCGTGTGCATCAACCATTGGTTCGTCCCCGGCCATCCCCCTGAATGCCACGAGGGTTGCGTCCTGCTGGATTTCGTCCCGGAGGAGCACCGTCAGGAGCGCCTCCCCTGCCACTTCATCCCCTTGAATGAGGCGGGCGAGACGGTCGCTTCGCTGGAACAGACGGGAGATGAAGAGCGCCTTCAGGAAGCGGTGAAGCAGTGGCTCCGGACGATGATCCAGCGACTCAAAGAAGCCCCGCCTGAAGAAGCGGCGGGAGAAGAAGAGGTCTCCTACTGATGGGGAAGCGGGAGTTCACCCCTCGCGGGAGAGATCACCAGGCAAAGGAGGACGGCGATGAAGCGGACCGTGGCAGGAGCAGTGGCCTTTGGAAGCCTGCTCGTTCTCACGCTGTTGATCGGCAGCGATCGGCCGACGCGCGCGCAAGTCGCCATCAGCACGGGGGTGCGCGTTCAGATTCTGAGCGCCACCATCTCCCCCGAACGGCGCGTCGTGGTGACCTTCCGACTGACGGATGATCGCGGCACGCCGTTGGATCGTACGGGCGTGCGCACCGAAGGGCGTGTGGAGATCAACGTGATCATCGCGCGCATCAACCGCGGCGATCGGCAATACACGGCCTACACCACGCGCTCGCAGACGGGCGCGGTACTCGGAACCGTATCCCAGGCGTGGGTGGATGCTGGCGGGACGTTCCTGGACTCCCCGGATGGAACAGTGGTCTACACGTCGGGAACGATCCTGCCCGCGGATTATGATCCGACGGTGACGCACACTGTGGGGATCTCGGCAGTGCGCGACCTGACGGCCACGCTGGGGAAACGCTTCGTCGCCAACGCGACGCTGGATTTCATTCCGGCCGGTGGCGAAGTCTCGCCCATCCGCGATGTCGTCACAACGGCGGCATGCAATCAGTGCCACGACCAACTTCAGGCGCATGGCGGACGCTACGTGACCGTCAAGACCTGCGTCCTCTGCCACCAGCCGCAAACGGCGGATCCCGACACGGGGAACACGGCGGACTTCAAGGTCATGATCCACAAGATTCATCGCGGCCGCGACCTCCCGAGCGTGCGCGCGGGGACGCCGTATCGGATCATCGGCTTCATGGGGCGCGTCTTCGACTTCTCGACCGTTGGTTTCCCGCAGGATATTCGGAACTGCACGACCTGTCATGCAGCCGGTGCGACGCAGGCCGATAATCATCTGACGCAACCCTCGCGGGCGACCTGCGGCTCCTGCCACGATAACGTGAACTTCGCCACGGGGGAGAACCATGTCGGGATCATCCAGCGGGACGACACGCGCTGCAGTCGGTGCCACCAACCGACCTCGGGCGAGGAATTCGATCTCTCGGTGGCCGGAGCGCACGCGATTCCCTTCAAGTCGCGGCAACTCCCAGGCGTCGTCTTCGAGATCGTGGGGGTGACCGATACGCGGCCGGGGCAGGCGCCGACGGTCCTCTTCAGAATCCGAGACCGATCGGGACGCCCGATCGCGCCGAGCGCGATGACGCGCTTGGCCCTTGTGCTCGGGGGGCCGACGACGGACTACGCCTGGTGGGTGAGCGAGGACGCGCGCGGTGCCATCGGGCCGGACGCCGAGGGGAACTATCGCTACACGTTCCGAACGCCGCTCCCCGCCGATGCTCGAGGCACATACACGGTGGGCATTGAGGGGTATCGGAACATCACCCTCGATCCGGGCCCAGCAGCTCCGGGCGATCCCGCGAACACGGTGCGCGATGCCGGGGATAACGTCGTCCGATACTTCGCCGTCACCGATGCGCAACCGACCGCGCGCCGGCAGGTCGTGGACCTCAATAATTGCCTGAAGTGCCACGACTCACTCCGCGCGCACGGGAGCAATCGCAATAACAACATCGAGCACTGCGTCATCTGCCACAATCCGACCGGCACGGATGAAGCGCGACGTCCGGCCGATCAGATGCCGCCCGAGAGCATTGACTTCAAACTCCTCATCCACAAGATCCACCGGGGCGAGCATTTGGAGCGCGACTACACGGTGTACAACTTCGCGCGGCAACCCGTTCCTTTCAATGAAGTGCGCTTCCCGGCAAGCTTGAAGAACTGCCAGCTCTGTCACACGCCGGGGACGAACCTTCTGCCCGTGCGCGCGCAACTGGCGACGGTCACACCGCGCGGCTTCCAGAATCCGACGCCGCCGACCTCGACCGCCTGCGTCTCCTGCCATGATAGCCTCTCGGCCGAAGCTCACGCGTTCGTCAACACGACCGGCTCGGTCGAGACCTGCGCTGTCTGCCACGGAGAGGGAAAGGCGTTCGCGGTTTCGAAAGTCCATGCGCTGCTGGTCGGCGAAATTCGATAGGCGCACAGGCCTGGCGCGACCGCGCCTCCTCTGCGGAGCGCGCGAGGTCTTCGCGTCTGGCCGGGATTGCTGGAGAGGGCGAGGCTCGGGCATAATGTCTCGGGGGCGTGAGATTCCATACTCAAGGAGGAGGGGACTGATGAAGCGAATCTCGCACGTGATGCTCACATCGCTCATCGCCGTGGGGGTGACTCTTCCCGTGTGGGCTCAGGGAAAAGGAGACCCCAAGCTCGGCAAGGAACTGCATGTGAAGCATTGCCAGCGCTGCCACGGCGAGCAGGGGAAAGGTGATGGTCCGGCCATGAAGGCCGTCAAGACGGTGAAGATCGGCGATTGGACGAATCGCGAGGAGATGGCCAAATACAGCGACCAGGACCTCTACAAGATCACGGCGGAAGGCGGAGCGGCTCTCGGGAAGTCCAAGCTCATGCCCGCGTACAAGGACAAGCTGAAGGAGAAGGAGATCTGGGACCTGGTCGCTTTCATCCGCTCGCTCGCGAAGAAGTGAGTGCAGGCTCCGGGGCTTCCGCAGCCGTGCGCATGGCCTGCGGGAGCCCCTCGCGGGCTCGCCGACGCTGCGCTCTCCAAATGAGCGCCGCAATCCCTCCAACGATCACAAAAGGAACGGCGAGCAAAAAGAGAATTCCCCGATTGAACCCGCTGGCCCACTGTTGCCCCTCCGGTGAATTCAAGAGTCCGGTTCGACACATTGCGCATTGCGCCCAGAGAACCCTCTCCGCGAGCCCGAGCAAGAGAACGCCCCATATCCCCGGCCTCAGCCGGTGAAACGTTCGCCGCCTCATCTCCCTCCTCCGAGGTCCACGTGAGAACCGGAATGCAACACCCGAAGACCATCGGGCGCGATCAAGAAGAAGAGGACGCCCGCCGTCGCGAGAATGCCCACGGCGACAATGAGAATGAGGCTCGCTCGCTCAAAGCGCAGATGCATGAAATATCCGCTAATGAGCGACGCCTTCAGGAGCATCCCCAGAAGCAAAATGAGGATGAGGAACGTGGTCAGCCCCGCCGTCCCCAGCGACATCATGCCGACGGTGACGATCAGCAGAACGAACCAAACGACCCAATATACGCGATACCCGTGCGCCTGATGCGTCTGGCTCATACTCCCTCTCCCCTCCTTCCGAATCCGACGCGCGCCGCTCAGATCAGGTAAAAGAGCGTGAAGATGAAGACCCAGACCAGGTCCACGAAATGCCAGTAGAGGCCGGCCAGCTCGACGCCCTCGGGCGAGACGCGCTGCCGGAGCGCGCGCACGGCGACGATCGAGAGAATGAGCACACCCGTCAGGACGTGCGAACCGTGGAAACCGGTGATGATGAAGAACGCCGCGCTGAAGAGCGGAACGCCCCACGGATTGGTGCTCAGCCGCGCCCCCTCGCCGATGAGCTTGGACCACTCATACGCCTGACAGCCCAGGAAGCTCAATCCCCCCAGGATCGTCAGCAGCAGGAATCGGACGACCGTTTTCGGACGCCCCTGACGCGCGGCGCCGACGGCCGTCGCCATCGTCGCGCTGCTCGTGATCAGGATGAAGGTCATCAGCGCGATGAAGTCCAGATGGAAGATCTCCGCGCGATTGGGCCAGCGCGGGCTGGCCAGGCGCACGAAGCCATAGCCGGCCAGAAGACCCGCGAACAACAGGCCATCGGTGATGATGAAAAGCCACATCATCAACTTCCGCCAGCTCACGGCGAAGGGGGAGATGCCCCCCCGCCACACCGATTCGATCCCTGCGCTCTTAGCTGCTTGATTCATCCCTCCCTCCCTCACGCTCGCGCTTTCGCGCCCTCCTCAAAAGAGGAAGAGCACCAGCAGAAGATAGAGCCAGAGTCCGCCGACGAAATGCCAATAGGTGGCGCACAACGCCAAGCGGCGGCAGACCCGGTCCTCAGAAGCCCCCCGCCACATGAGCACGAGCAAAGAGAGCAAGGCGATCACGCCGCCCAGGACATGCGCGCCGTGCACGCCGGTCAGGATATAGAAGAAGGAGCTGTGCGGATTCGTCGGCAGATAAATCCCCTGCGCTCGGAGCGCCCGCCAGGCCAGAAGCTGCCCGAGCAAGAAGAGCACGCCAAGCGCTGTCGCTCCGCTCGCCCACCGATGCACGGAGGCGCTTCGCCTTCGGCCGATCTCCAGCAGGACGCTGCTCAACAGGAGCACTCCCGTGTTGACCCACAAGATCGGCGGGCGCGGGAGCGGCTGCCAATCAGGCCCCGCCTGCCTCACGAGATACGCGCTCGTGAACCCGGCGAAGAGCATGGTCACCGTTCCGAGGAAGATCCATAATCCCAAGCGCGCGCTCGGGACCGGAAATCCCTCCCGACGTTCGGGAGGGCCATTGAACCCATTGCGGCGACCGTCCTCGGAAGGCGGACCACTGAGATCGCCCAACAGGCGCACCTCCCAGAGCGCTCGCCCGGGTTGGGTCTCAACGGCATAAGGTTTTTTCATCAGCTCCTCCGCTCACTGTGTGACGGTGACGACTGTCGGTGGCACGGTCTGTGGGGTGAAGTCCTCGGGCGCCCCCGGCACGCTGTAGTCATAGGGCCACCGATGGACCTCCGGCACCGTCTCCCCCCAATTCCCATGCGGGGGAGGCGTCGGCGCCACCCACTCCAATGTCGTCGCTCGCCACGGGTTCTGCTCCGCTCGCGCGCCCCGGAATAAGCTCCAGAAGAAGTTGACGAGGAAGATGAGCTGCGCCGCGCCGAGCACGAACGCGGCGATGCTGATGAACGCGTTCATGTCGCGGATCGGCGCCAGGAACTCAAATTTGGAGAACGCGTAGTACCGGCGCGGCATCCCCCCAAGCCCCAGGAAGTGCTGCGTGAGGAAGACAGCGTAAAATGAGAGGAACGTGAGCCAGAAATGGAGCTTCCCCAAGCGCTCGCTCATCATGCGCCCGAACATCTTCGGGAACCAATAGTAGGTGCCGCCGAAGAGCGCCAGCAGCGTCACCCCGCCGATCATGAAGTGGAAGTGGCCGACGACGAAGTACGTGTCATGAAGCTGAATATCCGAGGTCGCGTTCCCCAAGAAGATCCCACCCAATCCCCCTGTCCCGAAAAAGGCGATGGCCCCGAGCGCGAAGAGCGCGGGCGTCCGAAGCTGCAAGCGCGCCCCCCACAAGCTGGCGATCAAATTGAAGCCGATGATGGCCGACGGGATCGTGATGGCGAGCGTCCCGATGGCGAAGAACTCCCCCACATACGGGTTCATCCCGCTCACGAACATGTGGTGCCCCCACACGATCATGCTCAACACGCCGATGGCGAAGAGGGAATAGACCGTGAGGCGATACCCGAAGATCGGTTTGCGGGTGAACGGGGGCAGAAGATCCAGCGCGATGCCGAGCGCCGGCAGAATGAGCACGTAGACCTCCGGGTGACCGAGGAACCAGAACAGATGCTGCCAGAGCAAGGGACTTCCCCCGCTGTGCGGCAGGACGCGCTCACCGAAATAGAGCCCGCTCGGCAAGAAGAAGCTCGTGCCCCCATGCCGATCGAAGAGCAGGAGAATAGCCGCCGCCGTCAGCGGCGGGAAGGCCAGCAGCCCTAAGATCGAGGCGATCAAGAGCGTCCAGATGAAGAGCGGCAACCGCATCATGGACATCCCGCGCGTCCGCTCGTTGAGGATCGTCGTGACGAAGTTGAGCCCGCCCATGGTGAACGAGGCGATGAAGAGCGCCATGCCGAGGAGCCAGAGCGTCTGCCCGAGACCCGATCCCGGCACGGCCTGCTCCACAGCGCTCAGCGGCGGATACGCCGTCCATCCCGAGGCCGCAGCTCCCCCCTCGACGAAGAACGAGGCGAGTATGATCACACACGCAGGCACGACCGTCCAGTACGAGAGCATATTCAGGAACGGGAAGGCCATGTCGCGCGCCCCAATGTGCAGCGGCAGCAGATAGTTCCCGAACCCACTCACCAGGCCGAGCGAGATGACGAAGAAGATCATCAGCGTGCCGTGCATGGTGATCAGGGCCAGGTAGAAATCCGGGTTCATCACCCCTCCGGACATCCCGCGCGGGAAGATCTTGGCCAGAAGCGGCCACTTCGCCTCGGGCCAACCGAGCTGCAACCGGATGAGCATGGCCAGGGTTCCCCCGACCAGCGCCATCGCCATCGCCGTCAGGTAGTACTGAATCCCAATGACCTTGTGGTCGGTACTGAAGATGTACCGACGCCAGAAGCTCACGGGCTCCTCATGCACACGCGCCGAATGCTCGCCAACCATGATACCTCCTCCTGAAGAGAGCTCGCGCCGACGCTCCTCCCCTACTCACTGCCCGGAGAACGTCGGCTGCGCGGCCAGCCATCGCTGGAACTCCTCCGGCGGGAGAACGCGCAGCACGCCGCGCATCTGGAAATGCCCGAAGCCGCACAGCTCCGCGCACGCGATCTCGAACTCGCCGGTCTGCGTAGGCGTGAACCAGAGATCAATGGTCATACCGGGCACCGCATCCTGCTTCACGCGGAAATGCGGGAGGAAGAAGCTGTGCAACGTATCCTTCGAGCGAAGCCGAACGTGAACGGGCCGGCCAACGGGGACGTACATCACGCCCAGTTGCACGACGTCATCTTGAGAGGCCGGATCCTCAGCGTCTATCCCGAGCGGATTGTCGTACCGAATGAGCCGAGGATCGGTCCGCCCCAAACGCCCGTCCTTCCCCGGATACCGAATGTTCCACGCGAATTGCTCCGCCGTGACCTCGACAAGCACCGCATCCGGAGGAGCCGGATGCAGATAGTACTTCTGCCAAATGGGTAGCCCGATCAGGAGCACTCCCCCCTCGGCGACGAGCGCCATGACGATGCCGGGAAGCAAGGACCAGAGCTTCTCGGCGCGCGGACTCGCCAGCCGATAGGTGACCCGATCTTGACGGCTGAAGCGCCAAATGAAATAGCCGAGCGCCACATGCCCGATGACAAAGAGCACCCCCACGGTGAGGATCAGGTATCGGATCATCCGATCAATCCCGGCTCCGTGCTCGGACGCCAGCGGCGGCAACCACCGCCGCATGCCAAAGCCGATGCCCACAAGGGCGATGGTGAAGAGGGCAAAGGCGAAGAAGAATCCTTCGAGGGTTCTCCCGAATCGCTCGCGCCCTTCAGCCATGGCTTCCTCCTCTGTGCTCATGGCCCCGACCTTCCAATCGGGGAGATGACCGAGCCCAGTTTACCTCGCCTCCGGGATCACAGGCTGTGACGAAAGTCACACCGCTCCCCTCTCGTGCACGATCCCCTGTTCGCTCGGTTGCAAACTTCCCCGCCCATATGTCAGCGAGTGAGACCATCGCGACCTCACCCAGTGCAGAAGCGATAGCAAACGCCATGCCGCGAAAACGAAGGTCTTTCGGCCGAACGCCGAGAACCCTTGATCAGACAAGAACTTCTTCATCTCGCGCGCCCGCTCCCGAGTCTCATCCCTCTCCTCGCCTCTGGGGGATAATCCCCAAAGCTGGGCGAAATCCCCACTGCGGAGCGAACCCTGACCGACCATGAGGTGAACGACCGACAAGGCGCTCGCCACAGGCCCTCCCGATCCGGTCGCGTCCGCCTCCTGGCGGGAATTTCAATTGAGGCCTCCCTTCCGCCACTATGACCGAAGCCTGCGGTGAGCGAGAAGGCCCGATCTGGGTGTAATCCCCCGACCGGTTCAGCTATACTTGTCCGGCTAACTCAGTCATGTAGTGGACAATAGCGCAGATGCGCACAGATATCGCAGGCGGCACGCCGTTTGCCTACGTCGTGTGAGCGAATTTTCGATGAAGAGCCAGACAGAGCGCACGATCGGACAACGGGGAGGCGGAGGCGCATTCGGAGTCTTCGCTCTCGCCCTCATCCTCGCGCTCGGCCTTCCGACTCTGGCGCAGTCATCGCGCCGCGCTTCGGCTCCGCGCCTCAGCTCGGCCGAATGCCTGGCGTGCCATAATGATCCGAATCTGAGCAAGTCGGTGAATGGCCAGACCGTGAGCGTCCACGTGAGCGAGAGCGCGTTCCAGGCGTCCGTTCACGGAGCCTTCGACTGCACGACGTGTCATGCGGATGTTCGAGACTATCCGCACGAGCCCCCGCCGCAGAAAGTCTCCTGCGCCACCTGTCATCCGGATGCGGAAGAAGCGTACGCGCAAAGTCTGCATGCGAAAGCGGTGCGCGAAGGACGCGCGCGCGCCGCCGGTTGCCTGGACTGTCACGGCAACGCGCACACGATTCTCCCCTCGAGTGATCCGCGTTCGAAGACTCATCACACCCGGATTCCGCACACGTGCGGTTCCTGCCACGGCGTGCAGTTCGTCGTCGAGCCGGCGGGCATCAGCGCGCAACCCTTCTTCTCCTATCAGCAGAGCGTTCACGGGCGCGCGGTCGCGGCCGGCTCGATGCGCGCGGCCGTCTGCACCGACTGCCATCGCAGCCACGACGTGCGATCGGCGGCGGATCCGCAATCGCCCATTTTCAAGTTCAACGTGCCCGCGACCTGCGGGCGGTGCCACACCGCGATCCGCGATGAATTCCTGGAGAGCATCCATGGCCAGGCCATCCGCCGTGGGAACTGGCAAGCCCCCGTCTGCACGGATTGCCATGGCATTCACCTGATCAAGCCGCATATTGACCCGACATCTCCGGTCGCGCAGCAAGCGCTCGCCCGCACGACCTGCGGGCGATGTCATGAGGGTGTTCGTCTCACGCAAGAGTTCGGCGTGCCGGGCGGGCGCGTGAGCACGTATCTCGATAGCTACCACGGGCGCGCATCGCGACTCGGTTCGACGGTCGTCGCCAACTGCGCCAGTTGTCACGGCGTCCACAACATCCTGCCTTCCTCTGATCCTCGCTCGATGGTGCATAAGGCCAATCTCGCGCGCACCTGCGGGCAATGCCATCCGGGCGCCGGCGAGAATTTCGCGCGTGTGAAGGTGCATGCTGAAGTCCCCGTCTCCGAAGATCTCGGGAGCATCCTCAAACACTGGGTGCGGCGCATCTACCTCTGGCTCATCGCCATCACCATCGGCCTGATGGCCCTCCATAACGGCGTGATCTGGCGCAGGAAGGCGCTGGCACGACGCCAGACCGAAGAGCGCACGATTCTCCGCCTGACGCCGCGACAGCGATGGCAGCATCTGCTGCTGCTTGTGAGCTTCTTCACCCTCGTGCTCACGGGCTTCGCCTTGAAATACCCGGACTCCTGGCTGGCGTGGCTGCTCGGCTCCAGCGAGAGCTTCCGCCGCATCGCCCATCGGGTGGCCGGTGCCATCTTGCTCGGCATCGGCGCGTATCACCTCGTCTACCTCATGGCGACGGCCGAGGGCCGACAGGTCTGGCGCGACATGCGACCGCAGCGCAAGGACATCGCCGATCTCGTCCAGAATATGCGATACTACCTCGGTCGCAGCGCCCATCGCCCGCTCTTCGATCGCTGCAGCTACATCGAGAAGTTCGAATACTGGGCGCTCGTCTGGGGCACCCTCATCATGGGCGCGACGGGACTCATGGTCTGGTTCAAGGCGCAGACGACGCGATGGCTGCCGGGTTGGGTCGTTGATGTCGCCCTCACGATTCACTTCTATGAAGCCGTGCTGGCGACGCTGGCCATCTTCGTCTGGCATTTCTATCACGTCATCTTCGATCCGGACGTGTACCCGATGAATTGGGCCTGGCTGGATGGACGCGTCTCACTGAGCTGGTATCAGCACGAACATCCGCTCGATTATGCGCGCCTGGTGGCTGCCGGGAGCCCCGAAGCGGCTCGGTCAGAGCATGCGGCCGGGGATGCGACAGCGATGGCAGCATCAGAGTGGGATCCTCAAGAGTCGGCCGAAATCCGCACCACCACATTGGCCGATGGCGCCGAGGACCCCCCATCGGACCCTGCAGGAGGAGCAATCGGATGATCACACGCCTGAGCCTGTGGTTCTGGGACCTGATGCGCCTGGTGGGCCGAAATTGGATCACGGCTCTCGGAGGCGCCCTCACGACAGTCAGCGCCCTGCTCATCATCGCCCTCATGATCCTCGGCTTGCTTGGCCTCTACGACACACCCTACGTCGGGATCATGGCCTTCCTCGTCCTGCCGGGGGTGTTCGTCCTGGGCCTGCTGCTCATCCCCTTCGGCCTCTATTGGGAGCGAAAGCGAGCGCCCCGAGGCGGCGCTTCGGCGAATCCGACATCCCGCGAGATGTACCCGCGTATTGATTTCAACCGCGCATCGGTGCGCCGCACGGCCGGGATCGTGAGCGTGCTGACCGTCATCAATCTCCTCCTCATCTCCCTGACGACCTACAAGGGCGTGACCTACATGGACTCGGTCGAGTTCTGCGGCACGGTGTGCCACTCTGTGATGGAACCGGAATACACGGCCTATCTCAATTCGCCCCATTCGCGCGTGAAGTGCGTCGAGTGTCATATCGGTCCCGGAGCCCCGTGGTTCGTGCGCTCGAAGCTCTCGGGCGTGGGACAGGTCTTCGCCACCGCCTTCAACACCTACTCGCGTCCGATCCCCACGCCGGTCGAGAACCTGCGCCCCTCGCGTGATACGTGCGAGCAATGCCATTGGCCGGAGAAATTCACCGGGGATCGCGTCAAGGTCATCACCCGCTTCGCCGAAGACGAAGCGAACACACCACTCAAGACCGTCCTCCTCATGCACATCGGCGGGGGCGCGGCCGGCCATGGCGGTATTCACAGCTGGCACATTGATCCGAACAAGCAGACGATCTATATCGCCGCGGACAAACAGCGGCAGATCATCCCCTGGGTCCAGGTGCGCGAGGCCAATGGGCGCGTGACGGAATTCGTCGCCCAGGACGCGTCGCTCACGCCCGAGCAGCTCGCTCGCGCCGAGCGTCGCGTCATGGATTGCATTGACTGCCACAATCGTCCGACGCACATCTTCAAACTCCCGGACCAGGCGATGGACGAAGCACTGGCGATGGGACGGATTGACCGCACGCTCCCGTACATCAAGAAGCTGGGCGTCGAAGTCCTGCGAGCCGCCGAGACGTCGGGGGATGCGGCCCAAGAGATCGCCCGCCGCGTCCGCGCCTTCTATCAGGAGAACTATCCCGACCTCTTCCGTTCCCGCCGCGAGGCGATCGAGGCCGCGATCCGTGAATTGCACGCCCTCTATCGTCGGAACGTCTTCCCTTCGATGAAGGTGACCTGGGGGACGTATCCCGACAACATCGGGCACACGCGGTTCCCCGGCTGCTTCCGCTGTCACGACGAACAGCATGTGAGCACGGATGGGCGGACGATCAGCCAGAGCTGTGATCTCTGCCACACCATCCTGGCGGTCGAAGAGCCGAATCCGCCGATCCTGCAGCAGCTCAATATCCGATAAGATCTCGCGAGCACGAGGTGGATGATGAATCAACGAATGCGCACTTCCCGATCCCGCGGACATCGGCTGTTCTCCGGGCCGAGCGCCCTCGGCCTTCTCGCGTGTGGGCTCGCGCTCGGCGTGATACTCCGCGCGGCGCCGATCACGTCCTCGCCGTCGAACCGCATCGGCCCTCGCGCCCCTGGGAAGCTTCTCGCTCCATCCCAACAACCCGAGAGCCCCTATGTGGGTTCCGAGACGTGCAAGCTGTGCCACGAGGACCTCTACACGCACTTCACGCGAACGGCTCACTTTCTGACCCTCAGCAGCCCGAAATACAAAGAGTCGGAGAAGGGATGCGAGGCTTGTCACGGACCAGGCCGAGAACACGTCGAGGGCGGAGGGGATGTGACGAAGATCTTCCCTTTTCGAGGGCGCTCGGTCTCAGAACAAAACGCGCGATGCCTCGCCTGCCACGAATGGCAAGAGGAACGCCACAACTTCCGCCA
>BEHM01000020.1 GCA_002923315.1 bacterium HR10
GATGGGCTTCCGCCGCCTCATCCTGCCGGAGAATAATCGCCGGAGCGTGGACGCTCCGGCCGCACTGGAGGTCATCGGCGTGCGCTCGATCTTCGAAGCGCTCGAGCTGGTGGTATCGGAATGAGCGGAGGGACATCGAGCGCTCGCCGTCGCATCGGATCGCCATGCCCTCATGGTATGGTGAGTGGAGGGAGCAGATGAGGGTGAATACGGATGTCCTCTTGATTCGCATCATCTTCACAGCGATACTCATCGCGGCGGGATATTTCCTTCGCCCCGTCTCTCATGACGCGCGTCTCTCGGTGGGAGCGGCTGGAGCCCTGGCGCTGGCCATCATCTTCTTCGAGACGCGCGTGCGTCGGGCTTCGTTGAAGACGCTGATCGGAGCGGCCATGGGGTCCATTCTCGGCATCGTCGGCGCGACGCTCATCGGTTTCCTCATCACCGTTCAGGGCGCCTTGCCCCCGGACGTGCGCGCCTCCGTGACGTTGGCGTTGCTGCTGCTGATGGCGTATGTGGGCCTGATGGTCGGCGCCGCCAAGGGAGAGTTCCTCGATCTCTCGGCGCTGGGCGGGTTCGTGCGCGAGCGCAGTTCGCGGAATATGAAGATCCTCGATACGAGCGTCATTATTGATGGGCGCATCGCGGACATCGTGGAGACGGGATTCCTCGAGGGCGTGCTCGTGATCCCGAATTTCATCCTCCGGGAGTTGCAACAGATCGCCGATTCCCCGGATGCGCACAAGCGCAATCGTGGTCGGCGGGGATTGGACATCTTGCAGCGGTTGCAGACCAAGCATGGGATCACGGTTCAATTCTCCGAGGTTGATTTCCCAGAGCTTCGGGATGTGGATCAGAAGCTCATCGAGTTGGCCAAGCAGTTGGGGGCCAAGATCGTGACCAACGATTTCAATCTCAATAAGGTGGCGCAACTGCGGGGTGTCGAGGTCTTGAACATCAACGAACTGGCCAATGCGTTGAAGCCCGTGGTCTTGCCCGGCGAGACGATGCGCGTCTTCATCCTCAAGGAGGGGAAGGAGGCCAATCAGGGCGTCGCGTATCTGGACGATGGGACGATGGTCGTCGTGG
The DNA here is from genome assembly GCA_002923315.1 of bacterium HR10. GTDB lineage: Bacteria > Acidobacteriota > Blastocatellia > HR10 > HR10 > HR10. The sequence goes on from BEHM01000020.1 coordinate 1,090, forward strand.
ATAACGCGCGCAAGATGATCGGCAAGACCATCGAGGCGACGGTGACCAGCGTCTTGCAGACGACGGCGGGGAAGATGATCTTCGGGCGATACGTCGAGGACGCGCGTTCGACGCGAGGTTCGCGGTCCTCGCACGTGGCGGAGGAATCCTGAGCGTCTCCGAAGCGGGGTCGGGGCGGGTGTGAGTCAGCGTACCGTCGCCATCATCGTCGCCGCGGGACGAGGGCGGAGAATGGGCGCGGAAGTCCCGAAGGCGTTCCTCCCGTTGCTGGGGGAGCCGATTCTGCTTCGCGCGCTGCGACCATTTGAGGCGTGCGCGGACGTGCATCGAGTGCTCGTCGTCGTGCCGGAGGAGCTGCGCTCGCGCGCCGAGGCGATGCTCGGCTCCGCGCCGTTGACGAAACTCGAGGCCGTGATCGCGGGCGGGCCCGAACGGGCGCATTCGGTCTTTCGCGCCTTGCGGGCGATCCCGCACGACGTCGCCGACATCCTCCTCGTTCATGATGGCGTTCGGCCCTTCGTGACGCCTGAGGAGATCGCGCGCGTCATCGCGCGCGCGCGGACAAGTGGAGCGGCCATTCTGGCCGTCCCCATCGCCGAGACGGTCAAGGAGGTCGAGGACGAACGCATCGTCGCCACCCTGGATCGTCGTCGCCTCTATCTCGCGCAAACGCCGCAAGCGTTCCGCGCGACGATCCTCCGGGAGGCGTATGAGCGCGCCATGCGGGAGGGGATCGTGGCGACCGATGACGCCGCGCTCGTCGAACGCTGCGGATGGCCGGTCGTCATCGTGGAGGGATCGGTGCGCAATCTGAAGATCACTTGGCCTGAAGACCTGTTCATAGCCGAAGCGCTGCTGCGCGCCAGGGAGGGGGGATGAGCGAGCGCGTGGGCCTGGGATACGATCTCCATCGCTTGGTCAAGGGACGACGGCTCGTCCTCGGGGGGATCGAGATCCCCTTCGCCAAGGGACTGGCGGGACATTCCGATGCCGACGTCGTTCTTCATAGCATCTGCGATGCGCTCTTGGGGGCCGCGGCGCTCGGCGATCTGGGGCGACATTTTCCGGACACGGATCCGCGCTATGCGGGCATCAGCAGTGCGCGACTCCTGGAGACCGTTCTCGCGGAGATCACCCGTCACGGGTTCGAGATCGAGAACGTGGATGTGACGATCGTGGCCGAAGCGCCTCGGCTCGCCCCTGTGCTCGGCGCGATGCGCGAGCGCGTGGCCGAACTGCTGCGCATCTCGTCGGATCGGGTCAACATCAAGGCGAAGACCAACGAGGGCGTGGGGGCGATCGGTCGTGGGGAAGCCATCGCCGCCTATGCCGTATGCCTGCTGCGCCGCGCTCAGACGTGAGGGGAGCCCATGCGCGCCGTTGATCTGATCCGAAAGAAGCGGGAGGGACAGGCGCTCACGCCCGCGGAGATCGCGTTCCTCATTCGCGGCTACACGCGCGGGGAGATCCCCGACTATCAGATGGCGGCCTTTTTGATGGCGACCGTGTGGCGCGGCATGACGCCGGAGGAGACGCTGGCGCTCACGGAAGAGATGGTGCGTTCGGGGCGGACGCTGGATCTGTCGCATCTGCCGGAAGCGAAAGTGGACAAGCACAGCACCGGCGGCGTGGGCGATAAGACCTCGCTCGTGCTGACGCCGATCGTGGCCGCGGCCGGCGTGCGCGTGCCGATGATCTCCGGTCGTGGCCTGGCGCACACGGGCGGGACCCTGGATAAGCTGGAATCCATCCCGGGATTTCGCGTGCAGCTTCCTCTGGAGACGATCCGTCAGTTGGTCGAACGCGTGGGCGCTGTGCTCGTCGGGCAGAGCGAGGAGATCGTCCCGGCCGATCGCAAGCTCTATGCCCTGCGCGATGTCACGGCGACGGTGGAGTGCATCCCGTTGATCGTCGCCAGCATCATGAGCAAGAAGATCGCCGAGGGGATTGATGCGCTCGTGCTCGACGTCAAAGTGGGGAAGGGGGCGTTCATGAAGACCGAGGCGGAGGCGCGCGATCTGGCCGAGCGCCTGGTGGACGTCGGGCGGCGCTTGGGCAAGCGCGTGCGCGCGCTGCTGACGGATATGAACCAACCGCTCGGGCGCGCCATTGGGAATGCCCTGGAGGTGATCGAGAGCCTGGAGACGTTGAAGGGGCAGGGCCCGGAGGACCTGCGCGCGCTCTCCCTGGAATTGGCCGCGCACATGCTCGTTGTGGGCGATCGCGCCGCGGATTTGGATGACGCGCGGCGAACCGCCGAGCGTCTCCTCCACAGTGGGGCCGCCTTGGAGAAATTTCGGCAGATCATTGAAGCACAAGGCGGGGATCCGCGCGTCGTGGACGATTACGCTCGCTTGCCGCAGGCGCAATTCCGGTGGGACTATGTCGCGGAGACCGAAGGCGTGGTGATCGAGGCCCATGCTGAGCGGCTCGGTCTGGCGACGATGCTGCTGGGCGCCGGACGCGAGACCCTTCACTCACCCCTTGATCACGCCGTCGGTCTCATCGTTCACAAGAAGGTGGGTGAGCGGGTGGCGCGGGGCGAAGCGCTCTGCACGCTCTTGTACAACGATCCGGAGCGACTTCGCCGGGCTCTGGAACATGTTCGCGCCGCATTTGTTCTGGACGATTCCGCGCCGCCCCCAGATCCGTTGATCAAAGCCGTCTTATGAGAGCTCGCTCGCCGGCCTCTCCTCTCGCCCGGGCCCGACGCCATCTGGAGGAAGATCTCCGCACTCCGAGGAGGGGGGATGAATACCGATCGGATGTTTCGGCTCAAGATAGGGCTCATCCTCATCGCATTGCTCATCGCTGCAGGAGCGCTCACCATCATCGGGGAGCCAGAACGCGAGCCTCCGTCCCCGAGGCCGTCTCTCGCGTGGCCTTCGCGCGAGCCGTCACAAGCCGTGAGCGCGAGCGAGTCGTCATCGCGTGATCTGCGCGATCGCGCGCGCGCGGCCACTGTCCCCTGGACCACGCGAGCGCTCAGCGTGGTCGGCGTCCTCGTCATCCTGGGGATCGCCTTCCTCCTCTCGAACAGCCCGCGCGAGGTGAGCGCGCGGATTCTCCTCTGGGGGATGGGGCTGCAGATCGCGCTGGCACTGCTGATCCTCCGGACCGCTCCGGGACGATGGTTCTTCGATCGGCTCGGCGATCTGATCCGGCGGCTTCTGGCCTTCGCCGTCGAAGGTGCGACGTTCGTCTTCGGCCCCCTGGCCGGAGAGAGCCTGGGCGTCATCTTCGCCTTTCGGGTGCTGCCGACGATCATCTTCGTCTCGTCGTTCTTCTCGATCCTCTACTATCTCGGCATCATGCAGCGGATCGTGCTCGGTATGGCCAGGTTCATGACCTGGACGATGAGGGTGAGCGGGGCCGAGAGCTTGGCCGCCGCGGCCAACGTCTTCATGGGGCAGACGGAGGCGCCGTTGATCATCGCGCCGTATGTCCCTTCGATGACGCGTTCGGAGCTGTTATGCCTGATGCTCGGGGGGATGGCGACGATCGCCGGCGGCGTCATGGCCGCTTACATCGGCATGGGGATCAATCCCGTCTATCTGCTGACGGGGAGCGTCATGGCCGCGCCGGGGACGATCATGATGGCGAAGATCTTGATCCCGGAGAAGGAGGAACCGCTCACGCGCGGCGTCGTGCGCATCGAGGTGAAGACTGAGGATCGCAACGTCATTGAGGCTGCCGCGCGGGGGGCCAGTGACGGCGCGCGCTTGGCCATCAACGTCGCTGCTATGCTCATCGCCTTCATCGCCTTGATCGCTCTGGTGAACGCGATCCTCGGCTTTCTGCATGCTCGGGTGAGTGTCATTCCGCCGAATCTGCAATGGATCCTCGGGCGGATCTTCGCCCCGTTGGCGCTGGTCATGGGCGTGCCCATGGCGGACATCACGGAGGTGGGGAATCTGCTCGGGCAGAAGCTCATCCTCAACGAGTTCGTCGCCTATACGGAGTTGGCGCGGATTCAGTCGGAGCTGCATCCGCGTTCGGTGATGATCGCCACCTACGCCCTCTGTGGATTCGCGAATTTCGCCTCCATCGGCATCCAGATCGGCGGGATCGGGGGGATCGCGCCCAATCGGCGGGGCGATCTCGCGGAGCTGGGCCTGCGGGCGATGATCGGCGGCTTCCTGACGACATGCCTGACGGGGACGATCGCCGGGTTGATCAGTTGACCGGGTGAGCCACGATCGTCTAGCATGAGCAGCGAGAGAGGACGCGGAGGCACTCGAGGGGGGAGGATGACGCTGTCGCTCTACGAACGCGTTCAGGAGGCGGTGCGCTTTATTCGGGCTCGAGGCGTCGTCTCGCCGGAGGTGGGCCTGGTGCTGGGTTCGGGACTGGGTGCCGTCGCAGAACGGCTCGCCGACGTCCTCGTGCTCGAGTACGCGGAGATCCCGCATTTCCCACCGGTCACGGTCGTGGGACATCCCGGGCGCCTCTGGCTCGGTCGGCTGAGCGCAACGGCGGTCGCCGTCTTGCAGGGACGATTTCACTACTACGAGGGATACTCAATGGAGGAGGTGACGTTCCCCGTCCGCGTGCTGGGCGCGCTCGGCGTGCGGGAGCTGATTGTGACGAACGCGGCCGGGGGGATCAATCTTCGACTGCGCCCGGGCTCGCTCATGCTCATCGCCGATCATCTCAACCTGATGGGGGTGAATCCCCTGCGCGGGCCGAACGAGGAGCGCTTCGGGCCGCGGTTCCCCGATATGACTGCCGTTTATTCCCCGCGACTTCGAGCGCTGGCGCGCGAGGTGGCGCGCGAGATGGGCCTGACGCTGGAGGAGGGCGTCTATGCGGCCGTGAGCGGGCCGAGCTACGAGACGCCAGCTGAAGTCCGCATGCTGCGGCAGTTGGGAGCGGATGCGGTCGGGATGTCTACCGTCCCCGAGGCGATCGTGGCGCGACACATGGGGATGGAGGTGCTCGGCATCTCTGTGATCGCCAATATGGCCGCCGGCATCGCCGAGCGCCCGCTCCGCCATGAGGATGTGCTGGAGGCCGCTGCGCGCGCAGCCGAGATTCTCGCCGAGTGGCTCGCTCGGCTCATCCCGCGCGTGCGCGCTCGCGGCATTTCGGAGAGCAGCGGAGAAGGATCTGTATGACCGACGTCCGCCGTCCACCATCACGCGTCATGATCATCGGCATTTGTGGGGGGACCGGATCGGGGAAGACGACTGTCGCCCAGAAGATCCTGGAGGCCGTCGGCGCGGATCGCGTCGTCTATCTCCAGCAGGATGCGTACTACAAGGACGTGAGCCATGTGCCCCTGGAGGTGCGTCATACGCTCAATTTCGATCATCCCGATGCCATCGACACGGATCTGCTCATCCAGCATATCGAAGAGTTGCGGGCGGGGCGGGCCATCGAACAACCGGTCTACGATTTCACGACGCACACGCGCCGGCCGGAGACCCGGCACGTGGAGCCTCGACCCATCATCCTCGTCGAGGGCATTCTCGTCTTCGAGAATCCGCGACTGCGCGCGCTCATGGATTTGAAGATCTTCGTGGACACGGCCGACGACATTCGCTTCATTCGTCGCCTCATTCGCGACATCTCCGAGCGCGGCCGGACGGTCGAATCCGTGATCGCGCAGTATCTGGAGACCGTGCGCCCGATGCATCTGGAATTCGTCGAGCCGAGCAAGCGGTATGCGGACATCATCATCCCCGAGGGGGGGTATAACGTGGTGGGCATTGACCTCATCATTGAGAAGATCAAGGCGTATTTAGCCGAGGTCGAGCGAGCGGAGGGAGCCGCACGATGACGGATGCCGAGTTGATCGAGCGCGCGACAGCCGCGCGCGCCCTCGCCTACGCGCCGTATTCGGAATTCGCCGTGGGCGCGGCCGTGCTCACGGCCGATGGGCGCGTCTTCACCGGATGCAACATCGAGAACGCGAGCTACGGATTGACCATATGCGCCGAACGCGTCGCGCTCTTCAAAGCGGTCTCCGAAGGCGCGCGCGCGTTTCACCGCCTCGCCATCGTCGCCGATACGGAGGCCCTGGTCTCCCCCTGCGGCGCCTGTCGCCAGGTGCTGTGGGAGTTCGCGCCGGATCTCCTCATCATCTCGGCCAATCTCAAAGGCCGGATGCGCATGCGACCGCTTCGGGACCTGCTCCCGGAGCCGTTCGATGCGCGCCTGCTCTGAGCGCGGTGGCGCTTGTGGTGATCCCGCGCGCTCACGGCGAGTCGGCCGATTCGGCGCGCTCGCGTGCCGTCGTGTCGGCGACCGTCACGACGACGCGCGCCGGACGCAGGATGTGATCCCCCCAGCGGTACCCCTTCCGGACTTCGCGCACGATCGTCTGCTCCTCGTGCTCGCGACTGGGGATGGCTTCCACCGCCTCATGCAGCGTGGGATCGAACTTTCGGCCGAGGCTCTCATAGGGGCGAACGCCGCAGGCGTCCAGCAGGCGCATGAGCTGACGATGAATGAGGTGCAGCGCTTCGTCGGTCGCCGACTCCGTCGGCTCCGTTCGCGCGCGCTCCCGCTGCAGGCCCAGGACCTGCTCGAAGGCATCCAGCACTTGCAAGACCTCCAGTAGGACCTTGCGCACCCCCTCGCGCACGCGCTCGCTCAACTCGCGCTCGATGCGCTTGCGGTAGTTGTCGAAGTCGGCCAGCGCCCGCAAATAGCGCCGGTGCTCGGCCGCCAGCTCTCTTCGAAGCTGTTCGACCTCAGCCGTCAGGTGCGCCAGCTCTGAGAAGCCGCGCGCAGACTCCTCGGGATGCCTCGGGGCGAGCTCCCATTGGCGCTCCGCCGAAGGCCTCTCCTCCCGCTCGATCATGAGCGCCTCTCCCGATGTCGAGGTCTCGGACCGAGGCGTTCGGCCCGCTCACCGCACCTTGATCTCTACCTGTCGCGGCTTGGCTTCCGGCTTCTTGGGGATCGTGATCCGCAGCACGCCATCGCGATATTCGGCGCTGATGTTCTCGATATCCATGTTGGGCGAGAGCGTGAAGCTACGACTGAAGCGCCCATAGGGGCGCTCCACGCGATGGTAGCTCTCGGGCCGATCCTCATGCTCCAGGCGGCGTTCCCCGCTCACAGTCAGGACGTTCTTCTCCACGCTCACTTGAATCTCATCCTTGTTGATGCCCGGCAAATCGAACAGAAGCTCCATGCCCTCGGTGTTCTCGTAGATGTCCACGGCCGGGGTCCACCCTCCGGCCACCTCTTCCTCCGGGCGCGTGCGGAAGACTTCGCGAAAGAGCCGATTGATCTCCTCTTGCAAATTCATCAGCTCGCGGAATGGATCACCGCGTCGAATGCGCATCATCGCGTCAGCCTCCTTCATGAAATTCTCACCCTCCCCTTGTGAAACCTCGCTCCGCTCGCTCACGAAATGCGTGGCACTTCGTGAGGGCTTCCGCCATGAAGCTAAGCAAACGGCGTGCCATCCAGCAAGCCTTCTCCCGATGTGGACGAAGGGAGGCCTTCGCGAGATTTCGCGAGGCCGCTCCTTCCCCGCGATGTGCCTCCTGTGGCGATGTGGTCGGGACATGAAGCACCAACTCGCCACGCCGCTGCTGGGAGGCGGAGGTCGCCTTCGCGCGCGTTCTCCCGGAGGCTCGAGGACCATTCGCCAGCGGAGGTCGGAGGCGGCCTTTGGCACACCGCTTGCATCTAAGTGCCGGTAGGGTCCTCGCGAGGGGACCCGGGAGGAGAGCGACTATGGGTGTCTTCCGCCGCCTCTTTGTGGACCGCGTGGCCGTGGATCTGGGGACGGTCACGACCCTCATCTACTCCTCGCGACGAGGTCTGGTGCTGCATGAACCTTCGGCCGTCGCCGTGAATCGTTTCACCGGGGAGATCATCGCCATCGGGCACAGCGCCTTGGAGATGCTTGGACGCGAGCCCTACGACGTGGAGATCCATCGCCCGCTGCGTCATGGAACGATCGCCGATCTGGATCTGGCCGAACGCATGCTGAAGCGCTTCCTGGAGCCCACTTGCCGGAGCCGCCTCCGTCGGATTCACCTGATGGCGACGATCCCCGGATCGGCTACCGATGCCGAGCGCAACGCGTTGATCGAAGCCGCGCGTGAGGCCGGCGCCCATCGGGTGGACCTGGTTGAGGAGGGATTGGCAGCTGCTTTCGGTGCCGATGCGATCGCTCCCGATGGATCGGCGCGCATGATCGTAGACATCGGGGGAGGGACGACGACGATCAGCATCGCTTCCCGGCATGGCCTGATCGCTTCCGAGACCCTTCAGGTCGCCGGAAATGATATGACCGACGCGATCCGCGCGTACATGCAGAAGCATTACGATCTCCTGATCGGCGAGCGAACAGCCGAGTGGGTCAAGATCGAGATCGGTTCGGCTCTGCCCGAAGGAAACGGTCGCGCGGTCACGGTCTATGGGAAGTCGGTCCTGGGAGGGGGAGCCGAAGGCGTTCCGCTTCAGAGTTATGAGGTCGCTCAAGCGCTCGAGCCGGTTCTGCGCACCATCCGGGATGGCATTCGACGGGTCCTGGAACAAGCGCCGCCGGATGCAGCGCACGACGTGTGCCAGAGCGGGATCGTGTTGAGTGGAGGGGGATCACTTCTGCACGGGCTGGATCAGTGGCTCAGCGACCAGTTGCAAGTGACCGTCATTCGCGCCGAACGTCCCATCGAGGCGGTGGTCCTCGGAGCCGCTCGCTTGCTCGAAAATCCCGAGCTGTACCGGCAGTTGCGCGTGGTTGAGCACATGTCCTACTGGTCGGACCTCTACGAAGAAGCCCTCCTCGAAGCGTGACATCTTCGCCACAGAGGGACCCGCAGGTTCGCCACAGCACCGGAGGATGCGGGGATCCGGCTCCCCATGAGGTGAGCGAAACGTCTCGGAGACACCATCGTTTTGGAACGGAGGGCGAGAGGCCCCATCCGGTACGGGATTTGCTTCACCACCTGTTGGCCAAATGATGGAGACTCTTGCCAGAAGGAGGTGGGACGATGATGAGACGAACGCTGAGCCTCGTGGCGATCCTCATGATCGCTCTCGGAGCGGTCGCCTGGGCTGCCCAGAAGGAGCAACGTCGTCAGGTCACGTTCACGGAGGATGTCCTCGTCGGCGGTCAACTTCTCAAGAAGGGGACGTACACGGTCGTCTATCAACCGGGGGTGGAAGGACAGGCGACGTTCATGAGAGGGGGGAAGACGGTCGCACAGGTGCCGTATAAGCTCGTGCGCTTGACGCAGAAGGCGACGACAGATTCGATCACGTATCGGCGGACGGGGCCACAGCCCGTCCTCACGCGGCTGACCTTCGCCGGGCAGCTTGAGGCGCTCGAGTTCGAGGGCGGTCAAGAATAATCGCATGCCGGACGCCGGGTTCCTATGCCGGTTCGCTCGAGCCGGCCGGACCCGGCATTTTTCTCCGTGGAGTTGATGCTCTTCGCCTCAAAGGTCCTCCCCTGCGTTTGTAACCTCGTGACGCAAGCCAGAGCTTGACAGAGGTGCAGGTCATCTTTAGAATCAGAGCCGCATTGCCTGGTGTTTCAAATCGGGTGAGGAGGGAGGAAACATGCGCGCGGTTGGCTCGTGGCGGGTTCGATCCCTCGGAGTCGTGATTCTCGCCCTGTTTGTGATCTTCTCCGCTCTCATCGTCCACCGCACTGGGGCGTCGTCCCAATTTCGGGAGAGATGGCCGAGTCACATCGGTATCCTCGCTCAAGGGCGCGGGGGGCCAGAGTTGACGGTGCAGAACGGGCGGAATCTTCCCGAAGATCCTCCGGGCGGAGGGGGACGCTTCGGGGCGTCCTGGCCGACCGGACTGGCTCGTGGTGACTTCAATGGTGATGGCTTTCAGGACCTGCTCATCAGCTATGCTCGCGCGGGCGGAGGAGAGCTGGTGCTTCGGTTGGGGAACGGGCGAGGGGACTTCACGACGCCACTTCGGACCTCGCTGACCGGGCAAGAGCCATCGGCGCTGCTGGTCGAGGACTTCAACCAAGACGGTCTCTCGGATGTCGCCGTCGGATATACGGATCAGTTGGAGGTCTCGATCTATCTGGGGACGGGCCGCGGGACGTTCCAATGGGTGGAAGACGTGCGTCTTGGTCTGGCGGTGAGTGGGCTCGCTTCAGGGGATTTCAATGGGGATGGAGTGCCGGACCTTTTGGCTTCTTCTTCAGACTCTCCCTTTGTGAGTCTGCTGCTCAATGATGGGCGAGGGGGATTCCAACCCTCGCGGTTCTTCTCGCTGAGTGCGGACGGCTCGGTCTTCGCGCTGGGGGATATTCGGGTCGCGGACATGGATGCTGATGGACGGTTGGACGCGATCGCGCTCTATCGCGGGAAGACGTCTGGAGTGGCTGTCCTCTACGGGATGGGCGAGGGGACGTTCGCCTATCCGCAGCTTCTGCCGGTCAGCGTTGCTCCGGAAGGTTTGGCTGTGGGCGACTTCGATCAGGATGCGCGGATGGACATCGCCGTGACGGATGCCGCCGGCGGCAGCGTCTTCGTGCTGCGCGGAACGGGAGACCGATCCTTCTCCTCTCCCGTGAGCTTTCACGCGGGGACATGGCTGGGACCACTCGCGATCGCGAATCTGAATAACGATGGGTATCCCGATCTGGCCGTCGTTGATCGTGGGAGCAATCGCATCGTGGTCTTGTTGGGGAACGCTCGTGGGGCCTTCGATCGTTCCGTGGGTTATGATGTGGATGGTCCCCCGGTCGCGATCGTAGCCGGACGATTCCGCCACGTGGCGCTCGATGATCTGGTCGTCGCCAAGCAAAGCGGGGCGACTGTCGCCATCGCCCTCAATGCGCCGCCGACGATCGTCGTCACGACGACCGCCGATGAGGTTCGACAAGATGGGCGCGTGAGCTTGCGGGAGGCGATCCTGGCGGCCAATGGGAACCCGCCGAATTCAGACGTCCCATCAGGGCGAGAGAACGCTCCGGATGTGATCGGCTTCGATCTGCCGGAGGCGGAGAAATCCGGAGGGGTCTTCGTCATCCGTGTGAGTGCACAGCTTGGCCCTCTTCCGCCGCTCACCGATGGCGGTACGACCATTGATGGAACGACGCAACGGGGATTCGCGGGCACACCGCTCATTGTCCTGGACGGCTCGGAAGCGGGGAGTGTGGATGGGCTGACGATCGCGTCGAGCCTGAACGTCGTGCGCGGATTGGTCATCAGCCGATTCGGTGGTCATGGGGTGCGGATCGTCGGTGGTGAGGTGCCGGTCACGGGGAACATCATCGCCGGCTGTTACATCGGCACGGATGCCTCCGGACAACGAGCGTGGGGCAACGGGCTGGCTGGTATTCAGCTCTTCGGCGATGGGGTGAGCAATACGCTCATTGGGGGGACGGCGGCGACTGATCGAAACGTCGTCTCCGGCAATGGCGGCGATGGGATCGAAGTGCGAGGACTCGCTCGGAACACGCAAGTCGTGGGGAACTACATCGGCATCGCTGCTGATGGGCGGACGCCTCTGCCTAATGGCGGCAGTGGCATCTTCATTGCCGGAGCCGATAATGTGACCGTGGGCGGAACGGCGAGCGGTGCCGGAAACGTGATCTCGGGGAATCTCCGCCATGGCCTCCAGGCGCGTGGGAGCACGGGGCTGCGCATTCAGGGGAATTTCATCGGTGTGGAGGCGCGTGGCGCATCAGCCGTGAAGAACGGCGGAGATGGGATCTCTCTGGTGGAGGTCATCAACGCGCAGATCGGCGGCGTCTCTTCCTCAGCGCGAAATGTGATCTCCGGGAACGAGGGGCATGGGGTGATGCTCCTCCGCAGCTTGGCCAATAAGGTTCAGGGGAACTATATCGGTGTGGACGCCGAGGGGCGTCAAGCGCTCGGCAACGGCGGGGCGGGCATTCAGGTGGATCTCAACTCGCCGAATAATCTCATTGGCGGCATCGTCGAAGGGGCGAGCAACGTCATCTCCGGAAATCGGGGGAGTGGGATCTTCATTGCGCCGAGTTCGCCAGGGACGCAGATCTTCGGGAATCGCATCGGCGTGAACGCAGCCGGGCAAGCGGCGCTCGGCAATGGCGGGGATGGGATCACGGTCAATGGCGGAGGGAATCATCAGATCGGAGGCGATGACAGCATCGCGCGCAACGTCATTGGAGGCAATGCCGGCGAGGGGGTGCGGCTGCTCAACGCCGTGGACACTCGCCTCGTGGGGAATGTCATCGGGGTGGATGCGGGAGGCACGATCCCGTTGCCTAACGGTGGGAGTGGTGTGTTAATCCTCTCCACGGAAGGCTCGGCATCTCGAAATGCCGTGCTTCGGAACGTGATCGCCTATAATCGTGGGGCCGGCGTGCGTATCCTCGGTTCGGGAAGCGGCAATCGCCTCTCCCAAAATTCCTTCTTCCAGAATGAGGGCTTGGGCATTGACCGGGGAGGACAAGGGATCGTTCCTCAGATCACGGCGGTCGCGGAGAACGGTGATGGCACGGTGACAGTGAGAGGGACGTTCCCGGCGCCCGCTCCTGCGGGAGCCGTCATCGAGGTCTATTTGGCCGATCCCGATCCTTCGGGGCGCGGTGAGGGGAGAGTCTTTCTCGGCAGCACGCGCGCCGACAATCGCGGGGAGTTCTCCCTCACGCTCTCGGGCCGATCGCGCGGTGAGCCGATCACGTGCACGGCCACCGATTTTCGCGATGATACCTCGGAGTTCGCCGAGAACTTCATCATCGGCGAAGGCGTGCTCAGCGTGCGCGTCCTTCAGCCAAATGGTGGTGAGATCCTGCTCGGCGGGACCACGTTCACCATTCAGTGGGAAGCCGGAGGCGGTGTCGTCGCGCAGGAGATCGCCCTCTCGCTCGATGGGGGCGTGACGTTCCCGATCGTGGTCGCCACGGGATTGGCGGCCGACGTTCGTGCCTTCGAGTGGACGGTCCCAACGACGGTCTCGACCATGCGCGGACGCATTCGCGTGACGGTGCAAAACGCGCAAGGGCGCCGGGCGTTCGACCAAAGCGATGGGGACTTCATCATTGATTCGCAGGCGCCGGTGGTGCGGGTGGTGTCGCCGAATGGGCGCGAAGTCTTCCGAGGGGGTGATGTTTTCGAGGTTCAGTGGCGGGCGTCGGACGACACGCGCCTTGTGCAGCAGGTGGTGCAGGTGTCGACGGATGGGGGGCGGACGTACACGGACATTGTGACGCTGGAGGGGGGTGATCCGCAGGTCTTTCGGTGGAAGGTGCCGCTGACGCTCGTCACGCAGAATGGGCGCATCCGCGTCATTGTCCAGGACATCGCCGGAAAGGTGAGTCAGGATGCGAGCGATGCGGACTTCTCTGTCCTGCCCGTGGAGAATGAGCCGCCATTTGTGCGCGTACTCAGTCCCAATGGCGGGGAGATCTTGTGCGCCGGAACGCCCTTCCGGATCCTCTGGGAAGTGTCGGACAACACGACCGTTCAGTTCCAGGACATCCTGCTCTCGACCAATGGCGGAGCGAGGTTCAATCCGATCGTGGAGCGGCTGCCGGGGACGGCGCAATCTTTCGACTGGAACATCCGCGCCGGATTGTCCACGACGCAAGCGCTCATCGCTGTGAGGGTGAGAGATTACGCGGGCAATGTCACGCTGGACATGAGCGATGAGCTCTTCGCCATTGACGGCGTGAGCCCAACCATCAGCGGATTGACCGTGGGGACGGGGTCGGCCTTCGTGGGTGGTGAGCGCGTGGTGATCTCCTGGACCTCTTCCGACGATGTGCAGCTCGCGGCTCATGTCATCGAGCTGTCGCGCGACGATGGCGCGACATGGGAGCCGGTAGCGAGTCTCTCCGGGAGCGCGTCGCAATTCGTCTGGACGGTCCCGCGGGGCATCCGAACGTTGAATGGACGCATCCGCGTGACTGCGCGTGATACGTGCGGTCGGACGGCGCAGGCCGTGAGCGGGCGCTTCTCGATCGTCTGGTGAATGATAGGCGAATGGGGGGGTGGAGGCTCTCGGCCCCCACCCCATTCGCGGGGATGTTGCTCAAGCACTGCGCAAAATCTCGCGCGCGATGATGAGGCGCTGAATCTCGCTCGTCCCTTCGCCGATGGTCAGCAGTTTCGCATCCCGCCAGAACTTCTCCACCGGATACTCCCGGATGTAGCCGTATCCCCCGAAGATCTGAATCGCCTCCTCGCAGACGCGGACGGCCATCTCCGAGGCGAAGAGCTTGGCCATCGAAGCTTCCCGGGTGACGCGATGTCCACGTGCCTTCCGCTCGGCCGCGTGGTAAGTGAGCAGGCGCGCAGCCTCGATGGCCGTCGCCATATCGGCGAGCTTGAACTGGATCGCCTGAAATTCGGCGATGGGCTTGCCGAATGCCCAGCGCTCTCGCGCATATCGGAGGGCGGCTTCATAGGCTCCTTGGGCGAGGCCAACGGCCAGAGCAGCGATGGTGATCCGCCCTCCATCGAGCACACGCAAGGCATCCACGAATCCCATGTGCAGCTCCCCGAGGAGGTTCTCCTCGGGAACGAGACACTCTTCCAGAAGCACCTGGGCCGTGTCGCTGGCGCGCATGCCGAGCTTCTTCTCCTTGCGTCCGGGGCGAAGACCGGGCGTGCCGCGTTCCACGATGAAGGCCGAGATGCCCTTCTTCTCCCGCGCGCGATCAGTGACGGCGAAGAGGACGTAGAGGTCGGCGCACGAGCCGTTGGTCGTGAAGTTCTTGGCACCGGTGAGGACCCAGAATCCATCTCGCTTCACCGCCGTCGTGCGCATGTGCGCGGCATCGCTACCGCTGGTCGCTTCGGTCAGTCCCCACGCGCCCAGCCTCTCGCCGCGTACAAGCGACGGGAGATATTTCCGCTTCTGCTCGGAGGTGCCCGCTAGGAAAATATGACTCGCACACAGGCCCGTGTGCGCAGCGACGGTGAGTGCAATGGCCGGATCCACGCGCGCCAATTCCTCGATGATGATGGCGTATTCCAGAGGGGTCAGCGCGGCCCCTCCATATTCCTCCGGGAAGATGGCTCCGAGCACCCCCAGTTCGCCGAGCTTGGGCATCAGCTCGCGGGGGAAATGTTCGGCCTCATCCCATTCCCGCACATGAGGGGCGATCTCGGCCTCGGCGAACTCGCGGATCGCGTGTCGGACCTGCTGCTGCTCTTCGGTCAATTCGATGCGCACGGCTCCTTCCTCCGCATTAGGCTCATTTAGTGCAGCATAAGGCGAAATTATACCACCGCGCGCGAGGGAGTGCCACGCGAGGAATGGCCGAAAGCGGTGATTCGTCTCGTGACGAAGCGCACTCTGATGGGGATAATCAGGCGATGGGCTCTCCGCGAACACGGGGAGAGCCCTTCGCGCTAGGGCAGGAGCACGATCTTCCCGAAGTGTGCGCGCTCCTCCATGAGGCGTTGTGCGGCAGCGGCTTCCTTGAGGGGGAAGGTGCGATCAATGACGGGCTTGAGGCGGCCTTGCACGAAGAACGTGAAGGCTTCGAGCAGCTCTCCCTTGCTCCCCATGAACGATCCGAGCAGGCTCAACTGGCGGCTGAAGAGGTAACGGATGTCCAGGCGCGTCTCGTAGCCACTGGTGACGCCGCAGGTCACGAGCCGTCCTCCCGGAGTGAGGCTGAGGATGCACTTCTCGAAAACGGCTGTCCCCACGTGCTCGATGACGATGTCCACGCCCTGTCGGTCGGTCAGGCGCTTCACCTCCTGGAGCAGATCCTGGGTGGAGTGATTGATGACCTCATCGGCGCCCAGCTCTTTCGCTTTTTGGAGCTTCGCGTCGGTCCCGGCCGTCGCCAGCACGCGCGCGCCGAAGAGCTTGGCGATTTGGATGGCCGCCATGCCGACCCCGCTACCCGCGGCGATGACGAGAACGGTCTCGCCCGGCCGCACGCCCGCGCGGGTCACGAGCATATGCCAGGCCGTGAGGAAGACCAGGGGGAAGGCCGCAGCTTCCTCAAAACTGATGTGATCGGGGATGGGCACAGCGTTGACCTCCGGCACCTTGACATATTCCGCGTACCCCCCATCGGAGCGAGAGGAACCGATGACCTCGTACTCGCGGCAGAGATTATCTCGACCGTTGAGACAGGCCGGGCATTGGCCACAACTGAGACCGGGCGAGATGAGGACGCGCTCGCCCACCTTCACGCGCGTGACGGCGGAGCCGACTTCGGCGACTTCACCCGCGATGTCGCTGCCCACAATACGCGGGAGCGGGATTGAGCGGCCCGGCAGACCTCGTCGCAACCAGAGGTCGAGATGGTTGAGCGCGCAGGCACGCACGCGAACGAGTACTTCCGTCGGCCCGATCTTCGGTTCTGGGACATCTTCATATCGCAGGACCTCAACCCCTCCGTGTTCGTGGAATCTGACGGCTTTCATGGGTTCCCTCCTTCTTCATGAGATGCTCGAACTGACGGCTCGCGATTCGCCCTATCCCCACGCGGGTGCGTTTCGCGCGAGCCATATCTCGATATCTCCGCACCGTCACTGACCGGGGGCGTATTTTCAGGCCACTCATGAGTGAGCGATTTGCGCTCCGTCCGCTCGTGCGAAGGCCCGGCGGTCGGAGGCGGGATCAGGCGATGCGCCAAGCGTTGATAAATCTGGCCGGCAATAGATGCGGCCGTCGAGCCCCGCTCGTGCCGCCCCTGAACGATCACGGTGACGACCAGGCGAGGGTCAGACACAGGAGCGAACGAGGTGAACAAACCGAGCCAGAGAGAATCCTCCCGACAACTGCCCGTCTTCCCGGCGAAGGTGATGCCGGGAACATACGCGAGCTTCGCCGTCCCATATTCGACAGCCGCGATCATGCCCGCGATGAGACTCTCACGGTGCTCGGGCGGAAGGTCCAGATGGCGGCGCGGGATCGGGATCAAGCGGCTGGCTTCCGCTTCGCTCCGCACGATCTGCGGGCGGTAGAGCGTTCCCCCATTGACGATGGCCGAGGTGAGAGCAGCTAATTGCAGAGCCGTTATGGCGAAGCCATCACCGTGGCTGGCCATGCGTCCGACGGCCGGAGTGGGAGCGGATCGCCGCCTCCTCGGTCGGGGAGGCTGCTCGCTCGGAAGCCGACCCGCGCTCTCACGCGGGAAGTTGATTCCGGTCGGTTGGCCGAGTCCCCACTCCCGCGCGTAGCGCAGGAGAGTCGCTCGTCCCAATCGCTCCCCGATGATCTCGAAGTATTGATTGTTCGAGTGAGCGAGCGCCTCGATCAGGTTCATAGCGATGGACCCTCCCCCCAAAGGGAGTGGAGCCTTCGCGTCAATGATGCCCTCTTTCAATCCGGCCAATCCGACCAGGAGCTTGATTGTCGAGCAGGGTTTGAAGCCCTTTCGCAGCGCCCATTCTTGATTGACGATGCTGTAGACGCGCCCGGAATATGGGTCCATGACGACCACCGTTCCAGCATGGTGGCGCAGTGCGGCGAGGACGGCCTGTCGCACTTCCGGGTCTTCGCCCCGGAGATCGTCGCGTTGAATCGCCGCCTGACTCGCGCGGCGAACCGACGCTTCCAAGCGTGCCAGGCGGCGAGCCGCGGCCGCTCGCTGTGCAGCTCTTCGGCGAGCGCGTTGACGTGCGCTCGCGCGAGAGCGGCGAGCGGCTTGACGCTCGAGACGGGCGGTCAGCGCATACGCGGCATCCTCGTCCACAGAAGCAGAGGGGGCGATACGTGAGAGCAACCAGGTCGGATCGAGCAGAACGCAGACAAGCCCGATGAACCACGCGCGCTTGAACCTCCTCATCAACTCCCTCCCGCGCATCATGTTCGGACCGGCGCATCGGAGTTCGACGCCTCATGAGTGTTCCCCGATAGTTCGCCTTGTGCGAAGCCCGATATGTTACTATACCATCGGGCTCTCGCACTATTCCACCAGAAGTGTCCGGAGCCCAATGAAGACGGCCTCAACTGGCGTTAGCTCTCTGGGTCGGAAACCAAAATGCCACATCGCCGAGGAGGCGACGGTGCGCGTGCGCTTCGGCGTCGCCGGAGACGGCTGTCTCCGTGTGCTCGGTGTCGAGTCTCGCTCCTCCGGCTTTGGGGGATCACGCCGCGCTTTGAGATGGCGGGGTGAGGCGCGAGCGCATCAGCGTCGTTCCTCGCGCTCGATGCGCCCATCACGAATATGAATGATGCGGTGCGCGTGGGCAGCCACTTCCGGCTCGTGGGTGACGATGATGATCGTATTCCCTTGAGCGTGGAGGCGATCGAAGAGCGCCATGATCTCGGCTCCGGTCTTCGAATCGAGGGCGCCCGTCGGCTCGTCGGCCAGCAGGATCGAGGGACGATTCACGAGAGCGCGGGCGATGGCGACGCGCTGGCGCTGCCCGCCCGAGAGTTCGTTCGGCCGATGATGCATCCGATCGCCGAGATCCACCATCTCCAGAGCTTGCCGTGCGCGCTCCAATCGCTCCTTGGCCGGAACGCCCGCATAGATCAGAGGCAGTTCGACGTTGTGCAACGCCGTCGCGCGAGGCAAGAGGTTGAAGAGTTGGAAGACGAATCCGATCTCCCGATTGCGAATATAGGCCAGTTCGTCGTCGTCCATTTCCGTGACGAGTCGGCCGTTGAGCCAGTAGCGACCGGCCGTCGGCGTATCCAAGCACCCGATGATGTTCATCAGCGTGGACTTCCCGGACCCGGAAGGCCCGATAATCGCCACGTATTCGTTGGGATGAATGGTCAGGGTGATCCCCCGCAGGGCATGGACCTCCTCCTGCCCCATTTTGTACGTGCGCCAGACGTTCTCCATGCGGATCAGCCCATCGGCCGAGGACGGGCGTCCGGCGAAGGTCGTGACCTCTTGCTCCACGTCCGGCATCGCGCTGGATCGGCTCATGGCGTTCCCTCGCTGCAAGAGGCGTGACTACCGGCTCTGCACGTACTCTTTCTTGACGATCGCGTTGTGCTTCAACGTGCGCAGTTCGCGATACGGGCCGACGATCACTTCCATCCCTTCTTCCAGACCGCTCACGATCTCGATCTCCATCTCCCCGGAGATCCCTGTCTCAACGGGACGGAAGATGGCGCGACCGTCCTGCACGATGAAGACGCCTTGGAGGCGCTTCTTCTGTCCGTTCGCGGAGGCGATGGGCTCACCCACTTCCTCCGCATCCCGCTCGACGAGAGCGGCTGCCGGAACGGCGATGACGTTCTCGCGCATATCGGTCGTGATGGTGGCCGTCGCCGACATGCCCGGGCGCAGCCGATCGTGGGCCTCCGGCGTCAGATTGATCAGCTTGATGACCACCTTGAAATCCTTGGCCTCCTGTCCTGTGGGGGTGAGGTCGGGCAGCGCCTGCCCCCCTCGAACGAGGGCCGCGCGACCGACTTCGGAGACGACGCCCTCCAGCTCCTGATCCCCGAGCGCATCCACGCGGATGCGCGCTTTCTGGCCGACGCGCACGCGGGCGATGTCGGTCTCATCCACCTGAACCTCGACATTGATCTCCGACATATCGGCGATCGTCAGCAGCGGCGTCGTGCTGAAGCTGGCGAGCACGTACTGGCCGACGCGCACAGGGAGGTTCGCGACGACGCCATCAATGGGGGCCTTCTGGATGGTCTTCGCCAAGCGGTCCAGCGCGCTCTTGTAATTGGCTTGAATTTGAGCGACGCGAGCCTGCGCGCTTCGCAGTTGTGCCTGGGCCTGACGGACGCGAATTTGCGCATCACGCAGTTGCGCTTCCAGTTGCTGCACCCGCTGCTGTTGCGCTTCGACCAGAGCCTGCGCGCCGCGATAGGAGGCGCGCGCCCGATCGTATTCGGCGCGCGAGATGACGCCTTGCTCCAGCAACTGCTCCCGACGACGAAACTCCTCCTCAGCGAACGTCAGATCCGCCTTGGCGCGCTCCAGCTCGTATTTGGCCGCCGCCAGGCTCGCCTGAACGTTCAGGACATTGTTCCGGGCAGCATCCACTTGCACCTGCGCGTTTTGCACCTCGGCGCGCGCCGCCTGCAGATTCGCCTGACTGCTCTCGGCCTCCGAGGAGATCTGCGTCGGATCAATCTTCAGCAGCGGCGTCCCCGCTTTCACCCAGTCTCCTTCCTTGACGTAGATCTCGATGACGCGGCCGGGGACCTCTGAGGTCATGTTCACAAAATTGCGAGGGCGAACTTCCCCGTTGGCCGTGACCTTCGATTCCAACAGTGGCCGACGCGTCACCCTCTCGACCTGGACGACGACTGCATCGGTCCGACCTCGGGTGACGCTGATGCCGACGACGGCCCCCAGGGTCACGACGAGGATGAGGGCGATTACCAGTTTCTTTTTTCGACTCGATGCCATCGGTTCCTCTCCCCCTTCGACCACCGCTTCTTACGAAGGACGGCGCGGTCGAGTTCCACCAAAATCAAAATGCTACCGTTCCCCCTCTTGCGCTGTCAACCAGCCGACTCTCCAGGGCGGGAAGACAGCCCTCGCCTCTGGTGAAGAGAGGACGCGCGCCTTACGGGAAAATCCCTCGAACGCGCGTAGCTTCAGCCACGCGCCCGATGGCCAGAATGTACGCTCCGCGGCGCAAGTCAACGCGGTAGCGCTCGGCCGTCGCCCGGACTTCGTGAAAGGCGCTGGTCATGATGCGCTCCAGGTGGTGCCGGACCTCGTCCTCCGACCAGAAGAAGCCGTATTGATCCTGAACCCATTCGAAGTAGGAGACTGAGACGCCACCGGCATTGGCCAGGATGTCCGGGACGACCATGATCCCCCGCTCGAAGAGGATGTCATCGGCGTCCGGTGTCGTCGGCCCATTGGCCGCTTCGGCGATGAGGCGCGCCCGAACGCGATCCGCATTGCGCCGTGTGATCTGGTTCTCCAAAGCGGCCGGGACGAGGATGTCGCAAGGCAGCTCGAGCAACTCCTCGTTGGTGATCGCCTCGGTATCGGGCAGCCCCTGAAGCGCACCCGTTCGCGCCTTATGGGCCAAGGCCGCTTCGGGATCAATGCCGTGTGGATTGTAGATGCCCCCCTTGGAATCACTCAGGGCGATGATGCGCGCTCCATCCTCATGGAGAAAGCGCGCCACGTTGCTCCCGGCGTTCCCGAAGCCCTGCACGACGACAGTCGCGCCACTCAGGGAGAGGCCGAGCGTGCGGCAGGCCTCCCGGATGACGAATTGGCACCCGCGCGCTGTAGCTTCCTGCCGCCCATGTGAACCGCCCAGCTCCACCGGCTTGCCCGTGACCACGCCCAGCTCCGTGTGCCCCTTGAACATGCTGATCGTGTCCATGATCCAGGCCATCGTCTGCGCGTCCGTGTAGACGTCGGGAGCCGGGATGTCGCGATCCGGGCCGATCAGCGGGGCGATCTCCGTCGCGTAGCGGCGCGTCAGACGCTCCAGTTCCCCGCGCGACAGTTCCTTGGGATTGACGCGCACGCCGCCTTTGGCCCCTCCATAGGGCAGATTCACCGTCGCACACTTCCACGTCATCCACATGGCCAGGGCCTTCACCTCGTCCAGCGTCACATCCGGATGATACCGAATGCCGCCTTTGCCCGGCCCCCGCGCCACATTGTGTTGGACGCGATAGCCCTCGAAGACGCGCAAGCTCCCATCATCCATCTTGACGGGGATGGAGACGATGAGTTGCCGCTTGGGCGTCTTGAGCAACTCCCGCAGGCCGTCGTCCAGGTCCAGATAGAGGGCTGCGCGATCGAACTGCGCCATGGCGACAGCGAACGGATTCAGATTCTCCTCTCCAGTCATCGCACTCTCCCTCCTCCCCAGTGATATGATGAGTGCCGTTAGCGCTTGGAGGCTTCGGGGAAAGAGAAGACCATCTCATCCGGGCGCACCATATGCAGTTCCTCGCGCGCGATCCGCTCGATGACTTCGGGATCGGTCTTGAGCGCCTGAATCTCTTCCATGAGGCGTTCGGTCTCCAGGCGCAACCGTCTCACCTCGTCCTCCATCCGTTCGTACTCCGCTTGCGCGGCTCGATACTCCCGGTGCGCCCGCACGAGGATCGTCCCGCAGAGCAGGCCGATCCCCACCAGCAGCAGGAGCATCCCGATGACCGGTCCCCATCGAGCCGCATGCGCGGGTTTTCGCCGATCCTCACTGGAGCGCGAAGCGTCGCCCTTGTTCAAGCAGCACCTCCAGATCCGCTTCCGATGTCGCTTCCGCATAGCACCGAACCAGCGGCTCAGTGCCCGAGAGTCGCAGGAGCACCCACGAGTCATCGTCGAAGAGGAGCTTCAGCCCATCCGTTCGGTTCACCTCGCGAATTCGGCGTCCGAAGAAATCCGCGGGCGGGTCCGCCTGAAGCTTCTCCTGAAGGCGCGCGCGCGCCTCTTCGGTCAGCGCGATACCGATGCGCCCGCTCCAAAGCCGTCCGTCTCGGGCGTAGAGCTGATCCAGTTGTTCGCCCACACTCGCGCCCGTGCGCGCGACGGCTTCGACGGCGAGCAGGGCGGCCAGAATCCCGTCCTTCTCCGGATAGTGCCCGCGAATGGAGAGGCCCGCGCTCTCCTCTCCGCCGAGGATGATCTTCCCGGCCTTGAGCAGTTCGCCGATGTACTTGAACCCCACCGGCGTTTCATACACCGGTCGGCCGCGGTGTCGCGCCGCGCGATCCACCTGGTGCGATGTCGCGACGCTGCGCGCCACGCCGCCCGCCCATGGGCGCGTGTCGCATAGATAGTCGAACAGCAGGGCCAGCACCTGATTCGGCGTCACGAATGCCCCCCCACGGTCCACGATGCCGAATCGGTCGGCATCTCCATCGGTGGCCACGCCGAGATCAAATCCACCGGAGGCGACGGTCTCGCTGAGCGCGCGCAAGCGCTCGGCGGAGGGCTCCGGGGCCCCCCCGCCAAAGAGCACGTCGCGGTGCGCGTGAAGCACATGAACCTCGCATCCGGCCTCCCGCAGAGCGCGATCCAGATACCCCCGCGCTGTCCCCCACAGCAGATCCACGGCCACGCGCAATCGAGCTCGCGCGATCGCCGAGACGTCAATTTTCGTCGCCAGATCGCGCAGGTAGCCGTCGCGTGGATCCAGCGCGAGGATGCGCCCCGAGGCGCCAGATCGCGGAGGTCGTCCCCTTTCGCCGCGACGTATTCGCTCGATCTCCTCCTCGATCTCTCGCGTGACTTCGGGCAACGCGGGCGCGCCATCCTCGGTCGAGAACTTGATCCCCTGGTATTCCGGAGGATTATGACTGGCCGTGATGTTCATCCCCCCCTGTGCGCGTTCGGCCACAATGGCGTAGGCCAGGACCGGTGTCGGCACAGGTTCGGTGCAGAGCAGAACGTCTACGCCCTCCTCGGCCAGAATCCGCGCGCTCTCGCGCGCGAAGGCCTCGGCGAGGAATCGCGTATCGTAGCCGACGATGAGCCTCGGTCTCTCCGCACGATGCTTCACGAAGCGCGCGATGGCGCGCGCGACCACGCGCGCGTTCTCGAACGTGAAGTCCTCGGCCAAGACCGCTCGCCATCCCGACGTGCCGAATCGAAGAGAGCCGCTCATCGTCTCCACACCGGAATCGTGTAACTCATCCCGAAGATGATTCCGCTTCGGGGATCAATGGCGTTGACGCCGCGTACTCCGGCCAGGTCCCACCACAATCGTCCCGTGCGGAACCGAAGGCCGAAGCGCATCTGCCCCCGCGATTCCGTTCCCAGTGGGGCCACGCGACGGGTGTTCGCCCATCCGCTCAGTTCGGCGACAAGATGCACCTGCTCGCTCATCTCGTAGACGCCCGCTATCCCATAGAGCAGCACATCGTTCTGCACGAAGGGTTCGATCGGGGCGGGCAGGATTCCCAGCCCCACGTGACCGAAGAGATCGAGCGCCCCCCATTGTTTCTCGGCGAGCACCGACGCGAAGACGTTCGTTTGATTCGTCCCAATGCCCCGCGCTTGGTCGGAGTTCGGCAGCTCGACGCCGACCCGTACGCCAAGGGCCGGCCATCGTCCCTCAGCCGCACGCACGCGGATCTTCGTCCAGAGGCTGAAATCGCCGACATCATGCGTGCTCTCAGGCGTCGGCAGGCGAAGCGGGATCGCTCCCCCTCGCCTCTCGTCAATGCTCAGGTAGTTCTGCAGCGTCCCGCGAACCTGAACCTCGACGCGAGGGGCCACGCCGATCGAGAGGCCGATCACTCCCACGCGCGAGAGATCCCCGCGCAGGCCAGAGAGAGGGAACCGCTGCCGCTGTAGGAACTCGAATCCGACGTCGAATCGCATCTCCCCCTCAGGCACAGTCGCGACGCGCTCGGTCACCAGCGGACGTTGCTGAGCGAAGGCCGGAAGGATCAGGCCGACGCATAGCATGCCAGTCACTCCCAGTCGTCGCCATCCCCCCCGCACGCTCATATCCCGCATCCACTCCCCGCCCGCTCGATCCTGCGCCTGAGCTCGGCGAAAGCCGGGGTCAGCATTCTAAGGCGAAGACACCGCCTCCGTCAACCGATGTCCCGTGAGCGACGCACGATCACGCGAGGGCGTTCCCAATCCCACCCGGATGCCTCAGCGGATGAGCGTCCCCATCCGCCGCCAGCGCGTATAGCGCAAAATCCTCAGCACGAGATTCTCTCCGCTGGCGGCAGCCGCCCGCTCGTCATAGGACCAATAGACCACCAGCGCGCGTCCGACGATGTAATCGCGCGGCACCGTCCCCCAGAACCGGCTGTCCTCGCTATCATCGCGATTGTCGCCCATGACGAAGTAGGCACGCTCCGGAACGTGGAACGGACGTCCGATCGCGTAGCGACCGCCCGAGGGGACATCCCCATCCCCGCGATCCAGATGGTACGATTCCCAGTACACGCGATACCGCGCGTCGTCCGGCGACGGTTCCTCTCGGACGATGCGCAGGGCAGAGTCTTCGGCATCGAATCCCGGGTGTTGAACATACAGACGATGTTCCGGAAGCTCGCGCCCGTTGATGAAGACGCGCGTCCCCCGAACCTCGACGGTCTCGTCGGGCAGGCCGATGACGCGCTTCACATAGTTGACCTCGGGATTCTGCGGGTACTTGAAGACGACCACATCGCCGCGCCGGACGCCCCGATAGGGGAAGAGCCGCCAGAAGAATCCCTCCCGCGTCTCGGCGAAGATGAATTTATTCACCAGGAGATGGTCGCCGATGAGGATGTTATTTTGCATCGAACCGGTGGGCACCTTCACAGCCTGAACGACGAAGGTCATACCGAACAGCGCCATGATGACGGTGACCACCGCTGATTCGAAGTACTCGCGCAGGACGGATTTCGGCGCGCGCGCGGTCGTCGGCGGGGTGACCGCGACGGGCGAGATCTCTGTCGGATGCTCCATCGAGGGCTCCGTCATAGATGCTCGCGGCTCTTTGGGGAATTCGTGGGCGCGAGCTGATCCAATTGCAGGAGAGCCGCGCGAGCCGCCTGCTGCTGCGCGGCTTTGATCGTCGGTCCCTCACCGGTGGCGACCACTTTCTCCCCGATCCGAAGGCTCACCCGAAAGCGTCGGGCGTGCGCCGGCCCTTCGATCGCCGTCACCTCATAGACGGGGAGCGGAAGACCGCGCGCTTGCAACTGCTCTTGCAAGGTCGTCTTGTAGTCGCTCCACTGAAGGCTCTCAGGGTCCAGACGTCGGACGACATCCTGAAACTGTCGGCGCACGAAGGCCTCCGCCGCTTCGATCCCCCCGTCCAGATAGAGCGCGGCGATCACGGCTTCGTACGCATCCACAAGGAGGGTGCGCTTGGTTCGTCCCCCGGTCTTCTCCTCTCCTCGGTTCAAGCGCAGGTAATCACCAAGTTGTAGATTCTGCGCGTGAACCTGGAGATTGTCCGCGCTCACCAAAAAGGCCTTCATCTTCGCCAGCTTCCCTTCCGGCAACGTCGGGAACAGCTCAAAGAGCCACGCGCTCACAATGAATCCGAGGACGGCATCCCCCAGAAACTCCAAGGCCTCGTTATCCGCCTGTCCCAGCGCTCCCACCTCATGCGCGTAGGAGCGATGCGTGAGCGCCCGATCCAACAGCTCCCGACGCCGAAAGGTGTAGCCGATCTTGCCCTCCAGTTCGCTCAGGTCTCGCGCCTCCGTCGGCATGCCCTCTCAGGACAAACCCGCCGAAGCTTGCGTCGAGGGTTTGTATTTCTTGATCAGCTCCTCCAGGCCCTCGGTGGTATCGTTGTGGCGGTAGCGATAGAAGCTCTCCAAGAGCTTACGCGCTTCCTGATTCAAAGCTTGAAGACTCGCGTTCGCCTCGGAGATCGCGACCGTGCGCGCGTACATCTCGATCATCTGATCCACCACCGCGTCCACCTGTTGCAACAGGGCCTTGCCCGCTTCGGCGACCTTCTCCTCCGGCGTGAGCTTATCGTAGCTCTCCCGCAGCTTCGCATACGTGCCGAGCTTGAGCGACTCGCCGATCAGATAGAAGGTCACCGGATCGCTCGGATCCAGCTCCGCCGACTTCTTCAGGTGCTCGATCGCCGGTTCGTACTCGGCCTTGTTGTAGAGGAACAAGCCCGCCGCTTGGTGCAGGGCGCCCAGGACCTTGCTCTTCTGCTGTTCCCAGAGCTCGGGCGAGAAGCCCGGCGGCGCGTTCCCAGAAGCCGCCAGCTCCAGCGCTCGCGTGGCGTAGGTGAGCCCATCGGCATCAAATCGCGTATCGCGCCCTTTGGAAGCCGCTGAGGCCGCCAGGGCCAGGACGTAGAGCAGGCCGAAGTTATTGGGATCGGCGCTCAAGACCTCGCGCCCCAGGGCGAAGGCCTTCTCCAGGCGATTGGTCTGCACGTAAGCGACCAGGAGCATCGGTTTGGCGCGCGGAGCCAGCACGCTGTTCGGATACTTCTCGAAGAAGGTCTCGCCCTTTTGAACGGCTTCCTCGAACTTCCCGGCCTGGAACGCCTGATACAGGGCGTTATACGCCTCCGCCTCCTCGCGCGTGTACTGGGGCTGTGCCGGCGCTTGGACCCCCAAGGCCGTCCCCCCCATCCCGGCGATGAGCACGAGGCTGAGAATTCCTCTCGAAAGGCTCACGACCTTTCTCATCCCCCCCTCCTGACTCTATGTCTTCGCCACGATATCCTCCGACGGGCAGGTCGGAAAAAGCGCTTCAGGTGACCGGCCTTTTCTGACCCGCGTCTCGCTTTTATTCTACGGCACGTCGGAGACGGGAACAAGGATGGGGCAGACCCCGCTTTTTGTCAAGACGCGCGTTGACGTTCTTCGCATATCCTTGATACACTTACTCGCTTTGAATCGGTGCGCGATCTTTGCCAGTAAGGAGGCCGATATGCTTTCATTCAATAATCTCCCTGTGCCCGCCGAGGGCGAGAAGATCGAGATTCGCGAGGGTCGCCTTCATGTCCCCAATCGTCCGATCATCCCGTTCATCGAGGGAGATGGGACGGGACGCGACATCTGGCGAGCCGCCTCTCGGGTCTTCAATGCCGCTGTGGAGAAGGCCTATCGCGGAGAGCGGCGGGTCGTCTGGTATGAAGTCTTCGCGGGCGAGAAGGCCTACAACAAGTTCGGAGAGTGGCTCCCCCGAGATACGGTCGAAGCGATTCGCGAGTTCACCGTCGCCATCAAGGGGCCGTTGACGACGCCCGTCGGAGGAGGGATCCGCTCGCTCAACGTCACCTTGCGCCAGGTCCTCGACCTCTATGCCTGCGTGCGTCCGGTGCGGTGGTATCCGGGCGTCCCCTCTCCGGTGAAGCATCCGGAGAAGCTCGACGTCGTCATCTTCCGCGAGAATACTGAGGATGTCTACGCCGGGATCGAGTTCCAGCAGGGGACGGAACAGGCGCAGAAGACCATTGAGTTCCTGCGCAGTTTGGGATACACGGTTCGCCCCGATAGCGGCATCGGCATCAAGCCGATCTCCATCTTCGCGACCAAGCGCTTGGTGCGCAAGGCCATCCGGTATGCCCTCGACAGTGGTCGCCGGGTCGTCACCCTCGTGCACAAGGGGAACATCATGAAGTTCACCGAAGGGGCCTTCCGCGATTGGGGGTATCAGCTGGCCAAGGAGGAGTTCGGCGAGGTCACCGTCACGGAGCAGGAGCTGTGGGAGCAGTATGATGGAAAACTGCCCGAGGGGAAGGTCCTCATCAACGATCGGATCGCGGATTCGATGTTCCAGCAAGTCCTGACGCGCCCCGATGAGTATTCCGTCATCGTGACGCCCAATTTGAACGGAGACTATCTGAGCGATGCCTGCGCGGCTCAGGTCGGAGGATTGGGCTTGGCGCCGGGCGCCAATATCGGGGACTACATCGCGCTCTTTGAAGCGACGCATGGCACGGCGCCCAAATATGCCGATAAAGACGTGATCAATCCGAGCGCCGTCATCCTCGCGGGCGCGATGATGTTCGAGTACATCGGGTGGCACGAAGTGGCCTCGTTGATCAAGGAGGCGATCGGGCGAACGATCTCACAAAAGATTGTCACCTATGATCTGGCTCGCCTCATGGAGGGTGCCCGCCAGGTGAAGACGAGCGAGTTCGCTACGGCGATCATTGAGAACATGGGGTAGCAGGGGGCCTGGTGGACCTCATCCGAAGGATCCTCCTTCGGATCGAGCGCATGGCCGTGCGCGGCGGCGCGCGCAAGTGATCCTCATCAGGAGGGCGTATGGCACGAAAGAAGATCACCGTGGTCGGCGCTGGGAATGTCGGCGCGACCGTCGCCCATCGCCTCGTGGATAAGGAGCTGGGCGATGTCGTGCTCGTGGATATTATCGAGGGCCTGCCGCAGGGGAAGGCCTTGGATTTGGCCGAATCCACGCCCGTCCTGGGGTGCGACGTGCGGGTGGTTGGATCGAACGGATATCGCGAGACGGCGGATTCCGACATCGTCGTCATCACGGCGGGCGTGCCTCGGAAGCCGGGGATGAGCCGATCCGATCTCCTCGCGACCAATACGGACATCGTGCGCAGTGTCACTCAAGAGGTCGTCACATACTCTCCGAATGCCATCCTCATTGTCGTCTCCAATCCCCTGGACGCCATGGCCTACGTGGCGTACAAGGTCTCGGGCTTTCCGCGCGAGCGTGTCTTCGGCATGGCGGGGATTCTGGATACAGCCCGCATGCGCTATTTCATCGCGGAGGAACTCGGCGTCTCGGTCGAAGACGTCTTCGCCTTCGTCCTCGGATCGCATGGGGATGAGATGGTCCCGCTTGTGCGCTACTCCTCGGTCGCGGGTATCCCGCTCACGGACCTGCTCCCCAGAGAGAAGATTGACGCCATCGTCAAACGCACGCGCGAAGGAGGGGCCGAGATCGTGAGCCTGCTCAAAGCCGGATCGGCCTATTATGCGCCCTCGGCGGCTGTGGTGGAGATGGTCGAGGCCGTCCTCAAGGATAAGAAGAAGATTCGTCCTTGCTCGGTCTATCTGCAGGGGGAGTACGGCATCACGGGGGTTTTCCTCGGCGTTCCGGTGAAGCTTGGCGCTTCGGGCGTCGAGCAGATTCTCGAGATCGGGCTGACGCCAGAGGAACGCGCCGCCTTGCACCGGTCGGCCGAAGCCGTGCGCGCGCTCATTGAGGCCCTCCCGCTCTGATGCGCTGCTCGGGGGGACGCTCGTCTCACGAGCGCTCTCCCGGACGTCGCGCCTCCGGGACCGAGCGAATCACCGGGAGCGAAAGGGCGCGCTCCAGGCGCACGCGGAGGATCGTTCCCGGATTCAGGCGCAGATCCTCCCCCTTGGTCATGAGCACGGCACCACCGAGCGTGCCGGCGATGACAAGGCCGGCGGCTTTCCCGCTGCCAGTGATCAGCCCAACGGCCGAGCCTGCCGCCATGCCCACGTGTGCTCCGCGATAGACATTTCGGAACGTGCGCTCGCCGCTCCGCCCGCCGTGAGCGACGCCCTCCTCGTCGCTGCGCACTTTCCGATCGCCCTGCCAGTCGTCAATGGCGACGAGGGTGGTCGCGATGGGCTCCATCCCGTACGACGTCCGCAGGCGGTCGAACACGAGCCCCAACTCCGATTGGCGCTGTCCGCGACGCGCTGGCTTGACGTGCGTCACGCGACCGGAGAACTCCGCGCCGCGCTCCAGCACGAGCTTCCCGTCCACGAGGAGATCATCATAAAGCGTCGCGCGCACAGGGTCGCCGACCTCGCTGATCTTCGTGCTCACCGGCGTCTGCAGCGCGAGGCGGACGACGGTGCCCTCGGGGACGGTGACCGTCGTCGCGTCCTGGGATGATGCGGAGAATCCGCACGCGATCAGAATCAGAAGGACGACGCCGAATCTGATCCGCCATTGGTTCCTCATGACCCCCTCTCCTTCGCGAATTCTCATCTTCCGAGGCCATTATACTCCTTCTTGGGGTGAGCGGGCGACCCTCGGCGGTCGTCTCACAGGACCTGGAGGATCAGGCACTTGAGATACTGCGTCTCCGGCATCGCGAGCAGGATCGGATGATCGGAGGCCTGCGTCCGCCGTTCGAGGATGCGCACCTGCCGCCGCGCATCGGCGGCCGCTTCGCGCAGGAGGTCGAGAAACATCTCTTCGCTCACGTGATATGAGCAGCTGCAGGTTATGAGCACGCCTTCCGGTCGCAGGAGCCGAAAGGCGCGCAGGTTGATCTCCTTATATCCTCGGAGGGCGCCGGGGAGAGCCGCGCGATTTTTGGCGAAAGCGGGGGGATCGAGCACGATCAGATCGAAGCGCTCTTGCTGCTTGTCCAGTTCCCGCAGGAGGTCGAACACATTGGCCTCGACGACGGTGACGTTGGCGAGCGCGTTCGCGGCGACATTCCGGCGAGCTTGCGCGACGGCCTCTGGAGAGATGTCCGCGGCCAGCACGCTCTCGGCGTGCGGAGCCACGTGCGCGGCGAAGCCTCCGGCATAGCAGAAGCCATCCAGCACGCGCCCGCGCGCGTAGCGAGCGGCCGCTCGATAGTTCTCCTGCTGGTCGAGGAAGGCGCCCGTCTTCTGCCCCTCCAGCAGATCGAGCTCGAATCGCCGATCGCCCACGAAGACCTCCACGCGTTCGGGCGCGGTGCCGTAGAGCACGCCTTTAGCCGGTGGCAGCCCTTCGAGCGCCCGCACCTTCGCATCATTGCGCTCGATGATGGCGCGCGGGGCGAAGAGTTCGACGAGCAATTCCACCCACAGCGGCTTGAGCGCCTCCATCCCCTGCGAGAGGGTTTGCAGGACGAAATAATCGCCGTAGCGGTCAATGATGAGCGAGGGGAGCAGATCGCTCTCGGCGAAGACGAGCCGATAGGCCTCCGCGCTTCCGAGCATTCGCTGACGGAGGGCTGCGGCGCGCAGCAACCGATCGCGCCAGAACGCGCGGGTGATCTCCGCGTCCGGTTCGGCGATCCACCGCAGCGCGATCTGCGACCGATCGCTGTAGAGCGCCCAGCCGAGGTGTCGTCCCCGCGGATCGGCCACGGCGACCACCGCTCCCCCTTGCGCCCCTCCGGTGTCCACGAGATCCGCAGCGTAAATCCAGAGGTGCCCGGCTTGCCACCGCGCGGCGCCGCGCATTGTGACCGTGACCGTCTTCGTTGACGCCATCGCCGATTCGATTTACACTCTCCGTCCTTCCGGTGCGATCTTCAGTCGCCCGGAGATAAGGTGAGGGTCCCTCATGCTTCGTCATGGGTGAGCATATCGCAGTCATCGGGCTCGGATCAAACCTCGGCGATCGAATGGCGCATCTGGCCCGCGCGCGTCAGGAGCTTTCCCGCTGCGGGACGTTGGAGCGATGCTCCTCCATCTATGAGACCGAGCCGGTGGATGTTCGAGAGCAGCCGCGCTTCCTCAATCAGGTGGTCCTCTTGCGCACGAGTCTCGATCCGGTGGCCCTGCTGCGCGCTTGTCAGGCGATCGAGCAGCGACTGGGCCGTCAACGCCTCATCCCGAAGGGCCCGCGCACGATTGATCTCGATCTCTTGCTCTACGACGACGAGGTGCTCACGATCGAGACCGAAGAGGTTCATCTCATCCTGCCGCACCCGCGCCTTCACTGCCGGCGCTTCGTCCTGGTCCCCTTGTGCGAGGTCCTCCCCGATGGTCGGCATCCCGTCCTCGCCAAGTCGTTCTCCGAATTGCTCGCGGAGCTCGTGGACACAGCCGACGTCACCCTCTTCCGCGCTTAAGAGCCGGGGCGAGATCCGAGACGGATTTCTCTTTCGGAGGACGTGATGTGTTGGTGTCGCGCGCACCTGGTCCGTGTGCTGGTCATGAGCCTGCTTCTTCTGGGAGCCGAATGGGGGAGGGCTGACGATCTCGATCACGCGACGCTGGAGGGCATCGTGCTCGATCCCACCCATGCGGCCATCCCGGGGGCGACGATCACGCTCACGGAGCGGCAAACGGGATGGCGGCGCGTGACCACAAGCGATGAGCGAGGATGGTATCGGCTGACGGCGCTCGTTCCGGGAACATACGCGCTTCGCGCCGAAGCTCCGGGCTTCTCCCCTCTTGAGCGCGCAGAGTTGTCGCTGCGCGCCGGGCAAACGCTTCGTCAGGATCTGCACTTGCGGCCGAGAGGTCCCGTGGAGATCGTCACCGTCGCTTCCTCCGGAGAGACGATGATTGATCCCACGCGCACGGTCATCGGCGTGAGTCTCGACAGTGAGGAGATCGAACGTCTCCCCCTCAACGGGCGCAACCCCCTTGATCTCGTCTTCCTGCTGGCGAGCGTCCAGGCGGAGCCGTTTGAAGTGCGCGATCTCGGCGACCCGGCGACGCGCGATGTCGTCTCTGGTCCTCCGCAAGAGGCCGGGATCTTCTCGCTCTCCGGCGGGCGCGCGTACTCGAACAACATCACCCTGGACGGCTTCGACAATAACGATGATCGCACGGCGCGCGAGCGCACGATCCCCAGCCTGGAATCCGTCGCCGAGGTGCAAGTCGTCGCTCATCAGTTCTCGGCCGAATATGGGCGGGCTTCCGGCGGGCGCATCAACATCTTCACGCGGCGCGGGGGGAATCGGTTTCACGGCGCGCTCTTTGGCGATTTCCAGGATGAGAGCCTGAACGCTAACAGTTTCTTCCGCAACGCGCGCGGTCAAAAGCGCGCTCCCTTTCAACGCCGCGAGTATGGCGGGCGCCTCGGCGGTCCGATCCGACGCGATCGGCTCTTTTTCTTCGGCGTCGTCGAACGGCAGGAGGAGCCGGATACGGATGCCATCATCGCGCTGTTGCCCGTGGATCCGCGGGCGAATCCGGCCTATCCGTTGCGTGAGGTGCCAACGGGGCGGCCTTTCGTGCGCGATGGCGTTTGGGTCGCCCTCTTCGAGGAGGACGTGAGCGCACCCGGTCGGCGCACGTATGTGAGCGCTCGGCTCGATGCCGCCCTCGGACCGGCGCATCAGCTCATGTTCCGGTTCGACGTGACGCGCACGAATCGGTTGCGCGCGCGAGATCAAGGGGCGACGCTGCGCGAGGGACTCTTCAACCGTCAGCACAACTCTCTGGCGTATGCCGTGCAGGACACGTGGGTGATCGGATCGCGGCTCCTCAATCAGTTCCGCTTCCAGTATTCGGCGCTCGCGCCGAACGCGCGGCCGGACACAATGCGTCCGGGCGTGATCGTCGGCAGCAGCCGCGGCATGACGCTGCCGGTCGCCAGTGGCTTCATCGCCGGAGCCGCCGGGTTTCCCGAGACGCGCGTCGAGCGCCGCCTTCAATGGGCCGACGTCCTCACGGGACAATGGGGGCGCCATCTGCTCAAGCTCGGCGCCGATGTGATGCACCTGCGCTCGGCGACCCGGCAGCTGCAGCTCTTCTTCGGCTTCTACAACTTCCCCAGCTTCGGCGATTTCGTCGCGAGCGCGCCCTCGCGCTATCGGCAGCGGATCGGGGATCCCGAGCAGCCGATTCACAACACGATCCTGGGCGTCTTCCTCCAAGAGGAATGGCGGGTTCGTCCGTATCTGACGCTCTCCGTGGGCGTGCGCTATGATCGCGAGACGCTGCTTGATCGCGACAGGAACAATGTCGGCCCGCGCGTGGCCTTCGCCTGGGACCCCTCCCGGAAGGGGAAGACGGCGATTCGCGGAGGCTTCGGCGTCTTCTACAATCGCATTCTCCTGCGCACATTCGAGGACTTCGCCGTGCAATCGCGCCTGTTCGAGATTGACTTGGGCGACGGCCCCGGCGCGACCGGGCGCCTGGAAGAGCTGAATCGCATCGGCGGCTTCCCCAACATCTTCCCGAATGATCCGAAGCATCCGCTCGTGCGCGATCTGATCCGTCCCCTCCGCAACACGCGCAGCCTCTCGCCGGATCTTCGCATCCCCTACAGTTTGCAGAGCAGCCTGGGGATCGAGCGGCAGCTCGGTCGCGCGGTGGCGCTCGAGGTGAGCTACGTCTTTCAGCGCACGTTGCGGCTGTGGCGCGACCGCAACGTGAACGCGCCGGTTCCGCCGCCGGGCGGATTCGTCGCCTTTTTGCTCGATCCTCCTCGCAGCGCTCCCGGCGTCGTTCTCGCGCCCGATGGGCGAACGGCCTTCGACAACAGCGCGCGGCAGATCGCCGATGTCGGCATCCGCTTCGTTCGGTTCGATCTGAGTGCCACGCGCTCGCGCGATGTGGGGAGCGGAGCCAATCGCATTCGCATCTACGGGTTGAACGCATTGGGTGGAGGGGCGACGACGACTGATCCGGTGCTCGCTGCTTTGAACGCCGTGCGGGTCTTGCGCCCGAATCCCGAGCTGGGCGAGGTCGAACAGTTGCAGTCCGACGGTCAGGCGACGTATCACGGGCTCAACGTGCTCCTCCGCGCGCGGCTGGCTCGTCGCTTGTGGTTCCGCGCCTCGTATACGCTCTCGAAATTGATTGACCTTGTGGACGTCAACACCAGCTCGCCGCAAGACGAATTCGATTTCTTCCGGGAGCGGGGCTTGGGGCGCACGGATGAACGCCATCGCCTCATCATCAGTGGCACTGTGCAAGCACCTCGGATCCTCGGCAGTTGGGAGCTGACGCCGGTGGTGACGCTCTCCTCGGGGCGTCCGTTCAACATCACGACGAACGCGCAGGACCGGAACCTGAGCGATACCCTGACGGATCGGCCGCATTTCCTCGGGCGCGGGCCGATCCGCTGGGTGTCTCCGGGCGATACGGCGCGTTCGGAGGCCATGGCCGCGCACTTCCTCTTCCCCACGATTGGGACCAATGGGTCGCTCGGTCGCAACATGGGACGCGGTCCGGGGACGCGGCGCGTGGACGTGCGCCTCTCGCGGCGATTCCGCGTGAGCGAGCGTCTCACGCTTCGGCCCTGGGTGAACGCGTACAATCTCCTCAACACCCCGAACTTCCTCATGACTGGATTCTACGGGCCGCTGGACGAGCGCGAGGGCCGATCCGTCTTCCTGCAGCCGCGCGCGACGCGCCGACCGCGCACGCTCGAGCTGGGCCTGCGCCTGGAATTTTGAGGAGCCAGTCGTTTGCCCGGTGGGCGCAGCAGTGGTACCCTTTGCAGAGACGTATGGCTCGTGTGGGGGACAGCTACTGTTGGCTGATCGCCGACGATCCGACGGTGTGTCCGTATCTCGGACCACAGGAGGCACATCTGCTCGCGGATGTGCGACGGCGAAACCGGGAGAAGTGTCTCGGCTGCGAGGAGCTGCGGCGAGACCTCGCGGACCTGCGGCGCACGGGCGGCCCTCTCTTCGAAGCGCTGACGACGATCCTGGAGGAGGCCTTGAATCAGTGCCGCCCGATCCTGCGCACGTTGCAGATCAAGGACGAGCTGCTCGACATCTTGCGGCATCTCTCGCATAGTTTGCAACTGGCGCTCGATCCGGAGGAGATTCTCTACAAGGGGCTGGTGGCCTTCACCGCTGGCGGCAGCCTCGGATTCAATCGCGGGTTCGCCCTTTTGGTCGAGGGGGGAGAGCTGCGCGGCTATTTCGCCCTGGGCCCGCGCGATGGTGAGGAAGCGGCGCGCATCTGGCAGGAGGTGAGCGCGCACGGAGTGACACTCGCCGATCTCCTGCGCTATTCGCCGGAGGTGTTCGCCCGGGAGCGGGAGAAGTTCCGAGCCTGGCTGGAGCGCTTTCGTTTCGCGCTCACCGATCCGCCGTTTGGTGAGGTCTTCTCGCTCCCGCTTCCTCGCGCGCCGGAGGCGGGGCGTGTGGTGGAGGTCGGTCCGGAGAAGCCGCTGCCGGAGCTCCTCCGCCAGTTCTATGGCCCTGTGACGTTCTGGATCGTCCCCTTGATCTCGCACGATGAGCGGCCGCTGGGAGCATTGCTCTTGGACAATTTCCTGACGGGTCGTCCCATCTCGACTGAGGATCGGCTCGCCATGGAGCTGTTCGCTCTGGAGATCGCCGTCGCCCTGGAACGCGGTCTGGCCTACGCCGCCTTGCGCGAGAAGGTGGAGATGCTCGAGGACGCTTACCGGCGCATTCGAGAGCATCAGCAGACGATCATTCGCCTTCGAGAGGAGGCGGCCATTGGCGAGATGGTGCTTCAGCTCACGCACACGATTAAGAATCCGGTCGTCGCCATTGGGGGGCTCGCGCGCCATTTGCACAAGAAGCTGGAGGCGCACTCTCCGTGTCGTCGCTTCGCCGACGCCATTGCTCAAGAGGCCTCCCGGTTGGAGGAGATCTTGCAGGACTTCGTGCGGTTCGCCTCATTGCGGTATGCGGTCGAACGACATCCGGTGAACGTCAACGAGATCCTCGACCTCTTGGTGCACGAGAAGCGAGAGGCCACGCGACACGGGCCGCCCATCGAATGGCATGTGGACCTGGCTCCGGTCCCTCCGATCCTCGCCGACGAACGTCAGCTCTATAACTGCCTGGAGAACATCGTGAACAATGCGCTCGAAGCCATGAGCGAGGGCGGTGCGCTCTTCATCGAGAGCCGCCGATCCGATGGCGCGATCCTCATCGTCGTGAGGGACACCGGCCCTGGCCTCTCCGAGGAAGCGGCGCGCCATCTCTTCAAGCCGTTTTTCACGACCAAGCCGACGGGGAGCGGACTGGGCCTCTACACGTCCAAACAGATCGTCGAGAGCTTGGGCGGGGAGCTGACGCTCTCCTGCCAATTGGGCCAGGGGTGTGAAGTCGTCATTCGCCTCCCCATTCCCGAATTCGCTTCGGAGGTGCAGGCGGGAAGCGAATCGGCGCGCGCGGAGCCTTCCGAGGAGTCGCGCGAGGGATGAAAGGAGCACGTCCATGGCGAAGATTCTGATTGTGGATGATGAGCCGAGCATCCGGCTCCTCTACACAACGGTTTTGACCGAGAAGGGGCATGAGGTCGTCGAGGTCGAGAATGGGCGCCAGACGCTGGAGGCGTTGGAGCGCGAGCCGTTTGATCTCGTGATCCTCGACATTCGCCTGAGGGCCGAGAGCGGACTGGATTTGCTGCAGGAGATCGTCGCTCGACATCCGCAGGTCCCGGTCATCCTCTGTTCGGCCTATGTCTCGTTTCAGGACGATTACACGTCGTGGCTCGCCCACAGCTATTGCGTGAAGTCGAGCGATCCGCGCGCGCTGCTGGAGGAGGTCGAGCGCGTCCTCTCCGGGCGGGCCGCTCGCTCGTGATCCGGGATCGTATGAGGCTTCTGCTCCTCTGGCACATGCACCAGCCGATGTACAAGGATTACCGGACGGGTCGCTACGGACTCCCCTGGGTCTACCTGCACGCGCTGAAGGACTACTATGAGATGGCGTGGATCGCGAGTCAGCACGAGCGGATTCGGATGACGTTCAATCTCGTCCCCAGCTTGATCGAGAGTCTGGAGGATTATGCGAGCGGTCGCGCCCAGGATCCTTTTCTCGATCACTTCCGGAAAGCGCCGGAGGTGATGGATGCGGGCGAGCGCGCGTTCCTCGTGGAGCACTATTTCCTCGTGCCGGTTTCGGCGATTGAGGCGCATCCTCGGTATCGCGAGCTGCACGCCATGCGTGTTGAGCATCGCCCCTTCACGCCGCAGGACCTGCGCGATCTTCAAGTCCTCTTCCACCTGCAGTGGCTGGGGGAGAGCTGGAAGCGGACGCATTCGGAGATTCGCGCCCTCGTCGAGAAGCAGCGGGACTATCGGGAGGAGGACAAGCGGCGGCTTCAGGAGGTCATGGAGCACATCTTCCGCGGGACGCTCCCGCTGTACCGATCGCTGTGGGAGAGCGGACGCATTGAGATCTCGACGACGCCCTACTATCACCCGATTCTGCCGCTGCTCTGCGATACGGAGATCGCGCGCCAGGCGACGCCCGGGATTCGTTTGGATGATCTTCACGTTCACTTCCCAGAAGATGCGCGGGAGCAGATCGCGGAGGCTCTGGAGAAGTGTCGCGCGGTCTTCGGCCGTCGTCCTCGCGGCATGTGGCCGGCCGAAGGCGCTGTGAGTGAGGAAGCGGTGGCGTTGCTCATGGACGCCGGCATCGCCTGGACGGCGAGCGATAGCGCGATCCTCGCGCGCAGCCTCCCTCCGGAAGCGCGGCGCGAGGGTGCGCATTGGCGACCATATCGGTTCGCGCGCCAGGGACGCACCATCGCCCTCTTCTTCCGCGATCACGAGCTCTCCGACCTGATCGGATTCGTCTACCCGCGGTGGCGGGAGGAGGAGGCCGTCCGCGATTTCCTCGAGCGGTTGCGCTCGATCCACGCGCGCGCGCCCGAGGCGATGGTCGCCGTCATCCTGGACGGGGAGAACCCGTGGGAGCATTATCCGGCCAACGGCTATGATTTCCTCACGCGCCTTTATCGCCGATTGGAAGAGGAGCCCTGGATCGAGACGCTCACCTTCAGCCAGGCGCTGGCGGCATGCGCGAGCGTGCCGGAATTGCGCCATCTGCATCCGGGCTCCTGGATTGATGCCAGCTTCACCACCTGGATCGGGGATGAGGAGAAGAACACGGCCTGGAGGTATCTGGAGCGCGCGCGGAGGCGGTGGGCTGCGTCGGGGCGCGAGAATGCGGCCGCCGATCTCGCGCGGCGTTCCCTTCTGGCGGCCGAAGGGAGCGATTGGTTCTGGTGGTTCGGTGAGCCGCATCACAGCCCGCAAGACCCGATCTTCGACGAGCTCTTCCGCATGCACCTGAGGAACGTGTACATCGGCCTGGGCCTGGAGCCACCGTCATATCTGGAAACCCCCATTCGCATGGAGCGCAGCTTCCTGCTCCGCACGCCGGTGGCGTTCCTGCGTCCGATCCTGGATGGGCGCGATACGCACTATTTCGAGTGGGCTCCGGCTGGGATGATTCATCTGCAAGCGCATGGGGCCATGCATCGCGCTGGTGGCCGGCTGGCCGCGCTCTATTTCGGGTTCGATCCCGACCATCTCTATCTTCGCATTGACTTTCGAGAGCCGGCGCGCGCGCTCTTGCAGCGCGCGGTCCTCTGCGTGGAGATCTACACGTCGCAGGGAGAATGGCGCGGCGAGGTCTCGGCCGATCGGCCGTCTCCCTCATGGGCGATCGCGGACATCGTGGAGATGGCCGTGTCGCTCTCCGAACTGAAGCTGGGCGCGGGCGAGAGTTTCGATCTCGTGCTCCTGTTGAGGGACGACAGCCTGCTGGAGCGATATCCGCCGAGCGGCGCGCTGCGCCTGCGCGTGCCCGGGCGCGAATTCGAGATGGAATACTGGATGGTGTAGGAGGACGGTCCCGTGAATCCTCAACGCGATACGCTGCGTGAGCTCCGCTACGATCCGTTGCGCAATCGGTGGGTCATCATCGCGGCCGAGCGCGCCCGCCGTCCGAGCGATTATCTCATCGAGGCGCGACCACCCCTGGAGCGCGAGGCGCGAATGCTCGCCTGCCCCTTCTGCGAGGGGAACGAGGACAAGACGCCGCCGGAGATCTTCGCCCTGCGCGAGGCGGGGACGGCCCCGAATGCTCCGGGATGGCGCGTGCGCGTCGTCCCCAATAAATTCCCGGCCCTGCGCATCGAGGATCAGGCCGTGCGCTATGGGGTCGGCCTCTTCGACGTCCTCAGCGGCGCCGGCGCTCATGAGGTCATCATCGAGACGCCGGATCACACAAAGACGCTCGCCGATCTCCCGCTCCCCTGGGTGCGGGATGTGCTCCTCAGCTATCGCGAGCGCATTCGGGATCTCTTCCGCGATCCGCGGCTCCGCTACATCCTCATCTTCAAAAACCACAAGGCGGAGGCCGGCGCCTCACTCGCGCACACGCATTCGCAGCTCATCGCCACGCCCATGGTTCCTCCGGCCGTCAAGCAGGAGCTGACCGTTTGCCGGGAGAACTTCGTGAAGAAAGAGCGATGCCTCGTCTGCGACCTGATCGCCCAAGAGGTGGCGTTCGGGGATCGCGTCATCTATCAGGACGAGGCCTTCTTGGTCTGGGCGCCCTTCGCGTCGGCCTTCCCCTTCGAGACCTGGATCCTGCCCAAAAAACATCTGCATGATTTCTCGCGCTTGAGCGATGAGGAGCTGCTGCGGACCGCGCACGCGCTGCGCCTGACGCTTCGGGCCATCAAGCGGCTGCTCAATGATCCGCCGTACAACTTCATCGTGCATACGAGCCCACCGGCGTTCTCCCGACCCGGCCATCCCGAATACTGGAGTTCGATCGAGTACGACTATCATTGGCACGTGGAGATCGTGCCGCGCCTGACGCGCATCGCGGGCTTCGAGTGGGGAGCGGAGTTGTTCATCAATCCCACGCCGCCGGAGGCCGCTGCCGAATATCTGCGCCGCGAGATCGCGGAGAACATGAGGGAGGAGGAGACCGATGCCGCGAGCCATTGATCTGCACGTCCATCTCCCCACGGTGAGCTTCCTGGAGGGCGCCATCGGCCCGTATCGCGCCGCTGCGGAACGATTCTTCCGCACGAGTGTCCCCGTCCGCGAGATGGACGAGGTCGCGCGCGCCTACGAAGAGTTGGACATCATCGGCGTCCTGCTCGCCTGGGATGCGGAGACGGCGACGGGGCGGCCTCCGGTGACCAATGACGAGGTCGCCGAGCTCGTCCGTCGCTATCCGGGGCGCTTCATCGGATTCGCGAGCGTGGATCCGTGGAAGGGACGGCAGGCGCTCGCGGAGGTCGAGCGGGCGATCACCGAACTCGGCCTGAAAGGCGTGAAGTTTCATCCGAGCCTGCAAGCCTTCTACCCCCATGATCCGCGGTTCTATCCGCTCTATGCGAAGATCAGCGCCCTCGGCGTGCCCGCGCTCTTTCACACAGGCACGAGTGGGTTGGGCGCGGGACTGCCCGGCGGGGGAGGCGTGAAGCTCGAGTATGCGCGCCCGATCTATCTGGACGCGGTGGCGGCCGATTTCCCCGAATTGATCATCATCGGCGCGCACACGGGATGGCCCTGGCACGAGGAGTTGCTCGCCATCATCGGGCACAAGCCCAACGTCTACATGGACCTCTCCGGATGGTCGCCGCGCTATATCGCCTCTTCGGTCCTGGAGGCCGCGCGCAAGCGGCTCTCGGACAAGATGCTCTTCGGCAGCGATTATCCCTTCATCACCCCCGAGCGCTGGCTCGCCGATTTCGACGCGCTCGATGGGTTCTCGCCGGAAGTGCGGCGAAAAATCCTCTACGAGAACGCGGCTCGAATCTTGAAGCTCGCGGGCTGAATCCGAGAATCAGCAGAGGGTCGCGCGCGATTCAGGGCGTTCGACCATCCGGGATCTGAATGGCGTTCGTCCTCGTCCGGAAGGAGGGGAGCATCATGAGTGAGACGAGCGTCAGAGGCGAGAGCACGAGAGGAGAGGTGGACGTGCCCCGTTGGGATACCCATCTGAGTTCGTGATATAATGTCACCCGCTATGAAGATCGCGGAGCGTATCGAGGTTGATCCCCACATCTGTCACGGCAAGCCTCGCATCGCTGGCACCCGAGTGCCGGTTCATGTTGTGCTGGGCCTTCTCGCCAGTGGCCTCACTCCTGAGGAGATCATTCGCGATTACTATGACCATCTCACGAAGGAAGACATCCTGGTGTGCATCCGTTACGCCCAAATGCTGGTGGAAGAGGAAGAAGTCCACGCCCTTTAGCTCATGGCCCACTTCTTCGCCGACGAGAACGTCTTCATGACAACGGTTCGCCTGCTGAGGGATTTAGGCCTGAATGTGCAGCGCGCTCAAGAGCTCAGCCTGACGGGATCAGACGACCTCACGATCTTCCGCAAGGCCCAGGAGTTGAAAGCCGTCTTGGTGACCAACGACCGACCTGTGTCCGTACGTCCACCAGGGCCTTCACGAGGAGGGATGGGCTGAGGATCGCTCCAGGCGTTCGGCGAGGCGTCGCAATTCCTCGGTCTCCTGGTGAAGCCGCTGCTGCCGGCGGGCGAGACTGAGGAGATACGCCAGGTGAATGAGCCAGGCGACGATCATCGCGATGACCAGGTGTCTCATGACTCTTCCTTCACGCCAAGCGGTCTATGTGCAATCGCTGCAGCCGTGCGCGCAGCTCGGCCAACTCCACCCGCTGCTGCTCCAGGCGATACCGCCAGTAAAAGAGCACGATGAAGAGCAAGAGGAAGGCCGCGAAGCACACGTGCAGCGCCAGGAACATGCGTGGATCAATGCCCGATTGTTCTCCCCCGGCGATGACCGGCCCCGGATGCTGCGTTCGCCAGAGTCGGATCGAGAGATAGACGATCGGCACATCCACGAAGGCGAAGATCCCGAAAGCCGCCGCCCACACCCGCTGGCCCGGATGCTCGGCCGCGAACTGTCGCAGGAGCAGATAGCTCACATACAACAGCCACATCACGAGCGTCGAGGTCAGCCGCGCATCCCACGTCCACCAGATCCCCCATACCGGCTTCGCCCAGATCGGTCCCGTGATGAGGTTCACCGTGCCGAAGATCACGCCCACTTCTGCCGCGCTGACAGCCACCGCATCCCACTTCGGCCGCCGCGTCTTCACATATGCCAGACAGGCCAGGAAGTTGATGAAGAAGGCGACGAAGGCCGTCCAGGCCGAGCTGACGTGATAGTAGAAGATGCGCTGGACGGTTCCCATCGTCCGCTCCGTCGGCGCGAACCAGAGCGCATGCAGCACGCCCAGGATCAGCGCGACGCCCGTGACGCCGACCAGACCGAACCACCATCGTGGGAGTCCCCCTTGAACCCTCATGTCCCCTCCAGTACCGTCTCAAAAAGAAGCAGCGCGAGCGTCGTGTAGATGAGATCGAAGGCGATGAGCACCTGAATCCACACGCGCAGCGCCCCTTCACCCGAGAGCGAAGCGGCCGTCGCTTCGACGACGGCGATCAAGGCCGGCACCGAGATCGGCAGCAGCAGCAGCGGCAGCAGCAGCTCGCGGCTTCGCAGGTTCGTCGTCATCGCCGCGAAGAACGTCCCGTTCACGACGAGCGCCCACGTCCCCAGCACGAGCACCAGGAGCCAAATGCCCACGTCCCCGCGAAACGAGAGGTCGAAGAAGACGAGGAAGAGCGGGACCAGGACGGCTTCCGCTAACAGGAGGAAAAGAGCGTTCGCCAAACACTTGCCCAGGAAGAGCGCGCTGGCCGAAGCGGGCGTCAGCCGCAGCGCCTCCAGGCACTCGTTCATCCGCTCGCGCCAGAAGGAGCGGTCGAGCATGCTCACGCCCGCGAAGAGGAAGGCGATCCACAAGATGCCCGATGCCAGACGCCGCTCTTCGTCCGTGGCCGGTTGAAAGGAGAAGCTGAAGAGCACAAGCACCAGAAGCGCGAAGAAGAGCATGGCATTGGTCAGCTCGCGCGTCCGCGCTTCGCTCCGCAGATCCTTCACCACGATGTGCCTGGTCACCGTCCAATAGCTCATGCGTCCGCGGTCGGAGAAGGAGCGAGCGTCGCGATCTCCGCCCATCGGCGCCAGGCGACGACGCGCCCGCGATCCAGGACGATCTCGCCATCGGCGATCCCCTCCAGAAACTCCGCCTGATGCGTCGTCACCAGCAGCGCCTTCCCGCG
This sequence comes from bacterium HR10, assembly GCA_002923315.1. Lineage (GTDB taxonomy): Bacteria > Acidobacteriota > Blastocatellia > HR10 > HR10 > HR10. The sequence goes on from BEHM01000020.1 coordinate 44,825, forward strand.
CTCCCGCCACTGTCGCATCAGCGCGCGCACGCGCTCGATGCTCTCCCGATCCAGACCGGAGAAGGGTTCATCCAGCAGGAGCAGGTCCGGATCCGCCAGCAATGCGCGCGCCAGCGAAGCCTTCTTCCGCATCCCGTGCGAGAGCGCGCGCACTGGACGATGGCGGAACTCTTCCGCGCCGACGTCCCCGAGCACGCGCGCGACGCGTTCTTCAGCCTCTCGACCCAGGGCGTAGAGAGCGGCGTAGAACCTCAAATTCTCTTCGACCGAGAGGTCCTCATAGAGGAACGAGGCATGCCCGAGCAGGCCGATGCGCCGCTTCACCGCCGGTGTCGGGCGCACCTGTTCGAAGGCCGAGACCGTTCCCGAGCTGGGCTTGAGCAGGAAGGCGGCCACGCGCAGCAGCGTGGATTTCCCCGACCCATTACCGCCTGTGACGGCCATCAGCTCCCCCCGATGAAGCGTGAAACTCACCTGCCAGAGCGCGACCGTCTCGCTAAACAGCTTGCAGACGCGCTCGAACGCGAGCACTCTGGATTCGGATGTCCCGTTCATGCGAGCCCGTACAGGCAGCGTGGCCGCTTCTCGCGATCACGTCCCCGGAGAGGCGGAAGGGCTCTCCCCCTCTGCCGGTTCGTATTTGGACGCGCACTTGGCCTGGAGCTTCTGCGCATGAAAGACGCCGTCCTCTCCCCATCGCCCCTCCACAAGGGCTTCCGCATGATCCACGAAGGTATCCGGCACGGGATCTCGTCCCACGTACACGACGGGCACAGTCTCATCGTTTTGCTCCAGCAGGAATCGCACGCGTCGTCCCTCGCGCTGGATGCTGCCCGCCACGACCCGCCCACCGACACGGAGTCGCTTTTCGCGAGCGCTCTCACCCATCTGCTTCAATTCGGCGACCGTGATGTAGTAGGTCTTGCTCTCCTGCATGCCGATCACGGCGAGCCAGGCCAAAGCGCCCAGCAAGATCCCGATCGCGATGGCGAATTTCACCTTCGGATTGCTCATCGTCCTTCACCTCCGAAAGACCCTCCGCGTGCGCGTCTGGCGCGCTCGGCCTCGGGATGCCTCACCCCGGTCGCGCGCGCCACGCGGCCGCTCATGAGGGAGCTTCAGCGTCGGAGCGCAACGCCGCTTCCAGTGAGTGTTGCAGCTCGCGCCGCTTCGCCTCATAGTCGGCTTCGGAGATCTCTCCCCGCTGTCGTCGCACTTCGAGCGCGAAGAGCGCGTCTTTCAATGCCGCCAGATCACGAGTCGGCGTGTCCGAGGGAGGACGCGACGCCTCCGCTCCCGCGCTCACCGCGCGCCTGAGCGCGTGATTTCGGCGCACAGCCACCACGCTGCTCACAGCGAAGGCCAAAGCGAGGGCCGCCAGAATGATCCATTGCCGCCTGGCGACCGGCCCCGCGACGGCGCGAACGGCTCCCCGCGTCTCCTCTGAAGGACCCTCCGCGAAGATGTTCGGGGCCCGTCCGCTCACGCTCCAGGAGATCTCCATCCCCGCGCGCGCGTTGTCGAGCACATAGACCGAGAGTCCTTGCTCAGACCCCAGCGGTCGGAACCCGGCCGCTTCGACGCTCATGGGTTCGGGCACAAGGAGCCGCACGCGCTCGACATTCCATGGCAGCACCTCGCGAATGTGCGCGCGCTCGTCCGAATAGGGGAGTTGCGAGACGACGAAGAATTGCGTCGTCCCCGGTCGCAGCGGGTGTTCGATGCGCCAGGTGCCATCCCCGACCTCTCGCGCGGCGATGGCGAGCGGCATGCCGCTGGCTCCCACCACGGAGACGCGCTCGGGGCGCGCGCCCTCCGGCAACGTGAAGGTGAAGATGCCCTCCGGGCGAAAGAGCGTCACCGGAGGCGTCGTCGCGTTCCGGACGTTGTACTCCCGCCCGATGAGCAATCGGCCCTCCACCGGTTGCACGAGATACGTGAGCCGTTCGACCTCATATCGTCCCGCCGCGCGCGCGTCATAGACGCGCAGCGTGAGAGATGAGCTGCCCGGGGAGACCATCTCATGATAGTTGACGCCCTGATACGTCGCCCGCACCATCATGGGCTTGGTCGTCGCGGCCGAGAACGCGAACCGTCCCTGCGCATCCGTGTGCGTCTTCTCAGCGACGTGCATCCCTCCTTCGAGGACGACCAAGTGCACTTCGACGCCAGCCGCCGGCCTCCCCGTCGTGCCGTTGATCACCGTGCCGCGCACGTCCGCGCGCACGAGCAGAGGCACGCCGAGCAGGAGTACGAGTCCCCCCCACCAGCGAAGGCCTCGTGAGAGCATCTGTCGTGTCGGATGCTTCATGAACCGTCTCTCCCTCCCACGGCGCGGGCGATCGCCCTCCTCACGCGCGACGCTCGGCAGGCGACAGTTTCTCCAGCTCCGCCAGCACGACCGCGATCTCGGCCTCCAACGTCGCGCGCGCGCGTTCGTAATCGGCCTCCGAGAGCTTACCCGCGCGATACTCGAAGCGCAGGTCGCGAAGGTTGTCGAGCAGTTGCTCCTTCTTCTCCATCAAGACGGCGAGCCGATCCCTCACCCGCCCGACGTCCTGCGCCTCTTCGAAGAAGATGTACATGAGCGTCGCGAGCGTCAGAACGCCACACAGGATCACGAGGAGGACGGTCACGGGAGACCTCCCAGCTCGCGTTCGATCTCCTGGCGCACGCGCTCGCGCCAGGCCGGGTCGTCCGGGATCGGCGCGCCCGTCGTCGGAGCTGCGGCCGACCGCCGGGACCATCGTCGGAGCACAAAGGCGATCGCCACCAGTCCACCGGCCGCCGCCGCAAACGGCGTGATCCAGGCCGCCAGATTGAACCCCTGCGCCGGAGGGGCGGCCAGAACCGCCGTCCCGTACTGTTGGATCATCGCCTGGATGGCCAGATCATCGCTCTCGTAGCGTTGCACCGCCTGCCGCAACGTCGCTATCGCTGGCCCAGAGAACGGACAGTTGCGATGATTGCATTCGACCAAGATTTGATTGCATCCGCAGAGACAGAGCAGTTTCTTCCCGATGCGCTTGACGCGTTCTTCGAGGGTCGCTTCGGACGCCTCCGCGCTCGAGGATTGCGCGCGCATCATATACGGAGCGGCGAGGAGAATCCCAAGAGCGAGGAGCACGATCCATCGCCCCCTTCGGTCGAGGGGCTCGCACGCGTTCCCGGTGGTCATCCGAGCGCTCCTCTGAATGCTCCGATCCTCAATCTCCCTTGGCATACGCGACCTCTCGCTCCCGCGTAGCAGCGCGCTCGCTCACGGCGACCTTCATCGGCTGGCGTCCTGGATACAGGGCGATGAGCGTCCCCAGGATCACGATCCCGCCGCCGATCCACAGCCACCGCACGAGCGGATTCAGATAGGCGTGGATGATGGGGACTCCCGTCTCTGTCACGCCCGCGAAGTAGATGTAGAGGTCCTCGCGCCATCCCGAATGGATCATCACTTTCGTGAGCGGCTGTTCGCTCGCCTTATACAGCCGCCGTTCCGGCATGAGCATGGTGAGGACCTTGTCGCCCCGGCGCACTTCGAGCGTGAGGCGATCATAGATGTAATTCGGCGTCTCTCCTTGAGCCCGATCCTTCACGGTCACGGCATAGCGGCCCAACTCCAGCGTCGCGCCCATGGGCATCTCCATCTCGCGCTCCTTATTGAAGGCCGCTCCTGCGATCCCCACGAAGACGACCACGATCCCGAAGTGCACAATGTATCCCCCATACCGCCGCGTGTTCCGGAGCACGAGCTGCGCGAGCGCTTGCCCCCAGGTTCGCCCCGTCTGTGAGCGGATGACCCGCGCTCCGCGCCAGAACTCGCTCACGATCGTGACGGTCACAAACGCCGCGAGCATGAAGGCGATCAGCGCATAGGGTTCCCTCACCCCGAAGGCGAACAGGAGCACACCTGTCGCCACCCCGATGAGCGTCGGAGCCGTGAAATTCCGCTTCAGGCTCTCCCACGACGTCCGCCGCCACGCCAGCAGCGGCCCCACGCCCGTCAGCAGGAGCAGAAAGAGGAAGATCGGGATGTTCACTCGATTGAAGAACGGTGGGCCAACGCTCACCTTGTTCCCCGTGATCGCCTCCGAGATCACCGGAAAGAGCGTCCCCCACAGGACGGCGAAGCAGGCCGCCAGCAGCACCAGATTGTTGAAGAGGAAGGAGGCCTCGCGCGAGAGCACGGCTTCCAGCCGATGCTCGCTCCGCAAATAGTCTCGACGGCGAGTGAAGAAGAAGAGGCAGACGGCGAATACCACCAGCAGGAACCCGGCAAACCAGTGCCCGATCGGCGATTGCGCGAAGGCGTGCACCGAACTCACCACGCCCGAGCGCGTCAGGAACGTGCCGAAGACACAGAGCAGGAAGGTGATGAAGACCAACCACACGTTCCACACCTTGAGCATGCCGCGGCGTTCCTGCATCATCACCGAATGGAGGAACGCCGTGCCCGTCAGCCACGGCATGAACGACGCGTTCTCCACAGGGTCCCACGCCCAATATCCCCCCCAGCCGAGAACCGCATACGCCCAATGCGCGCCCATCAGGATCCCCAGGCTCAAAAAGCCCCAGGCGATCATCGTCCATCGGCGCGTGACATGAATCCATCGTTCCCCGGGCGAGCGCGTGATCAGGGCCGCGAGCGCAAAGGCGAAGGGGACGGAGAAGCCGACATAGCCGAGATAGAGCGTCGGAGGGTGCAGCGCCATCTCCGGATACTGGAGCAGCGGATTCAATCCCCGCCCATCCGGGGGCGCAAACGGACGCATCGTCCCATCGGCGGCCACTTCCGCCAGAGGCCGAAACGGGCTCACGACGAAGGCATTCAGAATGAGGAAGAAGAGCTGAACGCCCGCCAGGATCGCACCGGCCAGCGGCCGCAGCTCTCCCTCTTCCCGATGCCTCACCAGCACGACGAACATGTAGCCGGAGAGGATCCAGCTCCAGAAGAGAAGCGATCCCTCCTGTCCCGCCCACAGCGCCGTGAGCTTATACAGAAGAGGGAGATCGCGATTGCTGTGATTCGCCACGTAGGCGATCGAGAACTCGTTGGCGAGGAAGAGCCCCCACAGGCAAGCGATCGCCACGCTCAGCGTGGGGAAGATCGTGACGCCCGCGCGCCGCGCCGTCTCGCGGAGAACGGGATGACCCGTCCGATGCGCCACGATCCCGGCGATGAAGGCATACGCGCAGGCCGTCACAGCGAGCAGAACGGCGAAGGAACCCAATGAGTCCATCATTCGCGCCCGTCTCCCTGAACAGTCGAAAAGAGATGGTACTCGCGCGCCTCCGAGAGTGTCAAGCACCCGAAAGACTGCGCCTCACCTACTCAAGACGTCCTTCGCTCCCACCACGAATCACGGCCCGCGAGGATCACCGTGGGGGGAAGCGCTTTCGGTTACTGGTGCGGATGGAAGGGCAGCCGCCGATCGAGTTGTTCCCCGAATCGGAGACGAGGTTCTTCCTTCGCGTCATGGACGCCGAGATCACGTTCGTGAAGAGCGAGCGGGGAGAAATCACCCACCTCGTGCTTCACCAGGGGGGACAAGATCACTTGGCGAGGAGGATTCGATAAGCGCGCTCCCCTTTGGCTCAGGCCGACGCGGCAAGAGCATCATCTCCGGCGAATGGGGAGCGCATCGGGAGATGGCGCCCTGGATCGCTCGCGACGTCTCCTGCCTTCGCGGCGAGGGGCTGATGCGCTGAATCGGCGCACGGTCCCTCACCCGCCCGTTTTCCTCACGTCTTCCACGAGCGCGCGCGCCAAGAGCAGGAGAAAGCGGGACCGCAACAGTGGGGATCGAATGCGCCAGGACACAAGCCGCACCATGTAGGGATCTTCTCGTGCCAGAAGGAGGGGTTCGGCGGGGAGTTCGATCTCCTCGATCTCAGGCCGGTAGGTGAGCGACAGCTTTCCCGGCGTGAAGAGGACGCCTCCGAAGACCTCATCGCGCACATCAACTTTCTCCTCCGGTCCCGCTTCGTTCGCCGCCTGGATCGCCTCCATCAGGATGTGAAAGGCGCGCGTCGAATCCAGAGGAGCCAGCAGACCGGCGACGTCGAAGAAGCACTCGGCGCGACGGGGCGTCCGGGCCGCGCGCATCGCTTCCTGAATGGCCCTCTCCAGGAGCGCCCGCCCCGGTTCTATCTGCCGATCGCTCAAAAGCGCTCGAGCGATCTCGATGAAGGCCCAGGCGCGCCGTCCGGCATCGCCGAGCGTCGCAGCCACCTGCTGCGCCTCCTCAAACTGCCGCCGCGCTATTTGCTCCATCGTCTGCCGAATCTTCACTTCCTCCAAAGTCACTTCGCGCATCTGGATATCGGAGATTTTCTCCGCCGCTTTCCGAGCTTGCTCTGGGGGAACTCGCAGCGCCAGCTCTCGCAAGCGCTGATCCCGCACGCGAGCGCGAGGCTCCCGCTCGATGGCTTGCAGCTCTTCCTCAAGCGTCCCGCCAGCGACGCCCGGTGGGGAAACAGATCGCTGCTCATCCGGGAGCGCACCGAGCAGCGTCTGCGCGTAAACGGTCAGTTGCGCCGCCTGCGCCGGATCGCCGAATTTCTGAAACAGCGGGAGGTAATCGTGGGTGAGCGACACGATGAACCTCCGCGTCTCTCGCGATCCGCTGAAAGCTCGACCGGCGCGCGCCTGTTGCCAGAGCATCTCCGCCCGTGCCAAGACATGCGCGAAAATCGCCTGCGCTTCTCGCTCCAAAGGCGCGAGCGAGTCGGCCGTGCGAAAGCGGCGACTCAAATAGGCGCCGAGGACGGCCAGCGCCGAATCTTGGGAGAGTATCGGAAGCCGAGAGAAGACCACTCGAAACAGAGCGTCGCCCGCTTCGGGAGAACTCGCCGCCGACGTCAGCAGCACGCTCACGAGGGGGGGAATCTCACCGCCTGGTGAGAGCGCGCGCCCGAGGACATCGGTGAGAAGCGAGACCTCTCGCGAGACATCCCCCGCCGACGCATCCCATAGCGCCGCCAGCATCTCTTGGGACAACGCCGCGCGCGTGAGCCCGCCGGTCGCGCGTTCGGCCTCTTCATCCGTGAGCCGCTCGATGAGGCGCGCGGCGAATCTCGAATCCCGGCGAATCACCACGTGGAGAAGCTCTCGAAAGAGCGCCCGCCGAAGTCCGACGTTCGCCGGCTGTTCCCTTCCTCCGCGTTCCTCCTTCACTTCCATGCGGACGATCTCATCCATCAGGTTCTCGCACAGCGAGCGTCCGGCCGGCTCATCGAGCGTCCACAGCAGGTCGGCCGCCTGAAGGCGAATGCGCCATCGCTGTGCGGGATCGGAGATCCGCTTGGCCTCTTCCAGAACCTCCTGCACGAGGAGGAAAGCGTCCCGCCGCTTCTCCGCAACCTCCTGCTCTTGCCCTCCAGGCTCCTGTCGGCCCTCGACTGCCAACGCCGCCTGAGCGCGTTCGGACGGCCCATCGAGCTTTTCAAGTCGACGGGATCCCCACGTGATCTGGAGGTCAGGCGGGGTGCTCACGAGAAGGATTCCGCCGACGACCAGCGCTCCCCGAATTCTCCCTCGCGTTCCTCGGCAAGGCCATCGCCGAGTCCGCGGGTCCGGAAAGCGCTCCCCTTGATCTCGAAGCTCGCGGATCGTCTGCCGAACCAAGGTCCTTACATGAAACCTCTTCATCTTCTCCTCCTTCGGGGCACAAGGATACTCGCGGTCCGAAGCCAGTCAAGAGCCTTCGCCCGAGCGTTCGCCGACCGATCTTCAAGGGGATAACGACTCCACGCGCCGGAGGATCTCGGTGAGCATCTCCCGTTCGGATTCGGGCTTCACCGGCATCCCCGTCCACACGGCTCGACACACCCCACGCCCGTCGAGCACGTAGTGCACAATTCCGCCCTCGATCTTCAAGCGCTCCTCTACGTCTTCGCAGGTGCTGAAGAACAGATCCCCTTCCAGCTTCGTCCGTTGCGCGAACGCCTGGAGCTCGTCAATCGAGCGCGCACAACCAATGCTAACGTACCGCGCTCGGTCTGGGGGAAGGGCTTGTCTGATGCGATTCCAAAAAGGGACGCTCTCGGCAGAGAAAGGACACGCTATGGAGAAAGCCGTCACGAAAAGGAGCTTTCCCTCGGCCTGTGGAAATGGCCCGCCTCGAATAGGCTGAAGCTTTGGAAGGACCACGCGCTCGCCCACACGGATCGTATCCTTCTCCGGGACTTCCAACGACTGACGTTGGATCGTCATCCAGATCAAAGTTACCACCACATATGCGATGAGAAAGGCCGCCAAAGCCAGAGCTACCCGCTTCGTTTTCACGGCAGTGGCCTCATGGGAGGATCGGTCCTGGACCTGAGCATCCTGATCCAATGCAAGCTGTGCAGCACTCGCAGTTTGAGTACCGGCACTCTCCGTTGACACAATCTACCATGGTGCACTCGCAGCCTCCGAATCCCCACCAGCAACTGTTCGTGCATGCTCCTCCGCTCACAGGGCACGGGCCGGAAGCTGTGGCAGGAGCATAAAAAGCAGTTGCGCCCCCGAAGAGCGCGAAGAAGAGAACCGTCGTGAGTTCTTTTCGGACCCTCTGGAGTATCTCCTTTGCATAACCCTCCTCCTTTGGAGCAGTGTTTCGTGCGCCATGAGTATACTGTCTGTCTGTCAAGCCCGAATTTGCAGAAGCACGGGGAGCAGGCGGGAGAAGGAGACACCTCACTGAAGGCCACGTTGCCAGCACGTCATTCTGTCGAGACACGGCAGCGCCCCACGTTCAGGCGTATTGGCTTCGTGGGCCGAGCAGACGCACGAACAGGGCTCGAGAGCCGGCGCAAACGGCGGGCGAATCGCGGGATGCTCTTGACGGGGTGGCTGGGAGGCCGTTAGAGTGTCGGCCATGACGGCGACGCGCTCAGCCCGGTGGCTCGCGTTGGTGGCGCTGGCCTTTGGACTCTCGGGCGATTACTTGCTGCGCGCTCCGACGTGGGGGATCAACGTCGCCTTGGGATTGGCCCTGATGGCCATAGCGGCGCTCGTGGCTTCGATGCTCTCGGTTTCGGATCGAGGCGAACGCCAGCAGACGGCGCGATGGCCGTGGTTGGCGGCCGCATTTTTCGCCGCCATGTGGGCTGTGCGCGATGCGGAGCTGTTGCTCGCAGTTGATCTGCTGGCTGCTGTGAGCCTCGCCTGCCTGCCGTTGATCCCGGGTGGCAAGGCCGGTTTGCGCGAAGCCGGCGTGCTCGATGTGGTGACTGCTGCGATCGGCACGGCTTGGCGCGCGGCGACAGGTGCCGCCGACCTGATGCGTCACCTTCGACCGCAGGCGATGTCAGGTCCGGCCCTTTGGCGGCGCGTCGCGACGATGGGGATCGGCCTATTGCTCGCGATTCCTTCCGTTCTGATCTTCGGTGCGCTGTTTGCTTCCGCCGATCCGGTGTTCGACAAGATGGTGGATTCGCTGATCGGCGTCACCCTGAAATCCCTCGCCTCGCACGTGATCCTCACGATGGGGCTGGCGTGGACGGCAGCGGGGTACCTGTGGACGCATGCGGCGGCCCGTCGGGTGACGCCGCCGGCACTGTCGCCGGTGACGTTAGGCTACACTCCGATGGTGACGGTCCTCGGCGCCACGGCGCTGGTCTTCGCGCTCTTCATCCTCGTGCAAGCGCAGAGCCTCTTCGGGGGTGAGGCCTTCGTTCAAGCTCAAACGGGCCTCACGTATGCAGAGTATGCGCGGCGTGGATTCTTCCAGATGGTCTTCGCGGCGGCACTGGCGCTGCCGCTTGTGTACGTCGCCTGGTTCGCAGCTGGCTCGCCCGCGGATGCGCGGAGCGCCGCAGGGCTTCGCCTCATCATGGCGCTGCAGCTCGGCCTCACGACGCTGGTGCTCGTCTCGGCGCTTTGGAGGCTTGGCCTCTACGTGCGCGCGTACGGGCTCACCGAGGATCGCCTCTATGGGGTGGCCGTGCTGCTGTGGATCGCTACGGTGATCGCCCTCTTTGTGCCGACCGTGCTGCGCGGTCGGCCGACGGGTGTCGTCCACGGGATGATCGTCGCGGCTGTAGTCATACTGGCCGCGCTCAACCTCGCCGATCCGGCGGCTCTGGTCGCGCGCTATAACCTCGCTCATCAAGAGCGCCGGACGGTGGACGTGAACTACTTGACGCGGCTCAGCGCCGATGCCGTGCCGGTGATCGTGGCTCGACTGCAAGACGTGCCCTCGGCGGACCGCTGCGCGTTGGTCCACGCGCTCATGCGTCGGCATGGGGCGTCGCCTCCCGATTGGCGCGGATGGAACCTGGCGCGCGCCCGAGCAAGGCGAGCCCTTGCGGAGCTGGAGTTGCCGGCCTGCGCGCCTCATCGCGCGCAGTGATCTTCGCCTATTGCTCATTTGCCGCCTGCAGGACAGTGTTCCGTCGAGCCCAAGGTGGGCGATCTTCAGTCGTAATACTCCAGGCCGAGGTGGGTGATCAGCTCCTCGCCGCGCAGATACCGGAGCGTGTTCTTGAGCTTCATGAGCTGAATGAAGAGATCGTGCTCCGGGTAGAGGCCGGGAGCCGTCATCGGGCTCTTGAAGTAGAAGCTCAGCCACTCTTGGATCCCACGCATGCCGCACCGCTGCGCCAGATCCAGAAAGAGTACGAGATCCAACACCAGCGGTGCCGCCAGGATCGAATCCCGACAGAGGAAATTGATCTTGATCTGCATCGGGTAGCCCAGCCAGCCGAAGATGTCAATGTTGTCCCATCCCTCTTTGTTGTCGCCACGCGGAGGATAGTAGTTGATGCGCACCAGATGAACGAAATCCCCGTAGAGATCCGGATACAGCTCCGGCTGGAGAATGTAGTCGAGGACGGAGCGTTTGGATTCCTCCTTCGTGCGAAAGCTCTCGGGATCGTCGAGCACTTCCCCATCACGATTGCCGAGGATGTTCGTCGAATACCAGCCGCTCAACCCGAGCAGGCGCGCTTTGAGGCCCGGCGCGATGATCGTCTTCAGGAGCGTCTGCCCAGTCTTCAGGTCTTTCCCGGCGATCGGCACGTGATTCCGTTGAGCCAATTCGATAAGCGCCGGGATGTCCACGGTGAGGTTGGGCGCGGCGTTGGCGAAGGGGACGCGGCAGCGCAGCGCCGCGTAAGCGTAGATCATCGAGGGCGCGATAGAGGGGGAGTTCTCCTTGAGCCCGCGCTCGAAGGCATCGAGCGAGCCATGCACCTCCGGTCTCGGCTCCATGTAAATTTCGGTCGAGCCGCACCAGATCATGACCAGCCGCGCGCACCGGTGCCGCGCGCGAAATGTCTCGATGTCCTCGATGAGCTGCTCGGCCAGTTCGTACTTGGTCCGCCCGGTCTTCACATTCGTCCCATTCAACCGCTTCACGTAGGCGCGATCGAAGACAGCCCTCATGGGTTTGATCTCGCGCAGCTCCGGTTCGAGCACGGCGAGCAGTTCCTTCTCCAGGACTCCGGCATGCAGCGCTGCTTCATAGGCATCGTCTTCGAAGATGTCCCAGGCGCCGAAGACAAGGTCGTCCAATCGAGCCAGTGGCACGAAGTCCTTGATCTTCGGCACGCGTCCTTCGGTGCGTTTCCCCAACCGAATCGTCCCCATCTGCGTCAGACTGCCGATGGGCTTGCCGATGCCGCGGCGAATGGCTTGAACGCCCGCGATGAACGTCGTGCTCACCGCCCCTAAGCCGACCAGCAGGACGCCCAGCGTCCCCGTCGGCTCTGCGATCTTCACGCCTTTTTCGATCATCGCTCGCTCCTCCCGGAAGAGTTCCGTCCCCCGCCATCCCGAGGATCGCGCCGGGGACGTTCGCTGAAGATTCAGTGTACGAGGCTGAGGTGATCGCGTCTCGCGCTCACTTGCTCGGATTTCGCGCTCAGTTGCGCTCTCGCCGCCAGGCGCGCCCTCCAGGCGGGAGGTGAGCTGCTCGCGCGGAGTGGTATCCGCGCCCACACAGCGTGACTCGGGCTCAGAGGCCCGCGCAACAGACTGTTCGGTGAAGGGGAGGAATCACGAGGATGTGCCGCTCCCAGGTGTCCGTGAGGAGGCGATCAAGAGAGCCGGCCGCGCAACTGATTGTAGTATTCGATCTCCTCGGGGTCCTCGATCTTGTACTTCTCCCAGATCGTCGCGTGGCCGCGAACGGCGCGCAGGATGTCCGCGACGGACGCGATGTCATGAGGGAAGATCAGGTTGAAATTCACCCCCGGAGCTCCATCGCGGAGGAGGCGTTCCACGATCTCGATGGTGATCTCCAGGCCGACCCGCGCGGCTTCCTCTTTGCTCCTCGCCCGCTCCAAGCGCTCCACAATCTCGCGCGGGACGGGGATATGAAGGTTCGTGTGCAAAAACAGGCACCGGCGCACGCTCGTGAGCGGGATCACAGAGGGGAGGATCGGGACGGTGATCCCGTGAGCGAGCGCCGCTTCCGCGTAGCGCGCATAGTTGGTCGGATCCGTGATGATGTTGGCGATGATGCCTTGCGCGCCGGCTTCGATCTTCCGCCGTTGATAGGCCATGTGTTTGGCGAGCGCGTGCGATGGATATTCCGGATGCCCGGCGACGAAGATGTCAATCGCGTAGCCCTGTGTGTCGCGGTATTCTCGGAGGAGCCGAACCAGCTCGACCGTCGAGAATTTGAAGGCGTCCACCTCGCGCGAGCGATGAGGCGTCGGATCCCCGCGCAGGACGAGGACGTCGGAGACAGCTCTTCGATTCATCTCATCGGCGCGACTGTAGACGCTGCGCACCGATCCCTCGTCGCGCGCCGTCAGGTGAATGACGATCGGCGTCTCCGGTCGCCAGGCCCGGATCGTCTCGACGACCGCGAGCGGATTCATGCGGAAGCTGCCGCCCGTGCTGTTGGTCACGGCGATGCCCGCGATGTCGAAATCCTTCAGCGCGTGCACCATCTCGCTCGTCTTCACCATGGTCGTGTAGTTGATGGGCGGGCTGATCTCGACGGTGAAAGTCCGCTCACCGGCCTCCGCTTTCGCGCGCAATATACCGAGCAACGCCATCGTTCTCCCCTCGCCGATCGTGTGTCGGTTATAACAGAAGTCGCGCGGAGGGCTCAAGGGCGCGGAGTCATCATCGCTCATGCGCCCGATGCTCGCTCCGGGGGAGGAACGTCGCGACGAATCGTCACCTGTCGCGTCGTCTCATCCATCCACAAGATCTCGACGCGGTAGACGAGCGGAATCGCGCGGGCATCGAGCGACTCGGCGGGAATCTTCTCCCCCCATTCGATGGCGATGACGGCCGGAGCGGCGAGGATCTCTCGGAGGCCGAGATGTTCGACGATGGCGCGCGGATCGTCGAGGCGATATAGGTCAATGTGGTAGAACGGCCATCGTCCGTGGTGGAGGTTGATGAGCGTGAACGAAGGGCTGGTGACCTCGTCGGGATCAATACCCAGGCCCGCGGCCAGGCCTTTCGCGAAGACGGTCTTTCCGGTGCCCAGTTCGCCGATGAGCAAAAAGAGCGCAGGAGCGTCGAGATCACAAGTGAGGCGTTCGGCGAGTGCGCGCGTCTCCTCAGGCGAGCGCGTGAGGAACGTTCCCTGAACGTCGCTCATCCTCTCCTCCGATCGAGGCGATGGCGTCGCCCAAATGGGCCGTCACGTCCGAAGCGAGCATGACGCGCGCACCCAGGCGACGCGCGGCCAGATCGCCCGCTAAGCCATGCAGGTATACGGCGGCGAGCACGGCCGCGGTGGGATCCGCGCCGCGATCCTGCGCCAGACATCCGGCGAGAATTCCCGTCAGGACATCTCCTGACCCCGCCGTCGCCAGTCCCGCATTCCCCGTCGGGTTCACATAGACCTGCCCATCCGGCGCGGCGATGAGCGTCCGATGCCCTTTGAGCACGAGATGGACGTGATGCGTGACGGCGAACTCGCGCGCTACGTCCACGCGGTGTTCCAGCACGTATTGGGTGGGGTGCCCGATCAAGCGCGCCATCTCGCCCGGATGCGGCGTCACAATGAGCGGTCGTTCCCGCCCGTGGATCTCCTCCGGCCATGGGGCCAGGTTATTCAGCCCATCGGCATCCACAATGACGGGGCCGCGCGCGCGCGCGATCACCTCTCGCGTGAAGCGGCGCGTACTCTCCTGCGTCGTGAGTCCGGGGCCGAGGGCGAGGACATCGCGCTCAGCAGCCAACTCCAGCGCACGCTCGAGCGCCTGTTCGGCGATCGTCCCTTCAGGGGTTTCCACGAGCGCTTCCGTCATCGCCTCCGCGACCTGCGCGACGATGACCGATTGCGCACTCGGCACGGTGGCGACAGTGACCAGCCCCGCTCCGGCCACGAGCGCTGCGCGCGCTGCCAGGCACGCGGCACCCGGCTTCCCTCGCGATCCCGCGATCACCAGAACGTGCCCATAGGTCCCTTTATGGCTGAGGGGATGTCGGCGCGTGCGCTCCAGCCATCGGCACACGTCCGAAGCTTCGATCACGTTCAGTCGCGCCCCCACCGCCTGGAGCAAGTCCTCCGGAGACCCAATCGGCGCGACGACGACCTCGCCGGCATACAAGTAGGCGGGCGGCAGCACAAGAGCGGGCTTGGGCGCCGTGAAGGTCACCGTCAGATCGGCGCGCACCGTCGGTCCGATCACCTGGTCTCGGTCAGCTGCCAATCCCGAGGGCAGATCAATCGAGATGATGCGCGTCGTGCGCGGCCTCTGGGCGAATTCGGCTAGATCCGCGATGACTTCTCCATACAACCCTTCGGCCGGTCGTTCCAGCCCCGTCCCCAGAAGGCCATCTACGATGAAGTCATAGCTGCCGAGCTGCTCTCGGAATCCATGCCACGTCTCGGACCCGACTCCCTCGAAGACGCGAAGCGCCTCCGAAGTGCGCGCCAGATTTCGCACGATCTCGAAGTTCGTGCGCGCATCCCCCGCTGTATCTTCAATCCGGGCGAAGAGCATCACCTCCACGCGCGCGCGCCGCATCCACGCCAGGCGCGCGAACGCTGCTCCATCCCCCCCGTTGTTCCCTTTCCCGCACAAGACGAGAATCCGCCGATCGGCCACGTCTCCCCATCGCTCGATGACGGCGCGAAGCGTCTGCGCCGCCGCATTCTCCATGAGCAGAAGGCTCGGAATCCCATACCGTTCCGTCGTCAGCCGATCCACCTCCCGCATCTCGGTCGCCGTCAGCACCTTCATAGCCCCATAGTGTAGCACGAAGGCAAAGAGCAGCGAATGCGGCCACAAAGGTATGGTATCGGAGGGGGGGCGTTGTCGCGACACGGCTTGAGGCAGAAGAGCGCGATCCTGTATATTGCTAAGCAGCCGATGGGGGGCAAGACGAGATGGGCTTTGATGTGAACGATTACTTGGACTTGGTCCGGTTGCTGCAGGAGCATCCGGAATGGCGGGCGGAATTGCGCCGGTTGCTCCTGACGGATGAGTTGCTGGCGCTCCCGGAGCTTGTCCGTGAGCTTGCTGACGTTCAACGTCGAACGGAGGAGCGGCTCCTCATATTAACGGAACGGATAGACGCCTTGGCAGAAGCGCAGCGGCGGACGGAGGAGCGAGTAGGGCAGTTGGAGGATCGGGTGGGGCGGTTGGAAACTGTGGTAGGGGAGTTGGTGGAGGCGCAGCGACGGACGGGGGAGCAGGTGAGGGAGCTGACGGCTGCGGTCGCGCGGTTAGAAGCGGCGGTGGAGCAGTTGGCGCAGGCGCAGCGGCGGGCGGAGGAGCGGATAGGCCGATTGGAAGCTGTGGTGGAGGAGCTGGCGCAGGCGCAGCGGCGGGCGGAGGAGCGGATAGGCCGATTGGAAGCCGTGGTAGAGGAGCTGGCGCAGGCGCAGCGGCGGGCGGAGGAGCGGATAGGCCGATTGGAAGCCGTGGTGGAGGAGCTGGCGCAGGCGCAGCGGCGGGCGGAGGAG
>BEHM01000021.1 GCA_002923315.1 bacterium HR10
CGGACGGTGGGACTTCTCCTGCTTCTCCCCGCAGCGCTCTCAGCCGCTCCTGCGCCCCAGCAAGACCCCTCGGCTGAGCTGGAGCATTTGAGAAAACGGGTTCAGGAACAGGAGCGAATGATCGAGCAGTTGCGCGAGCAGTTGGCCGCACAGGGGCGTCTGCTGGAAGCGCTGCGCGAAGAAGTACGGGCCATGGTCCGGCGATCCCATGAACCAGCGGAAGGGTCGAATCGGGCGGCAGGGAGCGCGGCTTCTTCGGGAGCGCGCGCGACTTCCTCGCTCTTCTTCTGGTCCAACGGACGCCCGACGCTTCGGAGCCCGGATGGGGATTTCGAGATCGCGTTCTCCGGAGAAGGGCAGCTCGACTTTCGCGCCTACGGGCAGGAGCCGTTCGCCCCGGCGAACACCTTCCTCATACGCCGATTCCGCCTGGCGGTGCTCGGGAAAATCCTGAGCCGTTACGAATACAAGGTTCAGGCGGATTTCGCCGAGCGCGGGGGTGGGCTCTTGCGAGATGGCTGGCTGCGCCTGCAGGTGCGTCCGGGAATGCGCCTGCAGGTGGGGCATTTCAAGGAGCCATTCTCGCAAGAGGAGTTGCGCAGCGCCATGCACATAGATTTCGTGGAGCGCGCGATGGCGACGCGCATCGCGCCGAGCCGGAGCCCGGGGATTCAGTTGGCCGGGGACGTCGCAGGAGGGAAGATCGAATATCAGCTCGGGGCCTTCAATGGAAAGGGCACGTTGGCGCCGAATACGGCGCGCACGCCTGAGGGCGTTGTGAGAGTGCGCTTCTCGCCCTGGCGCGGGGAGAGCGTCCGATGGAGAGCGGGCGTGAGCTTTGGCGGTGCTCTGGCGCTCGGCCGACAGCGCGGGGGGATGAGTCTGATCGGACAAACCGAGAGCCAAAGCGCGACGTTCTTTCCGGCGCGCCCGGTGAATGGGCAAGTCCTCCGCGCCAATGGTGAGCTGACCTATCTGGTCGGGCCATTTGCCCTGCGAGCCGAATACAACCAAATGATCCAGGATCGGTACCAGCTGGGGCCGAATCGGACTACTCTTCCGGCCGTCATCGCGAAAGGATACGCTGCGCAGGCCACGTATGTACTCACCGGGGAGAGGAAGCCGGAGAATGGCCCGGTCATCCCCGGTCGCTCCTTTCTGGCCTCGGGGCCGGGGAATCGTGGATGGGGAGCGTGGGAGGTGAAGATTCGGTACTCGGCGCTCCAACTCTCGGACGGCATGGAGACCAAGCGTGCTGAGACTATCACCAGCGGGGTGAATTGGTACCTGACGCCCTTCGTGAAGTATATGCTCGATCTGGCCGTGGAACGCTTTCCCGCGGCGTCGCCCTTTCGCCGCTCCGAGAGCTTCTTCTCCCTGCTCACGCGCGTGCAGTTCGCCTTCTGAGGAGGAAGACTTATGAATGCCGATTCTCGATGGTCCCGAATCGCCAGCAGCACAATCGCCGCTGTGAGCATTGTCGTGATGAGCGCGTGTTCCTCGCGAGCGCCTTCGGAGCGGGCGCGCGCTGTCACCGTCAAGGGCTCGGACACGATGGTGATCCTCGGCCAGCGCTGGGCCGAGATCTACATGCAGAAGCATCCGGGCGCAGTGATTCAGGTCACGGGGGGCGGATCGGGAACCGGCATCGCGGCGTTGATCAATGGGACGACGGACATCGCCCAAAGCTCCCGTCCGATCAAGCCGTCTGAAGCCGAGCAGGTGAAGGCGAAGTTCGGCGTGGACGTCATCGAGACGCCGGTCGCTCTGGATGGTCTGGCCGTCTACGTCCACGAGTCCAACCCGGTGAGCGAGCTTTCGCTCGCGCAACTCAAGGCGATCTACACCGGACGCCTCAGGAATTGGAAGGAGGTCGGGGGGCCGGACCTCCCCATTGTCCTCTACAGCCGGGAGAACAACTCCGGTACGTACGTCTACTTCAAAGAGCACGTGCTGGAGAACGCTGACTTCGCGCCGGCGGTGCAAACGCTTCCGGGCACGGCTGCCGTGATCAATGCCGTGGCGAAAGATCCGAAGGCGATCGGCTACGGGGGGATCGCCTACGGCGTGGGGATCAAGGCGCTCAAGATCAAGAAGGACGACGCCTCTCCGGCGATCGCGCCGACTCTGGAGAACGTCGCCACGGGTCGGTATCCGATCAGTCGAGAGCTCTACTTCTACACAGTGGGGAAACCCAGTAACCCGGTGGCGCGCGATTTCATCCGCTGGGTTCTCTCGCCCGAAGGACAGGCCATCGTCACGGAGGTGGGGTATTACCCCCTCCCTGAAGAGAAGCGCCACGAGGTCGCGCGCCGATGGGAGCAGCAGGAGTGATCGCCTGCCAGATGCGCGATGCGTGAGGGTCGGGACGCACGGGAGGAACGTCGGCGCCGTTGGATTGACCGATGGGCGCACCGGGTGATCTTCCTGCTCTCGCTCACGGCGATCGTGACGATCGTCCTCATCTTCATCTTCATCTTTCGAGAAGCGCTGCCGATTCTGACCGATCCCGAGATCCAGCGGGAAGCGAGCTTGCGCCATTTCTTCCACCCGATGGAGGGGCCTGATCTGGCGAGCCGATACATGTGGCAGCCCGTGGCGCTCGTGCCCAAGTACAGCCTCATCCCCCTCATCCTGGGGACGCTGAAGACGACGCTCGTGGCGCTCGGGATCGCAGCGCCCCTGGCCGTCGCCGCTGCGCTTTACACATCGGAATTCGCGCCATCGAGGATACGGGAGCTGATCAAACCGGCCATCGAGCTGCTGGCCGGCATCCCCTCGGTGGTTCTCGGATTCTTCGCGTTGATCGTCCTGGCGACATGGATGCACCGCCTCTTCGGATTCGAGACGCGCTTGAACGCGATCACGGCGGGGACGGCGCTGGCGTTGGCGCTGATCCCGATCATCTACACCGTGAGCGAAGATGCGTTGAACGCCGTCCCGCAGAGCCTTCGGGAGGCGAGTCTGGCGCTCGGCGCCACGCGCTGGCAAACGGCGACGCGCGTCGTGCTCCCGGCCGCTTTGCCGGGCGTCTTCGCCAGCCTCGTCCTGGGCTTCGGCCGCGCCGTGGGGGAGACGATGATCGTGCTGATGGCATCGGGCAACGCGGCGATCACGTCCTGGCGCTTCACTGATTCCGTGCGCACGCTGGCGGCGACGATCGCGGCGGAATTGGGCGAGGTCGTCTTCGGCAGCCCGCACTATCATGTGCTCTTCTTCATCGGAGCGCTGCTGTTCGTCGTCACGTTCGCGGTGAACTCCGCGGGCGTGTACATCATCCACCGCGTGCAACGCCGCTTGCGAGGAGAGGTATGACCGTCGCTCCGCGCACCGAAAGCCCCTCTGCCTCGCTCATCGCCTCGCGGTGGGAGATCTTCTGGGAGCGCTTTCGCGAACAGGTCCCCATTGGTTTGCTCGCACTGGCCAGCTCGCTGATTGTCGCGATGCTCGGCATCATCCTCGGGAACATCGCGTGGAATGGGATCGGACAGCTCAGTTGGGAGTTCCTGACCACAGCGCCGCGCGCGGGCATGACCGAGGGGGGGATCTTCCCGGCGATCTTCGGGACCGTCGCGCTCGTCATCCTGATGACCATCGCTGCCGTCCCGATCGGTGTGGCCACGGCGGTCTATCTCCGCGAGTTCGTGCCGGGATCGAACCTCGCCTACGCCTGGGCGCGCGCGCGCGCGGCTCGCCGGTGGCGAGAGCGCTTGATCGGGTTTGGGCATGTTGTGGAGATCCTCTTCGCTCGAGCGACGCGCGCGGCCGTCAACAACCTGGCGGGCGTCCCCTCGATCGTCTTCGGCCTCTTCGGGCTCGGATTCTTCGTGCAGTTCATCGGGGGGAGCATAGACCGGCTCTTCTACGGCGGCGAGCTGACCTACGGACAACCGGCCATCCTCTGGGCAGCGCTGACGCTCGCTCTGCTCACGCTTCCGGTGGTGATCGTCTCCACCGATGAAGCGTTGCGCGCCGTGCCCCGTGAGCTGCGGGAGGCGAGCCTGGCGCTCGGCGCCACGCGCTGGCAGACGATCTGGCACATCGTCCTGCCGGAAGCGCTGCCTGGGATTCTCACCGGGGCCATCCTCGCCGTGAGTCGAGGAGCGGGAGAGGTCGCCCCAGTCCTCTTCACGGGCGCTGCGTACTTCCTCCCCTATCTGCCGAGCCGCTTGAACGACCAGTTCATGGAACTCGGCTATCACGTCTTCATCCTCTCGACGCAGTCCCCCGATGTGGAGAAGACCAAGCCCTTGCTCTACGGGACCGTCCTGGTCCTGCTCGCGCTCACGTTCGCGCTCAACGCGGTCGGCGTCCTCATCCGCACCCGCGTTCGGCGACGACTCCGCGCGCGATCCTGAGCGGCGACGATGAGATCTCATCGGCAAGGAGGAGAACGGTGGTGAAGTTCGACACGATCCGAGAGACCACCAGGGAGCCGGCACGCGCTCCCGATCTTCAGACGACCTCTCTCCCTGTGAAGGTTCAGGTCGAACGGTTCAGCTTCTACTATGGCGCCGTGCGCGTCTTGCACGAGATCACCCTGAGTTTCCCCCGAAATCAGGTGACGGCTCTGATCGGCCCGTCGGGATGCGGCAAGACGACGCTGCTGCGCGCTATCAATCGCATGAATGATCTCATCCCAGACACGCGCGCCGAAGGGCGCATCCTGCTGGATGGGGAGAATATTTACGATCCACAGGTGGACGTCGTGCGCTTGCGGCGGCGCGTGGGGATGGTCTTCCAGCGCTCGAATCCCTTCCCGAAGACGATCTTCGAGAACGTCGCGTATGGCCTGCGCGTGAACGGGCTCGTTCGCAATCGCCGGGAGCTGCAGGAGCGCGTCGAGGAGAGCCTGCGGCAAGCCGCCCTCTGGGACGAGGTGAAGGATCGGCTGCACGAATCTGCGCTCGCGCTCTCCGGCGGACAGCAGCAGCGGCTCTGCATCGCCCGCGCCCTGGCCGTGCGACCGGAGGTCCTGCTGCTGGATGAACCGGCCTCGGCGCTGGACCCGATCGCCACGGAGAAGATCGAGGAGCTGATCGCGGAGCTGAAGCGCCACTACACGATCATCATCGTCACGCACAACATGCAGCAGGCCGCCCGCGTCTCCGACTATACGGCTTTCCTCTGGATGGGCCATCTTGTAGAATTCAACCAGACGGAGAAACTGTTCACAGTGCCGCGTGAGAAGCTGACGGAAGATTATCTCACGGGGCGCTTCGGATGAGGGCGAGGGGAAGGAGAGGTCATCATGACCGATCACCTCAGGCCGATTGATCACGATTTGAATCGGCTGCGCGACAAGCTCCTGATGCTCGGGGGGCGGGCGGAGACGGCCATCGCCCAGGCGATCCGCGCCCTGGTCGAACGCGATTCGGAGCTGGCCGAACAGGTCATTCGCGATGACGATAAGATTGACCAGTTGGAGAACGAGGTGGACGAATTGTGCATTGACATCCTCGTGCTGCGCCAACCGACGGCCTCCGATCTGCGCTTCGTGATCGCCGCGGTGAAGACGGCGCCGGCGATCGAGCGGATCGCCGATCACGCGGTGAACATCGCCCGACATGTCCTCCGGTTGAACCAGGAGCCGCAGCTGAAGGTCTACTTCGACATCCCCGAGATGGCCCAGATCGTTCAGCAGATGCTGCTCGATGGCCTGGATGCGTTCACCAGCCATGATGCGGAGAAGGCTCTGGAGACGATCCGGCACGACGACCGGGCCGACGCGCTCTACAAGCGCATCTATGACGAACTGATCCACCTCATGGCCGCCGATCCCTCGACCGTGCGACGAGGAGCGGAGTTGCTCTTCATCATCAAGCACCTGGAGCGCATCGCCGATTACGTGACGAACATCTGCGAGCAGATCGTCTACATGGCCCGAGGCGAAGTGATCAAGCATCGCGAATGGCCGGAGCGATGAAGCCGACGATCTTGATCATCGAGGACGATGTCGAACTCGCCCACCTCCTCAAGCACCATCTGGAGCGGGGAGGGCGATATACGGTGGAGATCGCGCGGACGGGTGAGGAAGGGCTCCGGGTGCTCTCGCAGCGTCAGCCGAGCGCGCTCATCCTGGACGTGAACCTGCCGGAGATGAACGGCTTCGAGCTGTGCCGCCGCCTCCGTCAGGAGAGCGCGACGCGCCGATTGCCCATCCTCATGCTCACGGCTCGAACGAGCGAATCGGATAAGGTCCTCGGCCTGACGCTCGGAGCGGATGACTACGTGACCAAGCCCTTCAGCCTGCGCGAGCTGGAGGCGCGCCTGCACGCATTGCTGCGACGGGCGCAAGAGGATGCCCCCTCCGACTTCATCTACGACGATGGCACGCTCTATCTGGACCCGAGGCATTTCATCGCGAGAGTCGAAGGGCGCGAGATCAAGCTGACGCGTAAGGAATTCGCGCTGCTGGTGCTGCTGGCGCGCAATGCGGGCCGAACGCTCACGCGCGAGTATCTGCTGGACCGCATCTGGGGCCTGGCCTATTACGGAGCCACGCGCACGCTTGACGTCCACGTGCACAATCTTCGGAAGAAGCTCGGGCACGAGGCGTACATTGAGACGGTCGTCGGCGTCGGATACCGATTCCGCCCGCGATCGAACGATTCTTCCGACGCAGCGCCGTGACACCCGCCACCGAGAGCACCGATCGCGATTTCCTTCGGGAGCTGATCCATTCGCCCCACCCGGTGTGGCAGGCTGTCCTCGCGGCTATGCGCGAAGGTCTGCTCATCGTGGATCGGGAGACGACCGTCCTCGTTCAGAATCCGGCGGCCGCACGCATCCTCCCTCCGCCTCCGATCTCCTCCCGTCCGCTTCGACTGATTGACCTCACTCGCGATCCCGCATTGCACGAGGGATTCCGAGAGGCACTCGACCGGGGAACATCCCGTGAGTTGCGCTTCGAGCTGAGGCGTGGCGAGCCCCGCGTGTTCCATGTCACCATCACGCCTCTTCGCTTCGCCTCTGAGGAACCGCAGGCAGCCCTGGGCGTCTTCGTGGAGATCACCGCTCTGGAACACCTGGAGCGCGTGCGGCGCGATTTCTTCGCCAATCTCTCACACGAACTGCGTACACCACTGGCGGCGATCCTGGCCTATGTGGAAACCCTGCAGGAAGTGGGCCTGGAGGATCCCGAGCACGCGCGCCGATGCCTGGAAGGTCTCTTTCGACAGGCCCAACGCCTCCATGCCCTGGTGCGTGACATCACCGATCTGGCGGAGATCGAATCGGGCGTCATCGCTCTCTCGCTCGAAGCCCTTCCGCTTCGCGCCCTCGTCGAAGACGTCCTCGCTCTTATCCGGCCTCAGGCGCAAGAGCGCAGCCTCTCGATCGCGAATGACGTCCCCGAGGACATACAGGTCTTCGCCGACCCCTTCCGCTTGACACAGATTCTGCAGAATCTCCTGGATAATGCCATCAAGTTCAATCGGCCCGGAGGACGCGTGGGGATCACGGCGCGCCGCTCTGGTGAACGCGTCCTCATCTCGGTCACCGATACCGGGATCGGCATTCCTCCGGCCGACCAACCGCGGATCTTCGAGCGCTTCTACCGGGGCGAGAAATCCCGATCTCGGGAAACGGGAGGCAGCGGCCTCGGTCTGGCCATTGTGAAACATCTCGTCCAACTGCACGGAGGGGAGATCACCGTCAGAAGCGAACCGGGAAGAGGTTCGGAGTTCACCTTCAGCCTGAGGGCTGCTGACTAAGCAGCACGGGGAAACCCGCGGCGGGACGCTCGCCACTACTTCTCACAGAAGCTCCACAGGGGATTCGCTCCCGCGAATCCCCCCACGGCGCTCACCACATAGCGAAGAAGAACGCCATCGGGATGCCAAGAAGGATGTCGAGAACGCCCCACGCCCCCCATCCCCACCAGGACCACGAGGGTGTCCATCCGAGATCTGCTCCTCCACCAACGCCCCAGTAGGGATCTGATGCGGCGTCCCATCCCTCATCATCATAGAACTGAGCGCCCAAGCCGAACCCCGTCGGCGTGAAGACCCCGCCGCCGCCAATGAACGGCCGGCCTCCGGCTGTGACGCCTCCAAGTGGGAGATCAGCGCCCGGCACATAGGGCTTTCCGCCCGCTGTGACCCCCGCCCGCGCCGGGAGGGTAAGACTCCCGAGCATGAACACGATGAACGCGACTGCGAGCATCCTCCTCATAGACCACACCTCCTCCTCTCAAATCCCGTACTTCTTCCGCAGCATGGTGATATAGGCTTTGGTGACGCCGAGCAGCTCAGCGGCTTTCGTCTGATTCTCACCAGCATGCCGCAGCGCCTCCGCCAGAAGGAACCTCCCCAACATCTCATGCGCCTCCCGCCAGGTCGGTAGGAAGCTGCCACGGATCATAAAGATCCCCTCTTCGGCCTTGATCCGGTGCTGCTGGACCAAGCGCTCGATGCGCTCAATCTGCGCGAGCAGATAGGCATCGCGATGTCCATTGATGAACGCCTTCGTCCGCCTGAGATGTTCCAGCGCCTGCATCCCGTTGCCTCGATAGACCCACAATTCTGCCAAATAAGCGTGACTCTCCGCCTGCAGCGACTTGTTCTTCAACTGCACGGCCAGATTAAGGGCCTCCTCAAGCGCCCGCTGGCTTTCGTCCAGACGCCCCTGAGCCATGAGCACACGCCCCAAGGTGATCAAAGCGACCGCTTTCTCATGAGGGTTCTTTCCCAATTCCGCCAGCTCGATCGCCTGCCGCAGGATCTGTTCGGCCTCCCCCAGTTGTCCCTGCTCAAAACGAAGCCGCCCGAAGAGCTCCAGCGTCGCCGACTCTCCGGCGATGTCCTTCGACCGACGGCGCAGCTCCAAGCTCTCATGGAGCAGTCGCGACGCGCGCTCAAATTGCCCCATGCGCAGACAGGCATAGGCCAGATTGTTCGTCGCATGGGCCAAGTCATCGAAGAAGGCGCTCTCAGACAAGCACTCATACGCCGACTGAATGATCCGCGCCGCCTCCTCATACAGCCCCTTCCCGATGAGCAACGTCCCATAGAAGTTCAGGGCATTGCCGTAGTACCGCCCTCGTTCCTCCTCCAGCGCCCGGATCGCCGCCAGCAACTCCTCCTCCGCGCGCGCCAGATCCCCCAGGAAGTAATGGATCACGCCGAGATTGAACATGATGAGCCCAAGCAGGAATCCCGTCGGCCGATCGGTGACTGCTTCAGCTTCCTCGAGCGCCTGAAGCATCTCTTGCCGCGCTCGCTCGTAATCCCCCTGACGCCGATGCACTCGCCCGAGCACGTAGAGCGCGCGCGCCAGCCCGAAGCGATCACGATTCAAGCTGTAAATCCCGAAAACCACCTGCGCTTGCCGCTCCGCCTCCTCATACTCGCCCCGCCAATAATGCCACTCGGCCTTCGCCAGACCGAACTCAGCCGCCTCCTTGAGATTCGCCTCGGTGAGCCGCTTCTCGAAGGCTTCCAGAAGTGCTCCGGCTTCCTCCAACTCCCCCTTGTAGATCAAAACCTGAGCTTTCGCGGCCGCCGACCGTAAATCGGTCGGCGAGAGCTCATCAGCCAGCCGCTCGGCCTCTCGGAACCGACCGGAGAAGACGGCCTGCTCCAGAAGCGCGATCTCTCGAACCTTCGTCGTCCTCATAACCGCTTCACAGATCGTTCACGATTTTTGACCAAAGACATGGCAAATTATAGCCGAATTCTGTGCGAAGTCAAGGATTTTTTCCGTCTTGACAAGACGGGGATCCACGATATGATAAAAAGCTCCAGGGATGAGGAGGGCGTGGGTTGACAATGAGCTTCAATCGAGATTCGAGCGTCTTTTTCTCTTTGGCCGGCTTTTGAAAACGTGTGCAGCCTATGAGTTCCGTCTCGATCAAAGACATCGCGCGCGTGGCGAAGGTCTCGCACTCGACCGTCTCACGAGCCCTGCACAACAGCCCTCTCGTTCGCCGTGAGACGGCCGAGCGCATCCGCCGGATCGCTGAGGAGATGGGATACCGGCCAAGCGCGGTCGCCCGCAGCTTGGTCACGCGCAAGACGAAGACTATCGGTGTCGTCGTCACGACGATCGCCGATCCGTTTATCGCCGAGGTGGTCAGCGGAATCGAGGAGGTGGCCAACGATCACGGTTACTCGGTCTTCCTGGCGAATTCCAACGCAGATCCGGATCGGGAGATCAAAGTCGTCCACTCTTTCCACGAGCGGCGCGTGGATGGAATTTTGGTGACGGCCTCGCGCGTCGGTGCGCTCTACATGGATCACCTGAGCGAGATGAAGGTCCCGATCGTGCTCATCAACAACCAGCATCCCGGGGAATTCGTGCATTCGGTCATGATTGATAACGTCACGGCCAGCCGCGCCGCGACCGATCACTTGATTCAACTCGGCCATCGGCGCATCGCGTATATCGGCGACCAATTCGGCTATCAATCGGATACCGAGCGCTTCGCTGGATACCGCCAGGCGCTCGAGCGCGCCGGGCTCACGTTTCAACCGGAGCTGGTCGTCCACGGCGATGGGAAGCCGGAAGAAGGAATGCGCGCGATGGAGCGCCTACTGATGCTCTCTTCGCCGCCCACAGCCGTCTTCTGTTACAACGACATGACGGCCCTCGGCGCGTTGCGCATGATCCGCATGAGAGGCCTTCGTGTGCCGGAAGACATCTCGCTCGTAGGATTCGATGATCTCTTCATCGCCTCGTACACGGAGCCTCCGTTGACGACGATCCGGCAGCCGAAGCGACAGATGGGACGGCGCGCGATGGAGCTGCTGCTGCAACTCCTCAGAGGGGAGAACTCGCAGCAGACGATCTGGATGCAGGGCGAGCTGATCATCCGGCATTCGACGGCCCCACCTCGATGAGGAGGATCCGCATGCCCTCAGTCACTCGTGAGCTTCTGATCCGGTCGCGCTCCTCCGATGGAGGGGCGGGCGAGCGCATTTCCATCACGCCGGAGGCCGTGGGCTTCGAGTACTTGGGCTTCTCCGTCCGAGCCATGGCCGCTGGAGAGACCGTCTCGGGAGAGACGGGGCGGGACGAGCTGGGGATTGTGCTCTTGGGCGGGCGCTTCACGATCCACTCTTCGGCGGGCTCCTGGTCTCACATCGGCTCGCGTGCACACGTGTTCGATGGCCTGCCGACCGCTTTGTATCTCCCAATCGGCACGTCCTACACCATCACAGCCGAGACCGAAGGCGAACTCGCCTTCTGTCGAGCGCGCGCCGAGCGCATGTTCCCCGCTCGGTTGATCCGCCCAGAAGACGTCTCGATCGAGATTCGGGGTGGGGGGAACGCCACGCGGCAGATCAATCACATCCTCCCACCGGATTTCCCCGCCGACCGTCTGATGCTCGTCGAGGTCTACACGCCCAGCGGGAACTGGTCGAGCTATCCCCCGCACAAGCACGATGTTCACCATCCACCAGACGAAGTGGACCTGGAGGAGATCTACTACTACAAGGTGGATCGCCCGGAGGGATATGCGATTCAACGCATCTACACGCCGGATCGCCGACTGGACGTGACCCTCACCGTTCAGGATGGGGATCTGGTGCTGATCCCTGAGGGGTATCATCCGGTCGTCGCGGCGCACGGCTACAACGTGTACTACTTGAACGCCCTGGCCGGGAGCGCGCGCTCGATGGCGGCATCCGATGATCCGGCGCATGCGTGGGTGCGCGCGACATGGACGGAGAGGGATCCGCGCGTCCCGCTCGTGCGATGAGCATGGCGCGCATTGAGGGGGAGCGGATGCTACAACGTCAATACGATCTCCTCGCCATGGGCCGCAGCTCGATTGATCTCTACGCGGCGGACATCGGCGCACCGTTTCCGGAGATCACCCACTTCGCCGCCTACGTGGGGGGATGTCCGACGAACATCAGCGTGGGCGCGCGACGATTGGGCTTGCGCGTGGCGCTGCTCACAGCCGTCGGCGATGATCTCGTGGGTGATTTCGTCCTGCGGTTCCTGGAACGGGAGGGTGTGGAGACGCGGTTCATCCCGCGAAAGCCGGGGCGTCGGACGAGCGCCGTCCTGCTCGGCGTAGAGCCTCCGGATCGCTTCCCGCTGGTCTACTATCGCGACAACTGCGCCGACATGGAGCTGGACATTGATGATGTGCTCGCCGCGCCGATCCCCGAGTGTCGCGTCTTGCTCATCAGCGGTACGGGGCTCAGCCGAGAGCCGAGCCGCAGCGCGACGCTCTTGGCCGCCGAGCGCGCGCGCGCCCACGATGTGCGCGTCTTTCTCGATCTGGATTTCCGCCCCCCGCTCTGGCACGATGTGCGGGCCTATGGAGTGACGATCCGCCTGGCGCTGCCACTTGTGGATGTCGTGCTCGGAACGGCCGATGAGGTGAAGGCGGCTGCTCTCGCGGAGGCTGGGGAGGTCCGCATCGAGCACGCGCAGGTCTCCGAATCCCGCGTCGCGGGCGAATTGGATCACGCCATTCGCCTACTTCTGGAGCGCGGCCCGCGGGCGCTCGTCGTGAAACGAGGGGCCGAGGGCGCGACCGTTCATCTGCCCCACGGAGAGGTGATCACGGCGCCCGCCTTCCCCGTCGAGGTCCTCAATGTCCTGGGGGCTGGCGATGCTTTCGCGGCCGGATTCCTCTACGGCTATCTGAAGGGATGGGACTGGTATCGGGCGGCGCGCATGGGCAATGCCTGCGGCGCGATCGTCGTCACGCGCCACGGCTGCGCGAACTTCATGCCGTACGAAGCCGAGGTCCTCTCCTTCATCCAAGCGCGCGGGGGATTTTAGGTGCCTCGCGACGCGGACATCAGGAGCAATCGCGCGAAAGGAGGTCGTGGACGATGAGGACACGGCGATTGACGATGGCGCAAGCGCTCATCGCGTTTTTGAAGCACCAGTACGTTGAACGCGACGGACGTGAGATCCCCTTCTTCGCCGGCGTGTGGGGGATCTTCGGGCACGGGAATGTGGCGGGGATCGGCCAGGCGCTCCAACAGAACCCCGACTTCCCCTACTATCTGCCGCGCAACGAACAAGCGATGGTGCACATCGCCGTGGCCTTCGCCAAGATGCACAATCGGCTGCGGACCTTCGCCTGCACGTCCTCGATCGGTCCGGGAGCGACGAACATGATCACGGGAGCGGCGACGGCCACGATCAACCGACTGCCCGTGCTGCTGCTGCCCGGGGACATCTTCGCCCGTCGGAACGTCGCCCCCGTGCTGCAGCAACTGGAATCCGAGCACACGCAAGACATCTCGGTGAACGATGCCTTCCGACCGGTCTCCCGCTATTGGGATCGCATCACCCGACCGGATCAGCTCCCCTTCGCGCTGTTGGAAGCGATGCGCGTTCTGACCTCACCCGCCGATACGGGCGCGGTGACGCTCGCGCTCCCGCAGGATGTACAGACGGAGGCTTGGGACTACCCGGAAGAGTTGTTCGAGAAGCGCGTCTGGCACATCCCCCGTCCTCCGGCCGATCGGGAACGGTTGCGCCGCGCCGTCGCGTGGATTCGCGCCGCACGACGGCCGCTGGTGATCGCCGGCGGCGGGGTCATCTACAGCGAAGCGACCGAGGCGCTGGCGCGCTTCGTCGAGCAAACGGGGATCCCTGTGGCCGAGACCCAGGCGGGGAAGGGGTCGCTCCCCTTCGACCATCCGCAGAACCTCGGCGCCATCGGTGTGACGGGCACGCGCGCGGCCAACGTGATCGCCCGCGAGGCGGACCTGATCATCGCCATCGGCACGCGCCTGGGCGATTTCCCCACGGCTTCGAAGACGGCCTTCCAACATCCCGATGTGCGCTTCATCACGATCAACGTCGCCGAGATGGATGCGTACAAACAGGCCGCGTGGCCGCTGGTAGCCGATGCGCGCCTGACGCTGGAGGAATTACGGGAAGCGCTCGCGGGCCATCGCGTCTCGGCGGAGTATGCGGAGCAGATCGCGCGGCTGAAGGCGGAATGGGAGGCCGAAGTCGAGCGCCTCTTCGATCTCCATCACGGTCCGCCGATGGCGCAGAGCGAGGTCATCGGCATTCTCAACCGTTTCGTCGGTCCGCGCGATGTCGTCGTCTGTGCGGCCGGAAGCCTTCCGGGCGATCTGCACAAACTCTGGCGCACGCGCGATCCGAAGGGGTACCACCTCGAATATGGCTACTCCTGCATGGGCTACGAGATCGCCGGTGGACTGGGCGTGAAGATGGCCGACCCCTCGCGCGAGGTCTACGTCCTGGTGGGCGACGGCTCGTACCTGATGATGTCTTCGGAGATCGTGACCTCGCTGCAGGAGGGATACAAGCTCGTGATCCTCGTGCTCGACAATCACGGCTTCAGCAGCATCGGCGGGCTCTCGCAGTCCATTGGCTCAGGGGGGTTCGGGACGGACTATCGCTTCCGCAATCCGCAGACCGGACAGTTGGATGGAGACTGGATCCCGGTGGACTTCGCTGCGAACGCCGCGAGCCTTGGCGCGCATGCGCTTCGCGCCCGAACGCGTGACGATCTCGAGCGCGCTCTGGAAGAGGCCCGGCAGCAGGCGCGCACGACCGTCATCGTCGTCGAGGTGGACAAAGAGGTGCGCGTCCCCGGCTACGAATCGTGGTGGGACGTGCCCGTGGCCGAGGTCTCCGAGATGGATGCGGTGCGCCGTGCGCGCGCGCAGTATGAGGAGGCGAGGAAGCGCGAACGGTTCTTCCTCGCGACCTGTCCCCCACCGAACGCCCGGCGCTGAGCGGGCGTTCCGAGATCCCCGCACGAGATGGCGGGAGGAACGAAGCAGTGGAGGTGAGAGCCATGAGAGGAAGCACGTGGATGAGATACGGCGCGATCCTCGCGCTCACCGTGATGGCGCTGCTGTACTCCCCTCACGGGGCGTGCGCTCAGATCAACACGGGGACCATCCTCGGAACGGTCATGGATCCAACCGGAGCCGTGATCCCGAACGCGGAGGTGACGATCACGCATCAGGAGCTGCGGACGAGCGTGAAGGTCACGACAGACGCGACCGGCTCCTACATCGCGCCGGCGCTTCAGCCGGGACCATATGAGCTTCGGGTCACTGCTCCCGGATTCCAAACCGCCATTCGCAGCAACATCATCCTCCATGTTCAAGAGCGCCTGCGCGTGGATGTGACGCTGCAGCCAGGGATGATCACGGAGGAGCTGGTCATCACCGAGACGGTCCCGATTCTGCAAACGCAGAGCGCCGATGTGGGGGCCGTTGTCGAGCAGCGACGGATCGTGGATCTGCCGCTCGATGGGCGGCGATACTCGGATCTGATCCTGCTCGCTCCGGGAGCCGTGCCGACGCCAAGCGGCGGCAATCCCCGCGAGGCGAAGATCAACGTGAACGGGAACTTCTCGCTCCAAAATTACTTCGCGTTGAACGGCGTGGACAACAACTCGTTCTCGACCAATGCCCAAGAGCGCAGTCCGCAGGTCGTGCAGCCTCCTCCGGACGCGCTTCGGGAATTTCGCGTGCAGACGCGCACCTACAACGCCGAATTCGGCTGGTTTCAGGGGGCGGTCATCAACGCCGAGATTCGCTCCGGCAGCAACACCGTGCATGGAACGGCATGGTGGTTCCACCGCAACGATAATCTGGACGCGGCGGATTTCTTCTCCAACGCTGCGGGACGGCGTCCCGATGGCTCGCGCGTGATCCCGAAGGGTGAATTCCTCCGCAATCAAGCGGGGTTCGCCATCGGCGGCCCGATCCGTCGGGATCGCACCTTCTGGTTCTTCGACTACCAGGGCTTGCGCTCGCGACGGGAGACGACGCTGACGGGCACGGCGCCCACGGCGAAGATGCGTCAGGGGGATTTCAGCGAGCGCCCGGTTCTGACGGCCCCACCGGATTTCCTCTCGGTCATCGCGCCCTGCGTCTCACCGCCCAATCGCCTCAACCTGAACGCCATGCGCACGGATGGCCGTCCCTGCGCCGACCCGGTCGGGATGAAGCTCGCCGCGCTCTACCCGCTGCCGAACGCGCCGGGCATCTCGCCGTTCACGTTCGTCTCCTCGATCAATATCCCGACGAACAACGACTCCTTCGATGCGCGCCTCGACCATCGGATCGGAGAGAAGGACCTGATCTTCGGGGTCTACGACTTCTTCGACGAGCGCGCGATGATCGAGCGCGGTCCGTTCCCGAACCCACTGGCCACGGGTGGGTTCAGCGCCAACAGCGAGGTGCGCGGCCAGGTGCTCTCCTTCACGTGGGATCACACGTTCTCCCCGAATCTGCTCAATGACTTCCGTTTCGGATTCAATCGGATCAAGAGCTGGTCCCGACCGCTCGCGCCGAAGGGGAGTGCGGCGGCCGAGTTCGGGCTCAAGAACGCGCCCAATAACGAGTTCGTCTACGGACTGCCCTGGATTCGCGTCGTGGGCTACAGCTTCCTGGGGACCTCCGGCTGGCGCCCGCAATTCCAGGTCTCGCAGGTCTATCAGTTCCTCGACAACGTCTCCTACATCCGCGGGGCTCACGCGTACAAATTCGGCGTCGAGTACAAGCGGCTCGTGAACAACTTCCTCGACGTGCGCGCGCCCCATGGCGAGCTGGCGTTCAACACGTTCTGGATCGGCGACAGCTTCGCGAACCTTTTGCTCGGACAGGCGTTCTTCCAGCAAACGACGACCCCACATGTCGTGCACAACTACATTGATGGGTTCATGTGGTATGCCCAGGACAGCTGGCGCGTGACTCCGAAGCTCACGCTCACCTACGGCGTGCGGTACGAGTATTTCACGCCGTTCATCGAGCGGCAGGACCTGACGACGAACTTCGATCCCTCGGCCAATGGCGGGCGCGGGGGATTGATCACGGCGGCGCCGAATCCTTTCCCACCGATCCAGCCGGCGCCGAAAGGGCGAGGGCTCTTCTCGCGCACGCTCGTGCATCCGGATCGGAACAATCTCGCGCCGCGACTCGGCTTCGCATACGCGCCGAATCGGCGCATGGTCTGGCGCGGCGGATTCGGCATCTTCTACCAGGTGATGGACCGCATGGGCAGCGAGAGCATGCTGCAATTGAATCCGCCGCAGGTCATTGATGCCAGCCTGAGCGTGCCGAGCAATGCGCCGCCGCTGCTGCTATTGCGCGATGGCTTTTTGCCCGCGCCGCCGACGGTGGACGTGCGACGGCTCCAGATTCGCGCGCGCAGTTTCCACGAGCGATCTCCCTACTCGCAGCAGGTGAGCTTCGGCCCTCAGCTCCTCCTCACGAATGATCTCTCCGTGGACATCTCCTTCGTCGGCAACTACAACCGCAAGATCCGAAAGCTGCGGAATCTGAATCAGGGACGGATCATCACGCCGGGCGTGGGGCCGGTCGTCTTCCCCTTCCCCGACTTCTGCCTCGCTCCGGGCTCCTGCGCCTACATCCAATGGCTCGGCACCGATGGGACAGCCAATTACAACTCGCTGCAGATCACGGTGAACAAGCGCTATTCGCATGGTCTGGCGTTCAATGTGGCGTACACGCTGGGGAAGGCGCTCGGGACGGTGAGCGAACACCTCTCGCCGACCTTCGGCAACGTGAATCCGCAAAATCTGCCGCAGAACGTCTACGACATGCGCGCCGACTACGGACGCCTGCCTTTTGATCAGCGTCATCGCCTTGTGGTGAACTGGGTGTGGGAGCTGCCCTTCGGACCGCGCCAGCCGTATCTGAATCAGGGCGTGCTGGCGAAGCTGCTGGGTGATTGGCAACTGAATGGGATCGTCAGCTCCACCAGCGGCGTTCCGATCACCATCTACGCGCCGGATCGGAGCAATACGGGGCCGGGGCATACCTCGCGCGCCGATTGTGTGGGGGACCCCTTCCCCTCGGGCTTCAGGCCGACGCTGGCGCGCTATTTCGATACGACGGCGTTCCGCATCCCGGCGCCCTTCACCTTCGGCAACTGCGGGCCGAACACGATCAGCTCGTGGGCGTTTCACAACTGGGATCTGTCCGTGTTCAAGAGATTCCGGCTCACGGAGGAGCGGTACCTGGAGTTTCGCGTCGAGTTCTTCAACGTGTGGAATACGCCGCAGTTCGCCGCGCCGGACTCAAACGTCGCGAGCGGCACGTTCGGGCGTACGACGAGCCTGCGCAATCCCGAACGCCCGGCTCGCGAGATTCAACTCGGATTGAAGCTCTACTTCTGAACGGCCTTGTCGAGAGGGGCCGATCGGGTGCCTGTCGCCCCCGAGAGGGGGATCGGCGGTAGCCTGCCCTCGTGAGAGGACGAGCGGAAAGGGGACGAAGAACCATGAGAGGACTGGCGGCGACGCTCATTATCTCTCTCGGCCTCGGTCACGTCGGCCGACCTCCTCGCGCTCCGGCACAGGTTCAGGAGATCGTCGAGAACCAGAACGCGGCGGCCGTGTGGCAGGCCCTATTGCGACTGCGCACGACGATCACGGTCTTGCACACGACCGCGCATCCGGATGATGAGAACGAAGCGCTGCTCACGTGGCTCAGTCGCGGACAGGGGGTTCGAACCGGCCTGCTGACGCTCACCCGTGGAGAAGGGGGAGCGAACCTGATCGGCCCCGAGCTGTTCGATGCCTTGGGCATCTTGCGCACGGAGGAGTTGCTGGCGGCCGGACGCTACTACGGTGTGGATCAATTCTTCACGCGCGTCGTGGATTTCGGCTTCTCGAAGCGGCTCGATGAGACGCTGGAGAAGTGGGGGCGCGAAACCGTCCTGCGTGACGTCGTGCGTGTGATCCGGATGTATCGCCCCGACATCATCATCTCGCGATTTCGTGGCGATCCCTCCGATGGGCATGGAAACCATCAAGCGGCGGGCCTGATCACGCGCGAGGCGTTTCGCGCGGCCGCCGATCCCCACCGCTTCCCGGAGCATTTCGCCGAAGGGCTGCGCCCCTGGCAGGCGAAGAAGCTCTATGTCGCGCCCTTTCGATTCGGCTCGGATGCGGAGCCGCCGACGCTGGAGATCGAGACAGGGACATACGATCCCCTGCTCGGTCGCTCCTATCGAGAACTCGGACGCGAAGGGCTGAGTCGCCAACGCTCGCAAGGGGCGGGTCAGGCGCGAGCACCCCGAGGGTCCTCGCGCGTCGCGCTGTGGCTTGTGGAAACGGTCCTGCCCAAGGTCGAGCGGGAGACGAGCCTCTTCGACGGCCTGGATCCGAGCTGGCTCGGTCTGGCACAGCTCGCCGGACCTGCGCTCGACCTCCGACCCACGCTGACCGAAGTGCAGACGCTCGTGAATGAGGCGCTGGCGGCATTCGATGCCCGACACCCGTGGACCATTGTGCCGCAGCTCGTCGCCGGTCTCCGCCTGACGCGCTCGCTGATCGAGCGCGTGCAGCACGCGCCCGTGGAAGAGGCCGCGAAGGACCATCTGCTCTTCCTCCTGCGCAACAAGGAGAGGGAATTCGTGGACGCGACGAACAAGGCGCTGGGCTTGGTCTGTGACGTCCTCGTGGATCCGAGCGAAGAGGGCGAAGGCTTCCCCGGCGATTCCCAACGAACGCGGCTGCGAGAGACGTTCTCGGTCGCCATTCCCGGGCAGCAGTTCACGGTGACGGCGACGGTCACCAATCGGAGTCCCATCCGCGTGGAGCCCGTGGAGATCGCGCTGCGCGTCCCCGCGGGATGGCGCGTGCGCACGCTGCAGCAGGAGGGACATGCGCTGGAGCGAAACGACCACGTGCGCGCGCGGTTCGACGTGCGCGTCCCCGAGGATGCCGCCTACACGCGCCCATATTGGTCCCGCGCGTCGGAGTATCACGACACCGTCTACACGATCGAGCGGCCCGAGTTCTTGAATCTGCCGTGGTCACCGCCGGAGGTGATGGGCGTCTTCACGTATCGCTTGGAGGGCCTCACGCTCACCCTGACGCAGCCGGCGCAGACGGTCTTCGTGGATCGGCCCTGGGGCGAGCAGCGTCGGCTCCTGATGGTCGCGCCTCCGCTCAGCGTGACCGTCTCCCCGCGTATCGGCATCATCCCGTTGGGAGCGACGCGGCTTCCGTACCCCCTGCGGGTCGAGGTGCGCAACAATGTCAAGGGCGTCGCGCAGGGGAGAGTTCGCTTGCGCGTCCCCGCGGGGTGGACGGTCTCCCCGTCAGAAGCGAGCTTTCGATTCACACACGAGGGGGAAGTTCAGACCTTCACGTTCCACCTCTCACTGCCGCGCTTGAAGGCGGGCGAGAGCTATCGCGTGCAGGCCGTCGCCGAGTATAACGGGCGCGAATACGCAGAGGGGTATCAGGTGATCGCCTATCGGGAGTTGGAACCTCGCCACCTCTACCGCCCGGCGACGATCGAGCTGCGCACGGTGGATGTGAAGGTCGCGCCGGGATTGACGGTCGGCTACATCATGGGCGTTGGGGATCATGTCCCGGAGGCGTTGGAACAATTGGGCGTCACCGTGCGGCGGCTCGGTCCGACGGATCTGGCCGCAGGTGATCTGGATGCCTTCGACGCCATCGTGATCGGCATCCGCGCCTACGCCGTGAGGGATGATCTGAAGGCCTATAATCGGCGCTTGCTCGATTATGTCGAACGCGGGGGGATTCTCATTGTGCAGTACCAAACGCAGGAATTCGATGCGGCTCCCTTCGGCCCGTATCCGTACGTGCTGGGCGCGCGCGCGGAGGAGGTCTCTGAGGAGGACGCGCCGGTGACGATCCTGGATCCCACACATCCGATCTTCATCTGGCCGAACCGGATCACCGCAGCGGACTTCGCGGGATGGGTCGAGGAGCGCGGCTCGAAGTTCATGACCCAATGGGATGCGCGATACCAACCGCTGCTCATGTCGCACGATCGCGGGCAAGAGCCGCAACGCGGCGGATTGCTCGCTGCGCGCTACGGGCGCGGGACCTATATCTACGCCGCATACGCCTTCTACCGCCAACTCCCAGCCGGCGTGGCTGGCGCCTACCGGCTGTTCGCGAACATGATCAGCCTGCGTCGCGCGAGGAAGTGAGCGAAGGAGCCAACCTATGGCACGAGCGGAGACGAGCGCTCACCCTGGCCTCATTCGCGGGATCGGCCTGCTGCAGGCGACCTCGACCAATATGCTGAATATGATCGGGATCGGACCGTTCATCACGCTCCCGATCATGATCGCGACGATGGGGGGACCGCATGCTCTGATCGGATGGATCGTGGGAGCACTCATCTCGCTCTGTGACGGCCTCGTGTGGGCGGAATTGGGAGCCGCGATGCCGGGCTCCGGAGGGCCGTACCTCTATCTGCAACAAGCATACGGCCCGAATCGGTGGGGGCGGTTGATGAGCTTCCTCTACATCTGGCAGACGATCTTCATCGCCCCGCTCTCGATCGCTTCTGGAGCCGTCGGCTTCGCCCTCTACACGAAATACTTCTGGCCTACGATGACGGCCTGGGAGACGAAACTGCTGGCCGCCGGCCTCTGCCTCTTCGTCACGGCATTGCTCTACCGGGACATTCGCTCAGTCGGACGCGTGTCGGTCGCGCTCTGGATCGTCGTGATGCTGACGGTGGGATGGGTCGTGATCTCCGGACTGCGACACTTCGAGTGGCGTCTCGTCCTCGATCTCCCTCCCGAGGCCTTTCGCCTCTCCCGAGAATTCCTCATGGGCCTTGGAGGAGCCACGCTCATTGCCATGTACAGTTATGGGGGCTACTTCAACGTCTGCCTCTTCGGCGGTGAGGTGAAGGATCCGGGCTCCACGATCCCGCGCTCGATCATCCTGGCGATTCTCGCCGTCGCCGCGCTCTACATCACGATGAGTGTTACGATCCTGGGCGTCATCCCCTGGCGCGAAGCCATGCGGAGCAGCTCGATCGTCTCCGACTTCATCGCCCGCCTCTATGGTCCCTGGGCCGGATCGCTCGTCACGGGACTGATCCTCTGGGCATCGCTCGGCTCGATCTTCGCTATCCTTCTCGGATACTCGCGGGTCCCATATGCGGCGGCCGTCGAAGGCCGATTCTTCGCGCCCTTCGCCCGGCTGCATCCGACCAAGCGCTTCCCCGCCTTCTCGCTCGTGATGGTCGGACTCCTCTCGGCCGCGGCGTGCTGGTTCACGCTCGACGCGATCATCAAAGCGCTGCTGGTCATTCAAATCGTCATCCAGTACATCGCGCAGATCGCTGCCGTCGTGATGCTCCGACATTTTCGGCCGGACATCGCTCGTCCCTTTCGCATGTGGCTGTATCCTGTGCCCGTGCTCATCGCGTTCCTCGGGTGGATGTACATCCTCGTCTCCAGCGGTCTTCCCTTCATCCTCGCTGGGTTGGGGCTGCTGGTTCTGGGCACGGGTGCGTATCTCTGGCGCGCGTATCGAAAGCGGGAGTGGCCGTTCGCGTCGAAGCCCGCCGAGGAGGTCTCACTTCATCCATGAATGAGGCGAAGGCGTGGGACGTCATCACTGTCGGCGATGTCTTCGTGGACGTGATCCTGAGCGGTTTCTCGACGTGGCCGCAGCCGGGCGAAGAGGCCTTCGCCACGCACTTCGCGCGCGACGTGGGCGGCGGAGCGGTCATCACGGCATGCGGGCTGGCGCGACTCGGCATGCGCGTGAGCGTGCTCGCGGCGATCGGGCGTGAGGAGGAGGCGTGGGTGAAGAAGCGCCTGAAGACTCAGGGGGTGGATACGCGCCGACTCATCCGGCACGAGGGGGAGCCGACGGCAGTGACCGTGAGCGTCTCGCGCGAGAATGAGCGAGCCTTCTTCACCTATATGGGCGCGAACCGTGTGCTTCCGGCGGTGCTCGCGCACAAGCGGCGATGGAAGGCGCTGACCGCCGCTCGGCATGTTCACCTGGCGTGCGCGCCGGATCCGGCCATGTTGGTGGCCCTTGGGCGCTTCCTGCACGAGCACGGGACGCGGCTCTCCCTGGACGTAGGCTGGCATCCAGAATGGCTGCGTGATCCCGCGAGCCGCCGCGCGCTTGCGGCGCTCGATCTCTTCTTCCCGAACGAACGGGAGGCCACCGAGATGACGGGAGCGCGCGATCCGAAAGCGGCCCTCCGCGCGCTCGCTGATGCCGGCGTCCCGATCATCGCGCTCAAGCGGGGGGCGGTCGGAGCGATGCTGTCCTGGAACGGTGAGCTGTTCGTCGAAGCTCCTCCTCGCATCCATGCGGTGGACACGACAGGCGCGGGCGATTGCTTCGACGCTGGCTTCCTCTACGCCTGGCTGTCAGGTCAGCCGCCGGAGCGGTGCCTGAAGATCGCGACGATCTGCGGGGCGCTCTCGACGCGAGGTCTGGGTGGTATCGCGGCTTTCCCAACGCGGGAAGAGATCGAAGAGACGCTGCGGACGATGTCCTCGGAGGGCGCGCGACCATGAGGGGTCGAAAGCTCACGATCATCGGTGGGGGAGGAGTGCGCACGCCGCTGCTGCTGTATGGGCTTCTCGAACGGGAGACCTCACTCGGCCTGCGCGAAGTGGTCCTCTACGACATCGAGCAGGAGCGCGCCGAGCTGATGGCGGCGCTCGGACGAGAGTTGATCCGACAGATGGGAGGGGCATTCACCCTGACGGTGACGACCGACCTCGAAGCGGCGGTGGCCGACGCCGCAGCGATCATCACGAGCGTCCGCGTCGGTGGCCTCCGCGCCCGCGCGCGCGATGAACGCTTGGCCATCGAACACGGCGTGGTGGGACAGGAGACGACGGGCGTGGGGGGATGGGCCATGGCGTTGCGCACGATCCCCGTCATCCTCGAACACGCGCGCGTGATCGAGCGGGTGAACCCGGAGGCATGGGTCCTGGTGTTCACGAATCCGGCCGGCGTGATCACCCAAGCGCTCACCGCGCAGACGCGACTCCGCGTCCTGGGCATTTGCGATACTCCGAGTGAACTCTTCCACCGCATCGCGCGCGCGCTCGGCGAGCCGCCGGAGCAGGTCGTCTGCGATTACGTCGGGCTCAATCACCTCGGATGGGTGCGCGCCGTCTTCGTGCGCGGTCGGGATGAAATGCCGCGGCTGCTCCAGGATGAAGAAGCGCTCAGGCACTTGTATCCGGCCGATCTCTTCGATCCCGGACTCATTCGCGCGCTCGGACTCATCCCGACCGAGTACGTCTTCTTCTACTACGCGCACACGCGCGCGCTTGAGAATCAGAGGCGCGTGGGGGCGAGCCGCGGGGAGGAGCTGGAGCACTTGAACGAGCAGCTCTTTCGAGACCTCGCGCGAGAGATCAGCGCCGGTCGTTCGCGGGAGGCTCTGGCCATCTATCGCGCCTATCTGCGCCGACGTTCGGCGTCGTACCTGCGATTGGAGGGAAAGGCAGAATCCGCCCTCCGCGGGGAGATGCCCGAAGTGGGGGATCCCTTCACGGCCGCCACTGGGTATCATCGCGTCGCGCTGGAGGCCTTGACGGCCCTGTGGGGGACAGAGCCACGACGTCTCGTCCTGAACGTGCTCAATCGGGGGGCCATCGTCGACCTGGAACCGGATGATGTGGTCGAAGTCCCCTGCGTGGTCGCCCATCAGGATGTGCGACCGTTGGCCGTCGGGCGGTTGCCGGACGTCGTGCGCGGCCTCGTGCTCTCGGTGAAGACCTACGAGCGATTGGTCATCCGCGCGGCGGTGGAGCGCTCGGCGCGATGGGCGCAGCTGGCGCTTCTCGTTCACCCGTTGATCGGCGAATGGGACGTGGCGCAGCGGATCTTCGCCGCCTTCCACCACCGGGACCCCGACCACTGGGGACTCGCGCACGACGATCTCTCGCCGTGGAGGCGGCGGACCTGAGCAACGATCGCATTCCGCGCGATCCGAAGATCGCGCGCGGATGAGAGGTCGGGAGAAGAAGCCATGCGACTCGCCAACTACATCAATGGACAGTGGGTTCCTGCGACG
The DNA here is from genome assembly GCA_002923315.1 of bacterium HR10. Lineage (GTDB taxonomy): Bacteria > Acidobacteriota > Blastocatellia > HR10 > HR10 > HR10. Next base: position 24,780 of record BEHM01000021.1, read on the forward strand.
GCGAGCGAGGCGCTGCCGGTCACGAATCCGGCGACGGCGGAAGTGCTCGCCGAAGTCCCTCTCTCCGGGGAGGCCGATGTCGCGCGAGCCGTCGAAGCGGCCGCTGCGGCGTTCCCCGAATGGCGGCGCACGCCGGCCGAAGAGCGCGTCCAATATCTCTTCAAGCTGAAGATGCTCTTCGAGGCGCATCTGGATGAGCTGGCGCGCTGGATCACGATGGAGAACGGGAAGACACTCGCCGAGTCGCGGGGGGAAGTGCGCCGCGCCATCGAGAACATTGAAGTCGCCTGCGGCATCCCCACGCTCATGCAGGGATACAATCTGGAGGATGTCGCGCGCGGCATTGATGAGCACATGATCCGTCAGCCCCTGGGCGTGGTCGCAGCCATCACGCCCTTCAACTTCCCGGTCATGGTGCCGTTCTGGTTCCTCCCCTATGCCATTGCGTGCGGGAACACGTTCGTCCTGAAGCCGTCGGAGAAAGTCCCCCTCTCGATCACGCGCGCGTTCGAGCTGCTCGAACAGACGGGGCTGCCCCCGGGCGTGGTGAATCTCGTGCACGGGACGAAAGCGGCTGTGGATGCGCTCCTGGAGCACCCGGAGGTGCGCGCCATCAGCTTCGTCGGCTCGACTCCCGTGGCCAAATACATTTACGCTCGCGCAGCAGCTCATGGCAAGCGCGTACAGTGCCAGGGTGGAGCGAAGAACCACGTCGTCATCCTCCCCGATGCCGACCTGGAGATGGCGACGCCGGTCATCAGCGAGAGCGCCTTCGGGTGTGCCGGACAACGGTGTCTGGCCGTCTCGGTGGCGGTGACCGTCGGCGATGCGCATCGGACGTTTCGCGAGGCCATCGTCGAGACCGCGCGCTCGATTCGGGTCGGCTATGGACTGGACGAAGGCGTGCAGATGGGCCCGGTCATCACGCGCGAGAGCAAAGCGCGCATCGAGGCGCTGATCGCTAAAGGCGTGAGCGAGGGCGCGACCCTCCTGCTCGACGGACGCGGGGTGAAGGTCCCCAACTACGAGCAGGGGAATTTCATCGCACCGACGCTTCTGGAGAATGTCCCTCCGGGCAGCGAGGTCTGGCAGACGGAGATCTTCGGCCCCGTGCTGAGCCTCATCCACGCCGAGACGGTGGACGACGCCATCGCGATCCTCTCCCGCCACACCTACGGCAACATGGCCTCGATCTTCACCCGCAGTGGCGCGGCGGCGCGGAAATTCCGATACGAGGTGCCAGCCGGTAACATCGGCGTCAACGTGGGCGTGGCAGCGCCCATGGCGTTCTTCCCCTTCAGCGGGTGGAAGGAGAGCTTCTTCGGCGTCGTGCACGGCCAGGGCCGCGACGCGATTGAGTTCTACACGGAGAAGAAGGTCATCGTCGAACGATGGCCGAAGGAGTGGTCGCCCGTGTGAAGAGCGCGCGATTTCATGAACATTTCAGGGCATTTTTACCCCGCGTTAACGTCGGGGTGATATGCTGCGGTGTTGAGGCGATCAATTCCAACATCAGGAGGAGGGCCTATGCGACGCGAGAATCTGCTCCTCGCGTGTCTCTGGGTGCTCTGCGCGGGGATGATCCTGCGCGGAGCGGCGCAGATCCACACAGCCAGCCTCACGGGGCTGGTCACCGATCCGACCGGTGCGGTGATCGCGAATGCGACCGTCGTCGCCAAGAACAAGGCGACGGGCGTGGAGTATTCGACGACCACCGACCAATCGGGGTATTACACGTTCGCCAGCCTGCCCATCGGGACCTACACGGTCACGGCGGAGGCGCAAGGCTTCAAGAAGTTCGTGCGCGAGAACATCGTGCTCGAAGTCGGGCAGCGCGCGCGTTTGGACTTCACGCTCGAAGTCGGAGAGATCGCGGAGACGGTCGTGGTGGAAGCGCAGGTGCCCTTGCTCTCGACTCAAGAGGCCTCCCCGGGCGCGGTCGTGCAGAATCGCCTGGTGACCGACCTTCCCCTCAGCATGCGCAACTGGGATGACCTGATGGGCTTGATCGCGGGCGTGCAGGGCGATCGGTACACGGAGGAGGGCGGCGCGACGGCCGCCGGACGAACGGGGGGCGTCAACGTCCACGGCGTGCGCTCGCTGCAGAACAATTTCATCCTCGACGGCGTGGACAACAACTCCATCTCCACGAACGTGCAGGAGCTGACGACGCAAGTCGTGCGCCCCTCGGTGGATTCCATCCAGGAGTTCAAGATCATCACGAATCCCTATTCGGCGGAATACGGGCGCAGCCCCGGCGCGGCCATCAGCGTCACCACCAAAAGCGGGACGAACGAGTTTCACGGGACGGCCTACTGGTTCGGGCGCAACGACATCTTCGATGCGACGAGCTTCTTCCTGAACCGCGCGGGAGCGAAGAAGGCGAAGAACCGGCAGAACCAATTCGGCTTCAACGTGGGCGGGCCCATCGTGCGCAACCACGCCTTCTTCTTCTTCGACTACGAGGGCACGCGCATCCGTCGCGGGGTGACGCGCCTGGGGAACGTCCCGACGCCCAACGAGCGCATCGGTGATTTCTCCGCGCCCGGATACGCGAAGATCTTCGATCGCGTGGGGGATTGCCGGGCGAAGGTCCCCGATGCCTTCAATCCCGACGGATCGTTCAAGAACAACCGGATCCCGCCCGAGTGCATTGATCCGGTGGCCAAGCGCATCCTCGATCTGGTCCCGCTGCCGAATCTGCCGGGCTCGGGACCGCTCGGCAACGTCTTCAACTTCCTGCGCACGCCGACGCTCGTTGACGACACGGACAAGTTCACCGTGCGCGGCGATTGGCAGATCAACGCGAACAACAATATCTTCGTGCGCTACACCTTCTCGGATCGCTTCCGCTTTGTCCCGGGGATGTTCGGCGGGATCATTGACGGCACGTCCACATCGGCTTTCGGCCGGCTCTTCATGAGGGGGCACTCGGCGGCCATCGGATGGAATCGCACGCTGGGGCCGCGGGTGTTGAACGAATTCCGGCTCGGCTGGGGACGCAATGCTTCGCGCGGCGTGCAAGATCCCTTCGGGAAGAACACGCTAACGGAATTCGGCATCCTCGGCGTTCGAGACGATCCGCTCTATAGCGGCGGACTGCCGGCCATTCGCATTCAAGCGCGCGGGGGGACGCAGACGATCCCAGGCGGTCAGGGCGGCGGACTCGACCATCTGGGCTCGCCCGTCTTCTTGCCCAAGTTCCAATTCACGAACCAGTTCCAGTGGTGGGACATGCTGAGCATCACGGCCGGAGCGCATCAGCTTCGATTCGGCGTGGACGTGCGCCTGCCCATGCGCAACATCTATCTCGACCTGCCGGCGCTGCGCGGGGATTGGACGTTCGATGGAAACCGCACGGGGATCGGCATGGCCGATTTCCTGCTCGGGTATCCGTCGGCGGCGCAGTTGACGAATCCGCACGTGGTGGATGCGCGCATCTGGATGGCCTCCTTCTTCTGGCAGGATGATTGGAAGGTCACGCCGAAGCTCACGATGAACCTGGGATTCCGGTACGACTTCGCGACCTGGCCCTACGAGGGGAGAGACCGACTGACGAACCTCGATCCGAGGACGGGGCGACGGTTCACGGCCGCGCCCTTCCCGGGGTTTGAACGCTCGACCGTGGGTAAGAGCCTCGTTCGATCGGACAAGAACAACATCGCCCCGCGCATCGGCCTGGCCTATCGGCTGACGCCCAACACCGTCATCCGCACCGGGTATGGACGCTTCTTCATGCTCTTCGAGCGCGCGGGGAGTGAGGATCAGCTCGGGCTCAATCTCCCATGGGTCGTCAACAACGTGGTGACGGCCCCGAATCCCAGCACGACGGCCAACAACATGCGCTTGCGCACGGGCTTCAACCTCTCGCTCGATCCGAGCGCTGTGGACCCGAGGAACGTTCGACTCCGGGCTGTGAATCCCGAAGCGGTGATCCCCACGGTGGATCAGTGGAACTTCGGCCTCCAGCGGCTGCTGCCGGGCAACCTCGTCGCGACGATTGATTACGTGGGGACCAAGGGGACGCATCTCTCGGTCTTGCGCAACCTCAACCAGCAGCTCTTCAATCCCGACGGGACGCCGACGGGGATCCTGCCCTATCCCGATCTGGGGCCGATCGAGTATCGGGATAACATGGGGAACTCGAGCTATCACGGGATGGAGGTGACCGTGGAGAAGCGCTTCAGCCACGGACTGAGCTTCCGCGGGGCCTGGACGTGGTCAAAATCGATTGATTACGCCATGGAGCACCTCTTCACGGGTGGTTCGGGGAGTTTCCTGCAGAACGCGCACAATATTCGCGAGCGGCGCGGGCCGAGCGATTTCGACTACCGGCACCGCTTCGTGTTGGCCTACAACTACGAGCTGCCGTTCGGGCGCGGGCGCACATACCTGAATGAGGGAGCGCTCTCGCACATCCTGGGCGGATGGCGCGTGAGCGGCATCACCGTGATGCGCACGGGGCGTCCCTTCACGATCATCGCCACGGCCAACAACACCCCGATTGGGGGACCGCGCGGCGGCGGCATGGTCACGGCACTGGCCGATTGCCTGCGCGATCCCACACTGCCCGAAGACCAGCGCACGGTGGACCGCTGGTTCGATACGACGGCCTTCCGCGTCCCCTCGCCCCCGCGTTTGGGGACGTGCGGACGGAATACGGTCTACGGGCCGGGATTGGTCAATTTCGACTTCGCGCTGGCGCGCACGTTCGAGTACTTCGGCGAGGGTCGCCGCCTCGAATTCCGCTGGGAGATGTTCAACGCCTTCAACACGCCGCAGTTCGGACTGCCGAATCGGAACGCGTCCAGCGGCGCCTTCGGACGGATCGGCAGCCTCGCCGGTGATCCGCGCGTTATGCAGTTCGCGCTGAAGTTCTACTTCTGAAGGCCATGGGCGCAGGGCGAGCTCCCCTCGCCCTGCGCCCTCGACTCCTCATGATGCGTCGGACATCGAACTGGCTCCCTACGGTGAGCGGCCTCTTCCTCCTCCTCTTCGTCGTTCCCCCTCTTCAATCTTCCGAGATCGTCCTCGAAGGGACCATCACGCGCGCCGACCACGGGACATATATCGTGCGAGAATTCCTCGTCCCCGAGCCGTTGGAGCGCCTCGAAGTCGAATACACGTACACCCATCGCGGTGAGGGGACGGCGCTGGACATCGGGCTCTTCGATCCGGTTCGGTTTCGGGGCTGGAGCGGGAGCGATAAGACGCACTTCTTCCTCGCGCGCGATGAAGCGACGCCGTCGTATCTGCCGGGAGACCTGCCAGCCGGGACTTGGCGCATCCTACTCGGCGTCCCACATATCCGCCCGGATCAGGTCTCCCGCTACGTGATCCGGATTCGTCTGATCCCCGCTCGATCGCGCGCGATGCCGGCACCTGAGCCTCCCACGCCGTGGGTGCTGAAGAAAGAACCGGGGTGGTATCGCGGTGACCTCCACACGCACAGCGGGCACAGCGATGGGCGCTGTCGGAACGGTCTGGGGGAATTGATCCCCTGCCCCGTCTTCCGCGTCGCTCAAGCGGCCGTGGCGCGAGGGCTTGATTTCCTCGCCATCACCGATCACAACACGACGAGCCACCATCCGGAGATGCGGCGGTTGCAAGCGTATTTTGCTCCGCTTCTCCTGATTCCGGGGCGCGAGCTGACGACCTATCGAGGACACGCGAACGTCTACGGCACGAGCGCGTTCATTGACTTCCGCCTTGGATGGCGGGGACGGACCATCGCCGACCTCCTCGATGACGTGCATCGCGCCGGAGGCGTGATCTCGATCAATCACCCGACGCATCCCACGGGCGAACAGTGTATGGGCTGCGGTTGGGAGGACGTCCACGCCACCGACTTCCGCAAAGTGGACATGATCGAGGTCATCAATGGCAATCGGGTGGAGGGGCCGTTGAGCGGCATTCCCTTCTGGGAGGCGCGCCTCAACGAGGGGCATCGCATCACGGGCATCGGCGGCAGCGACGATCATCGCGCGGGGAGCGGCGAGCATCCCGATCACGTCATGGGCATTCCGACGACCGTCGTCTATGCGACGGAACTGTCCGAACCCGCGATCCTCGCGGGATTGAAAGCCGGACACGTCTTCATCAAGACGCGCGGTCCCGATGGACCGGACCTCTTCCTCTTCGCCGAAGACGCGCGCGGGCGCCGCTACATGATGGGGGATGAAGTGCCGCTCGCTCGCGCGGGCGAGACCGTCACCCTTCGGATCGAGGTGAAGCGCGGCGCGGGGCACATCGTCGAGATCATCACCAATGGATCCGCGCCTCCGGAGGCCACTCGCCTCCGCGTGGACGCGCCCGATTTCGTGCGCGTGCTCTCGTGGCGCGCCGAACCCCGCACATGGGTGCGCTTGAATCTTCGGGACGAGCGCGGAATCGCCGCGCTCACCAATCCGATCTACTTCGCCCTTCGGGAGTGACGGAAGTCGGCGCGTGTCTCCGTCGCTCCTTGAACCGCTCTCGCAAGGAGGATGATGATGTGGAAGCGATGGGGATGTGTGCTCGTCCTGTCCATGATCCTCGCATCTCCTACCCTGGGGGTCTCTCTCTCCCTCTCCGCGCAATCCGTAGATCGAGAGGCGATCTTCAAACGCCTGGAGGCGGCCACGGTTCTCCCCCTCTCACCCTGGCGCTTCAAGGAGGGATACGTCCTGAACGGTGAGGCCGTGGATCTGGACGATTCGGCCTGGACGCTCTTCCCGGTGGGGGAGGAGTGGAGCACAGGACCGGCGTGGTTTCGCTACCGCGTGACATTGCCCCAGACCATCGGGGGGTACGATATTCGCGGCGCGCGACTCCGTCTGCGTATTCGCATCGTGGGGGAGAACCCGGTCCACCTCACCGTCTTCTTCAACGGGGAGAAGCGCGCGGAGGGGCATGATTTGGATCCCGTCGTCCTGACCGAGAGCGCGCGTCCGGGAGATACGTTTGTGATCGCGGTGAAAGCGGATGTGCCCGGCGGGCGCACATGGATGCGCGCCGGACAGTTGGAAGTCGAGGCTCCCCCTTCGCGCCCTGATCCCCGAATGTTCCTGCAGGAATGCCAAGTGGCCGAGCAGCTTCTGAGCCTGCGCCGGAATGATCGCTCCCGATGGGAGTCGCATCTGGACGCCGCGCTCCAGAAGCTCGACCTCGCCGCCCTGGATCGAGGCGATCAGCTCGCCTTCGATCGTTCGCTGCGTGAGGCCCGCCAGGCCCTGATGCCCATCGCCCCTCTGCTCCGAGAATTCGCGATCCGCGCCGTCGGGAACTCCCATATTGACCTGGCCTGGCTCTGGCCGTGGACGGAGACGGTCCAGATCGTGCGCGATACGTTCTCCACCGTCCTTCAGTTGATGCACGAATTCCCGGACTTCACCTTCACGCACGGAGCGGCTCAGACCTATGCGTGGATGGAGGAGAAGTATCCGAAGCTCTTCGAGCAAATCCGACAGCGCGTGCGCGAGGGGCGGTGGGAAGTGGTCGGCGGCGTCTGGGTCGAATCGGATATGAACCTGCCGCATGGCGAATCGCTCGTCCGACAGTTCCTGCATGGAACGCGATATTTCAAGGAGAAATTCGGCGTGGACATTCGCGTCGGATGGAATCCGGATGCCTTCGGTTACAACTGGCAGCTGCCGCAGATCCTGAAGAAGTCGGGGATGGACTTCTTCGTCACGCAGAAGCTCTTCTGGAACGAAGTCACGCGCTTCCCCTATCGGCTCTTCTGGTGGGAAGCTCCCGATGGCAGCCGCGTCCTCACCTACTTCCCCAATCACTACGGGAACCCCATCGAGCCGGTGCCCATGGCCAGGGATCTGGCCGCGTACACGGCGGCGACGGGCCATCGCGAGTACATGCATCTTTATGGCGTGGGAGACCACGGTGGGGGGCCGACGCGCAGCATGCTGGAGACAGCCGCCCGATGGCGCTCCACCGATGCGCTCTATCCGCGACTCTTCTTCGGCACCGTGCATGAGTTCTTCGAGCGCGCGATGGCGGAGATCTCGCGCCTGAATCCCCCGGTCTGGCGCGATGAGTTGTATCTGGAGACCCATCGTGGCACATATACGAGTCAGGCCGCGACGAAACGGAACAATCGTCAGAGCGAGGTCTTGCTCCTCAACGCCGAGAAGTTCGCCTCGCTCGCACGGCTCTTCGGACGCCCCTATCCGCAGAACGAGCTCGATGCGGCTTGGAAGAAAGTGCTCTTCAACCAATTCCACGACATCCTGCCGGGGAGCAGCATCGCCGCCGTCTATCGAGATGCGGATCGGGATTACGCGGACGTCCGACGCATCGGGCGCGAAGTCATGAATGAGGCCTTGAGGGAATTGGCCGATCGCATCAATACGAGAGGCCCCGGGCTTCCCCTCATCGTCTTCAACTCCCTCTCCTGGGCGCGCACGGATGTGGTCGAAGCTACGCTCACCTTTCCAGATCCCGTCTCGGACGTCGAGGTTCGCGATCCTCAAGGCCGACGCCTCATCGCCGAAGTGATCGCGCGGGATTCGGAGACGAACCGCGCGACGGTCCGCTTCATCGCTGAGGACGTCCCCCCGCTGGGATACAAGGTCTTCCGCGTCATTCCCCTCGCTCGGCGATCGCCGGTGCCATCCTCGCTCTCGGTCACCGGCTTGACGATGGAGAACGAATTCCTGCGAGTCACAGTGGATGCTCAATCCGGATGCCTCACGAGCCTCTACGATAAGACGGCGCGCCGAGAAGTCCTCGACGAATCCCGCTGCGGCAATCTCCTGCAAACGTTCTTCGACAAACCCTCCGTCTACGACGCATGGAATATTGATGCGAACTTCGAGGAGAAGATGTGGGAGCTGCGTCAGGCCGAGGAGGTGAAGGTGCTGGAGACCGGTCCCACGCGCGCCGTGATCCGCGTGGTGAAGCGGTTTCAGAACTCGACGTTCATTCAGGACCTCACGCTCTATCCGAAGATCCCGCGGCTCGAATGCCACATGGAGGTGGATTGGCGCGAGAAACATATCCTGCTGAAGGTCGCGTTCCCCGTCTCCGTGCGGAGCCCGAAGGCGACGTTCGAGATCCCGTTTGGCGCGATCGCGCGTCCGACGACGCGCCGCACGCCCGAAGAGCAGGCGAAGTTTGAAGTCCCCGCGCTCTTTTGGGCCGATCTCTCCGATGGGACATATGGCGTCAGCCTCCTCAACGACAGCAAGTACGGATACGATGTGCGCGACAACGTCCTCCGCCTGACGCTCCTGCGCTCACCGGCCTATCCGGACCCGCACGCCGATGAAGGTCGGCATCGCTTCACGTATGCGATCTACCCCCATGCGGGCGATTGGGTCCAAGCGGGAACCGTGCAGCGGGGATACGAATTGAACTACCCGCTCATCCCGTACCCCACGAACGGACACAGCGGCTCGCTCCCCCCGGTTCACTCCTTCCTTCGCGTGGAGCCGAACACCGTGGTCCTCACGGCCTTGAAGAAGGCCGAGGATTCCGACGCGTGGATCCTCAGGTTCTACGAATTCGCCGGAAAACCGACGGACGTGAGGATCAGGCTCCCGAGACCTCCGCGAGCCGCCTCGGAGGTGAATCTCATCGAGCGGGAGATCGGCCCCGTCGCTGTGAACGGACAGGAAGTGATCGTCTCGACCAAGCCGTATGAGATCAAGACGGTGAGGATCGAGTTCTGATGGCCGGAGGTGGCGCGAGCATGAGCAGCGCGCGGTGGAGGCGATGGGCCTGTGTGTGGGTCATCAGCGTCGGAGGAATCCTCGGGCTCCCTGTTCGCACCTCTTCGTGGGGCATCCCTGAGGAAACGCTCCTGGAGCGCACCTTTCGCGTAGACGCGGAGGCGGAAGTCGTAGCTGAGTTGCAGGCGAGATCGCCTGAGGCGAATTGGGGAGAGGCGGGGCGCGAAGCCGCCGTGCTCGCCGTTCTCTTGAACGAGCGCTATCACCAGGATGTCGTCCTCTTCGCCGGAGCGGAACCCTTTCGGTATGCCCTCCACCTGGGAAGGGTGCGCCCGGGCGCCCATACGGTCCGCCTGATGTGGAATCGTGCGCGATCCGCTCCGCACGTTCCCGCGCCGGTCATCGAGGACTTCACCCTTCATCCCGTGAGCCGGGCCGATCCCGAATTCCTCCCGCTCGCCCACTCGCCTATCCTCTACGCGCGTCCTAATACCATCGGGCGATTCAGCGATATCCCCCTCCTCATGTGGTACGAGGTAACGCGCGCGCCGGAGACGCTCACCATCCGCTACAGCGTCATCTTCAGCAATGAGGATGGCGGGACGGAGACGAGCGCCCTCATGGCTCGGTGGGGGCGAGCGACCGACATCGAGTGGGTATACGCCGTGACGTTGACCCCGACGGGGCGCGTCCTGGATGCCCGATACCAGGGCCCGCGCCATCGCACACGTCGTTTTCGCGGACGCCGAGAGGGGGACCATCCCCTCCTCCTCGTGGTCTCCGATAACAACAACTTCTCGGATCGCGGGCGTTCGCCCATGCGCTTCGCCCTGCGCCCGATTCCCTTCGATACGAGCGCAGTCGCGCGCGAGGAGCTGATGGATCAGCATCCGTGGACCTACCGCATCATGGCTGAAGAATTGAAACGAGAGGGCAAACTGGGTTCGACCGTGCGCGTCGGCGAGCACATCCCCGATCCGCGTCGGTATGTGTACATTGAGATCGCAGCCGATCAACGCGACGCGGGCCTGAGTCTGGCCGTGAAACTCGCTGGAGATCGGATGTGGTACGCCTCGGATCTCGGCCTCGCTTACTTCAAGCTCGAGCGGAGCGGATTCCTGCGCACGGCGGTCCCCCTCCCGGAAGGCGCGACCGCATCGCGGATCGAGCGCCTTCTCCTTCGATGCGACGCCCTGGAGGACCCCAGACCGCCGCGCGACGGGGAACGCCTCATGCGGGCAGAGTGCTTCGTCCGAAGCATCCGCAAGGTCTTTCTCCTAGACTCGGAATTTCGCCCGGGTCCTTCTCTCCCGATTCGAATAGACCCCATTCGTCTTCGGATCGGAGATTTGGTGGAGATCTGGCCATGAGAGAAACAATGCGAGCTGTCGTCTTTCACGGTGACGGGGAATGGGGGGTAGAATCTCGCCCCTCCCCCGAGATCCGAAACGAAGACGATGTGCTCTTAAAGGTAGAACGCGCGAGCATCTGCGGGACGGATCTGCACATCCTCTCCGTTCCCCCGGGACATCCAGCCACGCCGGGAACGATCCTTGGCCACGAATATGTCGCCACAGTGGTCGCGACCGGTCCCAGCGTGCGCCACCTCCATCCGGGAGACCGCGTGGTGATTGACCCTAACATCACCTGTGGTTTCTGCGAATACTGTCGGCTGGGGTTCTCCAATATGTGCGAGAACATGACGACGCTGGGGATCTTTCGACACGGCGGGCTAGCCGAGTGGAACGTCGCTCCGGCGAAGGCCGTGCATAAGATCAGCCCGCAGGTTCCCCTGGATCGAGCGACGCTCGCCGAGCCGTTCTCCTGCGTCCTTCATTCCTTCGAGAGATCGGCCTTCGTCCCCGGCGAGAGCGTCACGATCTTGGGTGCGGGCCCAATCGGACTCATGTTTCTGATGCTTTACAAAGCCGCCGGAGCTTACCCGGTCTGCGTGGTCGAGCGTGCTGAATTTCGGCGCCGCATGGCCGAACGCCTGGGAGCTGATGCAGCCCTCAACCCCGAGGTCCACGACATCGCACGGGAGATCACGACGCGCACGCGCCTGGGTGCCGACATTGTCGTGGACGCCGTGGGGACGCTCCTGCCGGAAGCCCTTCAGCTGGTCCGACGCGGCGGGCGCGTGATCCTCTTCGGCATGGATCTGCGCGCTGAGCGAGAGCTGAACCAATACTGGATCACCCGACACGAGATCTCCGTCCTGGGGTCGTACATCCAGCGCACGGCTTTTCCCAAAGTCGTGCGTATGCTGGAGGCGGGATTCCCTCCATTGGAACAACTGGTGACCCATCGCGTGGATTTGGAGGCCATCGGAGAGGGATTCCGGCTCCTGCGCGCCGGCGAGGCGATTAAAGTCGCTGTGATCCCCTGAGGTCCTCTGCGAGGAAGGGAGTCCCCCCTTCCTTGACGCAAGTCGCCGAGCGCTCGGATAATTGGAGCGAATATGTCTTTCGCGAGTGCGGATTTTCAGGATCTCTTGCGACTCCTGGAGCAACATCCGGAGTGGCGCGAGGAACTACGGCGGGTGTTGCTGACGGATGAACTTTTGTCCTTGCCTCAAATCGTTCGAGACCTCAGCAAGGTGATTGAGGCCCTGGTCGGAGCGCAAGGTCGGGTGGAAGAGCGCATGACCCGGCTGGAGGAAGCTGTCACGGCTCTGGCCGAGGCGCAACGGCGGGCTGAGGAGCGATTGGCCCGATTGGAGGAGACCGTGGCGGCTCTGGCCGAAGCGCAACGCCGCACGGAAGAGCGCGTGACCCGGCTGGAGGAGCGCATGGCTCAACTGGAGGAGATCGTCGCGGCTCTGGCCGAGGCGCAACGGCGGGCTGAGGAGCGATTGGCCCGATTGGAGGAGACCGTGGCGGCTCTGGCCGAAGCGCAACGCCGCACGGAAGAGCGCGTGACCCGGCTGGAGGAGCGCATGGCTCAACTGGAGGAGATCGTCACGGCTCTGGCCGAGGCGCAACGACGGGCTGAGGAGCGATTGGCCCGATTGGAGGAGACCGTGGCGGCTCTGGCCGAGGCGCAACGCCGCACGGAAGAGCGCGTGACCCGGCTGGAAGAAGCCGTCGCGGCCCTGGCGGAAGCGCAACGGCAAATGGAGAAGCGGGTGGCGCGATTGGAGGAAGTCGTGATCGCACTCGGCGAGGATGTCGCGGCGTTGACGCGCGCTCAACAACATGCCGAGCAACAGATCGCCGTCCTGACCTCGAGCGTGGACGCCCTGACGAAACGGATGGACGCAATCAGTCATGACGTCGCGCGCCTGAAGGGGTTTCACCTCCAACACCAATATGAACGGCATGCCCCCGCTTACTTCCGCGCTCTGGCGCGAAAGATTCACGTTCTCTCCTCGGAAGAGCTGAGTGCGTTCGTCGAGAGCGCCGTCGAAGAAGGGAAGCTGGCGGATACTGAAGCCGATGAGATCATCCGCACGGACATCGTCGCGCGCGGGCGCCATCCGGAAGAAGGCAGTGAGCTTTATCTCGTCGTCGAGGTCTCCTGGGGCATCGGCTTATCCGATGTCGAACGGGCTGCGCGACGCGCGCTCCTGCTCTCTCAGCTCGGTGTGCGGGCGATTCCGGTCGTCGCGGGAGAGGGCATCACTGAAGAGGCGGCGCATCTGGCGCGACGCTTGAATGTCTGGCGAGTGATTGACGGGCGAGCGATTCCCCCGATCGAGGCGCCCCCGGCATCCGACGCAGAGGGGGAAGCAACGCCTCCGCTTTTATAGGGGACGTCCTCCCGTCACATGATCAGGGCGCATATCACACACGCGCAGGCGAGCTCATCAAATCCCCGCCCGGAGCGCATCATGGCGGAGAACGTCTTGCTTCGCCTTGAAGGCATCACGAAGACCTTCGGTGGAATTGTGGCTCTGGAGGGCGTGGATTTCGAAGTGCGGGCGGGTGAGGTTCATGCGCTCATTGGAGAGAACGGAGCGGGAAAATCCACGCTCATGAAGATCGCCACGGGCGTCCACCACGCTGATCGCGGTCGCCTCCTGTGGAAAGGGCAGGTCGTGAGACTCCACACGCCGCGCGATGCGCATCGCCTGGGCATTCGCATGGTGCCGCAAGAGCTGACGCTCGTCCCTCAGTTGAGCGCTGGGGAGAACATCTTCCTGGGGTGTCTCCCTCATCGAAGGGGGCTGTTCTCCTGGGTCCGATGGAAGGAAGCGCACGAACGCGCGCGCGCACTTCTTCGCGAGCTCGGTCATGACCTGGATCCCACGCGCCCGGTGAGTGAGCTGAGCGTCGCCGAGCAGCAACTTGTGGAGATCGCCCGAGCCCTCGCCTTCGAAGCCGAACTCCTGATCTTCGATGAACCGACCTCTCCCCTCTCCGAGCATGAGACAGAGCGCCTGTTTCAGGTGATCGCCCGACTGAAAGCGCGGGGCATCGGCGTCATCTACATCACGCACCGCATACGGGAGATCTACCGCATCGCCGATCGCGTGACGGTCCTGCGCGACGGTCGGCATGTGCTGACGCGACCGATCGTGGAGACCACTCCGGAAGAGCTCGTGCGCGCCATGGTCGGGCGTGAGCTGAGGGAACACTTCCCGGCGCGTGGTCCCCGGGTGATCGGCGAACCGCTCTTGCGCGTCGAGCGATTGAGTGCGCCAGGGCGCTTCTACGACGTCACCTTCAGCGTTCACGGTGGGGAGATCGTCGGCCTGGCGGGGCTCGTCGGAGCGGGCCGAACGGAACTGGTTGAGGCGATCTTCGGCGCGCGCGAATACACGTCGGGGACGATCCGCATCGCCGGCCGTCCGGTGGTGATCCGAACGCCCGCCGATGCCGTGCGGCACGGCCTCGCCTTGGTGACCGACGATCGGAAGACCAAGGGGTTGATCCTCACCGCTTCCGTGCACACCAACATCATCCTCCCGGTGCACACGCGGATCGCCCACCTCGGGCTCTTCCTGAATGCGCGCGCGGAGCGGCAGCTCACCGAACGCCTCATTCGCGAGCTGCGCGTGAAGACGCCGAGCGCCGACCACCCGGTGATGCTCCTGAGCGGAGGGAATCAACAGAAGGTCATCCTCGCGCGGTGGCTCGCCACGACCCCCCGCATCTTCCTACTCGATGAGCCCACGCGCGGCATTGACGTGGGAGCGAAGGCGGAGATCTACGAATGGATTCGACGCCTCGCCGACCAGGGAGCCGCGATCCTTCTGGTCTCCTCCGAACTGGAGGAGCTCCAGCGATTGGCCGACCGTATCCTCGTCATGCACCGCGGGCGAATCGTGGGAGAACTCTCGCGAGAGGAAGCGACTGATGATCGCATCCTCTACCTCGCCACCGGAGGAGGAGCATGAATCGCGGGGTCTCATCCGCGTTCGAGAACGCCGGTCGAATTCTTCATCCCGACCTGATTCTGCCGCTGCTCCGGCGCTTCGGCCCTCTTCTCGCCCTGCTCTTGATGAGCGGAGCGCTGGCTCTGCTCTCGCCGCACTTTCTCACCTTCGACAATGTGCTCAATGTCTTCCGACAATCGGCCATCAATGCGCTTCTGGCCCTCGGGCAACTGCTCGTCATCATCACGGCGGGGATTGATCTCTCGGTGGGGTCCATCCTTGGGCTCTGCTGCGTCGTGGTCGCCATGTTGCTGAAGGCCGGAGTGCCGACGCCGGCCGCCATCGTCGCGACGTTCGCTCTGGGAGCGACCTTGGGGATGACCAATGGACTGCTGTTCACAAAGCTTCGCCTCCCTCATCCGTTCATCCCGACGCTGGGGATGATGAACGTGGCGCGTGGATTGGCGCTGGTGCTCTCCGGAGGATTTCCGATCTCCGAGCTCCCGGAAGATTTCCGCTTCTGGGGAGCGGGGGCCTTTGCGGGCATCCCCATGCCGGTGATCATCGTCTTGATCGTCTACGCCCTGTTCCATCTCTTCCTCACGCGCACGACCATCGGTCGCGACATCTACGCCATTGGGGGCAACAAACAGGCGGCGCTTCTGGCCGGCATTCCGGTGGATCGGCGCCTCATTCTGGTCTATGCCGTGAGCGGGGGACTGGCGGCTCTGGGGGCCATCATCCTGGCCGGGCGGATGAATTCGGGATTCCCCTTGGCGGGGGTGGGCGCCGAACTGGACGCCATCGCCGCGGTGATCATCGGGGGAGCGAGCTTCTTTGGCGGCGTGGGCACTGTATGGGGGACGCTCGTCGGCGCCCTCATCATGGGCGTCTTGAGGAACGGCTTGAACCTCCTGGACGTCTCCGCCTATTGGCAGACGACCGTCATCGGCATCGTCATCGTCGTCGCCGTGTGGGTGGACGTCCTGCGACAGCGCGCCGTGGAGAGACGACGCGCGCTTCGCGCGTGAGCTCGCCCTCACCAGAAGCGGCGGGCCAGATAACTCTTCGGAACGCCCACCAGTTGCGCCTTCATGGAGAAGCGCAGGCTATCATGAAGGAAGCAGACGTGCGTGCAAAAGCAGCGATCGCGGGCGATCGCGGCGACCTCTTGCCGCCGAATCGCCGAATCCCAAAAGGCGGCGAAGTCCATATCATATTCGCGCAAATTTCCCAACGGCGCGCGCAGCTCGCAGGCACGCACATCGCCGTTGAAATCAATCACGATCGCCGTCTCCCCGGCCGTGCACGGCATGGGCCAGGCCTTCCCCTGAGCGTAATTGGCGAATTGCACGCGGTGATGGAAATTGAACGTCCCCACGTAGATCATGCGCTTCATCCAGCGAGCCGCCGCGCTCGGATCATCGAAGGCGCGCCGCGCGTACTCCTCCTGAATGCGCGAGATCTCACCGTAGAGCGCTCGCAGCTCATCGGGGGGGACGGCCATGAGCGTCGGATCCAGGGGATCCCCTCTCACGATCTGAAAATAGTGGCCGTCGAGGACCCGCTGCCTCAGGAAATACTCGGCCAGCGGGATCAGCTCCCGGTAATTCTCTCGACAGATGACCGAGACGACGCCGACCCACAGCCGCTTCCGAAATCGCTCCCGAAGCGGCTGGATGAGGGCGATCGCCTGTTCGACCTTCGCGAAATTCCCCGGGACGGCACGGATGCGATCGTGCGTCGCGGCGAGCCCATCCACGGAGAAATTCACATAGATGGTCAGCGTCTCGTTCTCTTCCAAGATCCGCTCCACGAACGCGCGCGGGCGCTCCGGTTTCAATCCGTTCGTCGGAAAATTCACGCTCTCGATCCCATTGTGGCGGACGAAGAGGCGCACGATGTCAGGCAGGTCCTCTCGAAGCGTCGGCTCGCCCCCGCTCAACAGGAGCTGCGAAAACGGGGGCATCGTGCGGGAGAGCCGCTCCAGTTCCGCCAAGGTCAAATCCCCTTCCGCGTTCAATGCCGACCAGTAAAAGCACGTGCGGCATTTCGCATTACATCGCGAGGTGACAAAGAGGATCACCGTGTGCAGGCGCTTCTCCCGACGCAGATGTCGCAGATATCGGATGAACGCTCCGAATTGAGACACCGCAGCTCCTCCAAAGACCTCGCCATGCGCAGCGTCTCAGTATAAGTGGAGTCCCCGCGAGGCGTCAAAGGGAGCGGAGCGCAGGAGCCTCCTCGCGCGGGAGGGGGTTCCGCAGACTCGATCGTCTATCTTCTGAAGCAGGAGGGACGCAGATGAGTGGAAAGCGTCGGTACGGCATAGGAATGGGACTTCTGCTCGTCGGCATCTGCCTCGCGCTCACAGGCGAGAGCTGCCGCCGCACGGGGACGATGAAAGCTCACCGCATCGCCGTCGTGACCAAGGCCCTGGACAGCGAATTCTGGCTCACCTTGAAACAGGGGGCCGAGGCGGCCGCGCGCGAGCACCCTGAGGTCGAAGTCGTCGTGCTCGCTCCCGAGCGTGAGATCAATATTGACCAGCAGGTGGCCATCCTGGAAGATCAAATCCTAAAGAGGGTCTCGGCGCTCATCGTCGCCCCGGCGGGGGCGGCCGAGGTCATCCCCGTACTCCAAAGGGCGCGCGCTTCCGGAATCCCCGTGCTCCTGGTGGATACGGATGCCCCCTGGCCGGAGAAGCTGAGCTACATCGGGACGAACAATCGGCTCGGAGGGAGACTCGCCGGTGAATACATCGTGCGCGCGCTCGGCGGGAGGGGGAAAGTCGCCGTCATTCGCGGCATCCTGGGCGTCGCCGCTCACGAGGATCGCGTGGCCGGATTTCAAGAAGCGATCGCGCGCGCGCCCGGCATCCAGTTGGTCACCATTCAACCGGCTAACAGCGAGCGGGCGCTGGCCATGACCGTGATGGAGAATATCTTGACCTCGCACCCGGACCTGCGCGCCGTCTTCGCGACGAACGATCAGATGGCCCTGGGGGCTATGGAAGCCATCGCGGCCCGGAACCTGACGGGGAAGATCATCCTCGTGGGATTCGACGCGACGCGAGAGGCCGTGCGGGCCGTCAAGGCCGGACGGATGCATGCGGTCGTCGCTCAGCATCCGTTCGAAATGGGCCGACGCGCTGTCGAGGCGGCGATCCGGGTCCTCCGCGGAGAGCCCATCGAGAAGCAGATTGACACGGGGACGACGCTCGTCACGCGCGAGAATGCGGACGAGTTTCTGCGAGAAGGAGGGATCCCATGAAGATCGCCACTGCTCCGGTGAGCTGGGGGATTTGTGAAGTCGAAGGGTTGGGCGCTCGACGTCCCTATTCGGAGGTCCTGGACGAGATGCGCCTGGCCGGATACGAGGGGACGGAGCTCGGCCCCTACGGGTATCTGCCCACCGATCCGACGCTCCTGCGAGAGGAACTCTCGCGGCGTCAGCTGGAGCTGGTCACGGCCTTCGTCCCGATTCCACTCTCGGAACCGGAACGCTTCGAGCATGGACTCCGGGACGTCCTACGCGTCGCTGACGTGCTGCAGGCTCTCGGCGCGACGCTCATTGTGCTGGCCGATACGCTCACGCCGCGCCGTCTGACCATCGCCGGGCGCGTCACGCCGACCGATGAGCTCACCGAAGCGCAGTGGGGGGAAGCCGTCACCTTCCTCCACGAGGTCGCTCGAGCATGCCGCGCGCGAGGATTGCTCGCCGCCTTCCATCATCATGCGGGGACATTCATCGAGACCCCGAGAGAGGTCGCCCGGCTGCTGGCCATGACTGATCCCGAGCTGATCGGCCTCTGCCTGGATACTGGTCATTACGTCTACGGCGGGGGAGATCCGGTGGAAGCCGTGCGAGCCTATGGGCCGCGCATCTGGCACGTTCATGCGAAAGACGTCCGCGCAGACGTGCTCGAGCGCGTCAGGCGAGAGCCGCTCACGTTCGCCGAGGCTGTTCGAGAGGGCCTCTTCTGCCCACTGGGCGATGGGGTGGTGAATTTTCCCGCGCTCATTCGAGAGCTGAGCGCATGGGGATATCAGGGCTGGATCGTCGTCGAACAAGATGTGGATCTCGGCCAATCCGAGGTCGCCCCTCTGCGCGACGCCGCGCGAAGCCGCGCCTATCTCCGACACGTCCTACAGACTCTCGGCCTCACAGATTGATCCGACTCCGCGCCTCTTGAGCATCGAAGGCCGGCCGACTCTCTCGCTTTTGTCCCTTCCAGTTCATCGGATCTTGCGACTTCTGCACGACGAGATCAATCCGCTCGGTCTCCATCTGGATGACGTCCAGATGCTCCGGCATGAGCACCTGGGGGTTCGCGAGTCGGAACCCGATGAGGTTCGCTCGAATGGCGTTGGCCGCATTCGCCGCCTCGTACCGGAGCGAGAAGAGCGCCTCCTCCATGATCTCGAGCTGCCGCTTCCACGTCTTGGCTCGAAATCGCCAGAGGCGACATCGCCAGAAGACGACAGTCGCGAGGATCACCGGCCCGAGTGCGACGATCGCGATCGTCGAGAGGGGGGCCTCACTTCGCACGAGCCATCCGACCCCCACACTGAGGGCATATGTGAGGATGAAGAAGAGGGCTGATGTCCGCCATGTCACCGCCTTCGGTGCTTCGCTGATCCCCATAGCCTCCGACGCCGCCACCGAGACATCTCCGATCACCGAGAGCGTGACCTGCGTCGGTTCCTTGCGCGAGCCCTCCGGGCCCGCCGACTGACCCGCAGGATCACCTCGAATCCGCTCAGCTTCCGTCATAACGTCGCCCCCTTCCATTCGGGGAACACCTCGCGAACGAGTGGATCCTTCAGGAAACGATCCTTCTCCGTCTCCTGGGCTTCCGCCTCGACGATCACGTGAGGATCCATCACCGGTTTCCCCGAGGCCAAATACTCGACGCCCTGCAACTTCTCCTTCTTCACGTAGACGTGGATGTTCCGAGCTGCTTCGTGAAGCTCCAGGAGCACGCGCTGAGCGGTCTCCCCCGGCTTCGGATCCAACGAGCTGGTCAGCTCCATGACCTTCCGTTCCTTCTCGAAGAGGCCCATCTCCTGAACGGGGGTGCTGTCGAAGACATGCGTGAGGAGCGTATCAATCGTTTGCTTGACGGGCACGACATACGCGGAGCCGTTGTAGACGTCGTCCACGAGCAACTCCCCCTGAGTGCCCGCGTGATGGATCGCGATCATCCGAAGCCGATATTTGTCGTAGAAGATGTTGTGATGACGAAACCCCGCCAGCAGCTCCTGATTCTCCTTACGGATGAACTCCTGCATCTCGGCGCGGCTCGCCCCCTTGCGATGCAGCAGCTGGAGGTTATGCCGCACCTTATTGCAATACCGATCCACGAGCTGGATCTTGACATGCAGCTCGCTGATCCCCAGCAGGCATTCGCCGAGCATGTAGATGTAGTCGAAGAACATGAACCGGAAGCGGAGGCCGTTGATGGGCGATCGCGACGCCATGGGGCTCCTCCTCCGAAGATCGGGCCGGGGATCGTGCGATCCCCGAGCCCGCGAGCGCGTCAATTCTTCGTGAAGAGCGAGCTGAGCCGATCCACGACCTCATCGAAATCGCGGACCTCCTCCTCGGGGACGCCCGAGATCTCACCCGCGCGGACGGCGGCCTGGACGACTCCCGAGGTCACGATCTGGGCCAACTGTTCGGCCTGCTGCCGCAGCCCCTTCAACTGCACCAGCGGCGTCTGGACCGATGTCCCGCAGCCATTGCCGCATCCGGCGCTCAGGCTGAATCCGCTCGGCATGGCGAAATGGCTCGCCATCACCGAATCCGCCCCGGCCGTCAGTTCGATCCACTCATGGGCGTTGTACACGCATCCGGGATCGCCCGCTTGGATGTCCCCGGTATAGGCGAGCGAACGGGCGCGACATCCGCCGCAGTAGTGCCGATAGTCGCACACGCCGCAGTGATCGCCCCGATCCTCCCGATCCGAGAGGACACTGAAGAGCGCGCTCTCCCAGATCTCCTTGAAGCTCTGCCGACGAATGTCCCCCACCTCTTCGGAGGGGATGTAGACGCAGGCATTGATGATCCCATTGGGCTGGATCGAGCAGTAGCACCGTCCGGCGCCGCATCCGCCGATATAGCGCGAGAGCACGAGCGTCTTCTTCCCCTCGCCCTTCCCCGCGTGGCCGGTGGCGAAGACTCCCTCCTCAGAACCGTAGATGATGCAGGAGCGCCCGAATTGCGGCGCCGTGGAGATGATGCTGATCTTCCCCTCGGCCAGATGCCGCTGCAGCTTGCGCATGAGCAACTCGCGCTGCCCCGGCGTCAAATCATGATGCATGATCTCCTTGCCGCGCCCCACCGGGATGAAGTTGAAGTGGGCGAAGGTGCTGCAGCCGAGGTCAATGGCGAACTTCACCACCTCATCCACCGTGTGAACGGTCTCGCGGGTGAAACAGGTGGCCATTCCTGTCCGAATGCCCGCCGCCACGGCGTTCCGAATGCCTTGGATCGAGCGCTCCCACGCTCCCTTCAGTCCGCGAAACTCGTCATGCTCTTCCGGATTGATGCTGTCAATGCTCACCTCGATGTACTTCACGCCCACTTCTTTCAACCGGGCGCACATCTCCGGCGTCAGCAGCATCCCATTGGTGGCGATCGTCACATGGAACCCCCGCTTCTTGCAATGCTCCAGCACGGGCCACAGATCCTTCGCCACCAAGGGCTCGCCTCCGGCGAAGGCCACAAAGGGCACATACTCGTCGGCCATCTGGTCGAGGAGATCGAGCTTCTCCTCCGTCGTCAGCTCATCGGGCATCGGCTTGTGCTTGGCGTCCTGATAACAGTGCTTGCAGCTCAGATTACACACCTGCGTGATGTTCCACACGACGAAGAGCGGAGCCGTGAACCGCTGTGGCACCGTCAGCCCGTAAGTCCCGATGCTCTTGGCCGTCAGTGCCA
Organism: bacterium HR10; assembly: GCA_002923315.1. Classification (GTDB taxonomy): domain Bacteria; phylum Acidobacteriota; class Blastocatellia; order HR10; family HR10; genus HR10. The sequence goes on from BEHM01000021.1 coordinate 46,713, forward strand.
GTGACTTCACCGTCGGCGTGTGATGGAACAGATGCTTCTTCATCGTCTCCTTATCCAGACCCGCCTTCTTCAAGGCGAGATCAATGGCCTTGTTCGACCAGTACCACTTCAGGCGGGTCCAGAAGTCCGCATTCGGATTATCGTAGTTCTCGCAGAGTCGTTCGAGGAAGCACTTCCCATCCGGCCCCCGCCGGGTCATCCACAGAAGCGCCTTGCGAACGGCCGGCTTGGAGAGGATGTCCTCCAGCGGATGATGCGCTTTGGGAAGCGTCACCGTCACCTTCTGGACCTGCGGTCTCGCATAGGTCATGACCTTCTGATTCGTTCTGCCGATGTACATAGCCATCCCTCCTTAGATCGAAGAATCACCGCTCCATCTCTCGACCTCTCCGAATAAAGACGACCTTCTCGACCTCTCGCACCATCGTTTTCCGCCCCCCAGCCTCCGGCTGACGCGGAGTATTATATGCCAAGGGCCGAATCGCGAGTCAAGCTTTTTTTCAACAAGAGTGCAAAAAAAATCCCGCCCGCCTCTTGTCCCTCTTGAGGGCACTCGCGGGAAGGGGTGCGTCCGACAAAAGGCTGGCGCACGGGACCGGCCCGCGTGGGCTCATCCGACGCCATGACACTTCTTGTACTTCCTCCCGCTGCCGCAGGGGCAAGGGTCATTCGGCCCGATCTTCGGCCCCTCATGTCGGATCGTGCGCGGCTTCTCCGGCTCCCCTCGCGCCGAGGCCGTGGCGCTGACGCTGGCATGCACGTACTGCACCCGCTGCGGGCGCCGACGCCGCTCCAAGCGCTCGCGTGGAGCCGCTTCGGCCGTGACCTGCAGATTCCAGAGGAAGCGGATCGTCTCCCGATCGATCCGGTCCAGCATCGCCTCGAAGAGCGCGAAGGCCTCCTTCTTGTACTCGACGAGCGGATCGCGTTGCGCGTATCCCCGCAGCCCGATGCCCTCCTTCAGGTGATCGAGCACGAGCAGGTGATCCTTCCACTGCGCATCCACGATGTTGAGCATGATGATCCGCTCATAGTAGCGCATGGCCTCGCGCCCGAGCAGGACCTCCTTCTCCTCGTACTTCGCCTTCAGCTTCGGCCAGATGAGCTCCTTCAGCTCCTCCCGCCCGAGCTGCTCATAGTCGGGGACCTCGGCCTCCAGATCGAAGCCGTAAATGTGCCGGAGCTCGATCTTCAGGCCGTTGAAGTCCCATTCTGACGGACTGACCTCATCGCTCAGATACTGCTGCAGCAGGTCCTCCAGCAAGTCCTCGGCTAGGCTCAAGATGTAGTCTCGCTGATCGGTCTCCTCCAGCAACTGGCGGCGGAGGCCGTAGATGGTCTCCCGCTGTTTGTTCATGACATCGTCGTATTCGAGCAGGTGCTTGCGGATGGCGAAGTTGTGGGCCTCGACGGCCTTCTGCGCGCGCTCGATGGCGCGGGTGACCATCTTCGATTCGATGGGCTCGCCATAGGGCCAGCCGCCCAACCGATCCATGATCGCTTTCACGCGCGGCCCAGCGAAGATGCGCATGAGATCATCTTCGAGCGAGAGGTAGAAGCGCGAGGAGCCCGGATCGCCTTGCCGTCCGGAACGCCCGCGAAGCTGGTTATCAATGCGTCGCGCCTCATGTCGCTCGGTCCCGATGATGTGCAGACCGCCCAGCCGGACGACCTCCTCATGCTCCTTCTCCGTGATGGCCTTGGCCTTCTCATAGGCCGCGCGCCACTGTTCTGGCGTCGCCTCCTCGGGATTGATCTCTTGCTTCTTGAGGAACTCCTTGGCCAGGAATTCGGGATTCCCCCCGAGCAGGATGTCCGTGCCGCGCCCAGCCATGTTCGTCGCGATCGTGACGGCTCCTTTGCGCCCCGCCTGCGCGACGATCTCCGCCTCCCGCTCGGCGTTCTCCGGCTTCGCGTTCAGGACGTTGTGCGGAATGCCGAGCTTCTTGAGCCGCCGAGAGAGCATCTCGGAATTCTCGATCGAGACCGTCCCCACCAGAACCGGCTGCCCGCGCTGGTAGCACTCCTTGATCTCCTCGATCACCGCATTCCATTTCTCCTCGGCCGTGCGGAAGACCAAATCGGGATGATCCACGCGGATCATCGGCTTGTGCGTCGGGATGACGACGACGTCCAGGTTGTAGATCTTCATGAACTCCTCGGCCTCGGTCTCAGCTGTGCCGGTCATCCCGGCGAGCTTCTCGTACATGCGGAAGTAGTTCTGGAAGGTGATCGTCGCCAGCGTCTGGTTCTCCGCCTGGATGCGCACCCCCTCCTTCGCCTCGATCGCCTGATGGAGGCCATCGGACCAGCGGCGGCCGGGCATCTGCCGTCCGGTGAATTCGTCCACGATGATGACCTCGCCGTCTTTGACGATGTAGTGATAGTCCCGCTTGTAGAGATTGTGCGCGACGAGGGCTTGCGTCAGACAGTGCAGCAGGTCCATGTTCTCCGGCGCATAGAGGTTCCCGCAGCCGAAGAGGCGCTCGGCTTTCTCGATCCCCGACTCGGTGAGCGCGACCGTGCGCGCCTTCTCGTCCACCTCGTAATCCACGCCTTTGACGAGTCGTCGCGCGACGGCGTCGGCGTCGTAATACTTCTGAACCGTCTCCTCCGAAGGCCCGGAGATGATGAGCGGCGTGCGCGCTTCGTCGATCAGGATCGAGTCCACTTCGTCCACGATGGCGTAGTAATGGCCGCGCTGCACGCACTCGGAGAGATCGTACTTCATGTTGTCGCGCAGATAATCAAAGCCGAACTCATTGTTCGTGCCATAGGTGATATCGGCCAGGTACGCTTCTTTCCGCGTGCACGGGCGCAGCCGCGCCAGCCGGGGGTCGGGATTCTTGTACGTCGGGTCATAGAGGAAAGAGGCTTCGTGCTGAATGACGCCGACGGTGAGCCCGAGCAAGTGGTAAATCGGCCCCATCCACACCGTATCGCGCTTGGCCAGATAGTCGTTGACCGTCACCAGATGACACCCCTTCCCCGTGAGCGCGTTCAAGTAGAGGGGTAGCGTCGCCACGAGCGTCTTCCCCTCGCCCGTCTTCATCTCGGCGATCTTCCCCTGATGGAGCACGATCCCCCCAATGAGCTGCACGTCGAAATGGCGCATGCCCGTCGTGCGGCGCGAAGCCTCGCGCACGACGGCGAAGGCCTCCGGCAGCAGATCGTCGAGCGTCTCCCCATCGGCCAGGCGCATCTTGAACTCGTCGGTCTTCGCCCGCAACTGCTCGTTGGTGAGCTTCTCCACTTCCGGTTCGAGCGCGTTGATCTTCTCGACGATCGGGCGGATCTTCTTCAGATACCGCTCGTTGGCCGTGCCGATGATCTTCGCCAGAATCTTACTCCACATACGCCACTCCTCCCCCCCGCTTCGCGCGGCGTCTCCTGAGTCCCACAAAACGTGATTGTACCCGATAGGGAGAAACCAGGGCAACAACCGCTGCGATCCCCTCCCCGGAGCCCGAACTTTGAAAACTCCCGCCCACTCTGATACAATCGGCCTCTCACCAAAGGGGGGAGCACAAGATGAGAGAGCTGATCCATCGCCCGCGCCGATTGCGTCGCACGCCGGAGTTGCGCCGCCTGGTGCAAGAGACGCAGCTCTCGGTGGATGACCTGATCTATCCGCTCTTCGTGTGCCCCGGTGAGGGCGTGCGTCAGGAGGTCGCCTCGATGCCGGGCGTCTACACGCTCTCCATTGATCAGCTCGTTGAGGAGGCCCAGGAGGTGAAGCGGCTGGGCATTCCGGCCGTCATCCTCTTCGGCATCCCGGAGCGCAAGGATGAGATGGGGAGCGAAGCCTACGCCGAGGATGGCATCATCCAGCGGGCGATCCGCGCGCTCAAGCGAGAGGTCCCGGGTCTGCTGGTGATCGCCGATACGTGTCTGTGCGAATACACCAGCCACGGCCATTGCGGCCTGGTGCACGATGGGGAGGTCTTGAACGATCCGACGCTGGAACTGCTGGCGCGAACGGCCGTCAGTCAGGCGCGCGCCGGGGCGGACATCATCGCGCCGTCGAATATGATGGACGGCTTCGTCGCGGCGATCCGCAGCGCCCTCGATGCGGCGGGTTTCACGCACATCCCGATCATGTCCTACGCCGTCAAATACGCCTCGGCCTTCTACGGCCCGTTTCGAGAGGCGGCGCAAAGCGCCCCGCAGTTCGGCGACCGACGCGGCTATCAAATGGATCCCCCCAATGCGCGAGAGGCCCTGCGCGAGGTGGAGCTGGACATCGAGCAAGGCGCCGACATCCTCATGGTGAAGCCCGCGCTTCCCTACTTGGACATCATTCGCCTGGTGCGGGAGCACTTCCCGGTGCCCGTGGCCGCGTATCAGGTGAGTGGCGAGTACGCCATGATCAAGGCGGCCGCTCGGCTGGGATGGATCGAGGAGGAGCGCGTCGTCTTGGAGACGCTCATCGGCATCAAGCGCGCGGGGGCCGATATGATCCTCACCTACTTCGCCAAAGATGTCGCGCGAAGACTCCAGAGCGATCGATGAAGTCTGGATGCGACTGGCGCTCGACGAAGCGGCCGATGCTGAGCGCCTGGGCGAGGTCCCCGTCGGGGCTGTGGTCGTCCTCGGGGAGAAGGTCATCGGGCGCGGGCACAATCGCGTCATCACGGATCGGGATCCCACGGCGCACGCGGAGATCGTCGCCCTGCGCGATGCGGCGCGATTTTTGAACAACTATCGGCTCACGGGCGCGACGCTGTATGTGACGATCGAGCCGTGCCCGATGTGCGCCGGCGCCTTGATTCATGCGCGCGTGGCGCGGCTCGTCTACGGGGCTGCAGATCCCCGAGCCGGGGCCGTCGCGTCGCTCTTTGAGCTCTGCACCGACGCGCGGCTCAATCACCGCGTGGAGGTTCGCGCTGGTGTGCTTGAAGCCGAGTGTCGGGAGATGATACAATCCTTCTTTCAAAAGAAGCGCGCGCACGCTCGGTCGGAGCGCGTCGAAGAATAAGCTCCGGGTGCCGAGCGCCTTCGGCGGAGGGATGCTCCGAATTGGCCAAGGGGCCGGTCTCGAAAACCGGTGGGCCGCGAGGCCCGTGTGGGTTCGAGTCCCACTCCCTCCGCCACGGTTCTTCTCGGAGGGATGGCCGAGTGGACGAAGGCGCCGTTTTGGAAAAGCGGTGTAGGGGCACAAACCTCTACCGTGGGTTCGAATCCCACTCCCTCCGCCAGACCCTGACAGGCTTCGGGCTCCGTGCGACGGCTCGCCTGCGAACCCCGCCAGGCCCGGAAGGGAGCAACGGTAGTGGGACGAGTCGGGTGCTGCGGATGCTCCCGAAGCCTGGCCAAGCGAGAGGATTGACATCGGGTCACTCATGCACCAGGTCATCGCCCGCAAGTGGCGTCCTCAACGGTTCGAGGATCTAGTCGGCCAGGAGGCGATCGCCCGCACGCTTCAGAACGCCCTTCGGTACCGGCGGTGGCATCACGCCTACATCTTCGCGGGCCCGCGCGGCGTGGGGAAGACGACGACGGCGCGCCTCTTCGCGAAGGCGCTCAACTGCGTGCAGGGGCCGACGCCGGAGCCGTGTAACGAGTGCCCCCCATGCCGAGAGATCGTGCAAGGGAATGCGCTCGACGTCCTGGAGATTGACGCGGCCTCGCACACGGGCGTGGATAATGTCCGGCAGGTCATCCTCGATACGCTGGCTCTGGGCCCGGCCCGCGATCGCTACCGCATCTTCATCATTGATGAATGCCATCAGCTCTCGACGAGCGCGTTCAACGCCCTCCTGAAGACGCTCGAGGAACCTCCGCCTCACGTCCTCTTCCTGATGGCGACGACGGAGCTGCACAAAGTCCCGGCCACGATCCTCTCTCGATGCCAGATCTTCGAATTCCGCTTGATCCCCGAGGGCAAGATCGCCGAGCGCCTGCGACGGATCGCTGACGCTGAGGGGATCGCCATCTCCGATTCGGCCCTCCGAAGGATCGCCCGCGCCGGACAAGGCAGCCTGCGCGACGCGCAGTCACTGCTGGAGCAAGCGGTGAGCTTCGCCGGGCCCGGAGAACCCATCTCAGACGAGGTCGTGACGGCGGCGCTCGGGCTGATCGGGACCGAGACGCTGTTGCTGGCGGCTGAGGCCATCGCCGATCGGGATGGGGCGCGGCTTTTGCGACTCGTCCAGGAGTTGAGCGAACGGGGCTATGACCTGCGCCACTTCTGCCGCGACTTGATGGCGCATTTCCGAAATCTGCTCGTCGCCAAAGTCATCGGTCGCGATCGCGAGCTGCTCCCGCTGAGCGAGGGGGAGATGGATCAGCTGCTCGCCCAAGCGCGGCGGTTCCACGAGGAGGAGATCGTCCGCGCGTTTCGCGCGCTCACGGAGCTGGAGCAAAATCTCCGATATGCGAGCGAGCCGCGCTTCTCCCTGGAAGTGGGTCTGCTGCGGCTCGCGCATCTGGAGCGCGTGCGACCGCTCGCCCAAGTGATCCGATCCTTGGAAGAGCTGGAACGCCGCCTCGCCCATCTCACACCGTCCCCACCGGCGACGGAGATGGCGACGCCACCGCGCGCGGAGTCTATGGAGGACGCTCCCCTCCGTCCGCAGACGCCTTCCTCGATGGAGTCGTCCGACGCGGCGCACACCGAGGTCGAGCGCCTCAAGGAGGAGTTGCGCGAACGCGGGAAGATGCTCATTCTCGGCGCGCTCGATAAAGCGAAGGCGATCGAAATCGCGGGAGAGGCGCTGCGCGTGACGTTCCCCCCGCACCTGGCCGTCCACCGGGAGACGCTGCTTGACCGCACGAACAAACAGGTGATCGAGGCCGTGGCGCGACAGGTGATCGGTCGCCCGCTGACGCTTCAGGTCCGAGTCGAAGAAGACCGCGCCCGGACGCCCTCGCCCGATCAGCGGGCGCGGGCTGTGGTCGAGGCGGATCCGATCGTCAAGGCCTTCGTGAAGACGTTCAAAGGCGAGATTGTGGAGATCGTCCCTCCGGAAAAGGCGATGCCGGAGGAACCGTGAGACTTCACCATGAGGAGGCGAAGATGAAGTTCCCGAATCCGCACGAGCTGCAGAAGATGCTCGAACAAGCGCAGAAGATGCAGCAGGAGTTGCGAAATGCGATCCAGCAAATCCGCGTCGAAGCCTCATCGGGCGGCGGCGCGGTCACCGTCATGATGTCCGGCACCAAGGAGGTCCTCGCCCTCAAGATTGATCCGGAAGTCGTCGGCGGGGACATCGAGTTGCTGCAGGACCTGATCATCGCGGCCGTGAACGAGTGCGGGCGTAAAGTGGATGAGGCCATCCAGCAACAGGCGCTGAAGAATCTGAACCTGAACCTCCCGGGCCTCTGGTGAACGGCAGCGATGCTCGACTACGCCGAGGCCATTCATCGGCTGATCGAGGAATTGAAACGGCTGCCCGGCATCGGGCAGAAGTCGGCCCAACGCCTGGCGTTTCATATCCTGCGCATGGAGGCGGAGGAGGTCCGTCGCCTGGCGCGCACGATCGAGGAGGTCAAGGAGAAGATCATCCTCTGTTCGATCTGCCACAATTTGACCGATGTGGATCCCTGCCGCTTCTGCTCCAACGATGCGCGCGATCGGAGCGTGATCTGCGTCGTCGAGGAACCGTACAACGTGGCGGCGATTGAGCGAACGCGCGAGTATCGCGGGCTCTATCATGTCCTGCACGGCGCGCTCTCCCCGATCCGGGGGATCGGTCCGGATGATCTGAAGATCAAGAGCTTGCTCGAGCGCTTGCGCTCGGGCGAGGTGAAAGAGGTGATCATCGCCACGAATCCGAATACGGAGGGGGAGGCGACGGCCAACTATCTGGCGCGCCTGCTGAAGCCGCTCGGCGTGCGCGTCACGCGCATCGCCATGGGATTGCCCGTCGGCAGCGACATTGAGTTCGCCGACGAGGTGACGATGCACCGCGCCCTCGTCAATCGGCGCGAGATGTAGGAGGTCGAGCGTATGGAGACGACACCGTCGCCCACATCAACGGAACGGCCACTCAAAGCAATGAAGCCCAATCAGACGAATTGCGATGAGAAAGATGAGAAAGGGAAACCCTGCTGGGGCCCGCTGAAGGTCTGGCATACGGCTCCCTCGGAGATTCGACAGAAGGCGCCCGCAGGGGTGGTCCTCTACCGTTGCCAGGCGTGCCTGACCGTTTACTACGGGCCGCCGCGCGAGTTGCCCCTGCGACGCATCCCGCGCCGCGTCTCGATCCTCGGCTGGTGAGCGACCATGCGCTGTCCGAGCTGCGGCGCGATGAATCCTGAGACGGGGCGCTTCTGCTCCCGGTGCGGCGCGCGCCTCCGGGAGCCTCCCGATGCCCCGATCTTCGTCCTTCACCCGACAGCGCTCTTTGTGACCGCGCGATATGTGGGGGCGACGATCGCCATCGGAGGCCTGCTGCTGCTGCTGGCGCACATGGAGCGCTGGCGGCCCGGCGCGATCCCCCCCTGGGGCATCGCTCTGGCCATCGTGCTGGTCCTCATCTGGCCGCTTCGACACCATCTGGCGCGGGCTTTCGAGACGTACATCCTCACGGAGCATGGGCTCACGGTGACCTCGGGCGTGCTGCGACGCATCTATCGCCACGTCCCGCTTCACAAGATTCAGGAAGTCGTCGTCATCCAAAGCGGATGGGGGCGCCTGCTGGGCATCGGGAACCTGGTCATTGACACGGCCGCTGAGGCTGAGAGAATCGTGTTGCGAGACATCCGGCATCCGCAGACCTACGCCGATCTGATCCTCCGTCAGATCGAACGCGCATGAGGGACAGGCCATGAGCGCGGCACGGTCCCACCGAGGCATGCGAATCGTGGGCGGCGTAGGGGTGGTGCTCATCCTCGTCTCGATGAGCTCCGCTCAAGTTCTCGAAATCCGAACGCCCCCGCTCATCGCGGCGGCATTTGAACGGCGATTGGGTTCGTGGTCTCTCATCGAGCCCGTTCACGCCTTTCGGGCTTCCGAATACGAGGCGTACGATCCGCAGCGGGGGGCCATCGCACGCGAATACGGATTGCGCGAGGCGGCCTTCGCCGACTACACCGATGGGCGGCGAACGGTGCGTATCGAACTCTTCCGGATGATCAATTATGTGTCCGCCTACGGCTTCTACTCCTTCGAGCGCCGCGGGGGAGTCCGCGTGAGTGGGATCGGGACGGAAGCAGAAGCGGAGGAGAATGCCCTCGCCTTCTGGAAAGGGGATTACTATGGCCGCGTGACGATTCGGCGGGAAGCGAAAACCCGGGATCTCCCTGTGGGCGAGTTGAGCGATCTGGCCCGCGCCTTCGCCGAGCGTCTGGATGTCGGCCCGCATGAGATCCCCCTGCTCATCCGCCACCTGCCGGTGGAGGGGCGCATTCCGGGCTCGGAGCGCTTCATCGCCGGGCCACGCGGTCTGGCCGCGTTCCCCGGCTATGAGAACCCCGATGACCTCTTCCTGCTGGAGAGCGACGCCGTCGAAGCTGCTATCGCCGAATATCGGCTGAATCGCGCCTCGGCCAAGCTCCTTCTGGTCGAGTATCACACGCCCCAGTGGGCCAAGGCCGCGTATGACCGCGTCCAGGCGTACTGGCAACGCCTCGCGCCTGCCGAGCGCGATCGTCGAATCTTCAAACGCGAGGGGAACTACCTGATCTGCGCCTTCGATGTCTCCGATCGCCCGACGATCGAACGGATCGTGAATCAGATCGAGTACACGGCGCGCGTTCGATGGTTGAGTGGAGATCGCATCCGATTGGTGCCGAGTATCATCGAGGAATTCCCGGTGGGGCGATGGCTCATCGCCGTCTTCGCCTTCATTGGCGTCTTGATCGTGATCGCGATTGGCGCGGGCGTGCTCTTCGGCTACGGGTTCTTCCTCTGGAGGCGGCGTCGGATGCAGCGGTATCCCTTCTCCGATGCGGGGGGCATTCAACGCCTGAACCTCGACGGCCTGACGCTCCCCTCCCCCTCGCCCTCACGGCAGCTCCCGCCCTGGCGGACGGGGGAGGAACCACCTCCGGACTGATCCCCCCGCGATCGCCTCAGTGGGTCGCCGCCCCTTCGGACGCGGAGGAGACCAACCGCGCGTACTTGGCCATGACGCCGGAGCTGTATCGCGGTGGTGGAGGCGTCCATCGCGCGAGCCGCGCGGCGATCTCCTCTTGCGAGAGCTCCACATCGAGCCGCCGACGCGCGATGTCGAAGACGATCATATCGCCGTCACGCACGATGGCGATCGGTCCGCCAACGGCGGCTTCCGGAGCGACATGTCCAGCCATCAAGCCATGCGTCGCGCCGGAGAAGCGCCCATCGGTGACAAGAGCGACGGCCTCCCCTAAGCCGGCCCCTTGCAATGCGCCCGTCACGGCGAGCATCTCGCGCATGCCGGGGCCTCCCTTCGGTCCCTCATAGCGAATGACGATGACATCGCCCGGCTTGATCTCCCGACGTTGCACCGCCTCGAAGGCGTACTCCTCGCGATCGAACACGCGCGCCGGCCCGCGATGATAGAGCCTCTCCTTCCCCGCGATCTTCACCACACACCCTTCGGGAGCGAGGCTCCCCCGCAGGATGACCAATCCTCCAGTCGGCGAGAGGGGATCCGAGAGCGGGCGAATGACCGACTGTCCCGGCGTCTCCCGAGCGTCGCGGGCTTCCTCCCCAATCGTCCGCCCGGTCACCGTCAGCGCGTCTTCATGGAGCAGTCCCGCCTCCAACAACCGCTTGGCGATGACTCCGATTCCTCCGGCGCGGTAAACGTCATGGGCGACATACCGTCCCCACGGCTTCATATCGGCCAGAAGCGGCGTGCGCGAGCTGATGCGGTCGAAGTCATCGAGCGCCAACTCCACACCCGCCTCGCG
>BEHM01000022.1 GCA_002923315.1 bacterium HR10
GCGCTCCGAAGCCTGCGGCGCAGCTTTTCGGATCAACCGTCGGACGACCTCCGTCGGTTGCGCGCCACATCGAACCCAATACTGGAAGCGCTCCCAATCTACGCGAATCTCCGCCGGTTGCGTCAAGGGATTATAGTAGCCGATGGCCTCGACGAAGGCCCCATCGCGCTTGGAGCGCTTCTCCGCCACAACGATACGATAGAACGGTCGCTTCTTCGACCCCATGCGCGTCAAGCGTATGGCTAACAAGGCCCCACCTCCTCACGAAGACGTAAATTATACCCGGCCCGCGCGAAAAGTCCATCCCCCCACCGGGGATCGGCTCACCATGGGCAAGGCGCTGTCAATGCCTCTTTTTCCGCCGATGCGCCCCGCCCCCCCAGAACTTCCCGAACGGGAGCTTCCCCTCCCGCAGACGTTTCATCATCTGCCGCATCTCCACATACTGTTTCAGAAGAGCGTTCACCTCCTCGACGGTCGTCCCGCTCCCTCGCGCGATGCGTCGGCGGCGGCTCCCGTCAATGAGGCGATAGTTCCGCCGCTCCTCGGGGGTCATCGAGTTGATGATCGCCTCGGCGCGCTTCAACTGCCGCTCGAACTGCGCCATCTGCTCCGGCGTGAGGCGACCCACTCCAACGATCTTCAACATCTCGGCCGGAAGCAATTCGAAGAGCTTCCCCACCGAGCCGAAGCGCTTGGCCAACCGCAGTTGCTCCAGAAAATCCTCCAGCGTGAACTCCTCGCGCCGGAGCTTCTCCTGCCATCGCGCGGCCTCGCGCTCATCCACCTCTGCCTGGACGCGCTCGATCAGGCTGAGGACATCCCCCATGCCGAGGATGCGCGAAGCCATGCGATCGGGATAGAACGGCTCTAAGGCATCAGCCTTCTCCCCCACCCCGATGAACTTGATCGGCTGGCCGGTCACCGCTTTGATGGACAGCGCCGCTCCCCCGCGCGTATCTCCATCCATCTTGGTCAAGATCACGCCGGAGATGCCAATGCGCCGATGGAATTCCTCCGCGCTCCGTACGGCATCCTGTCCGGTCATCGCATCAGCGACGAAGAGCACCTCCACCGGCCTCGTCTCCCGCTTGATCGCTTCCAGCTCCGCCATCAACTCCTCGTCCACATGCAATCGTCCCGCCGTATCCACGAGCACGGGATCGAATCCGGTCACCTCGGCATGACGGCGCGCGCGCCGACACAGTTCCACGGGATCATTCACCGAGGGATCCTCGAACACGGGACGGCGAATCTCCCGCGCGATCACAGCCAACTGCTCGCGCGCCGCGGGCCGATAGACATCCGCCGAGACGAGCAGTGGATTCCGCCCTTGCTCTGCCAGGTATCGCGCCAGTTTCCCTGCCGTCGTCGTCTTCCCCGACCCCTGCAAGCCAACGAGCAGGATCACGTTCGGGATGCGCGAGGTCAACAGCAACCGCGTGGATGTCCCCCCCAGCATCTCCGTCAGCTCCTCGTAGACGATCTTGATGACTTGCTGCGCCGGGGAGAGCGACGCCCACACCTCCTGCCCGAGCGCCTTCTCCCGAACCCGCTCGATGAACTGCTTGACGACGCGGAAATGGACATCGGCCTCCAGCAGCGCCAGCCGAATCTCTCGGAGCGCCGCCTCCACATCGGCTTCGGTCAGTTTCCCATGACCGCGCAGATCGCGGATGACCCGTCGCAGCTTCTCCGAAAGCGCGTCGAACATGCCTTCTCCCGATCTTCCACCTCAGGCAAAGGGAATTAGGCTATAGAAGTCCCTCCCCCCTGTCAAGGGACAGAGAATACCCCCCCTTTGCGCCAGAGAAGCCGCGCTTCGAGAACCCTCGCACTCCCGCTGAAGGGCTACTTGGCCTTCTCAACCGAGAGGATGGTGAGGACCTTCTCGCCCTCCTTCTCCGTGACCGTCCCTGTGATCACCACCCGTTCGGCGACGAAGGGGATCAACTTCTCGTTCTTGTTGGCCGTCCAGGACTCCCCGGCCAGCCGATACAAAGCCCCCGTCTTCTCATCCACGATCCCAAGCGGAGCTCCGGTCTTCGCGCAATTGATGGCGCACGTCCGATGGGCTGCCCCCTTATTCTTGGCATCCTTCCTGTAGCAGTTCCAATCCACAATCTCGCCCACGACGGTGACCTCTTGAGCGAGCCCCAAAGTTGCCCGTTCCATTCCCATGAGGCCCAGAGCGAGGCCCAACACGATCGCTATCCAAACGTGCTGTCTCATCGCATTCCTCCTTCATCAGAAAAATATCGAGATGAAGCCCTCGCGGGATGTCCAGGCCCATCTCCTCCTCACCTTGCTCACATTGCAAGAGCATAGCACACAGGTGGACACTGGACCAGGGCTCTCTCGCTCTTCCCCAGGGGCGTGATAGAATTCCCCGCGGCGGAGCGGACGATGCGGTCTTGGTCATTCGGGATTCGCTTCCGAGATCGCGCGGAAGCCGGGCGTCGGCTCGCTGCGCGATTGCGCGCTTATCAAGGGCTCGATGCCCTCGTCTTGGGGATCGCTCGGGGTGGGGTCGTCGTGGGCGCGCCCATCGCTGAAGCGCTCGAGGCCGAGCTGGAGGTCATCGCCCCGCGCAAACTGCCCATCCCCTTCAATCCGGAAGCGGGCTTCGGTGCGATCGCCGAGGATGGAACGACCTATCTCAATGCGGCTCTCGTCCGCGCCCTCGGATTGACGGAAGATGAGATTCGGCAGATCGCCGCCGAAGTGCTCGCGGAAGTGCGCCGCCGGATCGAGCGATACCGAGGCGACCGCCCACCGCCAGTGGTGAACGACCGCACGGTGATCCTCGTGGATGACGGCCTGGCTACAGGGTACACCATGCTGGCCGCGATTCAGAGTGTGAAGAAAGGCGCGCCGGCGCGACTGGTCGTCGCCGTCCCCGTCAGCCCCGCCTCCACGCTTCGACGGATCGAACCGCACGTAGATGAGCTGCACTGCCTCGTCGCGCCGGAGACCGACGTCTTCGCCGTCGCCGATTTTTACGAAGACTTTCGCGATGTCCGAGACGAGGACGTGACCGCGCTGCTGGAACGCGCACGTCGAAAGCGTCAGCAGAGGAGTGAGTCATAAAGCTCCTCGATGCGACGAATCTGCGCGCGCACATCGAAGGCGCCCTCCACCCAAGCGCGCGCTGAGCGTCCCATCTGCGTCGAGCGTTGCCGATCCCGCAGGAGCGCGAGGATCGCCTCAGCCAAACGCTCGGCATCCCCCGGCGGGACGAGGAGCCCCGTCTCCCCCTCGCGCACGATCTCTTCCGTCGCTCCACCGCGCGTCGCGATGACCGGCACGCCGCAGGCCATGGCCTCAATGAGGACGCGCCCGAACGGCTCCGGATCGAGCGAGCAATGGACGACAATATTGAGCTCCCGCAGGATCGCGGCGATGTCCGCGCGGAAACCGGTGAAGCGAACGCGCCAGGCGAGACCGCGTCGAACAGCCTCCTGCTCCAGTCTCCGTCGAAATCCTTGATGTCCCGTCGTGTCGTAAATCTCATCGCCGACAACGAGGAATTCCACATCAGGGAGGACGCGACTGACGCGCTCGGCCGCCTGGAGAAAGACCTCGTGCCCCTTCCACGGGGCCAACGCGCCGATCATGCCCACGCGCCGCGGTCCACCGGCCCGTTGGGAAGGGGATGGAGAGAAGTGCCGAAGATCAACGCCATTGGGGATGACGAGGACGTTCTCCCAATTGGCGAATTCCCGAGCGACTGCGCGAGAGGGGACGAGCAGAAGGTCGGGGATGCGCCGACCGAGCGCCTGAAAGCCCCACCAGAACTTCCGATGGCGAAGGAAGTCGTGCACGTGCCAGATGATCCGCGCGCGAACGAACGGTGCGAGTCCAGCGCTGAACGCCTGCGCCTTGATCCCATGCGCGTGGACCAGCTCAATCGGCGTCTCATTCACGAAGCGCGCCAGCGCCCGGATGGTCCTCGCAACATGAGGCAGAGAGCGGAGGGCGCTCGCATACTCCCGCCATGAACTGTAACGCCCCAGCCGATGCCCCCGTCCCCAATATCCCACGACGAGCGTGGAGATGCCCGCGGCATGTAGCGCTTCCGCGAGCCGCCCAAGGCGCGGGACGAGGACATGAACGTGAAACCGCTCGCGATTGAGCCCGCGCGCCAGATCCAGCACCACGCGCTCGGCCCCCCCGAGCTCCGCCCCTGTGCTGATGTGCAGGATCTGGTGCACGCGCCCAGACATCCTGTCCCTCACCCCGAGCTCGAGGATGCGACAACGCGATAGACGGCGAGCACGCGACGCGCGGTCTCCTCCCAGGTGAACGCGCGAGCGCGCTCGCGCGCTCGCGTCACCAAGGTCTCCCTCAGCATCTCGTCGTCGAGCACGCGCGCGGCCGCTGTGGCGAAGGCCTCAGCCTCATTCTCGGACACGAGGATTCCCGCATCGCCGAGGACTTCCGGCACAGCTCCCGCGGCGAGCGCCACAACGGGCGTTCCCATCCACATCGCTTCGAGCACCGGCAGGCCGAAGCCCTCATACGTCGAAGGGAAGAGCAAGAGCGCCGCTTCCCGATACATCGAGGCCAGCTGCTCCCAGGAGAGATCGGCCCGCTGTCGGACATATCGCGCGACCCCCCACCGATGAATCGCTCTCCAGTGAGCGCGCGTGAATCGCCCTCCGACTTGCACGAAATAGAGATCCTCGCCCGTCAGCTCCCGAAGCCGGGAGAAGGCGCGCAGCGCGGTCCAGATGTTCTTCCGCTCGTCGCAGCTCCCCACGTGAAGGATGAATCGCGCTCCCGGCGGGAGATCGAGCTGACGAACCGCGCGCCCGGCGGCTTCTTCTCCCCAGGACGGAGCGCCGATATGATCCCCCCCCAAGGGAACGACCGTGATGCGTTCCTCGGGGTAGCCCAATCCGTGCATCACCTCGCGTTTGGTGAATTCGGAATCGGCGATCACGTGCGCCGCTTCTCGAAGCGAGGCCAGGACCCACCGCAGGACGGCGTTACGAAGACGGACGCGCGCCCCCGTCCCACCGGCGCTCACGAGGCGATACGGATAGAGATCGTGCACGGTGATGATCGCGCGTCGCGGATCGAGCCATCGCAGCACATGCGCGTAGGAGTGATCGAGGATGTGATGGAGCGCCACTGGCTTCCCGCGAGGCGCGCGCGCGACATGACGCGGCAACAGCACATATCGCGCGGCGAATCGCAGCGGACGCATCCGCCCCCACCTAGGCATCGGCAGGCGCACGACCTCGAACGCCCAATCCGGGGCGAGCCGCGGCAGCCATCGCTCGAGTTGATGCGCGTACAGTTCCATGCTCTTCCACCCCTCCAGCTCCAGATCGGGAACGAGGACGACGCGCATCAGGCCTCGCCGAGCAGACGATCGAGAATCGGACGCACGCGCGCGACCAGCACGTCATACTCGAAGTGCTGACGCGCCAGAGCGACGTTCTCCCGTCCCAATTCCAGCACGCGCGGGTTTTGGACGAGCCAGCGGAGGCGTTCGGCCAGAGCGGCCGCGTACGGCTCTCTCCCCTCGTACGGGATCAGCATCCCCTCGGGCAGAATACGCGCGGCCTCGCCCACGCGACTCGCCAGCACGAATCGCCCGCAGGCGAGATAGAGCGGGAGCTTCCCCGTCGTGCGCACTTCGCCGACGAGGTCATTCGTCTGCGTGGACAGGCAGACGTCCATGAGGCTGATGTACTCCGGCAATCGGTCGAATGGCACGCGCCCCACAAAGTGCACGCGATCATGCACCCCTCGCGCGCGCGCCTGTTCCTTCAATCGGGGGAGTCCCGATCCGTCGCCGACGATCACCCCCACAATGGGAAGGTCCGCCACTCGCGCCAGCGCCTCGATGAGCTCCCAACCGTAGCAGAAGCCGAGCGTTCGACTCCAGCGCAACGAGCCGACGACACCGACGACGAACTGCCCCTCCACGCCCAGGCGCCGCCGCAGCGCCGTGGCATCGCGCGGGCGGAATACGCGCGTGTCCACACCGTCCGGGACGACCGCGACGCGCGTGATGCCTCGCTGCTGAAGCCACTCCCGGTGTCCGCTCCCTCGCACGATGAGCAGATCCGCGTGTCGAAGCGAGAGCCTCTCAAGAAGCTCCGTCAACCACCGACCCACCCATCCGCGTCCGAGGGCGCGCGCGAGCGCGGAGATGACATCGCCCGTATCAATGACCACGCGCGCGCCGCTGAGCGCCTTATACGCGAGAGCGGCCAGGACTCCCGAGGCCGCCATGTCCACGACGTAAACGAGCTGCGGCCGCCCTCGGAGCAATGCCCACACGAAGCGAAGCGCCGCCCGAACCTTCCGCCGGCCGCGATAGAGGAGATGCACGCGATACTCCGCCGCGAGCCGCGCGGCGAATTGACGCGCCCGCTCGGCAGCCGCCCCATCCGCGTCTCCGTTCACGAGAAAGGTGAGCGCCGTTCCCGCGCGCTCGCGTGCGGAACGGGTTTTCCTGAGCCCCCGAGCGCGCGTGTGGGTGAGAACCGACGACATGGTCCGCACCTCCTATGTCCTCATCGCCCACTCATACACGCGCAGCGTCTCGCGCGCCGCGCGATCCCAAGAGAAGGCTTCAACGCGCGCGCGCGCGCGTTGGCCTATGGCCTCGCGCCACGCGACGTCTTCCTGGAGCCAACGGGCGCAATCGGCGAGCGCGCGCACATCGCGCGGATCATCCACGAGCAGGCCATCCTCCGGATGCGTGATGACCTCCGCCGCGCCGGCCGCGCGCGTCGTGATCACTGGAAGCCCGGAGGCCATCGCCTCCCAGATGACCATCCCATGCGCGTCGTAGACGGTGGGGAACAAGAGCGCATCGCTCGCCGCATAATAGTCCTCGATCCGATCGGTGGGGGGGAGGAATCGGACGCGCTCGCCGAGGCCGAGACGTCGCGCCAGGTCCCAGTACGGGCGCGCCGATGAGCCGGAGATCAGAAGGAGCTGCGCATCGGGCAGAAGCGCGAGCGCGCGCAGCGCCTCGGCCGCTCCCTTCCGAAGGGCGCCCACATAGAGGAGCAGGAAATCCCGCTCCGCATATCCCAGAGCGCGTCGCACGACCACGCGGGATTGAAGCCGTCGCGCCGGATGAAAGCGCGCGAGATCCACGCCCGGACGGACCACCACGACGCGCGCCTTCCGACCATAGTACCGCGCCAGTTCCGCGCGCACCTTCTCGGAGACGGCGATGATCCAGCGCGCGCGCGCCGGTTGATAAAGGGCGCGCTCCCACCGACCCACGAAG
Source organism: bacterium HR10 (assembly GCA_002923315.1). Taxonomy (GTDB): domain Bacteria; phylum Acidobacteriota; class Blastocatellia; order HR10; family HR10; genus HR10. The sequence continues at coordinate 7,262 of BEHM01000022.1, forward strand.
AGGCGGAAGAGCCGATCTCGCCCCCTGAGACGACCGTCCCGCGCTCGAAGGGCCTCGAACCACGCCCACTGGCAGATGTGCGCCGTCGCGACATCGAGCGAGAATGCACAGAGCCCCTGCCCATGCACGATATCGAACGCCTCGCGCACGCGCCACCAGCTCCCGAAGGGGAAGGTGAGAATCGTCGTCATCGCCGTCGCGCGCAGAGCGGGAACAGGATGGAATCGAATGCGCCCGTTGCCCGTCTCGGCGATCCGATGAGCGAAGACGTGCACCTCATGTTCCCGACTGAAGCGCTCGGCCAATTCGATGACATACCGGCCATGCCCCACGCGACGATCATAATCGTGGACCAGAAACGCGATCTTCATCGCCGTCGCGCGCGGCGAGGGGACCCCGCGCGCCCCTCGGCTGCGGAGAACGCCCGACTCCGATCGCCGCGCTCGATCGGGACCAGGACTTCGCTCCACGCGCGCCACCAGGCCCGCTGCCGCCGCTCCTCGAGATCAGAGAGCTTCAACACCGCGCCGAGGAAGAACCACCAGAGCATCCCGTGGGGGATGCTGAGCAGCGGCGATCCCACGAGCGTCCCGATCCCCATCATGAACGCGCCGCTCACAATGGCGAGCGCGATCTCCTCCTCGGGCGTCCCCTTCAATCGGCGCGCGGCGCGCCACGCGCTGCGCAGCGCCGTCCCCAGAAGGAGGACGAGCACCACCAGCCCCAGCACGCCCATCTCGATCATGATGCGCCCGAAGTCCCCATCGGCGAAGATGGGATGAAATGTCGGATACCACTGCCCCATGAAGAATGGCACACCATGGCCGGTTCGTCCCAGACCATGTCCCCACGGCGCGTCCCGTATCGCTTGAACCCCCGCGAGGAATGGATTCGACACGCGCCCGAGGATCAGGCCGAGATCGGCCAAACTGGCGAAGCGCTCAGCCGCCCGCCCTTCGGTCAAATCAATCCCCAACCGCACGCCAATGGAGATGAGCGCCGCCGCGACCAGATAGACGCGAATCGTCCGCCGATGCCACCACAACAGGACCACCCCGATGAGGATCATGACCAGAGCCGCCCGCGTCCCCGTCAGGATCAAGCTCGTCATCATCGGCACAATCCCCACGCGCAACAGGATTCGCCACGCCGGCGAGATCTCGCGACTCATCGAGAGGATGAGCGCGAGCGCGGACGCGTAGGCCATCATCGAACCGAAGGCGCCGGCCGAGACGAACGTCGAGAAGATGCGGAATTCCACCTCGCCCGTCGGCGTGACATAGGTCGCGAACCGATGGCGCTCGGCCGCCAGCTCATCATCGGGGATGACGCTCTCCACACCGGCCAGGTACTGATAGATCCCGTATCCCCCGGCGAGCACCGCCAGCGCGATCACCACCAGCAGATATGCGCGCACGTGCGCGCCGGAGCGCGTGATGTCATATCCGAGCAGATACGCCACCGTGAAGAAGCACCATCCGCGAAATGCCGAGAGCCCGATCCACACTGGGATCCCTGGAAAGAGCGCATACACGGCGCACAGCGCATAGAAGACGAGCAGCATCTTCGTCACCGGGGTCTCGGGCAAGAGGGCGCGCCCCAGGTGCGCGCGTCCCGTCATCCAGAAAAAGAGCGCGAGCGCGAAGAGAATGTCGAAGAGGAAGTAGCTCACGGGCGAGGGATACCGATCCTTGATCGGCGCGATGAGGAATCCGATCAGGATCGCCCCGACGAGCGAGAGGTGCACGAGCTTCTCGCGCCGCCACAGAATAGCCAGGTCGCGCCACATATTGCGCTCCGCCTTTCGATGAGGGGAGCCCAGGCTCCCCTCTCACGACGGCGAGAAGGATACCCGCTTCTCCGTGAAGGTGGCAACCAGCGCGGAGAGGGCCAAATGGGGCGAGGTTCGGAGGATCACGCGAGATGCCCCTGCAGCTTGACGAGCAATTCGTCGAGGAACTGCTCGAAGTGCGCGACCATCCGCCGCGCGGTGAACCTCATGCGGACGCGGGCGCGCGCGGCCTCCCCCATCATCCGCCGCCGCGCGCCATCGCGCAGCAACAAGCCCATGGCCTCGGCGAGCGCGGGGGGATCTCCGGGGGGCACCAGAAGCCCCGTCTCCCCAGGCACGACGATCTCGCGCGCCCCTCCGAGATCGGTGGCGATCACCGGACGCCCAGCGGCCATCGCCTCGCAGAGGACCACGCCGAAGGATTCCGGCCGCGTGGCCGCATGCACGAGCAGATGGCTCATGGCGAGCACTTCCGGGATCTCGCGCCGAAATCCCGCGAAGATGACGCGCTCGTTGAGCCCCAGGGCTGCGACCAACCCGCGAAGCGACGCGGCGTATCCCGATCGCGCTCCCTCCATCTCTCCCCCCACGATCAGGAACCCCACATCCGGCATCTCTGCGCCGAGGAGTCGCGCGGCATGGAGGAAGCAGTCGTATCCCTTCCCGGGCTCCAAGCGACCGATCGCGCTCACGAGATACCGGAACCGATCCACGCGCCACTCCTCACGGATTCGCGCCAGACGCTCCGGGTTCGGCGACCGAAAGCGCTCGACATCCACGCCCGGATGAATCACACGCAGTGGCGCGCCAGAGGCACCGAAAACCCGACGATGCGCTTCCGCCGCCGCGAATGAGCTCACGATGATTCCGCGCGCGGGAATGCGAACGGCCACGCGATCCAGATGATGCTCCGCCGAGGCGATCCCATGCTGCCACCATACGGCAGGGAGGCGCGCGAGCCACGCGGCCACTCCCCCATAGAGGTGTCCGTAGCCATGTGAGCTGATGACCAGTCGCGCTTCCTGTCGAAGAAACACGCGCCGGAGCGCCTCCACTGCGCGCCCATAATTGAACGGATCGCGCAGGCGCGTGATCGGCCGCAGGTGGACGGGAATCCCCGCATCCTGGACCTCCCGCACGAACGGCCCGTCCCTCAGGAAGACAACCAAGGGGGCGAACCGCGCGCGATCCAGTCCGCGCACGATCTCGAAGAAGACCGACTCCGCTCCCCCGCGCTCGCCCACGGGCAACACGAAGATGATGCTCGATGGCCGCCGCATGTCGGCTCACCTGGACGTCCGGCGATACGCGCGCGCGATGAGGACGAGGACCACGAGAGAGACGCCGCTCCACAGCAGCGCCCACACGAGAGCCGGAACGCGCGTCAGCTCCTGCATGGCGCGTGCATCGGTGTGCGTCTCCCCGGCGATCGAGAGCGCAAAGAGCGCCTTCAGGTCGAAGAGCGCATTCAAACAGCTTTGCACGGCCAGGAATCCGACAAGGCATTGGGCCGCGCGCGCCGAGGTGACCCAGAAGAGGATGCCGAAGAGGGCACTGGCGATCACTCCGGCGGCGAATCCGAATCCGATCACCGGACGAATGAAGGCGAGCGTCACCGTGGTGACCCCGAGAGCCGTCACGCCGAGCGCCGTCTTCGCGCGGCGCGGGTCCCGACACCACAAAAGGAGCGCGCTGCCATAGAGGACCGTCCCCACGTATCCGGCGCTGGAGATAAGGGGGACGAGTCCGCCGCGCGTGGCCGTCACCCCACTGCCATCGGGGTGAATCTGGATGTAAGCGACGCTGCCTCCGGTCATCACCGCCGCGAGCGCGTGCGCCGACTCGTGCACGAGCGTCACAAAGAGGCGCACGGGATAGACGATGACCTCCGCGTAGGGAGCGAACCACAGAAGGAGTGTCGCGCCCGAAGCCCACAGGAGCGCGCGCCGCCCATCCCGCACTCTGGCCCTTCGCCGCGCCATGAGGCGACGAATTATACCATCGCGCCCGCGCCGGCGAGGGTGACCCGCGCGTTGCCTCCCCCCACGGTCTGAAGTAAAATGAAGCGACGCGAGCGGTCGAGATTCAGTGCAAGGAGGGGATGATGCTGGCGCAATGGCTCTCTCGATATAGCGAATGGTCAGCGCTCTTCCTCCGTCTGGCCGTTGGGGTGATCTTCATCGCGCACGGTCGGCAGAAGCTCTTCGGCGGGCTCGCCGGTTTCGCGCAGTATCTGGAATCGCTCGGCGTGCCGCTTCCCGGGCTTTTCGCCATCCTCGTCGCCCTCGTCGAATTCCTCGGAGGGATTTGTCTGCTGCTTGGACTCTTCACGCGGTGGGCCGCGCTTTTGATCGCGATCAACATGCTCGTGGCGATCCTGCGCGTCCATCTCCCTCACGGCCTGACGGGAGCTGGCGGCTTCGAATTCCCGCTCGCCCTTCTGGCGGCCGCCCTCTCACTCGCCCTCACCGGACCACAAAAGTTCTCGCTCGAGCGCAGCGTGCTCAACCGCGAACTCTCCTGAGGAGGCGACGATGTCCGAACCGATGATCCTCAGTGAGCGCCGAGATCGCATCTTGAGACTCACGCTGAACCGGCCTCCGCTCAACATCCTCAACATTCCCATGCTGCAGGAACTCCAGCGAGCGCTCGAGCGCGTGAACGAAGACGTGCACATCGTGCTCCTGGAGAGCGGGATCGAGCGCGCCTTCTCCGCCGGCGCCGATGTGGCCGATCACGTGCCGGAGCGCGTCGAGGAGATGCTCACCGGCCTACATCGCGCGATCGCGCGGCTTTTGGAGATGGAGGCCATCTCGGTGGCCGTCGTTCGAGGGCACTGCTTGGGCGGAGGGATGGAGTTGGCCATGAGCTGCGATTTCCTCATCGCCGGTGAGAGCGCGCGTTTCGGACAACCGGAGATTCACCTCGGCTGCTTCCCTCCGGTCGCCGCGGTGCTGCTCCCGCAACTGATCGGCCCGCGTCGCGCTACGGAGTTGATCCTGACCGGGAAGACGATCTCCGCGCGCGAGGCTGAAGCCATGGGCGTGGTGACGCGCGTCGTCCCCGATGATCAGGTGGCTCAGGCCGTCGAGGAACTCCTGGGCGAGCTCTCGCGGAAGAGCCCAGTGGTCCTCAAGCTCACCAAGCGCGCGCTCCGCTACGGCCGAGCGCTCGATCCCACAACGGCGCTGCGGGCGGTCGAACGGCTCTATCTCGATGAACTCATGGCCACCGAAGACGCGCGCGAGGGTATCCGGGCATTTCTGGAGAAACGCACTCCCGTGTGGGTCGGCCGATGAAGGCCCGCGGGGATGAAGGAACGGCGGAACGCTTCGGAGGTGCGAGATGAATGTCGGCGCATTGATGGGATTCTCACTCCTGACCCTGCTCGGCGGATACATCTTCTACGGGCGATTCGTGGCTCGCTTGGCGGGCATTGACCCGCAGCGCCCAACGCCCGCCGTGACCGTGAACGATGGCGTGGATTTCGTCCCCACGCGGACGCCGGTCCTCTTCGGCCATCACTTCGCGTCCATCGCCGCAGCTGGACCGATCGTCGGACCGACGCTGGCCGTCATGTACGGCTTCTTGCCCGCGTGGCTATGGATCGTCGTCGGCGTGATCTTCATCGGAGCGGTCCATGACTTCATCGCACTCTTTGTGAGCGTGCGGGAGGGCGGACGCTCGATCGCTGAGGTCGCTCGACGAACGCTGGGGAAAGGCGGGTTCATCTTCTTCGTCACCTTCGCCATCTTGCTCTGCGTCCTGGTCTCGGCAGCCTTTCTGCAACTGACGGCTGTAGCGCTGACCTCCCTCTATCCGACGCGAGAACTCGGGCTGGCTCCCGATCAGTCCCTCATCCAGACGACTGTTCGAGATGGGGTCACTTATGCGAAGATCGGGGGCATCGCTTCGACCTCCGTTGTCGTCATCACGTTGCTGGCTCCCGTGATGGGGTGGTTGCTCTATAAGCGGCGTGTGCGCACGCGGTGGATGAGCGGGCTGGCCCTGCTGATCTGCGCCCTCTCGGTGTGGATCGGACTGCAGTATCCGATCACCCTCGACCCGAAGGCGTGGATGCTCGTCATCTGCGGATACGTCTTCGTGGCCGCGTGGATCCCGGTCTGGCTCGTCCTTCAGCCGCGTGACTTCGTGAACGTGCACCTCTTATACATCGGCCTGGCCACGATGGTCATCGGCCTGATCAGCGGCGGATGGCACGGAGTGACCATGAACGCACCGATCGTGCATCTGGGAAGCGAGAGCACGGCGGCCCTGGGTTGGGCCTGGCCCTTCCTCTTTGTGACCATCGCCTGCGGGGCATGTTCAGGCGCGCACGCCCTCATCGCCGGTGGCACGACGTGCAAGCAGCTGGCCTCCGAGCGAGATGCGCCGGTCATCGGCTACGGGGGGATGTTGCTGGAGGCCCTTCTGGGCATCTGCGTGACGTTGATTGTGCTCGGTGGACTGAGTTTTGATGAGTACAAGGCGCTCGTCTGGCCCACGGATGAGATGGGGCATCTCAAGACGGGGAACGCGCCGCTGGCCTTCGCCGTGGCGGTCGGGAAGATGCTTTACGCCGGGTTGGGGCTTCCGCCCGCTTATGGGACGATCTTCGGCATCCTCATGCTGGAAGGGTTTCTCCTGACGACCGTGGATACGCTCGTGCGCTTGACCCGCTATCTCTTCGAAGAGCTGTGGATGGCCGTGCTCCCGAATCCACCAGCCCTCCTGCGAAATCGCATCGCGAATTCGGTGATTGCCTTGAGCGGCATCGCGCTCTTGACCTTCACCAATGCCTATCAAGCGATCTGGCCCATCTTCGGCTCGGCGAATCAGCTTCTGGCGGCCCTGACGCTCATCACGGCGACGGCCTGGCTCTTCAAACACGCGCGGGCGATCTGGTTCACAGCATGGCCCGCCGTCTTCATGATCGCGACGACGATGACCTCGCTCGTTCTCTTGCTGCCCCGATACGTGCGTACGGGAAGCTGGACGCTCGCTGGCACGGATGTACTGCTGTTGATTCTCGTCGCGGGGATGCTGACGGTCACCTGGCGGTATTTCCGATGGCGCGCGGCTTCGCCCCGTCCCTCCCTGGAAGCGGAAGCGCCCGCTTTCGATCCGTGACCGTCGCGCGCGTGGGAGGGGATGATGCCGAAAGCCGTCTTTCTCTACAGCGATGAGTTCGCCCGTTATGACTACGGCCTCACGCACCCGCTGAAGATGCGGCGTCTGCGTCTGGTCTACGAACTGCTGCACGCGTATGGCGTCTTCGCCGATCCCGATGTGGCGCTCATCGAGCCGAAACCCGCGCGCGAGGAAGATGCCCGCTCCTTTCACACCGAGGATTACCTGGCCGTTCTGCGCGCGCTGGACGAAGGGATCTACCCGAGCAATCCCTATGCGTACGGCCTGGGACCGGGCGATAATCCGATCTTCCCTGGCCTCTATCGGCTGGCGCTGTTGATCACCGGCTCTTCGCTCGAAGCCGCGCGGCTTGTGGATGCGCGGGAGACGCCCGTCGCCTTCAGCGTCGCCGGCGGCTTGCACCATGCGTTGCCCCATCGAGCCTCGGGCTTCTGTTATCTCGACGATCCGGTCATCGCGATCAAGTGGTTACTGAAACGCGGCCACCGCGTGGTGTACGTGGACATTGACGCGCATCACGGGGATGGTGTGCAACTGGCCTTCTACGACACGGACCGCGTGCTCACGATCTCGTTCCATGAGGATGGCCGTTTCCTCTTTCCGGGGACCGGATTCGTGGATGAGTTGGGCGAAGGGGCGGGCTACGGGTATTCGGTGAACGTCCCGCTCTATCCGGGCACGGATGATGAGACCTACGTGTGGGCGTTCGAAGAGGTCGTCCCTCCGCTCATTGAGCTGTATCGGCCCGACGTGCTCGTCACCCAATTGGGCGTGGACAGCTTCGCGACCGATCCGCTGACGGATTTGCGCCTGACGACGCACGGATATACGCGCGTCCTCACACGGCTGAAGAGCTTCGGCCTCCCCTGGGTCGCTCTCGGTGGTGGGGGATACAACCTCTCCAATGTGGCGCGCGCGTGGACGCTCGCCTTCGCTATCATGTGTGGGATCGAATTGCCCGATGAACTTCCGCCCGCAGCCCGCGAGGCCCTTCGCCGCGAAGGGTTCGACGTCCGATACCTCCGTGATCCGGAACCGACGACCAGCTCCGATCCGCGCGTGCGCGAGCAGGCGGAGAAGAGCGTCCGCTACATTCAAGAGCACGTCCTTCGGCGACTGGCCGCGCGCTCATGATCGGCCATGAAGCGAACATCCGGATCCCGAGAGATTCTCCTGCAAGGGCGTCGAAGATGGGGGATGCTCCTGCTCGCCATCACCTGCCTCTTGTGGTCTCCGGCGTGGGCGAAGACGGACGTTTCGGCTCCCCAAGCGCGATTGCTCATCACCGTCGTGGATGACAACGGTCGGCCGATCGCCGGCGCTCGAGTGACGCTCGAGCACGCGGAGACCGGAACCCTCCGCACGGGAGAGACGGATCACGTGGGCCGCTGCGCTCTCCTCGATCTCCCTGCGGGGATGTACCGGCTGCGCGTCGAGAAGGAGCGCTTCTACACCATCACCGTACCCGACGTTCGTCTCCCGGAGAACGCGGCGATAGAGATTGTGCTGCGCCGAGAACAGGAGTTTGTCGAGGTCATGGAGGTGACGCCCTCCTCCGCCGCCCTTGATCCCTGGCAGACGGCGGCGCGCGTGGAGCTGAGCGCTTCGGAGATCCTCACCCTCCCCACGCCGGTCATGCGCGATCTGCGATATGCGCTCGCGATGCTGCCGGGCGTCGTCCAAGATCCCTCGGGGGATCTCCACATCGCGGGTTCGGCGACGTCGCAGACCCTCACGACGCTGGACGGTTTCACGATCACGCATCCGATCACGGGGCGGCTCGATCTGCGTGTGAGCGTGGATGCCGTCCGCGAGGTCAGCGTCCACCACAGCCGATACTCCGCCGAGTACGGACGGGGCTCCGGCGGCGTGCTCGAGCTGAGCACGGCGATGGGCGATGATCGGTTCCGCTTCTCCGCGACCGATGTCCTTCCCTCTCTTCAGCACCGCAAGGGGCTTCACCTGAACAACTGGACTCCGCGCGCGACAGTCTCCGGACCGCTGCGGAAGAAGCGCGCGTGGTTTTATGAGGCTGCAGAGGGAGAGTATGATGTCACGATCGTGGAGGAGCTGCCGCGCGGCGCGGATCGCAACCGAGCGTGGCGGTTGGGCGATCTCACGAAAGTGCAGGTGAACGCGAGCGCGTCCCATCTGCTGACGTTCACGCTTCTCACCCATCGCTTTCGATCCCCTTACGATGGGCTCTCACGGTTTGCCCCGCGCGAGACGACGCGCCGCGTGAGTCAGGGAGCGGACTTCTTCGCCTTGAAGGGACAGGTGTATCGCTCCGATGGACTCCTGCTCGAATACGGTGTGGGCCTGGCGCACTTTCGCGACGCCGAACGTCCCCGAGGGGATGCCCCGTATCGCCTCTCCCCTGAAGGCGCGGGCGGCCACTCCTTCCGAACGGCGGAGCGTCGCGCGCATCGGCTTCAGGGGATTCTGAATCTCACCCTTCCGAGTTTCTTCTGGCACGGGCGACATGAAGTGAAGATCGGGACGGAGTGGATCCACGTCGGCGCGCGAGAGCATGTCCGGCGCCGCCCGCTCACCTTCGTCCGAGCGGATGGAACGCCCATACGAGCCGTGTCGTTCTCCCCCGCTCCGGAGACGCGACTGACGAATGTGGAGCTGGCGTTCTACGGACAGAATCGGTGGGTCTTCGCCTCGCGCGGCGTGGTGGAGCTCGGACTCCGACTCGATTGGGATTCGCTGCATCGTACCGCCCGCTGGTCCCCTCGCGTTGCCGCGAGTTATCTCCTCACGGCGGATCGTCGGACGAAGCTCACGGGCGGTCTCGGCCTCTTCCATGACGCGACGCCGCTGGACGTAGTCCTGCGGTCCCAGAGCGGACGACGACAAGACCTCTTCTACGCCGGAGATGGACGCGCGGTGGAGGAGATCGTGGAGACCACATTTCGCGCCGATGTGCGCGCGCTCGCTTCGCCCCGCGCCTTCATCTGGAGCCTCGGTGTGGAGCGCCAGCTCCCGGCCGGGTTCGTCCTCTCTCTCGAATTTCTCCAGAAGCGTGGTCATCACGGATGGGTGTATCTGCCCGCGCCTGAAAGCGAGGGCGCGACGCCTGCGCGCTCGGATTCGCGAGAGCGCTCTGCACTTTCGCCCGCCGCGGGTCCTCTGATGCGACATCAGGTGTTCGAGCTGCGCGATCACAAGCGCGATCGGTATGACGCGCTTCAGGTGACGCTCCGCTGGAACGTGCGGGAGATGCACCCACTGCTGGCTTCCTACGTTCGCTCCCGCGCGCGCTCGAACGCCGTGCTGGATTTCGCCCCGGATATGCTCGTGCTGGGTGCGCAGGCTGGCGGACCGCTGCCGTGGGATACGCCCCATCGCTTCCTCCTCTGGGGATGGGCCCCGCTGCCGAAACGATTCACCCTGGCCTATACAGTGGAATGGCGCGATGGATACCCGTTCCTCGTCGTCAACGAAGCGCAGCGGTTGGCGGAGCCGCCGAATCGCCGACGGCTCCCCGCCTATTTCTCCCTGAACCTCCACCTGGAGCGGCGCTTCCGATTCCTCGGCTTGCATTGGGCGTTGCGCGCGGGCATCAACAATGTGACGAACCGCCCGAATCCTTCGACCGTGAACAACAATGTGGACTCACCGCATTTCCTCACCTGGGGGGGGACGGAACGCCGCACGTTCGTGGGCCGCCTTCGGCTCCTGGGACGGAAGTAACGCGCGGAGGCCCCCCTTCCTTGACATCCCAAGGGGGCGCTCCTATATTCCCCTTCGGAAGCGCGAATGAGAGCGCGACGATGACGCGGCGAGATTACTACGAGATCCTCGGTGTGACGCGGCGCGCGACGCGCGCGGAGATCACGCGGGCCTACAAGAGACTCGCGCGCAGATACCACCCCGAGTTGAACCCTGGCGATGAGGAGGCGCGACGGCGGTTCGAGGAGATCGCTGAAGCGTATGAGGTCTTGAGCGATCCGAAGAAGCGCGCCCTCTACGATCGCTACGGCTGGCGTCGGGACGAGATGCCGGAGGCGCGGGAGAAGAAGACGACGGACATCATCTTCGAGGGCTTCGACTTCAATGCAGAGGAGTCTTTTGGCGATTTCCTGGAGGAGCTGTTCGGCCCGTTCGAGCAAAAGCGCGCGAGGGCGCCTCAACGGGGAGCAGATGTAGAAGTCCCGGTCGCTTTGAGCTTCGAGCAGGCCTTGCGGGGGACGACCGTCGTCGTGACCGTCGCGCGCAGCCAAACCTGCCCGCGCTGCGAAGGGCGGGGCGAGATCGAAGGCCCGGTGGGCACGTGCTTCCGCTGCGGCGGAACGGGACGGCGACCGACCGCGCGCGGCCCGCTCCGCCTGAGCGTTCGATGCCAACAGTGTGAGGGGACGGGGCGAAGTGCACCCATCTGCCCCATCTGCCATGGGGAGACGCGCATCCCCGTGCAGGAATCCCTGGAGGTGAAAATCCCGGCGGGCGTGGATACGGGCTCGCGCGTCCGCGTCGAGGGCAAGGGTGAAGCCGGCCTCTACGGCGGCCCTCCCGGGGACCTCTACATCGTCCCCAACGTGCAAGCACACCCATTCTTCGTCCGAAAGGGCGATAACATCTATTGCACCGTCCCGATCACGATCACCGAGGCCATCCTGGGGGCGAAGATCGAAGTCCCCACTCTGTGGGGGAAAGCCATGCTGCGTATTCCCCCGGGCACACAATCGGGGCAGATCTTTCGACTCCGAGAACAAGGGGCGCCGAGCCTCCGCGGCGATGTCCGTGGGGATCAATACGTCGAGGTGAAGGTCGTCATCCCTCGACTCATTGACCAACGGTCCCGAGAATTGATGCGCGAGTTCGAACGCCTCAATCCCGAGAACCCGCGCGCCGAGCTGATGCACCTGGCCGGACTGCTCGCTGAAGAGCCGCACGAGGCCGAGGCCCCGCATTGACACGCGCGCCGAGGTTCTGTACGCTTACCTTCTCCAATGATGAGATCACACCATAAGGAGGTGACACGAGAGCATTGAAGAAGGTCGTCGTGGCGCCCAAGGGCCTTGAACTTCTCTTCGGCCCGAACGACCAGAACATCAAGTTCCTCGAATCCGTCCTCAATGTTCGCGTGGACGCCCGTGGCGGTGATCTGATCATTCATGGAGCGGATGAAGACATCGAGGCGTTCGAACGCCTCCTGGATGACTTCGCCACCCTCGTGGAAGAGGGACGCCCCCCCTCGGAACGGGACTTGAAGCTCGTCCTGCGACAGATCGCCGAGGACCGCTCCTACAGCTTGCGGGAGCATTTTCGCATCGGCACATTGAATCCCGCGGGGAAGAAGGTCGTCACGGCGCGTTCGGCGAACCAGCTCCGATACATTCAGGCGATGGAACGCAGCGATCTCGTCTTCGCCATCGGGCCCGCGGGGACGGGGAAGACGTACCTTGCCGTCGCCGTCGCCGTGCAGATGCTCATGACCAAGCGCGTGAACCGCATCATCCTCACGCGCCCGGCGGTGGAGGCCGGAGAGAAGCTCGGCTTCCTCCCCGGCGATCTGCAGGAGAAGGTGGACCCCTATCTCCGCCCGCTCTATGATGCGCTCTATGACATCATGGACTACGACCGCGTCGAGCGATTCCTAGAACGGCGCATCATCGAGATCGCGCCCCTCGCCTTCATGCGCGGTCGGACGCTGGGGGATTCTTTCATCATCCTCGATGAAGGGCAGAATACGACGTCGGAACAGATGAAGATGTTCCTGACGCGCATCGGCCTCGACTCCAAGGTCGTCGTCACGGGCGACATCACGCAGATTGATCTGCCCCCGGGGAAGCGCTCGGGACTGGTCGAAGCCCGCGAGATCCTCTCCGGCATTGAGGGCATCGAGTTCGTCTACTTCACGGAGAAGGATGTCGTTCGACATCCCCTGGTGAAGTCCATCATCCGAGCTTACGAAGAGCGGAACAAGAAGGCGGTGATGGAGTGAATCGCGACCCGTATCCCCTTCTGCGAACGGGAGGACGCCCGAGCCGTTCTATGGTCAGCGTCGTGAATCGCCAGCGGAAATATCGGGTGAATGCGCGCGCACTGGCCCGCTTCGCCGAACGCGTCCTGCGCGCCATCGGCAGAGATGGGCACACCGTCACGATCGCGCTCGTCGGCGACCGCGCGATGCGTCAGCTCAATCGCGACTTTCGGGGTGTGGATCGTCCGACGGACGTCCTCGCTTTCCCGCTCGGCGAACCGCTGGAGCCGAACGCCCCGATCCATCTCGGCGACGTCGTCATCTCCCTGGAGACGGCGCGGCGATATGCCGCGCGATGGCGTCTCCCGCTTCGCCGGGAGCTTCGGAATCTGATCATTCATGGCGTGCTGCACCTCTGCGGCTACGATCATGAGACCGACAATGGGGAGATGCGCCGATTGGAGCGCCGCCTCCGGCGTGCGCTCATCCCGTGATCGCCCCCCGAGGGGAGTATGCTGATCCTTCTGAGCATCGCATGTTTGGTGATCCTCGTGCTGTTGGCGACATTCGAGAGCGCCGTGACGCAATTGAGCGAGGTGCAACTGCGCGTCCTCCTCGCGGAGCACGAGCGGAGCTTCCACGCTCGCCTCTTGCGAGAGCTGATCGAGAACCGACAGCGCCTGTTGCTCACGCTCAGTATGGGCATCCAACTGATGATCGTCGGGCTGGCCATCACCGCCGTCTCGCTCTTCGAGCAGTGGGGATTCGAGCACGTGCTCGCGGCCAGCCTCGCGTCCATGATCCTCGTCATCAGCGTCTTCCGGCAGTTTCTGCCGCGGCTCCTCGCGCAGAACGATCCGGAGCGGATGCTGCTGCGCCTGCTCCCGGTCTTCTCAACTTTCTACACACTCTTCTGGCCTCCGGCCTACCCCATCTATCGCGCGCTGCAGGCGCTGAGAGCTCGAGCGCCCGAGCCCGCGGACCAGGAGAGCTCTGGCGAGGAGATTCAGGCCTTCATTGATGTGGGGGAACAAGAGGGCATCATCGAGGCCGCCGAAGGGCAGCTCATCCAATCCATCGTGGAGCTCGGCGATCGGCGCGTTCGCGACGTGATGACGCCGCGGGGAGAGATCGTGGCGATCCCCGCGCGCGCGACCGTGGAGGAAGCCCTGCGCTTGATGGTCGAGACCCGATATTCGCGATTGCCCGTCTATCGCGAGCACCTGGACGACATCGAGGGCATCGTCGTCCTGCGCGATCTCGTGGCCGCCGCGCTCTCCGGTCGAACGCGAGAGCACGTCACCACCATGATGCGACCAGCCTACTTCGTGCCAGAGACCAAGCGCGCGGCCGAGCTGCTGCATGAGATGAAGCGCGCGCACCTGCACATCGCCCTCGTCGTGGACGAATATGGGGGGATCGCGGGTTTGGTCACCCTGGAAGACCTCCTGGAGGAGATCGTCGGGGAGATCCACGATGAAGGACAAGCCGAACCTGCGGAGATCCTCGAGCAACCGGACGGGACGTTCCTCGTGAAAGGGACGACCGAGGTCCGCAAGCTCGAACTCTTCTTCCGGACGGAGATCGAGAGCGATGACTTCACGACCGTGGCCGGCTTGATCCTCAAACACCTGGATCATCTCCCCGCCATCGGCGAGAGCGTCGAATACAAGGGGTTCCGGTTCGAGGTCGTGGATGCGGATGCTCGCCGCATCCGGACCGTGCGCGTTCATCCTCCTCTATCAGAGGGCGAAGGCCACACGTCCTCTGCGGCTGCGACTGGGAGGTGATCCCTCCATGTCGGAGAACGCTGCCGAGCGCGTGACGAAATCCGGGTTCGTCGCCCTCATCGGCCGACCGAACGTCGGGAAGTCCACGCTCCTGAATCGCCTCATCGGTCAGAAGATCGCGGCCGTCTCAGACAAACCGCAGACGACCCGATGGCGGATTCGCGGGATCCTCACACGTCCGGAAGGGCAGATCATCTTCGTGGACACGCCGGGCATTCACAAGCCCATCCACCGCATGAATGAGCGCATGATGCGCGCCGTCGAAGCCGCCATCGCCGATGTGGACCTCTTGCTGCTGATGACGGACGTGACCGAATCGTTCGGCAGCGGCGATCGCTTCGTGCTGGAGATGGTGAAGCGCGCGGGGAAACCGACCTTCCTCCTCCTGAACAAGATCGATCGGCTGAAGGACAAGCGCCAACTCCTCCCCCTCATTGACCGCTATCGCCGCGAGTACGATTTCGTCGAATATCTTCCGATCTCCGCTCTCACCGGGGAAGGCGTAGATCTGCTCCTTCAGAGCCTCTTCGAGCACCTGCCGGAAGGCCCGCTGTACTACCCCGAGGGTGAGATCACCGATCAACCCGAGCGCGTCCTGGTGGCCGAGATCGTGCGCGAGAAGCTCCTCATGGTCACGCGCGAGGAGATCCCCTACGTCACCGCTGTCTACACGGAGAGCTTCAAAGAGGAGAATGGCCTTCTTCGCATCCATTGCGTGATCCTGGTCGAACGCGAATCGCAAAAGCCGATCATCATCGGCAAAGGAGGTGAGCGCCTGAAACGGATCGGCACGCTCGCCCGCGAGGAGATCGAATTCCTCTTCGGGAAGAAGGTCTTCCTGGAACTCTACGTCAAAGTCCGCGAGAAATGGCGGGAGAACGACGCCCTGCTCACACAATTGGGACTGGAGCGGTGACGAATGGTGGCCTCACGCAAGCGGGTCACCGTTCACGCCCGCCTCGCGCACGAGCAGTGGAAACAGGGGTCGCTCCATCTACCCTCTCGACACCGCCTCCCCGGGGCTTCTTCATCGCAACGCTGCTGAAGCGGACACCACTCCGGCCAACCAATGAGGCTCGAGGCCCTCGTTTCCCCCGAAGAGCCATGTTTGACCCATGCTTAAAACGCAACGGGGCACGATTCCAGAATTCCGGCATCTGGGCCGACCAGTCTGAGGAATATCGCTTCTTTCGACTTCGTCACTCCGATCAAAGAATACGCCCAGGGATCGTCAAACCGATGTCTGACTGAAGACCACGTCCGGCCAAGATCGGTGGAGAGGAACCACCCATACCCGAGCACGATCCCACGGCCGAGGTTCGCGGCCTGAACGACCACGCGATCCCCCGGCAAGAAGACGAGGGCGTGAATCTCCAGGAACTGCGCGCCCTTCTCGAACAAACCGTCGAACGGCCGATTCACCGACCGAAGCACGCGCCCATCCAGCGCAAGTATCACAAGGTGATTACCCCCTGGGAGCCAGGCGTACACCTTGTCCCCGACGCTCTCAAAATACTTATCCGAAGCCCCGATTCCGGGGCCGGAGACATCGAGGGGATCACCCTCCTTCGGGAAAGCCGAGCGGACGAGCGTTGACGTCAGAACCCTTCCATCGAGAGAAAGCTTATGAACCAAAGCCCAGTCGTCGTTCTTGCCCAGTCGCTGCCAATCGTACCCGAGTATCCAGATATTGTCGTCGGCATCCAGAGCGATCCTGTCCGGAGTGAACGGATCCATCTTGATGACTCTCCTGAGCACGCCCTTCATGTCAAACTCGAGGAGAGCCGAAGCCAACGCGCCGTTCGTGCTCCGCACGACTGCGGCGACCACGAGCACGCCGCTCTTCGTGACGGCCACGTCTTTGATCGTCATTCGCCGAACACCAGTGAGGTGACTCGCCGGAGAAAGCTGACTCACGACCTCCCCGTCAGCCGTGTACAGCCCAATCAGCGGTTGTGGGTGGGCGCCTCGTTGATAGTGGATGAGGTATCCGTTCTTATCCCATTTGAGTTTCCCCAAAGGTTGATCTATCAAGTGGGTTCTTCTCGCGGGGTATATGGTCATCGCGTCTCGTGAGGTCTGAGCACCCTGCGAAGGAACCGAGAGGGTGAGGAGCAAAACGGCGAGAAGCACAGCAGGCCATCTCTTCTCCCGCCAGGACTGGGTACCGCGAGGCTCCATATGCCACCTCCTTACAATTTCTACTGACGACCGGAATTATACTGTCTGTCAAGACCACCCCGTACGTTCTCCCAGCCCGGCGGTCTGGCGAAGATCTGCACGCACGAGCTTCGGATATCCCCGACGCTCTGTCCAGGGGAAAAGCCTGCGGAGACGGGGGAATACCAGGCAGCTCCCTCAAGAGATCCCCGTTCACTTCACTTCATGTGAGAGCGAGAGGCGCGATGTCGCGGCACCGGGCCTCACGTCTAACGAGAGTTCCTGACGGGCTTCGGCGAAGTAGCAGAGACCGGTGACGTCGGAGCGGCAATAGTAGAGCGTCCATTCCACGAGAAGGCGGCCCTGCCCGTGCTGAAAGACGACCGGGAGCGTGAGCGGAAACCTCGGACGGTGGAGCGTCATCGTGGCCTGATCCTGGTCGAAGCGCACGACGGGATCGCCCTCGACGCGCAGCACGACCTGAGAGGGCGCTTGCTCGTTCAGTTTGTGCTCCTTGGGCAAACGCAGGGAGAGGACGAGCGTGCCGGGGCCCGGCGCCACCTGCTGCGGAGGCAGCGTCATCACGTCGCCGGCGAAGGCGGGAGCAACCCTGGCGCGCGGGCGCAATCGCTCCACGCCGTTGAGCCCCAGCGTCGCCACTTGTCCCGTCCGCAGGTCGGCGACGCGAATGACGTGATTGTTCGTATCGGCGATATAGAGTTTCCCCTCGGCGACGCTGACCCCCCCAGGCTCATCGAAGAGCGGGCGCTCGCCATCGCGCAATCCGGCTTCTCCGGTCCCTAGAAACGTGACGACTTGTCGCACGGTCGGAAAGAGCTTCTTGATCTTGTTGTTGTACGTATCGGCCACATAGAGGACGCCGTCGTGAAAGGCCACGCCCAACGGATGCTGAAGTCGCGCCCGAGGACTCGGTCCATCGCGATCGCCGAAGACGAAGAGGTCTTCGCCGACGAGCGTCTGGACGCGCCCGTGCGGATCCAGATCCACGGCGCGAATGGCGCTCGCCTCGCTATCGGCCACATAGAGCCGCTGACCGTCGGTCGTCAGCCCACTCGGTTGGGCGAGCGAGGCCTCCAGCAGCGGACCGTCCTGACACCCCTCGTAGCCGCTTCCGGCGAAGGGCGTCACCACCTGCGTCTTCACGTCCAGGACCCAGAGCTGATGCGCTCCGGCCATCGCGATATAGAGTCGATCGCCAAGTAGCACGAGGTCCCACGGCGAATTCAAATCCACCTGCGGCCCGGGTCCCCCCGGATGAAACGGCCGACGCGATTGATACCCCGTCCCGGCGATCGTCCGCACCGTGCGCGCCCGCATGTTCACCTCACGGATGGCATGGTTCTCCGTATCGGCCACATAGAGCATCTCGCCGCGCACGGCCATCCCCTGCGGATGATTGAATTGTGCGGTCTCAAAATCTCCGTCGCGCAATCCCGCTTCTCCTTGACCGATCACGTCCACGACCGTCCCATCCGCGAGCGAGGCCACGACGATGCGATTGTGATTCGAGTCGGCGATGAAGAGACGACCAGATGCCGCATCGGCCAGGACCTTCCCTGGAAAGGAGAGCACCGGTTCCGGGACGCGCTCCCGTTCCAGATCGAACCGAATGGGCCGCCGATCAATCTGACCACGCGCGTCGAAGGTGCGGATGACCTCGGCGATCACAGCGCCGAAGACCTCGGCCGTGATCTCCCCGGCGACCTGGCCGACGATCTTCCCCCGCGGATCAATGAGCACCAGCGTCGGCCACGCGCGCGCTCCGTAGAGGCGCCAGATGAGCATATCGCGATCGTTCACCACCGGATGCTCGATCTCATAGCGCAGGATCGCCTGGCGAATGTTCTCGGTCTCCCGCTCGGCCGGGAATTTCGCCGAGTGCACGCCGATGACGACCAACTCAGGCGCGAACCGCCGCTCCAGCTTCTTCAACTCCGGGAGAATGTGCATGCAGTTGATGCAGCAGTAGGTCCAGAAATCGAGCAGCACGACTTTCCCCCGCAAATCGCGAAGTGTGAGCGGACGCCTCACGTTCAGCCATTCCAAGCCTTCGGGAAATTCCGGCGCCGTGATCTTCCCTTCATAGCCCTCGGACATGCGCGGCTCCTCCTCGGACGAAGACTCTGGGCCCCCCATGAAGAGAGCCATCACAGCTAAAGCGATGATGAGAACTCCACGCCTCCTCGCCATGCGTCACGAAGCAAGTATGCTATCAGAACTCCCGATGCCGGGCAATCGCACCCGCTATTGTCACCCTGGCTCCCCCTCTCACATAATGAACGTCGGTGAGCGGGGGGACTCGAACATATTGCCCGCGATGCGGCGCTCCGGTTCGACCGGGGGCGAAATTCTGCACGCGATGCGGGATGCGCATTCTCGTCGCCTCGGCCGAGGACTCCAGCGGATATCGCAGCGTCTTCGCCTCGCCCTCGGCAGCGTCCGAAGAGTCTCCGTATGCGTCCCCCTCGATGCGGGAATGGGGCGTGCCGTCGCCGTGGACGCCCGCGCGAGCCTTCTTCGGAGAACCCGGCTCGGAACGGAACGTCGTGCTCTACGCCGTCGTATCGGTCTTCACCTGCGGTCTCTTCAATCCCATCTGGATGTACCTGATCGGTCGCGATCTGCGTCGAGCGCTGGCTCGAGACGAGCCGCGCCCCGGATTGGACCTCCTCCTGATTTACATCACCTGCGGCGTGTGGGGGATCTATCTGCTCTACAAATACCCCTCGCTCATCACCGAGCTGAAGCGTCGCGCGGGTCTCCCCGAAGGGGATTTGCCGGTGATCTCCCTCATCCTCGGCCTGCTGAGCCTAGGAGTGATCAGTCTAGTGCTCATGCAGAGCGAATTGAACCACCTCTGGCGGCTCGCGGAGAGGCGAACATGAGAGTCGGGTTGAAGGACTGGATACGGCGAGCGCTCTCCGCAAGGCGGAGAGAGCGTGCGGAAGCGTTCGCTCAAATTCTCCTGGTCGCGTTCATTGTGCTCTTCGTCCGCCTTTCCTCCTCCCCGCCCCTCGCCCCGATCGTGCTCTGCCCATTTCGTCAGCTCACGGGATTGCCCTGCCCCGGATGCGGGATGACGCGCGCCCTCAACGCGCTCGCACACGGTCAATGGGCGAGGGCGCTCTCCCTGCATCCGCTCAGCCCGATCGTCGCCACGGGGATACTCGCCGTGGGGATTTCCGCATTCGCCAGGAGTCTTCTCCCACCACAGGCTCAGCGCTCTCGGTGGAGCATGCGAAGTGAGCGCGCCATCGCGACTCCGTGGATCCTCCGCCTCATGCTCGCGCTCGCTCTCGGGACATGGGTCTTTCGCCTGATCCACCTTTTCACATCAGGAGAAGCGCCTGCGCTCCTTCGCCAGGGGTGGCTCAGCCGCGCGCTCTCGCCATGAGACGCGAGGCTCACCCACGTCTTCCCCGGAAGAGGCGGCGGAAGAAATCCCACACGCGCATCCGCAGAGAGGGTCTGCGTTTGAGGGAGATGGTGCGCCCGCTTCTCCGACGCTCGATGGCAACGACGCGCCCCAGGATCTGATGCAAAGCGATGGGGGTGCCGGGCAGCTCCGCGCGATCCCCGCGCATGATGGCATAGACGCATCCGGCGCGCTCCTCCAAGGCGATCACGCGCTGCACGACGGCCGTGCCACTGCTCGTCGCATAGAGCACAATATCCTGCGGGCGAATCGCCGTCGCCTCCACGGGTTCGATCGTGAGGATGTCTCCTTCTTCGATGGTGGGCCGCATGGTCGGCCCGGACATCTCCAAGCGCAGAGGACGATTCCGCGACAGCTCGAACCGCGCGTGCTCCAAGAGATCCGGCAGATCGAGCCGCAGCCGCTGTCCGCGATATGTCTTCATCTCCTTGAAAGCCGGCATCTCGTCCTCGCGTCATGCCAATATTAGCCCGAGCAGATGTAATCTTCAAGCAGATCGGGAGCCAGAACGCGATGCCCGATCTCTCGATCCGCATCATCGGCGATAATACGCGCGCGCTGACGCGCCGCATCCCCAACCATGGGGCGAACAGCCGCCGGGATGAGATACGACGAGAGATCGAAGCGGTGCGCTCAAACCTGCGCTATTTCGCGAAGCACGGTGGGCGCGCTCATGCCCCCCGCTCGCATCTGGGACTCGCCGCGACTTCGAAGCCGTTGGCTGCGGAGATGCGCGCAGAGCGAAACGCC
Source organism: bacterium HR10 (assembly GCA_002923315.1). GTDB lineage: Bacteria > Acidobacteriota > Blastocatellia > HR10 > HR10 > HR10. Next base: position 28,294 of record BEHM01000022.1, read on the forward strand.
ACCCCGTGGTGAACCTCAGGCGTTTCTCTCACTTGTCGCGAACGTCCATGTCCTCGAGCACCGCGCCCGCGGCGAGGACGGCGCGTCCTTCCTCGGCCTTCGGGGCTGCCGAGAGCAAGGGGAGAAAGCGCCGATCCATCAGATGCGTGAGGTTGACTTTCCCGAGCGCCGCCAGCAGCGAGTTCTTCAGGCGCGGGTATCGGCGCTCCAGCTCGTCGAGCAATGCTTTCATCTGGAAGCGGAGCGCCGTCTCGTCCTCACAATATGGGGAAGCGCACGGGACGACCGGCGCGCCCGTATGCGGCACGTACTGGCGAATCTCGTCCTCGAAGATGTAGCACAGCGGTCGAATGACCACGTTCTGCCCATCGTCGGAGAGAAGGATGGGGGGCATCGTCCGGATCTCTCCCCGGAAGAAGACCGAGAGCAAGAACGTCACCATCAGGTCGTCAGCGTGATGCCCGAGCGCGATCTTCGTCGCTCGCAGCTCCTTCGCTAACCGATAGAGCGTCCCGCGACGCAGCCGAGAGCACAAGGCGCAGGCGGTCGTCCCGGGTTCGAGCTTCTCCTGGACGATGCGGTACGTGGGGTTGTGGACGATGTAATACTCGTATCCCTCGCGCTTCAAGTACGCCTCGACGAGGTCGGCGCGGAATCCGGGGTACCCCTGATCAATATTGACAGCGAAGAGGTCGAAGCGCACCGGAGCACGCCGTTGCAACAGGCGCAGGACGTGCAAGAGCGTCCAGCTGTCCTTCCCTCCGGAGATGGCGACGAGGACGCGATCGCCATCCTCGATCATGTGATAGTCTTTGATGGCCCGCCCGACGCGGCGCAGGATCGAACGTTCGAGCGCCTCGATCGAGCGCGCCGACTTCCCATCAGGATCTCGGCGAAGCTGAATCATCACCGAATGCCCCCGTCCCGGCTTCCGGCTTGAAATCTTACCCGAAAAGCCGCGCTCGGAGCAAACCCGTTGTTCCCTCACTGGGCGGGCGTGCGTCCACGCGCGGACTCGTCGCCGACACTCTTTCTGGAACCCACGCGGGGGAGAAGCGTGTATGGGGGGTGAGGATCCGGAAGGGAGGAGGGAGACGATCTATGAGGACGCTTGGGATAATGGGATTCGCCCTCGCGGTCGGATGCGCCATCCTGTGGACCTTTCAGGTGAGCGCCGAAGGCGCGCCCGCAGCGAGTCCTGATGAGGGATACTTGGGCGTCTACGTGACCGATCTCACGCCGGAGAAGGCTCGGGCGCTTCGCACACCTGGCGAATATGGCGTCCTCGTTGTGGAGGTCGCCGAGGAGAGTCCGGCGGCGCGGGCCGGGATCAAGGAGAACGACGTCATCATCGAATTCAACGGCATCCGCGTCGAAGGCGAGGTCCAATTCGGGCGCCTCGTGCGCGAGACGCCTCCCGGCCGCACCGTCCCGATCAAGCTCGTGCGCGACGGGAAGACGCAGGAGCTGAAGGTCACCTTGGGCTCTCGCCGACCGATCACCATCGGTCCCGACTTCCGCTTCGACTTGAGGATCCCAGAGATTCGCATCCCGCCGATCGTCGTGCAACTGGGCGGATACTCGCTGCTGGGCATCCGTGTCCAGGACCTCACCGAGCAATTGGGAGAGTACTTCGGCGTGCCCGACGGGCGGGGCGTGCTCATCACCTTCGTGCGGGCGGGAAGTCCGGCCGAGCGCGCCGGCTTGCGCGCGGGTGACGTCATCGTGGCGGTGGACGACAGAGACGTGCGCAACGTGCGCGAGTTCACGCGCGCTCTCGCGACGCGGGAAGGGGAGGTCTCGCTGACGATCGTTCGGAACAAGGAGAGGCAGAAGGTCACCGTGACGCTCGAGCGCCGCGAGCGACCGAGCCGATGGTATTACGATCAGGGTGAGACCGAACGGGAGCTGTGGGAGGAACAATGGCGAGCGGTCGAGCGAGCGCTCCGGGAGTTCGCGCAGGCGCTTCGGGACTGCGAGCGCGAACGTCAACGGCAGCGGCAGGAGCGACCCGCGCCGACCCTTCGCGGGCGATGGGTCTCAACCTCCCTGCTGTGAGCGCGTGTTCCGCCGCTCACGAAAGCGCTGTCGAGCGTGCGCGTAATCGTCCGGCGTATCGAGATCCCGAAAGAAGTCCTCCGCGCCTGGCAAATGGGCGACCTCTGAGAACGTGAGGAAGCGAACGTTGAGGCGTTCGAGCAATCGGATCATCCGCCGTTCGCCTCGCTCGATCGCCTCCGTCACTTTGGGTAAACACGTGACGGAATAGACGGCGCAGAGTGGCTGCGGACGTCCCTGCGCGTCCAGTGGAATGAGCGCCTCGCCCTCTTGAAAGGTCTCCGCGAGCAGGCCGAGGAACGCGCCCGTGAGAAACGGTAGATCGCATGCGAGGACGAGGGCCGCCTCCCTTCGACATCGCACGAGCGCCGCATGAAGACCGGCCAGCGGTCCCACGCCCTCATAAAGATCCGAAGCGACGGCGATCTCCGCCTTCTGGCAGAAGGCCCTCACGCGAGGGTCGGATGTGATCACCGTGATCTCCGGGGTCACAACGCGCGCGGCAGCGATCACCCATTCCAGACACCGCTTTCCCCCGAGAGGGAGGAGGGCTTTGTTCCGCCCCATGCGGGTGCTTAGTCCTCCAGCTTGGATGAACGCGCCGATCACGAGCCCCTCTTGTCCGCCCCCTCGATTTTTGCCACAATACGGGTGTATGAGGCAAGCGGCGAGTCTCGTCTTGGCAGTGAGCTTGAGCATCCCCTGGAGCGTGCCGAACACACCGGCGCAATCGGCGGCGGAACGCTTCTTCCCTTTGGAGCAAGTGCGACCGGGATTGCGGGGCATCGGTAAGACCGTGTTCGAGGGGGATGAGGTCGAAGAATTCGGCGTGGAGATCCTGGGCGTCTTGCCCGGTCGGCCCGGACCGAAGCAGAGCATCATCATCGCGCGGCTCGTCGGCCCGCGTCTGGACCGAACGCGCGTCTTCGCCGGGATGAGCGGCAGTCCGGTCTACATCGGGGGGCGACTTCTGGGCGCCATCGCGTACACCTTTCCCTTCGCGACTGAACCGATCGCCGGCATCACGCCGATTCAGGACATGATGGACGCGCTCGAAGTCGAGAGCCCGTCGCCCGCCTCGGGCTCGCAGAGATCGGCGCGAACCACTCGCCTCCCTCTCGAGAGCGCGACGGATGCCCTGTCCTGGGGGCAGGCCTTTCGAGGACTGATCCCCGCCGAGGAGATCGCGATCGAGCCTGAGGCGCTGATGCGGCCGAGCCTGCGCCCACTTCTCGGGCAACGCCTGGTTCCCATCGCGACGCCGCTCTCGATCTCGGGCCTCTCACCGGAGGCGATGGAGCGCTTCGCTCCAGAGTTGCAGAAGTTCGGATTCTTTCCGATCGTGGGGATCTCGGCCGGCGCTGCGATCACCCCATTGGCTCCGATCACACCCGAGACGCTGGCGCCCGGCAAGTCCGTCAGCGTGCAGCTCATGCGCGGCGATCTCTCGATCGAAGCCATCGGCACGGTGACGCTTCGCGAGGGATCGAAGATCTACGCCTTCGGCCATCGCCTGTTCAACCTCGGGGGAGTGGACATGCCCCTTTCGGAGGCCTCGACGATCACCATCGTCCCGAGCGCGATGAGCTCCTTCAAGCTGGGCGTCACGGAGCGACTCGTGGGGACATTGCGGCAGGACCGCTCGGCGGGCGTCCTCGGCATACTGGGCGAAGCTCCGCGAATGATCCCGCTCGCTCTGGAGCTGAAGAAGAGCCGGGGAGGGACGCACACCTATCGCGTCGAGATGATCAATAACAGCGTGCTCACGCCGCTTCTGGTGAACCTCGCTGTCTTCAGCGCCATCACCGGGAGCGAACGGAGCTTCGGCGATGCGACACTGCGCGTGCGCGGAGCGATCAAAATCCGCGGACACGAGGATGTGCTCCTGGATGGCCGCTTCTCGGCGACGAACGAAGCGCCAGTACAAGCGGCCCTCTCGGTCGCTCTTCCGGTGAGCTATCTGCTCAGCAGCGGCTTTGACGTGACGCTGGAGGGGATTCAGTTGGAGATCGAAGCGCTCGAGCAACGGCGCATGGGGACGCTCGATCGCGTGTGGGTCAATCGCACCGATGTGCGGCGCGGCGAGACCATCGAGCTGCAGATCTACGCGCGCGCCGAAGATGGGCGCGAAGTCGTCGAGCGCGTGCCGATCGAAATCCCGGCCGATGCTCCGCTTGGGCGACTCTCGATCATCGTGGGCGATGGCAATGCGATTCAGGCCTATGATGGGCGACAGGCCACCGCCTCGCTCAACGCGGTGCAGAGCTTGGCTCAGCTCATCCGCGCGCTCAATCGCTTGCGCAAGAGCGATCGGCTCTACGTCAAGCTCATTCACTCCAGTCCAGGCGCCATTGTGAAGAACGAGGAGCTGCCGGCGCTGCCCCCCTCGGTCCTGGCGACGATCGGATCCGAGCGCACGGCCGGAGGGTATCACCCCCTCCCCTATACGACGCTCAAGGAGATCGAGTTGCCTCCGGGCGAGTTCCTCATCACTGGCCACCGACAGGTCTCCATCACCGTGGTGCGATAGGGCGTGAGATGCCGGGTGCCATTCATCCCCGCGAGACCGGGACAAGGCGCCGCTTGTCCTCTCTCACATCCGGATATGTCACCGGGGCCATCCCCACCAAGGAGAAGATGCGCATGATCGAAAAGTCGCTCCCTCCTTTCGCACGTCAGGCGCTCGCCCTCCGATTCGTGGATCGGCGAGTCCCATACCGCGTTCGCGCGAGAGTCTCCCGATCCGCGATCGCCTTAAGTTTGACCCTCCTGATGGGCGTCCTCTCCATTCAGGCCATCGCCGGAGGGACGCAGTATTGGCAGCCTCAGGGGCAGGCGGCTTATCTGCGCGGAGATCCCGAAGGGATCTCCATCTCGCGCGAAGGACGGCTTCTGCTGGCTCCCGCGCTCGTCCCCGTCTTCGACACCGGACAAGCGTTCATCTGGTCGAGCGTCGCCGACCGAAAAGGGAACATCTACCTGGGGACGGGACATGAGGGGAAGGTCTTCCGCGTGGACCCGCAAGGAAAAGGCGCGCTCCTCCTCGATACGGAGGAGCTGGATGTCACCGCCCTGGCCGTTGACGCGGAGGACAACATCTACGTGGGGACTTCTCCCCAGGGAAAGGTGTATCGCGTGACTCCCCATGGTCAGAGTGCGGTGTTCTTCGATCCCGAGGACACGTATATTTGGTCGCTCGCCGTCCACGGGGATACGCTCTTTGTCGGCACGGGCGCGAAAGGACGAATTTACCGCGTTGACAAGGCGGGTCGAGGGCACGTGCTCATTGATACGAAGGAGACGAACATCATGGCGCTCGTTGTGGATCCCACCGGAGCGGTGATCGCAGGGACGGACCCCGGGGGATTGGTCCTGAAGGTGACGCCTCAAGGCCGAGCCTTCGCGCTCTATGATTCGCCGGTGCGAGAGATTCACGATCTGTGGCTCACCCCAGACGGGACGATATATGCGCTCGGATTGAGCGAGCGGGAGACGCGCTCGACGTCGGCCCCCTCGCCCTCCCCTCCTCCGCCGGTGACCGCCACAAGCAGCACGGGCAGCGTGACGGTGACCATCACCAGCTTCGATCTCACGCCGCCGATCGCGGCCGAACCCGAAGGGCAGAAGGTGAACGCGGTGCTCTATCGCCTCCGCCCGTCGGGGGAAGTGGAGACCCTGTGGAGCGCCCCGTCCACAAGCGCCTTCTGCGTGATGCTGGACGATGCCGGGAACGTGCTTCTGGGGACGAACGACAAAGGGCGCATCTACGCGGTGGATCCGCAGGGGAATGCGACCCTTCTTGTGCAAACCTCCGAGGCGCAGATCTCCCGCTTTGTGCGCAGCCGCCTCGGGCTCTTCGTGGCGACGAGCAACTTGGGCAAACTCTTTCGTCTGGGGCCGGAATGGGCGGCGCGCGGCACATATGAATCCCCCGTCTTCGATGCGCGGTTCATCGCGCAGTGGGGCACGATCACGTGGCAGAACCAAGTGGGACGGATCGAGGTCCGAACGCGCACGGGGAACACGGAAGCCCCGGATGAGACCTGGAGCGAATGGTCGCCACCGGTAAGCAATGGAGGAAAGGTGACGAGTCCGCCGGCGCGATTCATTCAATTCCGCCTGACGCTCATGGCGGATCAGGATGTTGGGGGCAACGCCCGCGCGGGCGCAAGGTCGCGCCCTCAAGTCGAAGGCTTTCGCATCGCGTATCTCCCGCAGAATGTGAGGCCGACGATCGCCTCGCTCGATATCCTCCCCTCGGGCGTCGCCTTGCAAGAGGTCCCGCAGCAACCGATGGATCCGGGCATCCTCAGCTCCGGCCTCGATCCCTCGATCTTCGGCGTGAGCGCCAACGTCCCCCCACGGCGCGTGTATCAGCGCGGAGCGCGCTCCTTCCAGTGGACGGCGAGCGATCCAAACGGTGATCAGCTCGTCTACAGCCTCTTCTATCGGAACGTGAGCGAAGGGCAGTGGCGATCGCTCGTTCGCGATCTCACACAAACGTTCTACACGCTGGATACGGAGATGTTGCCCGATGGCTGGTACATCTTCCGACTCGTCGCGAGCGACCTCCCGTCGAACGCTCCGGAGCGCGCGCTTGAAGCGGAGCGGCTCACCGAGCCGATCTTGATTGACAACACGCCGCCGGTGATCCGCGCCACGGCGCCTCGTCTCACCGGACGTCGCGTGGAAGTGACGTTCACGGCCACGGACGCGACCAGCGATATCGCGCGCGCCGAAGTCAGTGTGAACGGCGGACGCTGGCAACAGCTCCTCCCGGACGACGGCATCGCGGATTCGCCTGAGGAGGCTTTCACCGTGCGCATCGAAGCGGAAGCGCCGGGTGAGCACACGATCACCGTGCGCGTCCTCGATATGCAGGGGAATGCCGGCTCCCACAAAGTGACGGTCATCATCCCCTGAGGCCGGGACAAGTCGCGCGCCCACAACCGCTTGTGAGCGGACGCAGGAGATCGGCGCTTGAGACCGCGCCGTCCGTGTCGGCCGGAACGAGCAGTCCGGGACTGAGGGCGCTGACTTCAGGACCTCCGCTCAGGAGCGAGCTCTCCCACGCACAAAGGGGAACTTTTCCGCGCGGGCATCGTTTCACATGCAGAAGGCGAAAGAAAGGAGGCGAAGGAATATGCCAGAGAACGCGCGGATGTGGCTCAGGCATCCCGATCGCGCGTCTTCTCATCACATTTTTCGGTCATCGGGAGGGGAGGCCGAAGCGATGAGGAGCGTGATGGCGAAGGGAGAACCGGCGCTGCGCGTCACCTCTCGCCCGATGGGCGAGAGCCTCCTGATCCGCGTCCAGGGAAAGCTCACGGCCGCGACGGTCTCCACCTTCGATGCAGCGATCGCAGCAGCCTTGCGCTCAGACGCCCGCGCTCTCGTGATAGATCTCTGCGAGGTCACGGACATAGACGCCCGAGGCGTCGGGGAATTGGTGAGAGCGCATACCCTCGGCCAAACCCACAACCGCTCGGTCCGATTCCTCATTCGGAATGGGCGGATCGCGCGTGTCATCCGATTGGCCAACCTGGATGAAGCGTTGACGCTCTTGGAAGACGCTTCAGGACCCACGCCGCACCACGCTGAGCTGGAGTCGCACAGCCCCTTGTGATCCCACCTGCGCCCCTGATGGGGAGGCGGTGAGGCCTGAATCACCGCCTCCACTTCTCCCGCTTCCTCAGCTCGAATTTCCCACACGGGGTTCTGTGACTTCTCGAAAGGACTGAGGGAAGGTGCGGAGGACCGGACAGATGCCATTCATCGCCGAGCTCGAACGAGTGCGGGGACCATCGCCCCGAGAGCCGCGAGCAGCCCCAGAGCGATCGGAGGCAAATCGGCACTCCCACGATGGCCGATCACCACGTGCGCACTCGCCGTCACCACAAGCGCGAGGATGATCGCCGCGAGCGCATCCCGCTCCTTCGGACGCGAAGAGAAGAGCCCGAGGACCAAGGGGATGAACAACGCCGCCGAGAGCAGGGTGTAAAAGATCGAGAGGGCGGAGATGATCGAGGGCAGCACGATCGCCAGCAGAACCCCCAGGACCCCGGCGGCGACGGCCGCGCCTCGGCTGATGCGCAGCAACTCGCGCTCGGATGCGTGAGGTCGGATGAACGTCCTGTACAAATCTTGCGCGAGCGATGTCGAGAGCATGAAAAGAACGGCGTCTGCGGAACTCACCTCCGCTGAGAAGATCGCCGCGAGCATGAGGCCGCCCAACCAGGCCGGCAGCATCGAGACGAGCGCCGTCGGCAGCGCCAGCTCACGATTTTCCAAAGTGGGGTGCACAGCGCGAGTCGCCATGCCGATCACCACCGGAAGGAACGCGAAGAGCAAGAGAATACACGCGTTCGCTCCCACGCCGATGCGCACCGCGCGCGCCGAGCGCGCGCCGTACACCTTCTGCAATAATCCCGGCGAGACGATGAATGACGGAGCCAGCATGAGGAGGTATCCGAGCGCATCGGTCCCGCGCGATCCCATCAGCTCGAAATATCCCGATCCGACCGCATCCTGCGCGCGAATCGCTTCGCGCATGCCCGCCCATCCGCCGGCACGATCCAGGACGACGGGGAGAGCGAGCGCGAAGCCGCTCACTTTCACGACCACTTGCGCGACATTGACCCACGAGGCCGAGACCAACCCTCCGGCGGCGAAATAGAGGATCGTGACGACCCCACCGAGCAGGCACCCCACCGGCTTCGATACACCAGCGACGACGTTCAGAATCCATGCGACGGCGATCCACTGTCCGGCCAGAATCGCGAGCGCTCCGATCCAGAGGATGACGGCGATCGTGCCGCGCACCTTGCGACCGTAGCGATATTCCAGATAATCACCGACGGTGTAGAGGCCCCGTTGCGCGGCCACCTCCCAGATCTTCGGGCCGACGATGAAAGCCAGGATCAGGCTCCCTAATCCGGCCGATCCCACCCACCACCATCCCGAGAGGCCGAAGCGGTATCCGAGCCCAGCCGCCCCGACTGTGGATCCGGCCCCGATATTAGCCGCTAGGAGAGTCGCCAGGAGTACGCCCGATCCCAGACTTCGACGCGCGACGAAGAAATCGGCGGCCGTGCGCACCGAACGCGAGGCGAGAAGACCGAGGAGGATGAGCGCCCCGGAGTAGATGAGCAACAGGAGCACGTAGCCGTTCATCTGGCGTCGGCAGCACGAAGCAGATCGCGAGCAGCCGGATAGCCGGGCACACTCTCGGCCTTCAGGACGGCGCGGACCACGGCCTCGGCAACGACTTCGGCCGCCAGCGCTCCGACAAGGCCGAGATCGGCACCTCGCACCCGCCCCATCGAGAGCGCGAACAGCGTATCGCCATCAAACGGCATGTGCACGGGACGAATGGCGCGAGCCAATCCATCATGCCCCATCTGAGCGATCTTGGTCATCCCCGCTTTGTCAAACGCCGCATTGGTCGCGATGACACCGAGGGTCGTGTTCTCCCCGGGCCGAAGCGAAGCCGGCCTCTCCCCCCTTCGCAGAAGTGCCAGAGCATCCGCCAAGTGCTTCCCATCCGGCGTGCGGACTCCGGCCAGGATGCGCCCCGTCCGGGGATCAACGACATCCCCTACAGCATTGACGACCACCAGCGCCGCCACGATCACCTCGCCCACCCGCACGCTCGCCGTTCCCAATCCCCCCTTCATCGCGCGATCCAGACCGAACAACTTCCCGACGGTCGCGCCAGCCCCCGCGCCCACGTTTCCCTCTTCGACCGGCCCAGCGGAGGCGCGCACACAGGCACGATACCCTGCTTCACGGTCCGGGCGAATTCGCGGGTCTCCCACCGCCAGATCGAACAGGATCGCCGCCGGCACAATCGGGACCTTCGCCACACGCGTCTCAAAACCGATGCCGCGTTCTTCAAGGTACTGCATGACGCCGGAGGCCGCATCTAATCCGAACGCGCTCCCGCCCGCGAGGACGACCGCATGCACCTTCTGCACGGTATGAATCGGATTGAGCAGATCCGTCTCCCGCGTTCCCGGAGCCGAGCCACGTACGTCCACGCCGGCGATGGCTCCCTCTTCAGCGAGGACGACTGTGCAGCCCGTGGGACGTTGCGAATGGGTGAAATGTCCGACTTTGATCCCCGGGACGTCCGTCAACCCACCCGGAGACGCCCTCGGCTCGTGCCTCTCCGATTCAGGGGGTCCTGCTATCATTTTCCTCCCCAAGACGCCACAGGCCAGCAGCGAGAGCGCTTGCTGATGAAACGCCCGCCGCGTGAGTCGCTCCATCTAATGGGATCCCCCCACTCGGAATATCCGCGCGGGAGAATCCTCCGCATCCTCCCTCAACATCCACAGCAATGCCAGAGCGAGCACCTTACATCCGGCCACCACATCATCCAAACGGCACTGCTCATCCGGCCGCCGAGCGTATTCGAAGCGTCCCGGACCATAGAGGAGGCATTCCTCGACTCCACTCCGCCGTATGTGCGCGCAGTCGGGGACTGCAGGGCCCACCACATACTCGGGAGCGCGAACGAGCACGACGCGGATCGCGCGGTCCAGCGCGCGCACGATGCGCATCTTCTTGAAGACTTCTGCGGAGGTCACGGTTGCGAGCCCGCCTCGCGCGGTCGCAACGTCTTCGGACAGATGTCCGCTTTGAGGATCACAGCGCAGACGCTCCACGCCGGAAGCCGCAGCGATGATCACTGCGTCGGTTCGCCCGGCTCGCACCACGCCCATGTCCACCAAGTGCCCTACCCCCGCCGCTCCCCCGCTCTCGCCATCGGCCGTCGCGCTCACTTCGATCGCGCCATCGAAAGCGATGTGCGCGCGCCGCAATGCCTCGACGGCATAGAGGCCGGCCGCGAACCCCGCTTTCGCGTCGGCGGCGCCACGCCCGAAGATCCTCCCCTCGCGGATGATCCCGGCGAATGGTTCCACCGTCCATCCTTCGCCGACAGGAGCGACGTCCATGTGCGCGTTCACATGAACCGTGCGTCCGGGTCCACACCGTGCGAATCGTCCCACGACGTTCACACGCGGAGCGCGCGCGTCGTGAGCCGGGGATTCAAGGACCGCCAGGTGGGTGACCTCATATCCGAAGCCCACCAATCGCTCGCCGACGAACGCCGCGCACTCGGCATAATGCTCGCCAGGAGGATTCACCGTTGGGATGCGAATCAGATGCGCCAAGAAGTCGAACATCTCCTCGGCCAACTGGTCCACCTGCGCGAGGAGGCGCACTTCCTCTGGCGTCAAAAGGGCCGGATGACTCATCTTCAGGACTCCGCCGCTGGCCCGAAGATTCGATGAAAGGCGTGCAGGAATGCGTCGAGCGTCGGAGGATCAAAAAGGACGAATCGAATCTCCCGCAGCGAGCTCTCCGGGTGCTCGCGCAGGAAATCGCGCGCGGCCGTCAGAAGGATCTCCGCACAGCGATCGGCGGGGAAGCCGAAGATCCCCGCGCTGATGGCCGGGAGGGCGAGGCTCGTGAATCCCCGATCGCTCGCGAGCGCGAAACTGGAGAGCGCAGCGGAGCGAAGCTGCTCCTCTTCCCCCTCATGTCCGCCGCGCCATATGGGCCCCACGGCATGGATGACGGCGCGACACGGTAACGCGCCCGCGCCGGTGATCGCTGCGCGCCCGGTCGGAACCGGACCATGCTGGCGCACCCACGCCTCGCTCTCCTGCTGAATCACCGCTCCGCCTTTGCGCACGATCGCCGCCGCGACGCCCCCGCCATGCTGCAGATGCGAATTCGCCGCATTGACGATCGCATCTACGTGCTCTTCGGTGATGTCCCCCTGAACGAGTCGAATCACGCGCCCGGAAGCGAGCGCGTGTTCTGCTCTCACGACGTTCATCTCTCTCCTCCCGTGCGAACCTCTCATCAGAAGACGGGCTCGGCCAGCTTCTCCAGGAGAACGGCCGAAGCGCGCTCCACGTCCTCGTGGAGCGAATTCCCGTGCGCGTCCATGGTGACGATGGCCGGGAAATCCTTCACCCGCAGATGCCACATCGCCTCCGGGATCCCGAACTCCAGCAGATGGACATCGAGCACTTCCTCGATGCATCGAGCGTAATACTGCGCGGCGCCGCCGATGGCGTTCAGATAGACGGCGCCATACTCCTGCATCGCGGCCAGCGTCTTCGGCCCCATGCCGCCTTTGCCGATCACGGCGCGCACGCCATATCGGCGAATGATCTCGCCCTGATAGGGCTCCTCGCGCATGCTCGTGGTCGGCCCGGCTGCCGTGATGCGCCACCGCCCGTCCTCGCGCAGGGCGACCGGACCGCAGTGATAGAGAATGGCCCCCTGCAGGTCCACCGGCGGCTCATGCTTCATCAAATGCGCGTGCACAGCATCGCGCCCGGTGAAGACCTCACCCTGGACGAGCACGACATCACCGACCTTCAACCGACGCACCGTTTCCTCCGAGAGCGGCGCCTGAATCGAGATCTCCTTCCCGGTCAGCGGCACCCCCTCGACGCGCGCCAATCGCTGCGGATGCTCGTCACGATAGAGCCACCGCGTGATCTCCCCCGTCCGCGCATCCAGCACGACCCCCAATCGACGGAAGGCCCAGCAGTCGTACGCGACCGAGACGAAGAAGCTGGCCGGCAGCCGATTGAGCGCCCCGATCTTGCACCCGATGAGCGTCACCCGCCCTCCGAACCCCATCGTGCCGATGTTGAGCGTATTCGCCGCCTTGAGAATATACTCCTCTAACCGCGCGAGGTCGGGATCCGGATTCACATCGTCGAGCGGGCGGAACAATTGGAGTTTCGCATGATGATACCCCGACGCGCGATCTCCGCCGATGCACACGCCGACGGCTCCGGCGCTACAGCCCTGCCCCTGCGCCTGCCAGATGGCATGCAGGATACACTTGCGCACGCCATCCAAATTGCGATCGGCGCGACCCAAGTGCGGCAACTCGCACGGGAGCGAGTACTGCGCGTTCTGATTCTCGCACCCCCCGCCCTTGAGGATCAGGCGAACCTCGATCTCCGCGTCATTCTCCCACTGCTCGAAATGAATGATGGGCGTGCCTGGCCCGAGATTCGTGCCGCTATTCTTCCCGGTGAGCGAATCCACCGAGTTCGGGCGCAGCTTCCCCAGGCGCGTGGCTTCGGCGATGGCTTCCTCAATCTGCCGCTTCAGGACGATTTGATTCACTCCGACGGGAACTTTGATCTCGAACGTTGGCATGCCCGTGTCCTGACAGATCGGCCCATCGGCCTCACACGCCATGTCAACGTTGGTCGCGATCACGGCCAGTGCTTGCGCCGCGCGCGTCCCCGGCTCCTCTTGCTCCAAGGCTGCAGCGATCGCGCGCCGCACATCGGCCGGCAGCGTCGTCGAAGTCTTCGTGATCAACTCAAGCATGCTCGCCTTGAATGCCCGCATCACCGCCCTCCCTCCTCATAAGATCCCCGGCGCGCCCTCATCTCAGGAGGCGTGAGCTGCAGCGACGGCCGCTGGGACGGTCGGAAGATGGGAGCCCGCGCGTGACGCTCCCGCTCAACGGGGAGGCGGGGCTCTGAAGACTGAATCGGCACCTCCTTATCCATCGTCCCGCTGCTCACGTCGAAGCAGGCCACGATCTTCGCTGCGGGTTCGCATCCCCTCTTTCTCCACAAAGGAGGGTTATACCACAAAGCTTGCCGCGAAGGAACCCCATCAGCGATGGCCGATGAAAGGCGGGCAGCACTCGCTGATAGACGCAGCGGGGCGAGGGGAAGACGTGCTACACTGTTGTCCCGATGAATCATGGGAAGCGACAGGGGAGGCTCAGCCAACGCTGGCACGCGTGGGTGATGGCGCGGGTGAGTGCATATGCCGACGCGCACCTGCGACCGTACAAGGAAAAGCTTCTGGCCGGACTTCGCGGACGCGTCTTGGAGATCGGGCCGGGCACGGGGCCAAACCTCCGGTACTATCCCGCGCACGTCCGATGGATCGGGGTCGAGCCGAATCCCTTCATGCATCGCTATCTGCGAGCCGAAGTCGAACGACAGCAGGTGAACGCAGCGCTCATCGTGGGATGGGCCGAACAGCTCGCGCTGGAAGACGAGAGCGTGGATGCGGTCGTGAGCACCCACGTGCTCTGCACGGTGTCGGATCCGGAACGCGCGCTGCGCGAGATCCTGCGCGTGCTGGTGCCTGGTGGGAGATTTCTCTTCATCGAACATGTGGCGGCTCCGGCAGGCACCCGTCTCCGCCGATGGCAAGAGCGAGCGCGTCCTTTGTGGAAGCGATTCACCGCCGGGTGTCATCCGGATCGGGAGACGGATCGAATCATCAGCACGGTGGGCTTCGAGCGCGTGTTCCTGCAGCGGCTCCTGCTTCCCGTCCCTTTGGTCGCCCCTCACATCGTGGGTGTGGCGATCAAGCGCGCTGCTGTGGGCGTTTCAATCCCTTACCCCCACTGAAGCTGCCCTCGCGCCCGACGAGCGAGATCGAGCGCTTCATCCACATTCTCGGCCAGAACCGTCAAGTGTCCCATCTTCCGACCCGGACGCGCCTCCTTCTTCCCATACAGATGCACCCGCACGCGCGGATCCTCCAGGATGCGCTCCACGCCCATCAACCGATGGCCCCGCCCATCCCCGAGCAGATTGACCATCACAGCCGGAGAGCGCAGCAGCGGCGCGACGATCGGCAGCCCACAGATCGCCCGCACATGGTTCTCAAACTGGGAGACCATGCACGCGTCGAGCGTGTAATGCCCGGAATTATGAGGTCGCGGAGCGATCTCGTTGACGAGCAGGCGATCCTCCCGCAAGAACATCTCGACGCAATACACGCCCACAATCCGGAGATGCTCCCCGATCGCCCGAACGATCTGGCGCGCTTCCTCTTCGACCCGTGGGGACACGCGGGCCGGGACCAACGAGGTGTCTAGGATGTTATTCACATGCGTGTTCTCGACGAGCGGATAGGTCACCAGGGTTCCGCGCTCATCTCGAACGCCGATCATGCTCACTTCTTTCGCAAAGGACACCCATTGCTCCCAAATCATCGGAGGACCTTCGGTCGGGCTCCCCCGCGCGTGCGCGGTCAATCGTCCGAAAGCCTCCCGCGCCTCCTCCAGCGTGCGAACGACGATTTGTCCCTTTCCGTCATATCCTCCGGAGACCGCCTTGAGCACAGCCGGGAAGCCGATCTCGCGAGCTGCGCGCTCGACGTCCTCTACAGACGCAACGGCCCGAAAGGCCGGAACGCCGATGCCCAGACTGGCGACGAACGTCTTCTCGCGCAACCGATGCTGCGTGATGGCGAGGACGGCGCTTGAGGGATGAACCCGCCGGCCCTCTGCTTCCAGCGCTCGAACCGATGTGGCCGAGACGTTCTCGAACTCATACGTGAGGACATCGGCAGCTCGCCCGAGCTGCCGAACGGCCTCCAGATCATCATACGGGGCCACGATCTGTGCATCGGCGACTTGACCGCACGGCGATTCCGGCTCCGGGTCCAGGGTGATCACGCGATACCCCATGCGCTTGGCCTCCAGCGCGAGCATGCGCCCGAGTTGCCCTCCTCCCAGGATACCGATCGTCTGCCCAGGCCCAATGAGCGTCACGCTGATTCCTCCTCGATCCTCATCTGCAAGACTTCGTTCTTCATCGCTTCCACATAGGCCGCGAGACGGTCGGCGATCTCCGGATACTTGATGGCCAGGATGCGCGCGGCCATCAATCCCGCGTTTCTCGCATTGCCGATGGCGACGGTGGCGACGGGCACGCCCGCCGGCATCTGCACGATCGAGAGCAAGGAATCGAGCCCCCGGAGCGCCTTCGATTCGACAGGGACCCCGATGACGGGCAGGATCGTCTTGGCCGCCGTCATCCCCGGCAAGTGTGCCGCTCCGCCAGCTCCCGCGATGATGACCTCCAAGCCGCGCGCGCGCGCCGTCTCCGCGTACTCGAACATCAGATCTGGCGTCCGATGGGCCGAGACGATGCGCACCTCGCACGGGATGCCCAACTCTCGCAAGACGTCCACCGCGCCGCGCATCGTCTCCCAGTCCGATCGGCTCCCCATAATGACGCCGACCAGAGGTCGCTCGCTCCGTCTCTCCATGGTGACCTCCCGCTCCATCTGCGAATTTGCGGGCGCGTCGCACACCCGTCGCGACGTCTCCCAAAGCCGCTTTATCTTACCCCACGTCTTCCCTCCCGGGGAAGTCTCGCGTATGATCTTCTGCTCATGCTCGCGCTCAATGCCGTTTGGTTTGTGACTGCTGGCGCCTGGAGCGCGGACCTGGTGCGCGCGCTCGTGGTGCATCCCTGGCCGGTGGACTTCGTCCGGCGGGGGCTGTACATCTACTTCCCCGAAGAGGCCCGCGAGTATGTCTATCTGGTGAGCGCCGGACGCTTGCGACTCACGCGCCTGGAGGCGACGGGGCAGGAGAAGACGATCGCCATACTCGGCCCCGATGCTCTCTTCGGCGAGCTTCCCGAAGGGCCGCGAGAGTTCGTGCTCGAAGCCCTGGAAGACCTCACCGTGAAGACGGTGGAGCGTCGGGCTCTGGATGAACGCGCGGCCTCCATCATGCGAATAGCGGTCCCTTCCGAAGGGGGAGAGATCGCCCTGACTCTGCCACCCGCACGATTGCTGTATACGGCACCGCGCCCTCGCCTCGCGCGCGTGCTCCTGCAATTGGCTGAGGAATACGGAGTGCCAACGCTCGACAAGCAGCTGATCGTCCCGGTGAAGCTGACCGCTCGCGCTCTGATGCATCTGACCTGCCTTTCGGAAGAAGCTGTGCGGGAGGCCCTGGAGATGCTCCTGGCCGAACGCACGATCGCCTTCGAGGGGAGACGCCTCTTCATCCGCCATCGCGCGGAACTCGAACGAGTGGCTGAGAGCAACGTATGAGCGTGCGAGGGGAACATGACGCGCGCTGCAGATTGAAGCTCGCCGTGTCCGGGATATTGCTCGGCCTCTGCGGCCTCCTCCCGGCCTGTGCTCCGCCGTTTCGCGCCCCCATGCCGATCCGCCTCCCGGCGGGGAGTCCGAGTGCAGAAGCGGAGACGGCGGACCTCAGGATTCGCGCCGTCGCGCTCGTGGACGAGGAAGCGCAGTTGGAACTTTTTCGGGCGAATCTGCTCTTGGCCGGCCTGCTGCCGCTCCACCTGGAGATGACGAATCGCGGCGATGCAGCGGTCGAGCTGCACCGCGCGCGTGTGGAGATTCGGGATGAACGAGGAGATCGCCTCATCCTGCGCACGCCCGAGCGCGCACTCCGGCAGCTCTTCGACTACTACGACGTGACGGCCTATCGGATCGCCTCACGCGCGGAGCTGGAGCAGGCGTTCCGCGCGCTCGCCTTCACCTTCAAGCCCGCACTGGCCCCTGGAGAGACGCGGCGCGGCATGCTCTTCCTCGCTCTCCCTGGGGAGCCGGGTCCACGCCACCCCCCGACGGCGCTCACGCTGACGTTCACAGCGCTGCGTCGGGAGCGTTCATCGGAGGCCTTCTCTCTCACCCTGCACCTGGCGATACGATGAGCCCGATCCGTCCCCCTTCAGAAGGACGCCGCCCCCGACTCACCGCTCGCGCCGATGGAGCTCCATCAAGCGGATGAAGTCATCGAAGAGATAGAGGGCATCATGCGGACCAGGTGACGCCTCCGGATGGTACTGCACGGAGAAGATGGGATACGCTCGATGGCGCATGCCTTCGAGCGTCCCATCGTTCAGATTGATGTGCGTCGGCTCCACCTCCGGCGGCAGCGTCTCCGCAGCCACGGCGAATCCGTGATTGTGCGCCGTGATCTCCACGCGCCCCGTGCGCAAATTCTTCACCGGCTGATTCCCACCTCGATGACCGAACTTGAGCTTGTACGTGCGCCCGCCGAAGGCCAGACCGAGCAGCTGATGCCCCAGGCAGATGCCGAAGATCGGCACGCGTCCGATCAACCGTCGGATGTTCGCGACGATGCCGGTGAGGGGTTCGGGATCGCCCGGCCCATTGGAGAGAAAGACCCCATCGGGCTTCAGCGCGAGCACATCATCGGCCGATGTGTGCGCGGGCACGACCGTCACCCAACACCCGCGCGCGGCCAGTTGCCGCAGGATGTTGAACTTCACGCCGAAATCGTACGCCACCACGTGAAAGCGCATGGGCTGAGCGCCTCTTGAATCATTCGCCGGGTCCAGGCGCGCTGCCCACTCGTTCCACACATAGGGATGCTCGCACGTGACGCGACTCGCTAGATCCAAGCCGAGCATCGGAGGTGCTGCTCGCGCCCGCCGCACGGCCTCCTCGGCATCGAGCGTCTGCGTCGAGAGGCACGCCCGCATCGCTCCCCGCTCCCGAATATGTCGAACCAGCGCCCGCGTATCAATCTCGGCGATGCCGACAATGCCGTAGTGCTTCATGTAATCGTCGAGGCTGGCCTCGGCCCGCCAACTGCTGAACACCCGCGAATATTCGCGCACGACGAACCCCTCGACGAACGGGCGTCGCGACTCGATGTCGGCGCGGTTGACCCCATAGTTGCCGATGTGCGGATAAGTCATGACGACGATCTGCCCGGCATAAGAGGGATCGGTCAGGATCTCCTGATACCCCGTCATCGAGGTGTTGAAGACGATCTCTCCCGTGCGCTCGCCGTCAGCCCCGAAGGCTTCCCCTCGATACACCGTCCCATCTTCGAGCGCGAGAATCGCTTCCATACTGGCTCCCTCAGACCATCAAGGTGATGTCGCCGATGGAGGCTTCGATACCGATCCGGCCTCGACATCCGACTCCACGGCGGCCCCTTCACCGACCGACTCCGCCCCCCCATGAATGTCTGTCGCCTGCCCCTCCGATCCCGTCCCCTCGTCCCGCGCGACGCGCCACGCGCGATGGAAGTACGGCGTCAGCAGCTGATGGCCGATGAGCACGAGCATCGGCGAGGCTGCCACGAGGACGAGCCGTTTGCCCACAATTGGGGCGGCCAGAAGCGAGACGAGCGCAGGAAGCAAGACGGCCAGCACCCGCCCGACCGACAGCGGAAAGATCTGCCGCAACGTGCACCCCATGAGGAAGGCGAAGGGGGGAAGCACGGCGACCCCCAACGCGGCCTCATATCGAGGCGTCTCCGCAGAGAACACCACGAGTGCCGGAACGACCATCACCCCGTGAGCGATCGCCCATCCGTAGAGCGCCGCGCCCAGGACCTGACGATACCGCCGGCGCCAGAGTACGAGCAAAGGCTCCCGCACGGAGAACGCGTTTCCGAAGAGGAGAACAGCAGGGACGAAGATCCCCCCAACGAGAACGAGCCATCCAATCCCCTCACGCGCCGCGACGCTCAGCGCCCCCCAGAGATAGCGCGCCGACAGGGCATCCCAATGCCCGCGCGGGCTCAGGAGATACCGAACCTGCTCGAACACGCCCGTCAGCCGACTCTCATAAAGCACCGTGAGTCCGAAAGCCACAAGGGCCATGCCCCCAATCTCCGACCAACCGATCGGACGCGCGAACACCCGCGGCGGCGTGCAGACCACCTCACTTGTGATGCGAATCACCCGGGACACATCGGGTCAGTGCAATCGGCCGATATTGCTGAGCGGCCAATATCGGAAGACGGCCTTGCCGTAGATGTACTTCTCCGGCACGAGCCCCCACTGTCGGCTGTCATTACTCGAATCGCGATTGTCGCCCATGACGAAGTAATAGTGCTCGCGCACGTACACGGGCGCCATATTCTCCTCGCGCGTATGAAGGCGCGGATCCAAATAGGGCTCCAGCAGTGGTTCCCCATTGATGTAGACGACGCCACGGCGAATCGAGATCGTCTCCCCAGGTAAGCCGATCACCCGCTTGATGAACGACTTCGAGGGATCATTCGGATACCAGAAGACGACGATGTCCCCGCGTCGGATCGGCTCGAACTTATAGATGAACTTGTTCACGAAGATGCGCTCCCCATCGTGCAAGCGCGGCAACATGCTCGTCCCCTCGACGCGCACCGGCTGGATCACGAAGGCGACGATCACGATGGCGATGAGCACCGTGAGGGCGAGATCGCGCAAGAAGGCGCGGATCTCCCGCCCGAGGGCGATCAGGTCCCGATCCGGCTTCGCCCGCGCCTCCGGAGCGACCGTCGCGCGCGCCCCATCGTCCGGCGCGCCCTCGCCCCACACGACCGGCTCCGGGGGTGAACCGCTCACACGCTCGTCTGAGAGCACCGGAGGCCTCTCCTCTGAGGGAGAAGACGCCGCAGTCTCTGCGGGAACCACAGAAGCCTCGACGATCGGATGGCGCTCTTCACTCATCGCGCGTTCATCGCCTCCGACTCATGAGCAATAAAGGTATGGGGTGCGCCTGCGTTTGTCAATTCATCGCGCGGGCACACCCTCAGACGTTGACTTTCTCGAAGCCTTCTGGCAACCTTTTCGCCTTTTGTGGCGACGTTCGTGCGCGTCGTCACCCAATCCATCGCAGGAGGAGATCGTCATGGCGCGAACGGCAGCCAAGCCGATCCGACTCATCTGTCCTAAGTGTTTCGCGGCATTCACCGTCGTCGCCTACATCTCGAAGGGCGTGGACAAAGAAGCCTATTATCGGCAACGCGCCGCCGAACACGATTGCTCGGCCAATGGGAAGAAGCCGGACACCGGATTCAAAGATCCGCTGAAGGCCTCCAAGGAGAGAGCGCGAGGCCGCTGATCTCTCCCATCCGAACCGAATGACTCGCATCGGTGAGCAGGATCGCGCGAGGGCGAATCCTGCAGGGGCTTCGTGCGTCCGCGCAGCTGCCACTCATGGGACGCGCGTTGTATGCAGGCGCTTCCCCGCCGCGTTGAAGATCGAGATCTCGGCGCGGGGAACGCCGCCCTCGCGCGATACCCGCACGAGGGCATAGGTGTACATGCCCGTCGCCGTGAATTCCACCTCGGGCCGACGTCCGACAAACGCCACCGGCGAGGGGAATTGCGCGATCGGCCCGGCAATGATCTCCACGACGCCCTCGACGTGCCGAAGCACGGCCGCATAATGGACATCGGCCGAGAGGAAGATCACATTCGAGAGGCCATGGGCCCGAATGAACTCCAGAAGCTCCTGGCGCTCGGTTCGATACCCCTCCCAGGAGTCGCGAGTGTGATACTTCAGGGGGACGGTCGTGGCGATGAATTTGAAGGATGCCGGAGAAGCCAGAAGCGCCGCCTTCAACCACGCCTTCTGCTCGGCGCCGAGCATGGTCTTTGAAGGCCCGTCCCTCTCCGCCTGTGGGCTGCGATATTGGCGGCAGTCGAGCAGAAAGAGTTCCAGGGCGCGCCCCCATCGGAACGAACGGTAGAGGCGCGCATCGTCCCCCTCACTCTGGCGAATCGGCCAATACTCGAGGAACGCCCGACGCGCCACAGGAAGCCGCGGATGCGTGCGGTTGGCATTGTTGGCGATCTCGTGATCATCCCAGATGACGACGAACGACGCCTCTCGCGCCAATCGCTCGAAAGCCGCATCCCTTCGATTCTCCAGATACTTCTGACGGTACTGCTCGAGCGTCTTCGCCACCGGCCCCGGCCCTTGATCCGCGTAGATCGTGTCGCCGAGGAAGAGGAAGAAATCGGGCTGCGCGAGACGAACGGCGTCAAACAGGCGGAACGGTTGATATGCTTGGCCCGCATCCCCACTATAGGCGAAGGTCACAGGCACCCACTCATCTTCTCCCGGCGCCGTCACGAATTGGCCCACAGGACCGATGAAGGCGCGCGAGGGATCCTGGGCATCGCGCACGTGGAGACGGTAGAAGTAACGGGTACGCGGCATGAGCCCATCAAGCTGCACCGTCGCCGTGAAATCCCGTTCGGACGTGAGCGGCACCTGATCGGTGAATCGAGCCGTCGTCAGTTCGGCATCCGTCCCATACTCGATGTGCGCAATCGCCTCCTGATTCGCCCGTACCCACAGGAGCGCGCCGTCTTCGGTCACCTCCCCGACAATCGGCCCGACCACCGACAACTCTTGAGCGACGCGCGCGGTCTTCGGGGGAGCGACCGCTGGAGTGATCACGCCCATCGCGAGGAACGCGAAGGTCACAAGGAACGTCCATCGTCGGTTTCGCATCACACCTCACTTGGAGGGCGCCCAATACCCGGATCGGGCATGGACGCGAGCACCGGGGACAGCGACCTCAACGCGAATTGCGCGCCATGTCCCGTCTCGCTCGAAGCGACTCGGATAATAGCCGATGCTGTAGAGCGTTCCCAGCTCGGCGCGAATTTGCGCGTAGACCTCGTCCAACTGCGCCAGGTGCTTCAGCGGATAGACGCGCCCACCCGTCCGCTCGGCCAATTGCCGCAACTCCCGCCGCGCCAGCCGATACAACCCGCGCGTGATCTCGATCAGTTCCTCCGGAGTGAAGAAGAACGGCTGGCGGTACCGAAACGAGGGATCATGAGGCCGATAGACGCGACGATATCGCTCCAACTGCGCCGGAGAGAGCGTGAGGTCTCCGCGACGTATCCCCTCGATCACGAACGATTCCGTATCCAGCTCGATGATGTACACAGCGACGGCCGCGCGCTCCAGCCGCTTCGCTGCTTCGGAGAAATCGTAGAAGCTCGCGGAGTCCACACCATCGGTGAGCCCAACGATTGCTTTCCGCTCCGATGCCCCACCGAGCAACTCATCGGCGACGACGGCGAGCGCATCATAAAAGGCCGTCGCCGAGCCCGCCTTCAGGTTTCGCAGAGCGCCGATCGCTCGCCTCCGCTCCCGTGTGAAGTCCACATGCAAGATCGCCTCGCGATTGAATTCGACAAGGGCCACGCGGTCCTGCGGTCGCATCCGCTCGATGAAACGCGCGGCGGCGCGCTGTATCGTCTTCAACTCACCGCGCATGCTGCCGCTTGTGTCCACGAGCAGGACGACGTCCACCGGCGCGTCCACCGTCGCGAAGTGAGCGATCTGCTGCCGCTCGCCGTTCTCATAGACGACGAAGTCCTCGCGCGTGAGATGGCGCAGGCTCTCCCCCCTCGGGCCTGTGACCGAGACGGTGAAGGAGACCAGATCCGAGCGCAACTCGACGACCGGCCCCTCCGGCTTTTGCGCTACGCTTCCCGATGGAGCGATCCCCAGGCCAAGGAGGATCCCGCCGATCAATAGGCTTCGCGTCCGGGTAGCGGGGCGAAACCACCCGGAATCTCTCACTCGCCCTTTTGACATCTCCTGTCGCATCCTGTACACTGCCGCCGAACGGCATGTGGAGGTTTCAATTCTGACACAACGAGCGCAGGAGGTACAGTGATGCGCGGAAGACGGCGGATCGCCATCTTGGGTCTGGTCTTCAGCATCCACGCTCTGGGATTGGAGCTTCCCTTCCCTCAGGTCGGCCTGGCCGAGAGCCGGCTGAGCCCACAGAAAGACCGCAACCCCGTCGCGAAAGGGACGAGCACAGGCGCTCAGGCGACCGGCGAAGCGGCCGCCCAAGCAGGCGAAGCGACGGCCAAGGCGGCGAGCACGGGAGCGAAAGCGACAGCCAAAGCCAGCGCGTCGGCAGGGAAGACGACGGCTAAAGCCACGTCCAAAGGGGCGACGGCAGCTGGTCAAGCGACGGCCAAAGGAGCGAGCGAAGCCGGCGAGGCGACGGCCAAAGGCGGTAAGGCTGCCGGTAAGGCCGTGGGCAAGGCGGGCAAAGCCGTGGGCAAAGCGTTCAAACGCATCTTCTAGCATCCCGGAGAGACAGGGTTCCCGTGAAGCTGCTGGCGATCACCGTATCGTTGATCGTCATTGCTCCAGTCCCGCTGCCGCGTGTCTCCGCAGCTCAGGCGGGAATTGTCGTTGATACACTCAGCAATGCGGATGATGGGACCGACGGAAGATGCTCGATCAGGGAAGCCATCATCGCCGCGAACATGGACGCGGATTACAATGAGTGCTCCCGCACGGGTCCAGGCGCGGACGATGTGATCACCTTCAGCGTCAGCGGGACGATCCTTCTCAATTCCGGCCAACTCCCTTCAGTCCTCCCCGGCGGGCGTCTGACGATCAATGGGGGAGGTATCTCCATTGATGCGAACCGTTCATCGCGCATCTTCCACGTGGCCTCTGGCGGGGACTTGGTGCTGAACGGCCTCAGACTGCTCAACGGCTATGTCTCGGGAAGCGATGGGGGAGCAGTCTTCAATGAAGGGGGCAGCATCTCCATCAACAACGTGACATTCTCCGACAACGAAGTGGAGGATGGCTTCGGGGGAGCGATTGCCAATCGGAATGGCCGGGTCACCATCTCCGACAGTGGGTTCCTGAGAAACCGCCTCCCATTTGGTGGGGAAGGAGGAGCGGTATTCAACGTTGACGGAGAGGTGGAGATCCAAAGGAGCACGTTCTCAGAGAATCTCGCGGAAGGCGGCGGGGCGATTTTTCAAACAGGGCTTCTCGCAAGGCTGACGATCAGCGATACGACATTTTCCGACAATCGCGCCGCATTTGGGGGAGCCCTTCATGTGGATCAAGGCAATGCGGTTGTCGTCCGCAGCACGTTCACAAGAAATCAAATCTCGGGCGGATACGCGGGGGCGATCTCGAACTTCGGAACCATGGTGATCACCAACAGTACGATCTCCGGCAATGAAGCCCGAGGAGGCTCTGGAGGAGGCGGGATCCTGAGCGGAGGGGAACTGACCCTCAGCTTCGTGACGGTCGCCTATAATTCAGCAGACGCCGGAGGCGGAGGGATTAGAACGACCGGCGTCGGCACCACGCGGGTTAAAAACTCGATCGTCGCTGGAAACTCCCCTGGTGGAAACTGCGTCGGCCCTCTCACCCCCCTCGGCGGGAACCTGGATGACGATGGGACCTGCTTTGGGGGAACCGGAACCCCAAGCATCAACCTTGGCCCCTTGCAGAACAACGGAGGTCTGACGTGGACGCATGCTCTTCAATTTGGGAGTACGGCCCTAGATGCAGCCGTTGACTGCGCGGATGCGTTCGGAGCACCCGTGAGCGAGGACCAACGAGGAATTCCGCGCCCCCAACCTACGGGAGGCGGCTGCGACGCTGGCGCCTATGAGGCCAGGCGATTCACCCTCACAGTGTCTCGGACAGGAACAGGCACGGGAACGGTCACGAGCGCCCCGACAGGGATCTCTTGTGACCCCGACTGCAGCGAGCTCTATCCCGAAGGGACGTTGGTGAGCCTCACAGCCGTTCCGGACCCGGGTTCGTCTTTCAGTGCATGGGGAGGAGCCTGCTCGGGTACAACCCCAACGACGGCGGTCACGATGAATGCTGACAAGACCTGCACGGCACGGTTTGAGCGCGCCATGGCCGATCTCAGCATCAGAAAGAGCGCATCCTCGGATCCAGTCCTCATCGGGCAGACCCTGTCCTATAGGATTGAGGTTCGCAACTTGGGCCCATCCGACGCGACGCTCATCGAAGTGAGGGACGTGCTCCCAGAGGGCGCGATCCTGAGCCGCATTTCTGGTGCCGGATGGGGATGCGGGGTGATCGGTACCGAAGTCGTATGCGCCCTCCCCTCGCTCCCGGCTGGGGCATTTGCGCCTCCGCTTCATATCGAGGTGCGAGTGCCCTTTGTGGCCGATGCGCTCGTGAACTCCGCGCGCGTGTCCTCATCATCTCCGGATCCGCAAATCAGGAATAACAGCAGCAGTGTCGAAACGCCCGTTGTGAGTCCAGCGTTGGTGGCTCTCCCGTTCCGCCTCGCGACAATCACGCTGAGCAGTGAGCGAGCGAAACAAGGACTACTTGTGCCGGATCCGATCAGAAACCGAGTTCGCGTCTTCCTGAGCCGCGAAGATGGGACGCTCGCACGAGGACAGGTGGTGCCCGTAGGGCCCGGCCCCGTCGCAATAGCGGTTGGGGATCTGACGGGAGATGGCGCGACGGATGCGGTGACCGCGAATTTCGTGGGACGGAGCATGACGGTCTTGCAGGGACGGGGCGATGGAACCTTCAATCCTACGAGGACGATCCCCGTGCCGGGGCGACCTCGGGCGCTGGCGGTGGGAGACCTGGATCAAGATGGGCGGTTAGACCTCGTGCTGGCCTACTGGGACACCGGGCGGGTTCAAGTTTTCAAGGGCCGCGGGGATGGGACGTTTGCGGCTGGACGTGACTTCGAGGTGGGGAAACAACCGATCGCCCTCGCCGTTGCGGATGTCAATGGAGATGGACGACTCGACGTGGTGGTGGCCAATTGGGGATCGCACAGCGTGACGATCCTTGTCGGGCGCGGAGATGGCGCATTCACTTTGGCAGGAGAGACCATCGTGGGGACGAATCCCATATCGCTGATCATTGGCGACGTGGATCGAGACGGGAGAGTGGAAGTGATTACAGCGAACCATGGGGAGTCCAGTCTCTCACTGGTGAGGATCGAGGATGTGTTCCGGGATGGACGCACGATACGACTCCATGTGATGGCGACAGTGCCAACGGTAGAACGGCCTATCGGAATCGGTCTGGGACCATGGGGGACTGATGGAACGGCCATCGTGTGTGCAAGCGCTGTTGTCCCGGAGGCTTGGGTATACCGGATCAGCGAACGTGGCGTGCCGCAGTTGCACCAGCAGTTGTTCACCGCGACACCTTCAGCGGCCACCGCGGTCATGGACTTCAATGGCGACCAATATCTGGATACGGTGCTCCTCGATGCGACGGGTGAGCGCATGGAGATCTGGCTCAGCGGACAAGGTGGCATGCTGCGAAGGAAACAGTGACCGAGGGCGATCGGGGTGAATCCTCACGCAGCTCGCCGATGGGCCATGTTCGTCTTGTCCCCTCAACCGCACGATGTTCCACTGGCGGTGTGTTCTCTCTCCCCGGGAGCCCAGAGGGAGGCGTGCCCATCCCGTGCGCATCTGCATCACCCAAAGGGGTGTGCTTGAGATCACCTTCCAGTCAGCGTCGTCCGGGTCTCTCACCGGGCAAACAGGGGCGACGCTCATCATGCGCCTCCCCAGAGGCACATCGGCAGAGGCCGCGCGTGCCCGACCGCGCGCAAAATGTGCACGTCGAGGGACCATCCCGAGAATGACCACGCTCTTGACACGCGCGCGAACTATCCGATAACCTAATGCTGCGATGGTGGGCCGGTAGCTCAGCTGGGAGAGCGCCAGAATCGCACTCTGGAGGTCGGGAGTTCGAATCTCCTCCGGTCCACCACCATTGTCCTGGACGGTGAGAATTCGTGCGCTCCCTTGACGCTTTGCACTCCCTTGGGTCGAGACCTACCGGCTTCTTTCAGCCCTCACACTCGCGCCTCCCTACTTGAACGCGCAGGATGCCCTGACCTTCCAACACGAAGGAGGCGCAAGATGCTGGCTTAATAGAAGCACCTGCCAATTGGAACCCTTTGCCCAATGTCACCAACGACCAGCACCTGGAGCGCCTCCAGGATCGTCTCATGCCCCCCACATGGCGCCCGGCACATGCAAAACACCCAGCGCTCGAACTCTCCCAAACTGATTTACCCCCTGCACCTGTCATCTGGCCGCAATCTCCCTTTGCCGATCCCGCTCTGTCTCAAAGCCCTTGGCCTCCAGAACGATCTTCACTTCACATCTGTCTCCGCAGCGCCAGCGGATGAGATCATCCCGGCGATGCTCAACTCCGTCCCCGCACGCGTATCCAGCACGAAGGCTTCGATCTGGCTCCGAGAGGCGTTGTAGCCCACGCCTACGATGTACCGTCCGTCCGGGGAGATGGCGCGAGCTTCCCGCAGAACAGAGCCATCCCCGAGCAGGGAGGCAAAACGCTGGTTGAGATCTTCAGGTCCGGTATCCTGCCGCCACCAAACGGCCCGGGCGACTGACCAGGAATTATCCACGGCAAACCCTACGACGATTGTCCCATCGGAGGAGACATCCTGTGCGCTGGTGAGGAAGAATGTGACATTTTCTCCAGCAGGAATCCCCAGCCAGCGCACGGCTTTGGTTGTGTAATCCATCACAAACGACTCCGGACGCATAGTTTGCCCGTTGTATCCGTTGCCGACAATAAAACGCCCGTCCGGAGACATGCCCGAGGCTTCTGAGAGCACCGACGGAGGTATACTGGGCGGCAGAAAGGTGTTGAGATCCTCCAATCCCCCGGAGCTGGTCCAGCGGAAGGCATAGGGTGAATTTCCTCCTACCCCTCCCACAACAATCTCCCCATCGGCGGAGATGGCGCCCATTTCGGCAACAGGGGAGGCGATAGATTGCGTGCCGCCGTCCGGAGTCCACCGGAACAAGGTGGAACTGGGATTGTCGGACCTTATGACCACCGCGCCAGTATTGGAAACGTCCAGCGCTTTACTGTTACTGTACCCTGGGGGCACCTCGAGATCTTGTACGGCGTAGCTATCTCCTCCGAGGGTCCAGAGCACAGCGCGATTGTGCTCTTGACCCACGATGTATCGTCCGTCTGGGGAAATGGCAAGTGCCCTGGACTCGGCAATGGGATCGAGGGTGCTGAGCTGGCGGATACCTTTGCTCGGCGTCCAGACGAAGGCACGCCCGACGTTGACTCCGCGTTGGGGATCTTGAAAGGTAGCGCTCCCAACAACGACTGGCTCCCCGTTGACGATGGCGATATCGAATGCCTCGGCAGATCCCCCGCTGACCGGCGGAGCAATCCAAACGAGGTAAAATCAAAGGGTGTGGAAATTCTGCTGAAGGCGGTGTATCCTCCCTTCTTAAGAGAGAAAACGTTAACGAAGAGAAAGGAGGAGGTACACCGCCATGAACAAGCGTACCACGGGAGGATCCCTGGTATCAAGCCCCACATGGGAGGGGTTGGAGGAGTGGGTTCGGGGCAAGATCCAGGAGTTCATCCAGGATCTCCTGGAGCAGGAGGTGACCGAGTTGTTGGGCCGGTGCCGCTACCAGCGGCGAGCCGCGGTGGACGGAGTCCAGGGTTACAGGAACGGCTATGGGAAACCTCGCAGGCTGACCCTGGGCATTGGCACCATCACCATCCGTCGCCCTCGGGTG